>CAZACX010000005.1:65672-79892 GCA_964483685.1 uncultured Intrasporangiaceae bacterium
GCCCCGTGGATCGGCCGGTTGGGCCCCGTGGATCGGCCGGTTGGGCCCCGTGGATCGGCCGGTTGGGCCCCGTGGATGGGCCAGGTGGGCCTCGTGTCGGCGGCGACCACCCGCCGGGGCGACTACCCGCCGAGGAGAGTTCGCGCGGCGGTATACCCGGCGACGAGCAGGAGCAAGAGGGCAAAGGCCCGCTGCAGCGTTGCCGCCGGGAGGCGGGAGGTGACCCGGGACCCGAGGAGGCTGGCGGCGACCGCCGCGAAGGTAAATATCCCAACGACGCGCCAATCGAGGGCTACCCCACCACCAAGTCGACTCGCCAACGCGGTGGCGCTGTTGAGGGCGATGACGAACAACGACGTGCCGATCGCCACCGGCATCGTGAACCGCAACGCCATGACGAGGGCGGGGACCACGGCGAAGCCGCCACCGACCCCAAAGAACCCGGTGAGCAACCCCACGCCCACTGCCGTCACCACGACCTTGAGCACCGCGGGGCAGTCACAAACAAACTGTGGGTTCCACACGATCAGGCCAGCCGATTCCCGACCTTCAACGTCATCGACAGGTCCCGTCGCCGCAGCGGCTCTGCGCCACAACAGTATTGCCACGACGAAGAGGAGAGTCGCGAACAGCCCGAGCAGGGTGTTCGCCGCAATCCCCGAGGCGAGCTGCGACCCGAGGAGGGTCCCGAGGGTGCCGACCGCGCCAAAGATCAGGCCCTGCACCCAGCGGACCCGACCGGCGCAGGCGTGCGTGATCGCCGCGATGAACGCGGTAACCCCAACAATGACCAGGGACGAGGTGGTCGCCTCGTGGGCAGACTGACCGAGCACGTACACGAGCACCGGAACCGTGATGATGGCCCCTCCCCCGCCGAGGGCACCGAGGCTGATCCCCACGAGGATCCCCGCCACCACAGCAATAACGATCATGGCCAACTTCCGTCAGAAGGAACCCGCAACCCCGGAATATACCCTAGGGGGTATGATGGTCCCATGATTTCCACGGTCGATATCACCACGTTCATTGCTCGCCACGCCGACGGCGCCACCGTCATCGACTGTCGTGAGCCCGGCGAATACGTGACCGGCCACGTCCCCGGCGCGACCTTGGCCCCCATGAGCCAGATCAGCCACCACGTCGGCGACATTTCGCGCGAGCGCGACGTGTACGTCATCTGTCAAAGCGGCAACCGGAGCGCGACGGTGACCGAGTTCCTCGTCCGCGCGGGAGTCAGCGCCCATTCCGTCAGCGGCGGCACCTCGGGGTGGATCGCGGCCGGGCAACCGGTCGTCACCGGAACCAGGCCGAGGTAGCCACCAGCATGCCGGCCTCGCACGACCCTCCCGTCGCGATCTTCGACCCCGAGCAGCTGACGGCCATCGTGGCCGACCTACGGCAGGCGTCGGACCATCTCGGCGAGATCATCGCCATGACCTCAAGCGGTCGACACTGCCAGGACATCGTCGAGCAGATCGCCAGGGCGAGCGCCGAACTCGATCATGTCGGGTTTGCGCTCGTCGCGGCGGGCCTGCGTCAATGCCTCAATGACCCCGACGGGCATCCCCTCGACAGCGCGGCGCTCACGAAGCTCTTCTTGTCCCTCGCCTGAAGCGTTCCGCCTAATCAGGCAGTGCGTTCCGCCTGATCAGGCAGGGGGTTCCCCTTGATCAGGCCGGGGGGTCGGCCCAATCGGGCAGGTCAGTGGTGCCCCTTGACGACCATCCGCATAATCCGCGCGTTGAAGACGGCGAAGCGGGTCAGCTGGAAGGGCACGCTGGCCCGTCGCTTGATCGTCTGGCTTGTCGGCAGCGGAGCCCTGGAGAGATCTGCCACTGGTACCGGCCGATCCGAGGCGGGGACGGGGCTGTTCATGTCAGTCATAGCCATCACTCCGGGATGAACTGCCAGCCAGGGCGACCCTTGGCCTTGTGGATAAAGAGGTGGTGGAGCATCAGCTTGACCCAGTGCCCCGAAAGTCCGATCTCGCCACGCGTATTCGCCAACTCCCGGCCGGTCGGGTAGCGCTCATAGTCGGGCACGATCGGCATCATCGTCATCGCCGCAGCTGACCCGCTGCGCAAACCCGCGCCTGCCGAGGCGACACACGCCGCGCCCATTTTGGCCATCGAGGCCGTATGCGGTGCGGCAGACGGGCCGCTGGCGATCCGGTCGACGATGGTCTTCGCGACGGTTTTGCCCATAACTCCCGAGGGCATCCCGGTGCGCGGCGGCGACGGCGCAATGACGGTACCGTTCGCGCTCTTGCGCGGGCGAGAGATTTGATGGGGCGGGGCGAAGGCGATGCCGACGGCAAAGATGTTGTCGTAGCCCGGGGCCAGATAGGTGGTGGGCCAATCGCGAGCCCGCCACTCCTCATACGGCTTGGGGGTGTAATCGGCGTCGACCTTCATGAAGCCACTCGGCGCAAAGAGCGTTGCGGTGATGTCGGTGCCGTCCCGATCAAACGCGGTCAGCGGCACGCCGCCAAAGGGCGGGAGCAGCATCGCGAAGTCGAACGCGAGTTCGTGGTGTTGGCCGTCGAGGGTTTCGTAATGGACCAGGCCCGGTTCGACCCGCTCAACGTGGGCGCCAAGGATCGCAAGGACGCCACGCTCGCGGAAGAGCGACCCGGTCCACAACTCGCTCGATGTCTGAAACCCCATGTCCTCGAACGTCATTCCATCGACGCCGAAGTCCCCGAGCTGGGCCTCGTTCGTGAGGTAGTAGAGCGTCGCCTTGTCGCGAACACCCGCCGCGCGCAGTTCGTGATCGACGTTGAAGACGTATTCGAAGGCGGCCCCTTCGCAGGTACACGTCCCGTGGCCCATCCCGACGACGAGCGTCTGGTGCGCTCCGGCCTTGGCCCGCGCAATGGTGTCGGCGAGTGTCGCCGCCGCCTCGAGGGCATGGTCGGCCGTGCAGACCGAGACGGTATGCCCGTCCGGCCCCAGTCCCGGTGTCGCCTCGAACTTGAGCTTCGGGCCAGTCGCGTTGACCAGGTAGTCGTAGCGAATTCGCTCGGATACCCCGATCTTGCTCTGATCGGTGTACTCGATGTCGACGGCACCGCGGGGGTCGGCGGCGTCTCCGTTGGGATGGATCGCCAACGCCTTGGCCTGCCGGAAGGTGATGCCCTTCTTGCGATAGACCGGTTCAAGGGGGAAGACAACATCCTTCTTCGCCATCTTGCCGACCCCGACCCAGATATTCGAGGGGATCCAGTTCCAATGGGAGTTGGGCGAGACCACCGTGACACCGTGCGTGTCGCCGAGCATGCGGCGAAGGTGCAGCGCGGCGGTGTGCCCCGAGATTCCCGCACCAAGAATGACAACTTCAGCCATGACCGTGGCTCCTTCGGACGTCGTTGTTCCGTCAGCCTAGCCAAGATACCTCTAGGGGTATAGAGAGGGTGACCTAAGCATTGACCTCGGTCGCCCTCGCCCAGGCGCCGTACCCGCCGAGGAGGTCAGAGACGTCGGTGAAGCCCTTGGCCCGCAGCAGGCTTGCACCCACGCTGCTGCGCCAACCGCCCGCGCAGTAGACGACAACGGGTGCGCTGGCGTCGAGTTCGCTTGCCCGGGTGGCCAGTTGCGCGAGGGGAATGTGGGTGGCCCCGGGGATCATCCCGTCGGCGACCTCTCCGGCGTTGCGGATATCGACGAGCTGCACCGGCGCGGCCCCGAGGGCGGATTCCATCTCGGGAACGGTGAGCCGGCTCGCCTGGGTGACCTCATCCTGACGGGCAAGGAGGAATGCCTCGGGCTCGGCGACGTAGCCGAGCACGCCGTCGTAGCCGATGCGAGCGAAGCGGGTGGCAACGTCCTGCTCGACACCCTCCGGCGCGATGACCACGATGCGCTGGTCGGGCGTGAAGACCATGCCCACCGTTTCCGCCATGCGCCCGTCGGCCGGAACGTTGATCGCCCCGCGCAGGTGGCCGGTCGCAAAGGTCTGCACGTCCCGGGCGTCATGGACGAGCGCGCCCGCGGCGACGGCGTCGACAACCTCGCCCGGGCTAAGGGCGGGGACGACCGCGTCGAGCGGACGTATCTCGCGGTCCTGCTTGTTGAGGGTCGCGTTGAAGAGGAAGTACCCCGGAGCCGCCGGTTGCCCCTCGGTCACTACCTCAAGGAAGGCCTCCTGCGACATCGGCTGGCAGGCGTAGTTGGTCGCGCGCTGTTCGCCGATCGTCGACTGGCGTTCGGTGGAGAGGTTCTTGCCACACGCCGATCCCGCACCGTGGGCGGGGAAGACCCGCACGGCATCCGGCAGCCCCATCAACTTGTGCTGAATCGAGTCATAGAGCAGCCGCCCCAACTCGTCGGCGGTGACGCCCACCGACGCGAGGAGGTCGGGTCGGCCAACGTCGCCGATAAACAGCGCGTCCCCGGTGAAGACACCGTAGGCAACCTCGTCGGAGCTGTGCTCAAAGACCAGGACGCTGATCGACTCGGGGGTGTGACCGGGCGTCGACATCACCTCGAGAGTGACCTCGCCGAGACTGATCCGCTCGCCATCTGCGAGATGGCGGACCTGGAACTCAGCGCGGGCGGCCTCGCCATAGCCGATCCAGGCGCCGGTCTCGCGGGCCAGCTCGAGGTGTCCGGAGACAAAGTCCGCGTGGAAGTGGGTGTTGATTACGCCTTCAATGGTCAGGCCGTGCGCCTGCGCATCCCGCAAGTACTCGCTGACGTCACGGCGAGGATCGATGACCACGGCGCGTCCAGTGGCCTCGTCGCCGACGAGGTACGACGCTTGCGAAAGACAGTCAAGGTAGTACTGCGTGACCAGCATGGCGGGGCTCCCTGGGTGCGAGTGGTCCGAAAGGACTAGCGAAGAACTCATACCCTAGGGGGTATATTGATTTCAGGCAACCGCCACCCCGTGCAATCCGAGAAGGACCCATGAACCGACGCACCGCATTCGCCGCAGCCCTCGGCTCCCTTGCCCTGATCCTCCCCCTCACGGGATGCGGCGCCGACGAGACGCCGATGGCGGACGTCACGAGCGCCGCGAGCGCACCCGCCAACGGGGCCGAGCTCAACGCGACCGAGTTCGCCGCCGCCGTGCTGCGCACGGGCACGGTCGTCCTCGATGTCCGGACACCTGCGGAGTATGCCGAGGGCCATCTGCCGCGCGCCGTCAATGTTGACGTCGAATCAGCCGACTTCGCGACCCGCCTCGAGACCCTCGACAAGACCGTTCCGTACGCGCTCTACTGCCGCTCCGGGAACCGGTCCGGCACGGCCCTGTCCATGATGACGGCGGCCGGATTCACCGGCACATATCACCTCGGAGGCGGCATTGGCGCCTGGAGCGCGGCGGGCGGTGAGGTCACGACGGGCTGACGGACCACGGTGCCGGCGGCACCATACGGCGGCGCGGTCACGGCTGACCGACCACGGTGGCCGACGGACCGACACCGTCAGCGACGTCGCGCGGCGCGCCGGTACACCTCGAGGAGTTGCTCGGTCGCCTGGTCCCAGTCGTAGTGCGCGGCCACCTCCCGCGACCACCGGGCCGCACCCTCCCGACCCTCCTGCGGCTGGGCCAGCTCGGCAGTGAGCGCCGCAGCGAAGGCCGCCGTGTCACCCACCGGGAACGTGCGTCGACCCGGCGCCGAGGTGCCGATGACCTCCACGTGCGGCGCGATGTCGCTGACGACCACGGGCAGCCCGTATGCCGCCGCCTCCAGCAACGTGATCGGCAAACCCTCCAGCCGTGAGGGCTGGACAAACAGTGCGGCCGACGTCATAACCTCGGCGAGCGCCTCACCATAGAGATAGCCCGCCATGACGACGCGCGGGTCCGCCGCGGCCCGCGCCCGCAAATCAGCCACGTACTCATCGGTGTTGGCCGAGTCGCCGACGAGGACGAGCCGACTGTCCCCCGCGATCTGCGCGAACGCGTCGAGGATGACTGCCGGGTCCTTTTCCGGGACGAGGCGACCAAGGAACATCGTGTAGCGCCCGGCCTCAAGGCCAAGGCGGGCCAACGTCGGACCGGGCGGCACCGGCGTGACGCGTGGTCCCCCATTGGGGATATAGGTCGTCTCCCGGTGATGGAGGTCCCGGTAAGTGCGGGCGAGGTCCCGAGAAACGACGACAACCTCATCGGGCACCCGCGCGGAGAACCGACGGCCGGTGCCGAGCAGGGCTTTGGCTGCGCGCCCCCACTTTCCCCTCTCGTCGTCAAGCCCATGAATGGTCTGGACGACTCCGGCCCGGGTCAGATACTGCGGTATCGGCGAGAAGAGGCCAGGTCCGAGCGCGTGAAAATGCACGACGTCAAAGCCGCGACCGACCACCGCCCCCGCGGCAAGCCCGCTGTGGATGAACGCCTCCAGCCCCTTGCCCTCCGGCGCGGGCAGATTCTGCAGCGTCATCCCCCGGTATCGCCCTGGCGCCCGACCGACCGGCGCCACATAGCCGTGCTCGGGGGGCACCGGCGCCAGCGCGGCGGCATACGAGGGCCGGCAGTAGACCGTCACGTCGTGACCGCGGTCAGCCAGTCGCCAACCAAGTTCCTCAACGTGCTTCTCGATGCCCCCAAACGTCGCCGGGAGACCGCGTAACCCGATCATCGCAATGCGCATTCCGGGTCACTTTCCGTGGCGTGAGGTGGTGCGTAGCTCGTCGTAGACGGCGAGCACACGGTCAAGGTGGCCATGCGGCTCGTGCCTGGTGAGGGCGCGGTTCCGGGCCGCGCCACCGTGGCGGAGCGAGAGCTGCGGATCGTCCAGGTAGCGGCCCAGTGCGACCGCCAGGGCCGCCGGATCGTCGGCGGCGACGAGTTCGCCATCCAGCCCGGGGGTGACGAGGTCGTTGAGGCCGCCCAGGGCACTCGCGACGACGGGCACGCCACTGGCAAAGGCTTCGAGGACCGACAAGGGCTGATTCTCCAGCCATCGCGACGGGACGGCACTCACCCGGGCGCCTCGCAGGTGGGCCCGGACCTCGTCAGCGGTGACCCGACCGTGGAAGCGGACTGCCCCGGGTGCTACCGAGTCGGCGAGCCGCTCCAGGTCGGCGCGATCGGGCCCATCCCCCACGATGTCGAGAACGATCCCGTCACGGCCTGCGGCCAACTTCGCGGCCGCCCGGATAAGGACATCGACACCCTTCTCGTGCGAGAGCCGACCGGCAAAGACGACGCCGCGGCCCGGCTCGGTCCGCACCGGCACCTCGGTGTTGGTGAAGTTGTCGAGATGCCGCAAACGGGTGACATGAATACCGGCAGCGGCCACCTGATCGCGCAGGAAGGCGCTCGGGCACAGGAACCGACCGACCGACCCATACGCATGCAGTGCGCGGTGGGTAGCCACCTCGGTGGCGGCAATCGTGCTTGCGGCCAAACTCCCATCCTTACAGCGGCGCTTGATCGCTTGACGCACCCCGCCCGTGACACAGGCCGTGCAGATTTCGCCCTTGTCGAGGAACTGGTATGTCGGGCACACGAGTTTGTAATCGTGCAACGTCATCACGACCGGCACGCCGGCCTTCGCGCACGAGCGAACGATCGACGGCGAGAGTTGGTGATAGATGTTGTGCATGTGGACGACGTCCGGGCGGAAGTCGTCCAAGACCCGTCGCAGTCCCGTGGCCGCTGACCGCGACCACATCATGCGCCCGACCAATTCGAGGCGGGCCGGCAAGCCGGGCGGCGGCGGTTCGAACTCGACATGGGACGGGAACTCCGCCCGGTAGGGCATCGGCTCGTTGTCGGGGTGGTCCATCCCAAAGAACGCCACCTCGTGCCCGGCGTCGCGTTGCAGCTGCGCGAGATCGAGGAGGTAGCCCTCCGCGCCGCCGCGGCGGTAAAGAAACTTGTTGACCTGGAGGATGCGCACCGGGTGGCTCAGGTCCGCGCGACGCGTGCCAGCCGAGCCGCATCCGCAGCCATGGCCTGCGCCGCGGCGTCGAGTCGGCGGCGGCGCAGACAGGCCCCGGACGCGAGCGCAAGCACCGTCACGGCATAGAGGGTGACAACGACTTGGGACATGAGGTTGGCAACAAAGCTCAAGGTGACCATGGTCAGAGCGACGACGAGACTTGCCTCAGCGAGGGCTCGATCGATCCCGCGTAGTCGACGCCGTCGGGCGTCTGCGGCCGCGGCGATTCCGGTCCACAACATCATCCCGAGCACGAAGAGATAGGTGACCAGGCCGGGAATGCCGAGTTCGACATACGACCGGACAACATCGTTGTGCGGCGACTTGCCCTCCTCAGTCGTCGCCGCCACAGAACGCAGACCGACCCCGGCGATCGGGCTCGGTTTGGCCAGCTCGAGGGACTCCTGCCAGTAGGCGTAACGCCAGGCGAGCGAGTTGGCGGGCTTGCCGCTGACCTGTGCCGAAGTATCCAGGTCGGCGAAGCGGCCCTGAATCTGCGGCGTCGCCCCGGCCAGCAGCACGCCCGCGAGAATCACCGCGATCGCGGGCAGGGAACGACGGCGCCACAGCAGCACAACGACACCCAACAGGGCCACGATCCAGGCGCTTCGGGTGTACGTGAGCACCAACAGGACGGTGCTCGTGATGATGACGACCGAGGTGGCGGCCCTCGTCAGGCCGGTCACAACGGGGTGCACCGCAACCATCACGAGGAGAACGATCACGCTGAAGTAGGCGAGCGGGTTGCTGTGGGCGAAGGATCCCGTGATGCGCGAGTACCCACCGGCGATAAAGAGGCCCTCACCGGAAAGCAGCTGGGCGAGGGCAACAGCGGCGGGAACGACCATCGCCAAGCCGATGACGCCAACGAAGGGCTTGATGGCTGATCCACGAGCAGCGAACTGCTCGACGACCAAATAGACGACGACAATGCTCGCGATGCGCGACCATTCGACCGCACTGGAGACGAGGTTCGCCGAGGTAAAGATCCCCATGAGGGCCGCGATCAGGAACACGACGTAGGCGACACCAAGGCGAGACATCGGGAAGTCACGCCGTAGCTGCATCTGGCGGTTGAACAGCCAGAAGGCCCCGGCGCACAGGAGCAGCAGTCCGAGGACTACCTGGGGTCCGCCGTTGATCGCATCGAGGCTGGACCGGATCGCCAGGGCAGCAAGAACGAAGGTCTCGAGATCGTTGAGCGCCACCCAGACCAGGGCTAGCCCGACAATCGCGGCGGCGGGGATGGCGACCGCCTTCGTGGGGACGCCGTCAATGATTGCCATCGCCGTGACGAAGGACAAGGCGACACCGAGGATCGCGGTGACGACCATCTCTCCGCCGATGCCGAATCTCCGGCGTCGCCGGACGCGCGACGGCGACGGTTCGGCAAGGTCGCCAACGTCGGCAATGCCGCGGTCAATGGTGTCCACTTGTGATCCTCCTGGCCCGCCCATGCGAGCAATCGGGTCTTGGCGTTCTCACCAAGAATAGTTCGGGCTCGGCCGGGCTAGTTGGGGGCATGGCCGCGCTGCCGAAAGGCGAGGGCGCCGACTACCGCCGAAACGACAACCCCGGCCAGGGCGCCGGCTCCCGCTGACACGGGCTTCGAAGCATCCTCAAGGAGCCGAAGGACGAGCAACGACGCCGCGCCCCCGGCAAGACCGCAGCCAAGACTACCGGCAACCGACCCGCGCAGTGGCAACCGCTCCAGCCCTTCGATTGAGCGCAGCCGCCACCAGGCATGGGCGACGTTGACGTACTGCGAGGCGCTGTAGGCGATCGGTACGGCATACAACGCGTTGCCGCCACCCTTGAGCGCCACGGAAAGCACCGGCAGCAGGACAAGGTTGGCGAGGACGCCGTAGATGGTGTTGCGCAACGGCGTCTTGGTCTCGCGCTGCGCGTAGTACGGCGCAAGCAAGGCCCGTTGCAAACCCGACCCGGCGAAGCTCACCGCATACAGCACCATGACGAGGCCAAGGGTGGTTGCCGCGGCGGCGGTGAACTTTCCGCCGGTGAACACCACCTCGGTGACCGGCTTTGCGCAGGCCATGCCCACGAGGGTCATCGGCATCGCCAAGAAGAGCGTTAACCGCAGGCCCAGCCGGGTCATTTTGCGGACCTCGACAAGGTCCTGGCGACCGTATGCACGAGAGAGTCGCGGCAACACGGTGACCATGATGGAGCGGAACACAATCGTTCCGCCGACGGCGCTGGCGAGCCGGTTGCCGAAATGCAAGATCGTGGCCGTTCCAGAGGGCAGCACTGACGCGACGACGATTTCAACGATTCGCATGAGGGGGTTGAGGGCCGCGCCAGCGACCGGGCGCCCAAAGAGACGAATCGTTGAGCGCACCTCTGGGTTGCGAAGCGAAGGCCTCCCAGGGCGCCAGCCCTTCCACCACGCGGCACCGGCCATGGCGAGGAGTTGGACCGCTGAACCGGCCACGTACGCGACGGGGACGATTTCGATGCGTTCGGGACCAAAAACGATCACCCCGATCGCGACGGCATTGAGCACAAGTGCCATGGCTGCCGGGAAGCCAATGACAAGGTTGGCGTTGAGCCAGCAGCGCAGCACCTCGGCGCCGGTCACGCACGGGATGTACCACGCGAGGATTTGGGTCAGGCGCGTCGCCAGCTCAAGTTTGCCCGGGGTGTCGCCAAACCCGGGCGCCATCACCGACATCAACGGGTGCGCCAAGAGAGTGAAAACGAGCGCAAGCCCCGTCGAGGACACCATCGCAAAGAGCAGCACCCCGCTCGTCGCGTCGCCGCGCTCACGTGGGCCCAGCCCGGTCATCCAGTTACCAAAGGTGGGCACGAGCACCTGATTGGCGACAATCATGACGATCGCCGTGATGGCCAGCGGCAGGCGCAGCGCCAACGCGAACGCGTCCGAGTTGTCGCCCACGCCGAACGTTCGGCCCCAGGCGAGATCGAGGAGCAGCCCGCTAAAGACGCCGATCAGGGCGATGACACTGGTCAGCCCGCTTTGCCGAACGACGGCCTTGGGGGACTTCTCGGCGCGCTGGGCGCGCAGCTCGCGGCGGGTGGTCACTGGCGACCGAAGCCCCGTGCCGCGTCGTCCAAGCGGGCGCCAAGGTCGTCGCAGCGTCTCCGGACTCGGGGGTCGAGGTCGAGGGGCGCCTTACGTGACCGCCTGGATCGACCGTCCACGTGAGCGGCAACCTCGGGCCGATAGGGCAGGCCGACAAACTCGCAGACTGCCCGGAGCCGCTCCTGGGGGTCGGCGATGATGTCGTCGTAACTGACCGGCATGACGTCTGGCCGCACATCGAGTCCGGTCTCGAAGTAGAGGCTGTTGCGCAGCCACCAGAACAGGGCAGCCCCCGACTCCGCGGAGAGGCTCGCGGGGTCGCATGCGCGCAGGTCATCGAGCAGTTGCGGGGTCATCCGCCCCGCTTGCCAGCTGCCGTCGATCCCCGTCGCGGCGATCCGGGCCAATACTTGCTGATTCACCCAGCCGAACTTGGCGACCGCGGAACGCACCCGGTCATCAACCGCCCGGTAAGCCCAGAGGGCCCGGGCGGGGTTGGCCGCGTGGGCGAAGGCGTCGAGGAGGAGATCGGTGTCATGGCTGTCGCAGATCGGTTTAAACAACACGACCTGATGGGCGCTGCGCGCGACGGTCTTGAGGACGACGGCGTGGTCGCGCAGTTGGAAACGATCGAAGATCGCGCCGTCGTTCTCGTTGTGAACCTCGACTTCGGGCATGGCGTCCAGGCCATGGGTGAGCATGTTCGTGCCCGACCGCTGTACCCCGACGACGAACACGGCCCGCGCCTGGCCAGGTGCAACCCCATGCTCACGACGCCACCGGGCGCGAGCAAAGGCCGCCCTTGCTCGGGCGCGCGGATCGAGGTTGTCTTCCTCGATGAGGCGACCCACCCCACCCGCGCGCGCCCACGTGAGGTGGCGTCCCAGACGCGCCCGGGTGCGTGCGGCCGCAGACATGTTCTCGGGAAGGGACTCGCTCACGTCAGATGATCCTTGCGCAGCTGTTGGGGGAATGGAGTCCGTATGGGCAGTGTCGGCCGACGGCGGTCCCCCGAGCGCACGTCCGCGCCCACCGGGTTTCGGTGGGCGCAGACGGTGTCAGGGCGCGAAGGTCGAGTCGGTCACCAACCCAGTCGCACAACCCGGTTGCTCCAGGTGTCGGACACGATCACGTCACCGGCCGAGGTGAAGGCGACCTGGAAGGGGCCGAGGAAGGCGGCCGTTCCGGCGGAGGCACCGGTGACTTCATACGACTGGACGCCGGTCGAAGACATCCGCACCAACCGCCCGCGGCCCGTATCGGCCACCCAGATGTTGCCGTCGGGCGCCACGGTGACGCCCCACGGGACGCCGAACCCGACACTCGATCCAGTCGCCTTGGTGTAGGCCGTCCAGGTGCCGCTCGTCGAGTACTTCTGAACTCGATTGTTCTTGGTGTCGGCTACCCACATCGTCCCGTCGGAGGCGAAGTCGATCCCGGTCGCCATGTTGAACTGGCCGGCTGCCGTCCCGACACCAGAACCGACCGAGCGCTTATAGGTCCCGCCTCCCGCGGCGTTGATCGTGAATTGGTCGATCTTGCCGTTGCCCGTGTCGACCACCCAGAGCGTGCCATCGGGAGCGAAGGCCAGACCCTGCGGGAACGTGACGTCCTCCGGGGCGGTTCCGCGCTGGCCCCACTTGGTCAGGTGCTTCCCATTGTTGTCGAAGACGGTCACTTCATGGCTCTCGCGGTTGGCAACGAAAACCCGGTTAGTCCCCGGTTGGACGGCGACGCCCCACTGGAAATTGAGGCTCCCCGGGTCGCTGCGAGTGCCCCGCTTCCCCCAGGTGAGGATTCCGCCGCCGGCAACGTCACTGCGAATGATCCGCTGGTTCCACCAGTCGCTGACGAAGACGTGGCCGAGAGAATCGGTGGCCACACCCCTGGGACTGTTGGCCCCCGTCTTGGGGGCCGGGTTGCCGAACAGCTTTCGGATCAACGTTGCTCCCGACGTCGTGAAGCTGTACTCCTTGAGGGAGTAGTCCCACTCGTCGGTGACGATGAGCTTGCCGTCCGCGGTGGCTTCGAGGCCACGCGGGTCGGTAAAGACCCCGGTTCCCCCGAGGGCATAGAGGTAGGCACCCGTGGTCCCGGAGAAAGCCTCGACCCGTCGGCCACCATCATCGGTGACGAAGACGACCTTGCCGTCCTGGCTCACCGTGATACCTCGGGGGTCATTGCTGAACTGTCCGGGGCCAGTTCCGCCGCTGCCGAAGCGGTACTTCTCGGTCAGGTCCTTGCGGAAGACCACAACCTGGTGATCGCGGGCGTTAACGACATAGATGTCGCCGTTGACCTTGTTCACTTCGATCTGGCGAGGTTGGTTGAGCCCGGTGCCGAAGGTCGCCAACCAGGCACCGTCGGTGGTGAACTTCTGGATCCGGGACGCGTCGATCGTGTAGATGACCTCGGCGGCCGCGCCACCTGCACCGACGCCGGGACCATCGGCTACGCCATAGACCGCGGTGAACTGGCCGTTCGCGGTGCCTTTGGTTCCCCAGGTCTTGATGGTTTTGAGGGCGCTTGAGTACTTGACGATCCGGTTGTTCGGAGTGTCCGCGACATACACATTCTTCGCTGCGTCGGTGGTCAAGGCCCGAGCGGCCGCCACCTCCTCGGCGCCCGAACCACGGGAACCACCGACGCTGTAGTCGATGGCCTTTGTCGCCCGGTTCACCCCGATGACGCGATATCGGCCCGGGTCGACGACGTAGTAATGGGTGGCCGTCGAGGCGACGTCGACCGGGTACATATCGGCGAACGCGCCGCCATACAGGGTGGCCTCGTAGGCCGGCCCACCGGTCGGCGGCGGCGTCCCCGTAACCACGTAGCGCAACACCCGGTCGTTGTTGGTGTCCGACACGAAGATCGTGCCACCGCTGACGCTCACCGCGGCAGGCTGTGACAGCGTCTTACCCGCCGCTGACGTGATCGTGTCGGTGACGGTTCCGCTTGGGTTGACGACGAGCACGCGGTTGTTCCCGGTGTCGGCGATCCAGATGTTGCCGTTGACGTCCGCAGCGGCGCCCTCGGGGCCCTTGAGGCCCGCGGAAATGGCGCGACCGACCGTGAATCCCGCGGTCCGGCTGTAGGAAAGCTCAACGACGCGATCGTTGCCGAAGTCGGTGACCAGGAGCTTGTTCGTTCCTGGGGACACCGTGATCGAGCGTGGCTGGTTGAGGTTGGCGCCCGTGTAGCTGGCGATCGCGGCACGAGTGGCCACGTCCCAGACCGTAATCCGGTTGTTGAGCGTGTCGGC
>CAZACX010000005.1:79992-89890 GCA_964483685.1 uncultured Intrasporangiaceae bacterium
TCGCGGCACGAGTGGCCACGTCCCAGACCGTAATCCGGTTGTTGAGCGTGTCGGCAACGAAGGCGAGGCGACCAGTAGCCCTAATGGCAATGCTGTACGGCCAGGACATCTCATTCGAAGCGCTGCCCTGGGACCCGAGGCGCGTCATCTGGCCACAGTTGGCGGGAAGGATCTGCAACCGCGACTGCTTGGTGTCAGCGACCCAGCGGTCGCCGCTGACGGGGTCCACAGCGACCCCGCGCGGCCAGTTGACCGACACGGGGCGGGAGTCACGCACGCCACAGGAGCCGACGACGGCGCCGTCGCTGGTCATCTGCACGACGCGCTGGTTCACGGTGTCGATGATGTTGTACTTGCCGTCCGGCCCGACGGCCACAGCGCGCGGTTCGTTGAACACCGCCGAGCTCGTCAGCGGCGGCGGCGTCCCGCCGATTGTCTGGGCGTATTTGAATCCCGTCGACGTCCGGTCGAAGCGCACGAGACGCCAGCCCCACAGGTCGGCCCCCCAGACATCACCGTCGGCGGCGACGGCGACCCGCCGTAACGTGGTGAACGTTCCGGGTTGGCTCGAGAGACCCGGCGACCCAATCGAGGTGCGGTACGCACCGGTCGTGCTGAATATTTGGATCCGGTTGTTGTTGGAGTCAGCGACATAGACGCTCTGGCCCCAGACCGGGTCGTTGGCAATCCGCACCCCATACGGGTTCTTGAACTGACCGGCGGCGGTGCCCTTCGTGCCCCAGGTGGCGACGCACGCCCCGGACGCGCTGAACTTGGCGACGTTGTTGTTCGTGTAGTTGGCGACATACACGTTGCCAGCGGAGTCCGCATCGACGTCGCGAACGGCAGCGAGCAGGCAGGCGCCGCTCTCGCCGAAGGCTGAGGTCTGGTTGCCGTTGGTGTCGAAGACCCGGATCTTGCGCTTGAGCGCATCGGCGACATAGATGTTGCCGGCCTTGTGGGTCAGACCGATTGGCGACCCGATCTTGTCTGCGGTGGGCCCCGCCCAGGTTCCGACGACCGTGCCTGCCGAGTTGAGTTTGATGACCCGCGACTGGGCGGCATCGCCCACATAGATGTTGCCGCTGTCGTCGATGGCGACGTCCCGCGCGTTTTCGGCTTCGTCGCCGACGCTGGTTCCGGCCGAGACCCGCCAGATGAGGGCGCCCGCACTCGAGAACTTGGCGATCGAGTCGTTGCCGGTATCGGCGATGACGAGTTCCCCGCTCGGTCCCACCTCCATTCCCGAGGAGTACATGAGCGCGTGACCTGGGCCGCCGAGCACCGTCGGTGATGGAACCGCGGCACCCGCGGGAACGGACGCGGCCACAAGGCCGACGGTAAAAAGTGATCCGGTGGCCATGATGGCGACCAGGTGTTGATGCATGCGTGAACTCGGCATCCGAGTTTTCCCACCCTTCACAAAGCAAGCTGTTGGCGCCTCGATGATGGCACACTGGCCTCGGATGCAATCCGCTAACGTGCGCGCGGGCCATTACTTGACCCGCCCCGGTGGCGGGTGGCTCGCCCGTGGCCAACCGCTCGGTCAACCCAACTCGCAACGGGGATTTCGGCGCGACTGCACGTCGAGTAGACTTCTCACGTCGGGGCTATCGGGCGACTCGCGGGGCCTGCGCCTGCGCGAAAGGACCGGGGCCACCTCCGCTAGGTGCTGACCCGCCCATACCTAACTCGTCGGGGGACCAATGATCGCGTCGAACCGCACCATCCGTTTGTTTGTGGCGGGAGCCGCAGTGTTGGCGATCGCGGCGACTCCGGCGCTCGCCACCGGAGGCGACGCGCTCGCCCCCGCACGAGGCACAACCATCGCCCCCGTGTTCGAGCGCACGATTGGGTCCCCGGGGCATGCCGGTCTCTACGCCTGGGGCATGGCCACGCTTCGCGATGGCACGGTGCTTGTCAGCGACTACTGGAACTACCGGGTGCTGCGCTACAAATCGGACGGAACCCCCGTGGGGACCGGTGTGTTCATCAAGAACAACGGTAATGGCGCGACCCAGTACTACACGCCGTATGGCCTCGGCCAGGACCCCCGCAACGGCGAGGTCTACATGGCGGATACGGATAAGTATCAAATCGACGTCTACAGCGAAGCCGGGGCCTACCTGCGAAGCTGGGGAGCCAAGGGGACCGGCGCCGGAAGGTTCCTCTACCCCTCGCGGGTCGTCGTCAATAGCGTGGGCACCGTGTTCGTTGCCGACACCTGGGACAACACCATCGTCATGTCCAACACCGTCGGCACTGAGATCAAGCAACTGGGCGGCTTCGGGACCGCGCCTGCGCAACTCAAATCGCCCCACGGGATGGCACTGGATGCCGCCGACAACCTGTATGTCGCCGACGCTGGCAACTGGCGGATATCCGTGTTTGACAAGAACGGCACCTTTCGGCGGACCTTCGGGACCAAGGGGACGGGTCCGGGCCAGTTCGCGGGTGACATGCGAGGGGTTGCGGTCGACAAGGTCAACGGTTGGGTTTACGTCGTTGATGGCGAAGGCAACCGCGTCAGTAAATTTGACCTCCTCGGAAACTTCATCACCAAGTGGGGCAGCAACGGCCACGGGAACGGCCAGTTCGCCGATGGTGGCCGCGAAGCCACCGTTGACTCCGCGGGCAACGTATGGGTGGCCGACATGCCCAACTACCGAGTCCAGAAGTTCTCCCCGACGGGGACGTTCCTCGGTGCCTTCCCCAACCCTGTCCAGCGCCCACCACTCGGGGGGTTCAACGCACCCCGGGGCGTGGCCGTGAATCCAGTCGATGGCTCGGTCGCGGTCTCCGACACGTACAACTGGCGGATTCAGACCTTCACCAACGCGGGGACGCCAATCAAGGAATGGGGCGGGCGCGGCCGCGGTGACTACGAGTTCAACTACGCCCGCCTGCTGAAGTACAGCCCGCTCACGCAGGACATCGTCATCGTCGACAGCGATAACGGACGAGTCAAGGCGTACACCAAGGATGGGGTCTTCCGGTGGAGCACCGGCGCGGGCGGCAAGGGTGGACTGGGCCAATTCCGCAACCCCCAGGATCTCGCGATCGCCCGCGACGGCACCATTTATGTGGTCGACTCCAACAACCAACGCATCCAGGTCCTCACCAAGGACGGCGCCCTCGTGCGCATGTTCGGCAGCGCCACCGACTTCGGGTACCCCCGCGGTATCGCGGTGGACCCGGTGGACGGATCGCTCTGGGTGTCCGACAGCGGCAAGGATCAGATCACCCATTGGAGCGCAGCCGGCGTCAAACTCGGCACGCTGCCCATTGGCAAGGGGACGGCCAACAACCAGATCAGCGGAACCTTCGGGATCGTGGTTGATGCTGAGCGCATCTACGTCGCCGACACACCCACACACAAGGTGAAGGTCTTCAGCAAGACGGGCGTCTTCCTCCTCAAGATCGCCCAACGTGGCACGGTCAAGGGCAAGTTGCTTCAACCGGATGGCCTCGCCCTTTATGGTGGCCGACTTTACGTCTGCGAAGAGGGCAACGAGCGCATCTCGGTGTTCAACCTCAACCAGCTCTAAGTCCCGCCCGTGGGGCCTCTTGGCGGTCGCGGCACCGCCGCGGCGCCAACGGCCCCACGCTCGTCTTCGTGCAACCCGGGGGTTGCGTCGGCGCACCGCGGGCCGCTAGTGTCCGGCGCGCACCGCTCCCAAAGTCCCCAACGATGGCCGGTGCAGCCGAAGGGTGCCTCGCTCTCGGCTAATCCGGCCAATGGCGCCCGGTCCCGCGCCTCGCACGCCGGGCGCAATCCCAACCCCCTGGGAGTTTGCATGTCCACACCCCCAATTAGCCTCGTCCGCACGGCCATTGCCGCCCTTTCCGCGGCCATCGTCGCCCCCGTTGCGCTCGCCAGTGTGCCGGCTTCCGCCGCCGGAGACCTCTACGTCGGAGCCGGCGGTTCCGACGTAGCAACCGGGACCCGCACCGCCCCACTCGGCACCGTTCAGGCCGCCGTTGACCGAGCCACGCCCGGCACGACAATCCGACTCCTGCCTGGCACCTACTCCGGCAACGTCAAGATCCGGACCAGTGGGACGGCAGCGGCCCCGATCAGGTTGACCGCGAGCACCCCCGGAACGGTCCGCCTGACCTACAACTCCGCACCCCAGCCGTGCAACAACAGTCAACCAGCGGCCGACAGAACCATAACCATCGGTGATGGGGCCGACTACTGGACCATCGACAACCTCGCCATCCACAATGGCATCTGGATCTCTGGCAAACAGTCAAACGTGGCATATAGCTGGCTGACCAACCTCGTGGACAAGCGCGACTGGGCGAGCCGACGCAGGGTGCCCGGCCACCTGGCCTACGACCCAGCGGCCGCCCAGGGCTCCATCCCCTACCTGCGGGCTGTGACGAAGTCACCGGCCATGGATGCGTCGGTCGGCCTCAAGCTCCTCAACAACACCCTCACTGGGCGCGGTATCTACGGAGCATTAACAAGCTACGGAACGATCAGCGGCAACCATATCTCCAAGATCCCCTGTGGCATTGGCCCAGGAATATGGCTGATGACGTTCTCGAATGGCTGGACGATCGCCAACAACGACGTGAGCGACATCGCCGTGTCCTCCGCCGCCCACTTCATGCAGGAAGGCATTCGACTCGGCAGCGCCGCTGACTACAACACGGTGACGGGGAACTACGTCCACGACCTTCCCGGAGACGGGCGCGGGATCAATACTGATGTTGACGCCAGCTTTAACAGTATTCATCATAACCGCGTCCACAATGTGGCCATTGGTTACAACGACCAAATGTCGGGGTGGAACAACCGCTGGGAATACAATGTCGTCACCAATTATCGCACATATGGCTTCGGCTTCCGACTTATGGACGCGACGCTGGCCACGCCTTCCCTCGCGAGCAGCAACAACCTTGCTGTCGTCCGATGCAACGTCGCGTCGCGTGCAATTGGCGATGCGCGCGCGCTCGGTGCTGGTGGAATTGTCAATGCGACTTTCACAAGCAATAGCTTCCCGACGACGTGGATCGGCAAGAACCTCAAAAGCTACTGGGGAAAGTACAACAATAGGTGGAACGGGTCGCTCGTCGCGCCTGGCCCGGTGCCAGGGGCCCAGACCTTCGGCTGCTGACCTCACCCACCCGCGCGCGGCCCGACCCGAGCGTGGCGGATCCGAGGGAGTGTGGGGACGCGAATCTCGGGAGCGTTGCTGTCAGCGCGACGTGGAGACCGCCACACCCAGGAGGGCCGTTAAGTCCTTGGGTGCCTGT
This sequence comes from uncultured Intrasporangiaceae bacterium, assembly GCA_964483685.1. Taxonomy (GTDB): domain Bacteria; phylum Actinomycetota; class Actinomycetes; order Actinomycetales; family Dermatophilaceae; genus Nostocoides_A. The sequence goes on from CAZACX010000005.1 coordinate 85,258, forward strand.
TTGGCCGTCGTGCCCGCGAGGTCAATGAGGATGGCTCCGGCAACGGTGGAGCCGGGCCCGACCGCCTGAGCGGGCTCCGCTGCCGCGACGATCGAGGTGCCGTCGCTCATCTGGCCGATCTTCAGGCCCGCCCCGGACGTCGGCCATACCACCGCGAACGAGCGGTCCGTCAAATCGAACAGAACCCCCGCTCCCCCATCGACGGCCAGTTCCGTGATGGCTGTGCTCTTGTTGGCCGCAGCCGCGAAACGGCGATAGACCTCGCCGGCGGGCAGTTCCTGACCGCCCGTTGCCGTCAGGCCGCGGAAGACCTCGGTCTTGCCTGGCCTCGGCGTATACGCCAGCGGCAAGTAGACGACCGGACTGATGTGCCGGGCAAACAAGATCCCCAAGAGGGTGGCGACCTCCGCCGCCTGGCCTTGCGTCGTATACGTCGCACCCGGCCAGGCGGAGCCCACCTCCCACGCTTGAATCGGCACCCGAACCGACAGATGTGCGTCGATGAAGTCCAGGACTCGGGGAAGCAAGGCGGGGTTCTCATAGAAATGCAGCTGGTATGCAGTCACACCGCCGGCATTCACGGCATCCCAGGTGGCGGCGACCATGTCACGGACCCGCTTCCCCCGCCCGTGATCGAGAACCCGGCGCAACTGGCTAATCGAATCGACGGCTTCGAAGCGCGCGCCGTCGCCGTCGATTCGACGCATGTAGTAGGCATGATAGAAAGCGAGCGCCTGCTCCTCCTGGCCGGCGTCGAGCAACTCACCGGCAATCGCCACGCCATAGCCGGTACTAGAGATCCCCGCATCGAGAATAGTTGCCGTGGGATCGGCGTCCTTGATGGCGGCCGCACCTAGCTTGACCAGCTCGACATACTCCTGTCGCGTACCGGTCCAGAAGTTGTTGGCGTCGACCTCGTTCTCAATGGCCCACGTCCGCACCCCCCGCGCGGCATAGTGCGTCACGAGGCCGCGGACAAACTCCACATAAGCGTCGGGATCGTCGGGGAAGCTGCTGGCCTGCTTGGAGGTGCCCTCGGCAGGGTCGAAGATTTCGGCTCCCCCGCGACACGAACCCACCCGGATCTTCAGCATCATCCGGTAACCCATCCGGTCCGCCCGAGCCAGGCGCCGATCCAAGGCGGCCAACTGTCCGGGTTCATTGTCCCCTCGGACGGCGCACCACTCGACCTCAAGAAAGGTTTCGCCCCAACCGATCTGGCTCGCATAGTCAATTGACGGCGCAAGGTCCCAATTCCATTTGAGGCCAATGTCGGCCGCGCCGGGGCCCCGAACAATCGGAGCAATCCCGGAACGGTCGACGCTGCGGTATGTCGTCCTCGAGGGGGCGTCAGGGCTGCTGCCGGCGCAACCCGCGAGGAGGAGGGCAACCGCCCCGGTCAGGGCGCTAGCGAGTACGGCGGCGCCCCGGCGATGGAACGTCCCGGTCATCGTGAGTTTGGGTCCTGGCGCACGATGGCCCGGGGGTACCCGTAGTGGCCAAGCAAGGGTGCCGTGATTGCACCCACGATGGCCAGGTCGCGCCGGGACATGGCGCCCGCCCATTCATTGTCGAGGCGCACGACCGTGGGGCCGGCGCTCATGCGCGAGGGGTTCCCAGCAACCGTGTGGTTCGCCGGCAACCGCAGGCGACCATGCTCATCGGCCACGCGCTCGGCCCCCGTCAGTGCGAAACTCAACGCAAGTTGGTCCAGGGTCCCCGCCGGGTGAGCGGCAAACGTCTCGTAGCGCAGCCGCACGTAGCCCGGGGCCTCTCGCCAGGCCCATTCCAGCGCACCATTCCAGGCCGTCCACAACAGGGCGCTCTTCGCAACCCCCCGTTGCTCCATGAAGGCCTGAGCGGGCCGGTCAGTCAGTGCCTTCTTGCGTTGCCACGAGAACGCAGCCGCCCGCGGATCGCGCACGAGATGGAGGACCTCGACGCTCAACTGGGGGCACCCAGCGAGCACCGCGGCATACGTCGGCAGTTTGGAGGAATCGACGACGACGCGCTTGCCCGAGACCGTCGCGATCGCCCGGTAGAGCGGAGTGAGCACCTCGGCAAGGTCGCTGGGCACGGACGTCGGCGCGGCGGCGGACGAGGACCGCAGCATGGCCGGAAGGGAACGTAGTTGTGTGCGTTCGGTCAGCCGACGGTGGACGCGGTCCGCGTCCGGCACGTCCCCCCCGTAGGCGGCCTGGAGCACGTCGCGCCAGAACGGGCACCCGGCAAAAGGCTCGCCACAGCTACACAGGCGGTTCTGGATGATGCCCCGCTCCCAGAGGAAGCGCACCTCACCAACACTGATCACCTCGTCTAGGGCGCCGAGGGCGTTGGCGACGATGGTGCTGCCGCTGCGTCCGGTTCCCCCGACGTACAGGACCCGGACCTTTTGCGGCACCGCTCAGGCGCCGTGTTCGCCGAGGCCGTGAGAGCCCGCTCGGGCGGAGGGGCCCCAAAGCTGCGGGTCGTTCGCGATGTACTCGTCTTCGCGCACGTTCCGGGAGCGACGCAAGACCGCGGGGATCGCGAGCAGCAAAACGGCCAGAGCGAGCCCGACAAGGGCGGCCGAGATCCCGCGGCGGAGGACCTCGGTGATCCAGCTGAGCGGCTGCGGCTCCGTCTGGATTGACTCGGCGACGGAGCTCGCCTGGCGGGCCTTCACGTCACCGACGGCAGACTTGCGCGCGGCGAGCTCACTTCGCGCATTGTCGACCGCATATTGGGGGGCGACGAAGGCCTCTTGACCCTTGAGTACCTCGGCGACCCGCGCCTCGGCCTCCGAGAGCGCATCTTGGATTGGCGCTGTTGCCGCGCCATCCGAGCGACCCTGGGCAGAAGCGAGCGCCACCTTGAGCGAGGTCACCAAGTTGGCCGCCTCCTGGTATTGGCGGTCAGGCAGAAACAGTCCCGTCTCCGCTCGGACCTGCTCGAGTTCAGCAAGGGCGGCGTCGAGCGACTTCTGCGCCTCGCCTTGCGCGAGCTCGGCCTGGCGAATTGCCGGCGCAAACGTCGCCTCCTGAACCGCGGCCGGCAACGCCTGCATCACTTTGACGACCAAGGCCTTGTCGGTGTCGGCGAACGTGACGTGGACGAGCTCGGTGTCCGAAATCCTCCTCGCAGTCAACCCTTCCGCGACACGCCCGGGCTTGGTTCCGGCCTCTTGACCCACTCTCTCGGTCACAGCGTCGGAGTGGACCGCATTGGCGAGGGAGCCTGCGACGAGGTTGACCGCGGCGACGGTCTGGTCGCCCGTGGGGTTTGTCGCCCGCAGGTCAACAGAGCTCGAGAACCTGGTCCCGCTCGGCGCGTTCAGCCCGAGGACGAGCAACACCGCAGCCAACGGGATGATCACCAAGAGCCACAACCGTCGACCAAGATGCGAGAGCAATTCGCGAAGTTCCATGAAGGGTGGCGTCTTTCGGGTCTCGACAGAAGGAAGGGCCCCGGCTGCCACGTGCGCGCTCGTCCGTGGGCGGCGACCCCGATCGATTACGATACACCCGCAGCGGGGACACGCGTTTGGTCGTGGTTCGAGCCCCGACTCGTGTCGATCGAAAGGCGTGAACTAGGTGAAGGCCCGCGGGGCAAGGTTGCCACCACTCTTCATCGTGGGGGCGCCACGATCGGGGACGAGCCTGCTCTATCGCACCCTGGCCCTCCACCCGGGCGCGGCCTGGATCAGCAATTACCAGCGCCACGCACCCGGCTTCGGCGGCGTGGCCGGCCTCAACAGGATCGGCGCGGCAACGCCCCATCGGCGGCGGGCCGTCTGGTTCGGGAACGCCGGTGACAACGCCTACCGGTATGGCTCCCCGCGCACCCTCATCGAACGCTTCTACCCGCAGCCTGTGGAGGGGGAGCCGGTCTTTGAACATTGTGGAGTTCATGAGCCATGGCACGGTGAGCCCATCACCGACCGCCAGCGGCGGCTACCAGGCCTCCTCGAGCGGACCACCGCCGCCGCCGGTGGTCGAGTCCTGATCAGCAAGCGGATCGGCAACAATCGGCGGATCCCACTGCTGCACGAATTGATTCCCGACGCGAGGTTCCTCGATGTCACCCGCGATGGTCATGCGGTTGCCTACTCGCTCAGCCGTGTCGATTGGTGGCCGAAGGCGGATGTGTGGTGGTTCGGGGGGACCCCGGAAGATTGGGCAGCGCAGGGGCGCAATCCGTTGGAGATGTGTGCGAGGCATTGGGTCGAGGAGACCAGGGCGATCGATATCGGACTGGGGGATGTGCCCAGTTCCCAGGTGGCCCGGATGACGTATGAGGATCTGGTTGCAGCGCCGCAAACCGTGTTGGCGCAGGCCGCCGCCTTTGCCGGACTCGATCCCGATGACCGCGCCTGGCGGCGGGAATTGCTGGCGATCAAGTTCCCGGACAAGAACGCCGCGTGGTCGGTCGGCCTCGACGCAGCTGAGCGCGACGCCATGTCCATCATGAATGACCAGCTCGCCGCCCTCGGCTACCCCCGGTAACCGGCGACCCCCGGGAACCAGCGACTCGGGACGAGGTGTGTGCCTGCGAAAACAGCGGAGCCACTGTCCTTTAGCTGGCGCCTTGGGGCACCGACTCAGTAGGCGCCGTCGGCCTTGATCACCGCACGGAAGGTACGCATGAGGATCAT
>CAZACX010000006.1:0-6010 GCA_964483685.1 uncultured Intrasporangiaceae bacterium
ACGCGGCCGGCGCGGGTGAGCACGTCCTCGTCGATGAGGAATTGGCCGGTGAGTGTGCCCGGGGCACTGGTCAAGACCAAGTGCGCGGCGTCCGCCATGATCTGCGGGGTGCGCGACATCGCCATCAACGTGTCACCGCCGACGAGGTTGCGCACCGCGGCGGTGGCGATCGTCGTGCGTGGCCAGAGCGAGTTGACGTTGATCGCGTGGCGGCGCAATTCCTCGGCGAGGCCGATCGTCATCATCGACATCGCGTACTTCGCCACCGTGTAGGCGAGGTGGGCCCCAAACCAGGCCGGGTCGAGGTTGAGCGGGGGCGAGAGCGTGAGGATGTGCGCCGGTGTGCCCTGGCTGCGCGCCGCCACCAAGTGCGGGATCGCGCTCTTAGACAACAAGAACGTGCCGCGCGCATTGACGTCGTGCATGAGGTCGTACTTCTTCATCGAGATCGCGCTGGTCGGCGACAGGTCGATCGCGGAGGCGTTGTTGACGACGATGGACAGCCCCCCAAATTGATCAAGGGTGGCGTCGATAGCGCGGGCGACGTCGGCGTCGTTGCGTACGTCCCCAACGATCGCGAGGCCCCGACCGCCCGCCTCCGCTATCGCCGTCACTGCCGTACGAACGGTCCCCTCAAGTCGCGGGTCCGGCTCGTCGGTCTTCGCGAGCAGGGCAACGTTGGCCCCGTCCTTCGCGGCCCGCTGGGCGATTGCCAACCCGATGCCGCGCGACCCGCCGGACATGAGGATTGTGTGATTGGCCAACGTCGACGTGGTCATGTTCAGCTCCTTTGCTCGGGCCCGGCTCACCTTAGGGCGCGGGAGGGGCCCAGTTGGCGGCGAGAGCGGCAATGACGCGAGCGTTGCGGGTCGTCGCGAGCCCGGCGAGGCGTTCGATGACGGGCCCGGTGGTTTTCGCCTCCCGGAAGGGCCGGTCCAGGAGGAGGTGAACCGCGCGCCCGCGGACCACGAGAACCTCACCCTCGCGCCGCAGACCGTGCAACGCATCTGCGGCGTTGCTGGTCGCCGGGGCGCGGAGCACGCTGACGAAATGCCCAACCTCTGGCCGATGACGTGCGCTCAACTCAGCCGTGTCCGCCGCCAATTCGGCGAGCGCGGCAGGGGTCAGGGCGATCGCTTCGACGTGGAACCCGATGTCCTTGGTGAGGGCGGTCCCGACGGCTTCCTCGACCCGGCCTTGAGCGGTTGTGCCTGTCGTCAGGGCGATATTTCCGGTCTGGATGTGGGTGGAGACGTCGGTGAATCCGGCTGCCGTCAGTGTTTCGCGCACCCGCGCCATCGGGTACCGCCGGTTGCCAACATTGACGGCCCGAAGCAACACAATCCACGACGCCACGAATTGCTCCCTCCCTCGTCAACCAAGTGCGATGGTGACCCACCCCGCGACCCAACGAGGTCGCCACCTGCCGGAAGGCTAGCCGTAGGTGTCCCGGGGGCCCCGCCCGTCCGACACCCGGCGCGGCCCATGCGTCCAGGAGGGGGCGCCGGGGCCGGTGATCCGCAGATCGGTCACCGTCCCTGGGCCGGCCTCGGCCTCGATCCGCCCCAGCAACGTATTGGTGAGCAGTCGCAACTGGGTCGCCCACGCCGTCGACTCGGCCCGCACGGTGAGGACGCCGTTCTCAAATGTCACGGGGACGCAATGCGCGGCCACCTCGGGGCCGACAATCTGCCCCCACCGCCCCATCACCGAACCGACCTCGAGGTCGACCTCCCACCCCCGATCGGAGACGAGCCGACTCACCGCGTCACCGAGCAGCGACGGGTCGCGCCCATCCCGATCGTCGCGCGCTGGTCCACCGACCCGCCGACGCCGCACCGGGCGAAACCCGGGTCGGAAGCCCCGCTTGACCGCCAACGCCCGAGCTCGGCCCAGGGCGGCGCTCGCGCCATCCTCCGCCTGGCTCACCTCATCCGCAACGTCGTCCGCGGGGTCGACCGGGTACGTGCTGGGGTCGTCCCCACCCGGTCGCGTCTCGTCAGTCATCGCGTCCCCCTGACGCCGGCTCACCGGTGGCCACCGCACCGTCCTGCACCGCATACCGCTGCCCGCGAAGGGAATCCGGGATGTCCTCCTCGACTGCGGCGGTGATCAGCACTTGCTCGCGACCCGCAACGAGCGTTGCCAGCCTGGCGCGACGCCCCGAGTCCAACTCCGCGAACACATCGTCGAGGATGAGCACCGGGTCGTCACCGAGGTCGTTGCGGAGCAGTTCGTATGCCGCGAGCTTCAGTCCCAGCGCGAACGACCACGACTCACCATGGCTCGCATAACCCTTCGCGGGGAGCTGTCCGAGGGTGAGCACAATGTCGTCCCGGTGTGGACCAACGAGCGTCAAGCCACGCTCAATCTCGTTGTCGCGCAGGGCCATCAGCGAGGATCGGAAGGTCTCCGCGAGCGCCGCCACGTCGGGCACCTCACCGGCGGCGATCTCGGCCGCTGCCCCCTGTTCGAACGACGACTTGTAGGCGAAGGTCGCGGCGGCGGGCGCGTCGCTCACCGCGGCATACGCGGCGCTCAGGTGAGGCCGCAAGTCGCGCAGCAGGCGCAGGCGCGCATAGACGAGTTGCGCGCCAAGGTCAGCGAGGTTGTGGTCCCACACGTCGAGGGTATACAGCGCGCTCGCCCGGGCGTCGGGCGCACCGTCGGTGTCGGTGGGCGCGGTGGGGCGCATGGTGCGCCGGCCGCGGCGCAACACCGGAGCTGCGGATTTGAGAAGGGCGTTGCGCTGCTTGAGGATTCGCTCGTAGTCCGCGCGCGCGCCCGCCCACCGGGGTTGTCGCTGAACGAGGAGGTCATCGACGAATCGGCGCCGCGACGCAGGGTCGCCTTTGACGAGGCCAAGGTCTTCCGGCGCGAAGAGCACCGTGCGGAGGGTGCCGAGGACCTCGCGGGGACGCGGCACCGGCGAACGGTTGAGTCGGGCCCGGTTTGCGCGGCCGGGATTGAGTTCCAGCTCGACCATCGTCTCCCGACCAGCCCGGACGACCGCCGCCCGGACAACCGCCTGGGTGGCACCGAAACGCACGAGCGGAGCATCCGTGGGAACGCGATGGGACTCGAGGGAGGCGACATACCCGATCGCCTCAATGAGGTTCGTCTTGCCGTGGCCATTGGGTCCGACGAAGGTACCGATGCCGGGAGTGAGGGCGACTTCGGCGCTGGCGTAGCTGCGGAAGTCGTGCAGACTGAGGTGTCGAACGTGCACCGGCCTCAGCGCTTCGCGGCGGCCTTCGTCACGGTGGCCTTGCCCTTCATCGTGGCTGCCTTCTTCGCCGGAGCCTTCCCCGCTGGGACCTTCGTCGCCGCGACCTTCGTGGCCGCGGGCGGCATACCCCCGTTGGCGCGCAGCGCCGCACCCTCGGCGACCGTCATCACCTGGTGACCGCCGAACTGACCACGCAGGGCGGCAACCGCCTGCATCGCCGGCGAGGTCTCCTGACGCGAGGCAAACCGCGCGAACAGGGACGCGGAAATGACCGGCATCGGCACGCCCTCGGCAATCGCTTCCTCGACCGTCCAGCGACCCTCCCCCGAGTCGGCGGTGTAGTCGGAGACGCCTTCAAGGGTCGGATTGTCGTGCAGCGCGAGGACCATGAGGTCGAGCAACCAGGACCGGACCACGGTTCCACGCGACCAGGCTCGAAACGATCCCGGGACGTCCTTGACGATGTCCTTCTTCGCGAGGAGCTCGAACCCCTCGGCGTAGGCCTGCATGAGGCCGTACTCGATCCCGTTATGAACCATCTTCGTGTAGTGCCCGGCGCCGATTTCTCCCGCGTGGACGAAGCCGTCCTCGCGGGGGCCTTCGGGACGCAGCGCGTCAAAGATCGGCATCGCCATCCGGAGGTGCTTCTTGAGTCCGCCGACCATCAGGCCATAGCCGTTCTCCAGCCCCCAGATCCCGCCGGAGACGCCGCAGTCGAGGTAGCCGATGCCCTTGGCCTTGAGCAGGGTGTTGTTGACGACGTCGTCGGTGAAACGGCTGTTGCCGCCGTCGATAACGAGGTCACCGGGCGCGAGGAGCTCCCCGAGCGCCGCGACTGTGGAGGCCGTGGGAGCGCCGCTGGGGACCATCACCCAAACCACCCGGGGGGCCTGGAGGCTCCCAACCAGGGCCTCGAGTGAGGGCACATCGGACACCGCCGGATTGCGGTCGTAACCGACGACCTCATGACCGGCTCGGCGAATGCGTTCCCGCATGTTGCCGCCCATTTTGCCGAGACCAATGAGGCCAAGTTGCATGGCGTTGTCCTTTGAGCTTAGGAAGTCAACCGCACGGGCTGGAGCACGTAGCGGTAGCTGACATCGGGCGACCCGTCGGGTTCCGCCTGACCGGTGAGCATGGTCGGCTTCAACGGCGCGGTGAACGACATGCGGGCGTAGGGGAGGTGGAGAGCGCCCAGGCCGTCAAGGAGGAAGCCGGGGTTGAACGCGACTTCGATGTCCTCACCCTGGAGAACCGCCTCGACCGCCTCGGAGGCCTGTGCGTCTTCGCCGGCACCCGCCTCGATCGCCACCTGTCCGGCCGAGAATCGCAACCGCACCGGGGTGTTGCGCTCGGCAACTAACGCGACCCGCTTGACGGCTTCGATGAGGTCACTCGTCTTGATGACGGCCTCGATCTCGCTGCTGCTCGGGAAGATCTTGGCGACCTTTGGGTATTCCCCATCGAGGAGCCGGGAGGTCGAATGGCGCTGACCAGCCTCGAAGCCGACGAGCCCGTCTCCTCCCGCCGCCTGTCCGAGCGCGACGGCGACGGAGCCACCACCACCGAGGGCGCGCGCCGTCTCGGAGAGGGTTCGGGCGGGGATGAGGGCGACGTGCGCGGCGTCGGGCATTGCGGGGTTCCAGGTGAACTCCCGCATGGCGAGCCGGTAGCGGTCGGTGGCGAGGAAGGTGACCTTGTCACCCTCGATCTCGACACGCACTCCGGTGAGGATAGGAAGCGTGTCACCGCGATCAGCGGCGATCGACACCTGGCTAACCGCGGTCGCGAAGGTCACGCCGTCGATCGTGCCGCTCGCTTGCGGCTGCAGCGGCAGCGTCGGATAGTCCGAGGCAGGCATTTGGAGCAAGGAGAAGCGCGAAGAACCGCAATTCACGGCCACCTTGTTGCCCTCAGTCGAGACCTCGACCGGCTTATCCGTCGGGAGGTTTCGGGAGATGTCAGACAACAATCGGCCAAGCACGAGGACGGTTCCGGCCTCGCTGACCTCGGCCGACACGGTGACCTTCGCGGAGACCTCGTAGTCGAACGCCGACAAAGTGACGGTGCCGTCCTGCGCGGCGTCGATCAAGACCCCGGCGAGGACGGGCACGGCCGGGCGCACCGGCAGGCCGCGGGCAACCCACGTCACCGCCTCTGCGAGAACGTCACGTTCGACGCGAAACTTCACGACACACCACCTCTTGACCCGGCGGGCCACCCGGACTGACCGGGATCCCCCGTCGGACGGACACACTTGCGGACACCGCGACCGAGCTGGCACGCGATGGACTGCTGACATTAGTCGCACCGAGGCGTTCGGGGAACATCGCGCCCCACCCCACGTTGTCCACGCCCAGGTGCTCGGGACCAAAACACCATGAGGAGAATAGGTAGTCGTCGTCATAGGCAGTGTGGATGCTGTGGATAACAAGCATCCGCCCAGGTGAGGCGGGCGGCATACGCCCTCGCTCAGGTGTTGACGAACTGTGGGTAGCCGCGCGGTTGTCGTGGATAACGCGCGGCGATCCACAGGGCACCCCTGCAGCCGTGGACAACGACGCTGTCGGCGTCCCCAGATCGGCGCGAGTTGTCCCCAGCTCAGGGGCGATGGCTCGTTGGTCACATTCCGGCCCAAGGGCGGGTCGCGCGAACGTGGCGGACGTAGCATTGACACGCACGTCCGCAACCTTCCACAGAGTTATCCCCATCGTGTGGACAACCGCCTCTCGTCGGCGAGATGGTTGGTGCGACCCTCAGATCGTCGGCGCGACGCTCGGA
>CAZACX010000006.1:6110-10056 GCA_964483685.1 uncultured Intrasporangiaceae bacterium
CGGTGAATCGGGAGCCGTGGCTCAGGACTGCTGTTGCTTGATCCGGTTCGTCAACTCAGTGACTTGGTTGTAGATCGCGCGCCGCTCGGCCATGAGCTGGCGAATCTTGCGATCCGCGTGCATGACCGTGGTGTGGTCGCGACCGCCAAACTGCTGGCCGATCTTGGGCAGCGAGAGGTCCGTGAGCTCGCGGCATAGGTACATGGCGATCTGCCGGGCCGTAACAAGCACCCGCGAACGCGAGGCGCCCTGCAAGTCGTCGATGGTGAGCCCAAAGTAGGCCGCTGTCTGCGCCATGATCGTCGCGCTCGTGATGGCGCTGCCGTGCTCGTTGGGGATCAGGTCTTTGAGGACGATCTGCGCCAGCGGGAGGTCGACGGCCTGCCGGTTGAGGCTGGCGAACGCGGTGACCCGGATGAGGGCGCCCTCAAGTTCGCGGATGTTCGTCGAGATCCGCGAGGCGATGTACTCGAGGACGTCATCGGGAACGGAGAGGCGTTCCTGAATGGCCTTCTTGCGCAAGATGGCGATCCGGGTCTCGAGGTCGGGTGGGATGACATCGGTGAGCAGCCCCCACTCGAAGCGGCTGATCATCCGCTCCTCGAAGCCGGACAACTGTTTGGGCTGGACATCACTGGTGATGACGACCTGCTTGTTCGCGTTGTGGAGGCTGTTGAAGGTGTGGAAGAACTCTTCCTGGGTCTGCACCTTGCCCGAGAGGAACTGGATGTCATCGATGAGCAGCACGTCGACCTCGCGGTAGCGGTGCTGGAAATTTGCGGCCTTGTCGTCGCGGATGCTGTTGATGAAGTCGTTGGTGAACTCCTCGGAGTTCACGTAGCGCACCTTGACGTGTGGATAGAGACTGCGGGCGTAGTGGCCGATCGCGTGCAACAGGTGGGTCTTGCCCAATCCCGACTCGCCATAGATGAACAGGGGGTTGTATGCCTTCGCTGGCGCCTCCGCAACGGCGACAGCGGCCGCGTGTGCGAAGCGATTGCTCGCGCCGATGACGAAGGTGTCGAAGAGGTACTTCGGGTTCAGTCTGGTCACCTCGACCTTCTCGGGCACGTCCGTATGCCGCGACGGCCCCGAGGCCATCGGGCGGAATGCGTCGCTCACCTCCGACTCGCCATCGTCAAGGAGATCGTCGTCGCCGTCTTCCGGCGGCAGCGTGGAGGAGAGTCCGTCGCCGTTTCCGCCGGGCTCACCGGGCGTCGCCTCGTGGGTGCCTACGTCAGCGAGGCCGGGATCCACTGTCACGGCGAGCCGAATGTCGCGGCCCAGGCGCGCACTCAGGGCCGCGACCACCTGCGGCCGAATGCGCTGCTCCAACATGCCCTTGGCGAAGTCGCTTGAGACCGCGATCAACGCGGTGTCGTCGAGAATCCCCTTCAGACTGGCCTGCGCCAGGAAGGCGCGCTGCTGAATGGAAATACCGTCGCCGTCGAGGGCCGAAAGGACATCTCCCCACACGTCGGAGCTCTTCGCGTCCTCGGACATCCGCAATCACATCCCTCTCATACGGTCGTCCACAGATTTGTCCACACCCTGTGGGTGGGGAACCATGCTAGGGCGCTGCGCCAGGCACCCCAACTGACGGACCCGCCAGTCTGCCTTGAAGGCCACATCCCTACTGGCGCGTTAACCTACTCCCTTTTGGTAGCGGTTTCGCACTAGCGCGGCGTGTCGATGCGGCCACCCTCCTGTTGGATCTGCGACAGTGAGAGGTTGGACGGGACACCGCGGTGGGCGGGAGCGGCATACTCGCGGCGTTTGACCGGCCTTGACTTGCTGCCGTACCGTATGCCCTTGGCCATTCGGCCGTCTTCGCATGCCCACGCACCGACCGGCGCGGGCTTTCGATTGCGGCCGAGAGGCTGTCGTCTTTCCAGTGGCTGGCTAATGCGCCGCACGCCACCGACCTACGGGAGAAATCAACGTGAGCAAGCGGACGTTCCAGCCCAACAACCGCCGTCGGGCGAAAACCCACGGCTTTCGCGAGCGGATGAGCACCCGCGCCGGTCGCGCGATCCTTGCCGCGCGCCGCCGCAAGGGCCGCTCCGAACTGTCCGCCTGAGCTCGGGCGCTGTGCTTCCGGCACAGCACCGGTTGCGGGCGAGCGCCGACTTCACCGCCGTTATGCGCGGCCGAGGCGGTGTGCGTGCCAGTTCCCGCCTCCTCGTGGTGCATGCGAACCTCCCCACCGAACGTCGGCTTGAGCCGACGCGGCTGGGATTCGTTGTGTCCAAGGCTGTGGGCGGGTCCGTCACCCGAAACCGAACCAAGCGGCGCCTTCGGGCCCAGTGCGCCGCTCGACTCTTGACCCTCCCCGACGGCCTGGACGTAGTCGTGCGCGCCAACCCCGCCGCCGGCCAGGCAAGCAGTGCGGAATTGGGCGCCGCCCTCGACTCGACCCTCCCCGGGTTGATCGGACGCATCGAGGGGCGACGCGGATGACCCTCGGCCAGTTCGCCGCCCAGCCGTTGATCTGGCTCATTCGTGGCTACCAATTGCTGCTCTCGCCGATGCGGCCCCCCTCCTGTCGCTACTACCCATCGTGCTCTGCGTATGCCGTGACCTCCTTGCGTCGCTTTGGCATCCTTCGCGGTGGCTGGCTTGCCGCACGCCGCCTGCTTCGTTGCCACCCCTGGGCACCCGGAGGCGTCGACCACGTGCCCCAACGGCACACACACGTGACTTCGTCCATCTCCACCAGTTAGGACAGCATGGGAGACCTCTTCAACAGCCTGCTTTACCCAATTGAGTGGGTGGTTGCCTGGATCATGTATGGCTTCCATTCCGGCTTCGCGGCGATCGGAATGCCTGAGGAGTCCGGTTTCACTTGGGCGTTCTCGATTGTCGGGCTAGTTATTGTCATGCGGGCCCTGCTGATTCCGCTCTTCGTTAAGCAAATCCACTCGTCGCGCAAAATGCAGATGATCTCGCCGGAACTGCAGAAGATCCAGGCGAAGTACAAGGGAAAGAGCGATCCCGAGTCGCGACAGAAGCTCACTCAAGAGACGATGGAGCTGTACCGGACCTCCGGAACCAACCCGTTCTCCTCATGTCTGCCGATCCTCGCGCAGTCGCCGATCTTCTTCGGGCTGTTCCGGGTCCTCAACGGTTTGGAGGCGATCGCTGATGGCCGGAAGGATCCGATTGGGCCCATCACACGGGAGGTCGCCGCTCAGGCGGAGGCGTCGCGACTGTTGGGGGCCCAGCTCTCGGACAAGTTCATCGGTGCCGAGTCGATGTCGACACAGATTGTCACCATCGTCCTGATCGTCCTCATGTCGGCCTCGACGTTCACGACGCAACGCCAGTTGATGACGAAGAACATGCCGGCGTCCGCGCTGGATAACCCCTTTGCCAACCAGCAAAAGATCCTCCTCTATATCCTGCCGCTGGTCTTTGCCATCTCGGGTGTCAACTTCCCGATTGGTGTGCTCATCTACTGGTCCGTGACCAACGTGTGGTCGATGCTCCAGCAGTTCTATGTCATTCGGCGGATGCCCGCCCCCGGGTCGCTGGCAGAGAAATCCCTTCATGAGCGACGGGCCAAGAAGGGACTTCCGATTCCGGCCCTGCCCGACGTCGGCGGAGTTCTCGATCGGGATGTGCAGGATGCTCCCCCGGTGAAACTGACCGGGCAACGGGTCCAGCCTGCTGGCAAGAAGCGCGCCAAGGGCAAGGCCGTACCCAAGGCCGCGGGGCCCAGCGCTCCGAACGACAAGGTCGATAAGGGCACCCAAGACGACAGCCGCCCGGACCCCACCCTCTAGTTTCCCCACCCACCACCTCCGGGCCCAGGCCAGCGTGGCCACGGCGGGCTCAAATCCTCCAAAGGAACCGCACATGACGGATCAGACCGACGCAATGACGGACGTCAACGACGACGCCGAGTTGCCTGACGTGGTAGTCGATGCTGACAGGCTTGCCGACC
>CAZACX010000006.1:10156-13737 GCA_964483685.1 uncultured Intrasporangiaceae bacterium
GTCGATGGGGATCGGGCGTCGGTGGCGATTGTCGATTCGGAGGAGGGCCGGGTGCCCCGGCGTCTCGTGGGGCCCGAAGGCAAGGTGTTGGAAGCCCTTCAGGAACTGACGCGGCTCGCCGTTCAGTCAGTGACCGGGGAGCGGTCGCGCCTCATGCTCGATGTGGCGGGACACCGAGCGGAGCGTCGTTCGGTGTTGGTGGAGTTGGCTGGCAAGGCCATCGCGCTGTGTAAGGAGTCGGGCAATGAGGTCAGCCTCGATCCGATGAGTGCCTTCGAGCGGAAGGTCGTTCACGACGAAGTTCTCAAGGCGGGTCTTGGTTCGGAGTCGAGCGGGGTCGAGCCTCGCCGCTTCGTCGTCGTCGTGCCGGCCTAGCCGCTCCCTCCAAGTGACCACCGAGTGGGCCAGCGGGCCGATCCCATCGGCGGCCGTGGACCTCTTTGGGGAGCGCCTCGATGTGGCGGCCCGGTTTGTTGAGCTGCTCGCCGACACCGGGGTTTCGCACGGCCTCATCGGTCCGCGCGAGATTCCCCGGCTGTGGGGGCGCCACGTGCTCAACTGCGCGGTCGTCGCCGAGGCAATGCCCCGGGTTGGGGCGGACGTCATTGATGTGGGTTCTGGTGCGGGGCTGCCGGGGATCGCGATTGCCCTGGCCCGACCAGACCTCCACGTCACCCTCGTTGAACCCATGCTGCGACGCACGACATGGGCCGAGGGCGTCATCGAGGACTTGGGCCTGTCGAACGTGACGGTTGCGCGGGGCCGGGCGGAAGACTTCCACGGCACGATCACCGCGACCTATGTCACCGCTCGGGCCGTGGCCCGCCTGGAGAAGCTGCTGCGTTGGTGCGCTCCACTTGTCGCTCCCGGTGGGGACCTCGTCGCGATGAAGGGGGCGTCAGCCGAGGAGGAGTTGACGGCGGCGGGGCCTATCTCTCGACGACTCGGTTTGCGGGAAGGCCACGTTCGCATCCTGGGCACAACGGTCCTTGAGGAACCCACGACCGTGGTCGTTCTTCGCCGTCCATCGGCGTACTGATCAAGGAGGTTGGCGCCGAAAGGCTGCGGCGCGTGGAGCGTGCCGGGGTATCGTGACCACGTGCCAGACCGACCCCATGCAGTAGTGACCAGTGCCCTTGGCTGGCCGCACGAACCGACCCCACCACGGTCTGAGCTCGGCTGGCCGGACGGCGATGTTTCACGTGAAACGTCGCCGACCTTGGTGGTCCTCGCCGAGCCGGAACATGGCCCGATCGTCGCTGACACGTTTGCCACGGACGGGCTCGAGGAGGTGCCGGACGCTCGGGTGGCCGAGCAGTCCGTGCCCGATGTGTCACGTGAAACGTCCCCGGCTCTGGTGGTCCTCGCCGAACCGGAACATGGCCCGACCGTCGCTGACCCCTCCACTGCGGGTGAGTTCGAGGAGGTGCCGGACGCTCGGGTCGCCGAGCAGTCCGTGCCCGATGTTTCACGTGAAACGGTGCTCGCCGAACCGGAACATGGCCCGACCGTCGCTGACACGTTTGCCACGGACGGGCCCGAGGAGGTGCCGGACGCTCGGGTGGCCGAGCAGTCCGTGCCCGATGTTTCACGTGAAACGTCGCCGACTGATGGGCCCCAAGTTCTGGAGGCCGACCTCCGCTCCGACGGGTCGACACCGCTCGCCGATCAGCTTGCCGAGATCAGCCGCCGCCGCCGGGCGCTGGTCGGCCAACTCCCGGCGAAGCCTCCTGAGACGACGGTCGTCACCATCTCGAACCAGAAGGGTGGCGTCGGCAAGACCAGTACCACCGTCAACCTTGCCGCGGCCCTGGCTCTCGGGGGCTTGCGGATTCTGGTCATCGACATCGACCCCCAGGGCAACGCCAGCACCGCCCTTGGCATCCCCCATCACGTCGACGCGGCCGGCATCTACGACGTGCTCATCGACGATCTGCCGCTCCGCGACGTCATTCAGAGCTCACCGGAAGCGGACACCTTGTGGTGTGTGCCAGCGTCCATCGACCTCGCGGGCGCCGAGATCGAGCTTGTCGACATCCCCAATCGCGAAACCAGGCTGCGGGGGGCGATTCGCGCGCTGCGCGATCAGCTCGACGGGGACGACACTCCCCCATACGACTACATCCTCATCGACTGCCCACCGAGTCTGGGCCTGCTGACACTGAACGCTCTCGCCGCGGCGGATGAAGTCCTCATTCCCATTCAGTGCGAGTTCTACGCCCTCGACGGCCTCAGTCAGCTCACGCGGACGATCGGGTTGGTGCAGAACCACCTCAACCCAGAGCTCAGGTTGGGAGCCATCCTGCTGACGATGTATGACCGGCGGACCCGGCTCGCCGCCCAGGTCGAGGAGGAGGTGCGGGCCCACTTCCCCAATGAGGTCCTTAGGGCCACGATTCCTCGCGCCGTGCGCATTTCCGAGGCGCCGAGCTACGGACAGACGGTCATCACCTACGATCCGAGCGGTCCTGGGGCCTTGTCCTATCGCGAGGCAGCCCTGGAGTTTTCACGACGCGCCGTGAGGGTTTCGCCGGCACCTGTCCCCGCCCTGACCCTGCCGCCAAATGAGAAGGAGCAGACGCGATGAGTGACCGCCGCCGAGGCCTCGGCCGTGGCTTGGGGGCCCTAATCCCCAACACCCCCTCGACCCAAGCGCGCCCCGTGGACGTGTTCTTCCCCGGCGGTCCCGCACCGGCGCCCCCCAGCGAGCCCCTCGGTGAGGTCCCTCCCGCCTTAGCGGGCGACCTTGTGGATGTGCCGGGCGCCCGCTTCGCGGAGATCCCGGTGGAGGCTATCGTCCCCAATCCCCGGCAGCCACGACTGGTCTTCGACGACGACGAGCTCGATGAGTTGACCTGGAGCATCAAGGAACTCGGGGTCCTCCAGCCCATTGTCGTCCGACCGCGGGCCGGGCAGCTAGGTGAGCAGGCGGCATACGAGCTCGTCATGGGTGAACGTCGTTGGCGAGCGAGTCAGGCCGCAGGACTCGCGACCGTTCCGGCCATCATCCGGGAGACGGATGACGACGCCCTCCTGCGCGACGCACTCCTGGAGAACTTGCACCGCAGCCAACTCAACCCCCTCGAGGAAGCAGCGGCCTACCAGCAGTTGCTCGATGACTTTGGCTGCACGCAGGAGGAGTTGGCGGGGCGGATTGGGCGTTCACGGCCGCAGGTGAGCAATACGCTGCGATTGCTGCGGTTGCCACCACTGGTTGCCCGCCGAGTCGCCGCAGGGGTCCTCTCCGCTGGCCACGCGCGCGCGATCCTCGGCCTGGCCGACGCCGCGGCGATGGAGCGGATGGCCCAGCGGATCGTCGCTGAGGGGATGTCGGTGCGGTCGGTGGAGGAGCATGTGGCTCTCGACGACGGGGTCGCGAAGTCGCCGCGCCGCAAAGCTCGGCCGGGCGCCCTGCGCCCACAGCTGGATGACGTCGCCGCCAGGCTCTCCGACTACTTGGAGACCCGAGCAGCGATCACCCTCGGGCAGCGCAAGGGACGGGTCACCATCGAGTTCGCCTCCGTGGAGGACCTCAACCGCATCCTCGACACCATGGGAATGGCCCGCGACTCGAGCTGAGG
>CAZACX010000006.1:13837-33642 GCA_964483685.1 uncultured Intrasporangiaceae bacterium
GGGAATGGCCCGCGACTCGAGCTGAGGGGCTGAGTCGCGGGCCGAGAGATCCGCCGGAAAGGCCCGAGATTTTCGCCGGATAGGCCGAATCCTCGGGTCCGTCCGATCAGGTCAAGAAGGGCTCAATCTCGCGGAGGAGCTTCGGCTTGGCCATCGCACCGACGAGGGACTTGACGACCTCGCCGCCGACGTACACGTGCAAGGTCGGGATGCTCGTGATTCCGTACCGGCGGGTGATCGTCGGGTTCTCGTCGGTGTTGAGCTTGACGACCCGCAGCCTGCCCTCGTAGTCGCGGGCGATCTCCTCGAGGACGGGGGCGACGGCGCGGCAGGGCCCGCACCAAGGGGCCCAGAAGTCGACGAGCACCGGCAGGTCACTCTTGAGGACGTCGGCGTCATAGGTCTTGTCTGTGGTCACCGTGGTTGAACCGGCCATCGTTGTGGACTTCCTTCGATCAATTGTGTTGGGGGAGAACGAGATTGCTGTTAATGGGCGAGAAACTTCTCGGCATCCAGAGCCGCGGCGCAGCCGGACCCAGCGGCGGTGATCGCCTGACGGTAGCGGTGGTCCACGAGGTCACCACAGGCGAACACCCCGGCGACATTGGTGAGCGTCGTGCGGCTTTCGACGAGGACGTAGCCCTCGTCGTCGAGGTTGACGACCCCCTTGACCAGCTCGTTGCGCGGGTCGTGTCCGATCGCGACAAACAGGCCGGTGACCGCGAGTTCACGCAGTTCGCCTGTCTCGGTGTCGCGCAGGGTTACGCCGGTCAACTTGTCGTCGCCGTGGATGGTCTCGACGGCGCTATTCCAGGCGAACTTGATCTTGTCGTTGGCGTGGGCTCGCTCGGCCATGATCTTGCTCGCGCGCAACTCGTCGCGCCGATGAATGAGCGTGACCGAGGTAGCGAATTTCGTGAGGAAGGTTGCCTCCTCAATGGCTGAGTCGCCGCCGCCGACGACGGCAATGTCTTGGTCGCGGAAGAAGAAGCCGTCACAGGTCGCGCACCAGCTCACGCCGTGGCCAGAGAGACGCTTCTCGTCGGGCAGCCCCAGCTCCCGGTAGGCGGAGCCCATGGCGAGGATGACGGCCCGAGCGGCATACTCCTCGCCCTCGCCGGTGGTGACCGTCTTGACGTCACCATCGAGGGAGATCTCGGTGACGTCGTCGGTGATGATCTCGGCGCCAAAGCGCTCGGCTTGGGCGCGCATCGCCATCATGAGGTCGGGGCCCATGATCCCGGTCTCGAAGCCGGGGAAGTTCTCGACCTCGGTCGTGTTCATCAACGCGCCACCGGCCGTGACCGCCCCCTCGAACAGGACGGGTCGCAGGTTGGCGCGAGCGGCATAGACGGCGGCGGTGTAACCAGCCGGTCCAGAACCGATGATCAGGACCTCACGCACTTCGGGCGCAGTCGACACAGAATCAACCCCTTGTGGTGGATGGGACGCGCGACCACATCCTGTGGTGTTTGCGTCGATGAACTGCTTGGCAGAACCGATCCTAGGCGCTCGTTGTTCCCGCCGCGCACAGCCGAACCCCCGAGCCGCGGCGAGACCAACACTGCAGCAGAGCTCCTGTCGCGTTGCCCTCAACACTGTTGGTAGCTGATGACTTCATCGCTGAGGGTGAAACGCGGCAATCTTGGCTGGATCTCGACACCTACCCCAGCGGGAAGGGGCCGGCCAGGATCTTTGGGGCGCCGGTCGTGCAGGCCCGGCCGACGAGGTATGCCGTGCGCGCTCCGCCCTCGTCCGCGGCGACGATCAGCGCGGCCGGGGAGCCGTCAAGGGTGGCGAGGTCGATTGTCAGGGAACTCGTCAGGGGGAGACCGAGCGTTTCGGCGCAGCTGCGAGCACCGAGGGGGGTGGCGATCGGGCCGTTTCCCGGGGATTCGGGGGCGTTGGCCGAGATTGGCTGCCAGGACGTTTGGAGGTAGGTGCGGATCTGCTCGGCGACGTCTGCCGTGGTGAAGGCCGTGTTGGACATCGTGACGGTCACCGTGCGCTTCGCCGAGTCCCCCGGCAATGACTGGTTCCCATCCCGGCCGGACGTCGCAGAACTCGCCGAGCGGGTTTCATCCTGGCCCAAGCGGACCCCGTCGTCCTCGGCCGCGCCCGCGGCGATCGAGGCGCCGTTGAGGGACTGGGAAGACGCCGTGTCCGAGGCGTCGAACCCGAGGAGTCCCGACTGCACGAGGGCGCTGCCCCCCACCGCGACGACCCCGGCGGCCGCTGCCGCGGCGAGCCAGCGACCCGGCGAGGCGATCCGCGGCGTGCGATTGCGTGGTGACGTCCGGGTCGGCGAGAGCACCGGGGAGGAGCTTGCGGCAAGGGCTTCCCCACGGGGTGCCGACGCGATCGCCGCCGCGCTCGCGGGTGTCGCCGCGGCGGCGTGCGTTCCGGCCGTGCGCGCCGCCTCAGCGGCAAGGCTGGCTTGAATGCGGGCAACCAAGTCGATCGGCATCGCCCCGGGATCGGGCAAAGCGCGCAGCAGTGCCCGCATACCGGTGGGGTCGTGCTCGATCGGCTGGTCGCCGAGGTCGTGATCCAGAGTCACCGGAGCCTCCCTCGAGTACGGACAACACTGACATGGTGTGACGTCATGCGGGGGGCGCTGGTTCCATCGGTGCGCGAGCTTCACCGCTGCGCGTGAGCATGGTGGCGAGGGTCGCCCGTCCTCGGAAGCACCGTGACTTGATGGTGCCCTCGGGGACGCCGAGGAGTGCGGCGGCCTCCGCCACTGGCACGGCGTGCATGTCAACGAGGACCAGGGCTTGGCGTTGAGCCTCCGGAAGGCGGGCAAGAGCCTGGCGGAGGTCAAGACGGGTCTCGGCCTGGCCGTGGTCGTCGCGGCCGTCGCTGAGATCGCGTTCGGGCAGCTGACCTGTCGGCTTGACTCGGCGCAGTCGGTCGAAGCACGCATTGACGACGATGCGGTGCAGCCACGTTGTCACGGCGGCGTCACCCCGGTAGGAGCTGCCGCGGCGGAAAGCGGAGAGGAAGGCATCCTGGACAGCATCCGCGGCAAGGTCCGGGTCCCCGCAGGTGCGGATGGCTACGCCCCACATCCGATCTTTGTGCCTCCGGAAGAGCTCGCCGAAGGCATCGGTATCCCCGCCGATATGGCGCGCCATCAACTGGCGATCGGTGAGTTCACCCACCGGCGCCGTCCCCCCGTGGTCGAGCCCCGCCGGTGTCATCCCCGCACGGAAACCTCGGCGAGCGTTGCCCGGAACCAACCGTCCTGGCCTTGCGGTGCGTCGGTGAACCAGACAATCACGTATCGACCAGTTGTGCCGGCTGGCACCGTGGCCGTGACGACTCCCGTGACGCCCGTCTGTTGTCCGAACGGCGTCGCCGTGCCGCGGTCCGGCTCCGGGGATAGGTAGATCTCAAACGAGTTCGGCGTCGGGAGGTTGAGGACGATTTGCTTGGGCGTCGCCGTCGTGCCGAGGTCGACGAGCAGTCCGACGCCGGCCTTGAGTCCGCCGAACTTGGGCCCTTGGTAACCCTCGCTTTGCCAATACGTCGCCGGGTTGCCGTCAAACACCCGGGCCGCGAGATCGTTGTTCTCGTCCCCGCCGATGCCCTCGGGGTCATAGCCGGTTGCGCCGGAGATGAACAGTTCCTCGGCGTCGCCGCCGCCGCTCTCAGACGTGGTCGGACCCGTAGTGCTCGTGGTGATCCTCGCCGTCGGGTCGGGTCCAAGGAGTGCCTCAAGGTCGGAGTTGCGTCCGATCCGGGAGGCTCCGGCGATCCCGAGCAGGAGGGCAACCGCGCAAAGGCCCGCGAACAGCATGAGGACGTACCGGCGCTGAGCCAGGCTCGGGGGGGCACCCGCTTCGGCGGGCAGCAGCGGCGCGGGTGCTTGGTACGGCAACGATTCGTCGTAGCGAGGGCCCTCCGGGTAGCTACTCTCGGAAACCTCCGGGTCGTTTGGGTAACTCGGGTCGTCGGGATAGTCCGTGGCCTGCGGGCGGCGGAACTCGGCAACAGCGCCGGAAATGCGGTCCCCTGCAGACGCGGCGGCTTCGGATATGCGCTCGACCAAGGTGGTGGCGCCGGTGCGCACGGAGTCGAGTAGTCCGCCTTCCGACCCCGCGACTGAACCGACCACAAGAGGTGGCACCGCACCGCCGCTCGTCGCCGAGTCGACGCCGGACGTCGAGTCGGGCGGCGTTTCCCACATTTCGGTGAGTTCGTCCGCGCTGTCCTGGCCGCCGACGACGGCCGCGTCCCCGTTCTCGGCGGGTGCCGACGACAGGTCAGGTGTGACAGCGGGAGTCGGTGCGGCTGTGGGGGGCGCGGGAGTCGGTGCGACCGCGGGGGCAGCCAGGGTGGGAGCCGGCGTCGGAGGCAGCTCGGCGATGGGTGCGGTCGCCAGAGCGGGGGCCGGGGGAATGGGGGGCGCGGGAGTCGGTGCGACCGCGGGGGCAGCCAGGGTGGGAGCCGGCGTCGGAGGCAGTACGGCGATGGGTGCCGTGGCCAGAGGGGGGGCCGGGGGAATGGCGGGAGCCGGAGTCGGTGCGACCGCGGGGGCAAGGTCGACCCCGGAAACGGGTCGCGGCGCAGGCGTCAGCGCGGACTCCGAGGGCTCGGACGGTCGGGCGGGGGTGAAGGCCCCGGGGTGCCCAGCCCACGGCGCAATTTGGGCGGCGTAGTCAGCGGGGCTGACCGGTCCGAGGTCATCATTGAGGGTCAAGCGGCAAATGGCATCGAGGTCGGCCGGCACCCCCACGGCAATCTCCGACGGCCGAGGAACCCCCCCGAACATCCGGGGGGCGGGCTCCAACCCGACGTCACCGGCATACGGCCAGCGACCGGTGAGGCCCGCATAGGCGAGGGCGACCAAGCCGCGGGCGTCACGTCGAAGCGCGCGTTCACCCCCGATGTGGTCCTGGCCCGCAACGGCGGCCTGGGTCGCGAGGCCGGCGACCTTGACCGAGCCATCCGGAAGGCGTAGCACGTTGTCGGGCGTCAGCCCGAGGTGGTGGAGCCCTCGACTTCCCGCGGCATCCAGCGCGGTCGCCGCCTCACCGGTCAGGCGCCGAACCTCCTCAGCGGCGAGGCCACCGTCTCGCGCCAACTGGCTCAGGGACCGAGCCCCCGTCAGGCTCTCTTCGACGAAGTAGGTCACCCCGTCCCCGCTGCCGATATCGAGGATCCGCACGAGACGGGAACTCTCGATGGTCGCGGCGCGCCGGGCCGCATCAAGGACGGCCGCCGCTTGGGGGTGGCGAGAGCTGAGCGCCACGACATTGACGGGCAGGTGGCGCACAGTGTCGGTGGCTTCCCACACCTGGGGCTCGGCTTCCGCGGACAGCGCGCGGATCAGGGCGTAGCGACCGCCAACAACAGTTCCGGTGGCAAGGCCGAGCACGTCCACGTCCTTCGTCGTCGAGTCCCTACTATCGGCGCTCAGTCTAGTTCGGCCGACCGTCTCCCGGTCGTCGCCACGGGATGCGGCGCGCGATCGGGTCGAGGAGCGCGGCAACTTCGGCCACCCGCATCCAATGCGCGAGAGCCCAGGTCAGGGCCAGGTAGATCGTCCCAAAGGTGACAAGGGCGCCGACACGGGTCAGCCAGGTCGCGGTGACGTGGTCCTGCAGCAAGGTCAATCCGCCGATAGCGACAGTCCCGGCCACGAGGCTGGCGATGGCGAGGCGAACGTACGTGCGCACCGTCACGCCGAGGCCAAGTGACCCGAGTCGGCGGCGGAGCAAGGCGAAACCAAGGCCCGCCGCCGCCAGGTTGCTCACCGTTTGACCAATGCCCACCCAGACGCCCGCCTGGGTGACCGGAACGGTCGCGGCATACAGGTTGATTGAGGTGGCCACGACCGTGACGACAACTTGGAGGACGAAGGGGGTCTTGGCGTCGCCGTAGGCGTAAAAGACCCGGTTAACGAGGTAGAGGCTCCCGAAGGGGATGAGGCCGAGGAGCATCGCGATGAGCACCCGGGCGACCGCGTTGGTCTGTGCGAGGGGAGAACTAACAAAGAAGACGGCGGTGACGAGCGGGGCGAAGCTGAATCCGGCAAGGCTGACCGGGACGAGAATCGGGGCCGGCATCCGCAGCCCTCGGCCGAGATCCCGGATGACTTCGGCGCGATCGCCGGCGTGTGCCGCGCTCGACATTCGGGGAAATAGCGCGGTCGCGAGGGAGACCGTGATGAGCGAGTGCGGCAACATGAAGAGGAGGAAGGCGTTGCCGTAGGAGTTGAGCCCGGCGGCGACGACGCCCGCTTCCTCGGCCAGACGGGTGGCCCGGGTGAGCACTTGCGAGGTCACGACGAAGCCGAGCTGGCTGAGTGCGACCGCGGCGAATGTCCACACGGCCACCTTGGAAGCCGCCCCGAGGCCGACCCCACGGAATCCCCAGCGTGGCCGGAACCGGAATCCGGAGCGTCGCAGCGGCACGATGAGGGCGAGACCCTGGGCGACGATGGACAAGGTCGCGCTGCCCGCGAGCAGCCAGATCATCCCGCTGTTCCATTGACCGGGCGGCGCCCCGAGTGGCAGATCGGCGAAACGGAAGATCAGCAACCCCGCGAGCGCGACGACATTCGCGACGACTGGTGCCCACATGTAGGCGGCAAAGTGGCCGCGGGCGTTGAGGACTTGCCCGAGCAAGGTGTAGAGGCCATAGAAGAAGATCTGCGGCAGACACAGAAACGCGAACGCGACGGCGAGCCCACGTGATTGGTCGTCCTGTGTGTCGCTGAATACCCGCACCCACAGCGGCGCCGTCGCCGTGATGAGCATCGTCGACGCGGCCATGAGGATGAGCGCGAGGGTGAGCAGCCGGTTGACGAAATCCTCACCCCCGTCGGCGTGACCGCTCGCCTTGACGATCTGGGGCACGAGGATGGCGTTGAGGATGCCGCCAGCGAGGAGCAGATAGAAGTTGTTGGGCAGCGTGTTGGCGACCGAGAACGCGTCGGCCGTCAGGCCGGTCAGCCCAACGATGGCCGCGAGTTGGCTCGCCCGGATCAGGCCAAGGACCCGCGAGACCATCGTTCCCGACGCCATCAACGCGCTGGAACGCCCGAGCCCGTCGCTCACGATTCGTCTCCTGCCAACGCCGGTATGCCGCGATCTAACGCTTGTATGCCGCGACGCGCGCCCTGCTGGTGCCGTTGGCGACGCTGTTCCCCGCCGCTCCTGCCACTCTCGGGACTCCCGCCGCTCTCGGGACTCCCGTGGCCCCGTCGGCCTCGGCGGCCTCGCCATAGGCCGACGAGTAACAGGAGGAGGCCCGCGGCGCCGATCACCCAGTAGATCCACTGGCCGGTGGGGTAGACCCGAACGAGCACGGTGCTCGTCGATCCGAGGGCCGCACCGGTCGGCGTGAAAAGACTCGTCTTGATGGGCACGTCTCCAGCGGCGAGGGCGGTTGCTTGGACGATCAGTGTCGTTCGAGCCTGGGGACCGATCGTAATCGGGCCGGGCTGGCTGTCGAGGCGCAGTCGCCCGTTCAGTGGGGCCAACCGGACGCCAACGTTTCGGAGGCCAACGTCGAGGTTGTTGACGACTGAGATCTGGAGGCGGCCGGTGTCGGCGAAGAAGTTGATCGTCTCCGAGGTGATCGTCACGGCCGAGGCGGTGGCGGCGCCGGCCGCCTCGAGCGGCCCGACCAGAGCGCTCCATTCCTTGAGCTGCCCGCGCCATCGGGCGGAGGTGGCCTGGTCGGCGACCTCATGCCAGCGGGCGCGTTCGGCCACCCCGTCTTCGCGCACCATCGCGAATCGATCGACCTCTCCGAGGGCGGTGGCCACGGTGGCCATCCGGGCATCGGTGAGCGTGGGGGGCGCCGCAACAAGGTGGTCGAGCGGGACATTGTCCGGCGGTTCCACGGCGGTGGGGAGCTCGGACACCTCGGGGCCGGCCGCCGCATCCCGCACGAGATCACGCAGCGTCCCCGGCCTTGTCCAGGGGGCCTTGAGCACAGGGGTGAGCGCGCGTTGGAGGCCGCTCGTCGTCGCGACGAGTCCACGAGGCGCGGCGACAACGACGGCGCGCGTGGTGCTCGGGTATTCGGCGAGGAGCGCGAGGGAGTCAGCGAGGAGGCGTTGACTGGTGCGAACGCCGGTGGGGTCGTTTGGCAGGTCGAGCAGGGCGGCGCTGAGGCGGTCGTCATACGCAAGGACGGCAGTTCCGCTGGCGGTGTGTTGCGCGGCGACGGGCGTGGTGGCGGAATTGGCGAGTGAGGCCCCGGCGGCGACGACTGCGCGCAGCGGCGCCGCGGCATACAACGTTGTGAGTTCCGTTGCCGTCGTGCCGCTGGCAACTCCGTCCGCCGGCCAGGCAATGTCGGCGCGGCGACCGAATGCCGCCGCGGTCTGAGCGCCCCGTTCGATGAGCTGGGCGAGGCTGGGGCCGGCGGTGGAAGATGCCACGGGGCCGCTGAGATCAGGATCGGCATACGGCAGGAAGGTGATCTCTCGGCCGGTGAACGTGCCGGTCAGGGTCTTGGCGAAGGCGCGCCGGACCTCCACCTCGGCCCGGTCGGAGGGGGTCAGGCGATCCCAGGCCCGGGCGTCGTCGGGGTCCGTCGGTCGAGTGGCGGGGATCGCCGCGGGCGCGTCGGTGAGGGTGGGGTCGATGACGTAGCTGACCCTCAGATCCGACGTCGCGTCGAGGAGTTTGGTCAGGCGTCCGGTCGGGCCCAGCTCCGCGGTCCAGGCGGACGTCCGTTCCGGGCCGCTCGGGCCAAACAGCGCGCTGTGCGGTCCGAGGGTCAGCGGCACGGCCACCGCGACCGTCAGGGGGGTGTACTCGCGATGGTCGTGGATCGGCAGAAACGTCGTCAGTCGGGCGGCGCCGGACTCGATGGCAACCGGGAGAGCACCAAATGGGCCAGGCAGGGCGGTCGCCGTGGCCGGCAAGGTGATCGTGAAGGTGCGCGAGGCCCCCGGCGCCAACTGGCCGTCGAGGGGAAGCGATGCCCAGGCAGTCGCGAAGACACCGGCGCCCGGCGCATCCTGTGCCCAGGCGGCGACGGCGTCGCGCCCAGCGAGCGGCGTATTGCTGCCGCTGACGACGACATCGGCGAGGGTGAGCGGGGTGTCCGTCGCGTTGGTCAGATGTCCCGAAATGGCGACGGTGTCCCCAGGCGCGGGGATCGCCGGTTCGAGCGCGTCGAGCCCGATCACCAGACCTGCTTCATCCGTGGGGGCAGCGGTGCTCGGGCTCCCGGCGGCGCTTGGGCTCCCTGCGGCGCTTGGGCTCCCGGCGAGGTTCGGGCTCCCGCCGAGGTTCGGGCTCCCGCCGAGGTTCGGGCTTCCAGTGAGGCTGTGGCTCCGCGCGAGGCTTGGGCTCCCGGCGATGTTTGGGCTCCCGGCGGCGCTTGGCGCGAACGTGCCGGCGGCCAGGGTGGCGCTCAGGACGGCACTCACCGTGGCGCTGCGGGCAAGGGCGGAAAGTGTGGAGCGTCTCCACCGGGCGGGTGGCCTCACTCGACACCGGCGAGGCGCTGCCAGGCCTCCCGGGCGATGCGGCGCTCATTGGGGAAGGTCAGGTGACGGTGGGCATGCTCGAGGGGCAGCCAGGCGACATCGACGGCCTCGTGGTCGGGGTCGTTCTCGATCGTGAGGTAGCCGCCCGTTGCTTCGAGGAGGTAGTGGTGGACGAACTTGTGGATGCGCCGGTCGCCGGTGGCAAACCAGTAGTCGATCGTGCCGAGCTTGATGAGGACACGGGCCTCGATCCCGGTCTCCTCGGCAACTTCACGCGCGGCGGTTTCGCAGAGCGTCTCCGCACCCTCGATGTGTCCCTTGGGCAGGCACCACTCGAGGCGACCGGCCCGGTTGCGCCGCGCGATGACAGCGATCCGGGCGCGCCCGTTGTGAACATCGACGACGACCCCACCCGCGGAACGCTCCTCCACGGCGGGCAACCGCCGGGCGAATCGATCGTGGGCCGGCTGGGTCATGTGGGTCACTCTAAGGTGCGGCGCCGGGTGTGACGCTGGGTTAGTCCGGGTTAGCCCGGGTTGGGCTGATCGTCGGCAAACGTCGCCACACCGGACTCGGGCATCGGACGCTGGCAGGGGACGCTGGCAGGGGACGCTGGCATCGGACTCTCGGTGCGCCCGGTGGATAGCGAGCGCAGTGGTGCGCCGAGGCGGCATACCGTTGGGGCGCTATGACCATTTCCAATGCGCCTGCGCCCAATCCAGACCTGCTGCGCGCGGCCGTGGCCCACCTCGGCCCGACGCTGCCCTTGCTCACCGAACTCGGTGCGGCGTTCGCGGAGGCGGGCCACGAGTTGGCTCTTGTCGGAGGGCCGGTCCGCGACGCCTTTTTGGGGCGCACCTCCCCCGACCTTGATTTCACGACCTCGGCGAGGCCAGACGATACCGAGCGAATCCTCAAGGCGTGGGCGGACACGACGTGGGCGATCGGCAAGGCCTTCGGGACGATCGGCGCCCACAAGGGAGCGACGACGGTCGAGGTGACGACGTATCGGGCCGATGCCTACGACGGGGTGACCCGCAAGCCGATCGTCGCCTTTGGTGAGCGCCTCGAAGACGACCTCTTCCGACGCGACTTCACGATCAACGCGATGGCGCTGCGGCTGCCGACCCTCGAGTTCATCGATCCGTATGGCGGTCTGGCTGACCTCGCGGCGCGCAAGTTGCGCACCCCCAGCGCACCCGAGATCTCCTTTGGGGATGACCCACTGCGGATGATGCGGGCCGCCCGATTCGCGGCCCAGCTGCGCTTCACCATCGTCGCCGACGCCGCCGAGGCCATTGAGGCGATGGCGGCAACGATCGGCATCGTCTCGGCCGAGCGGGTGCGCGACGAGCTGTCCAAACTCCTCCTCTCGGGCGCGCCCCGGCTCGGGTTGGCGGTCCTCGTCGACGGCGGTCTCGCCGCCCACGTGCTCCCCGAACTTCCGGCCCTCCAACTGGAAATCGACGAGCACCACCGTCATAAGGATGTCTACGAGCACTCGTTGACGGTCCTCGATCAGGCCATCGAACTCGAAGGGCCGCCCGCAGGGCCACCCGACTCCGTGCCTGGACCAGACCTCATCCTGCGGCTCGCGGCCCTCCTCCATGACATCGGCAAGCCAGCAACACGGCGGTTCGAGGGCGGCGGCGGCGTCTCGTTCCACCATCACGAGAGCGTCGGGGCGCGGTTAGCCCGGAACCGGTTGCGCGCGCTGCGGTATGACAAGGAAACCGTCGCGGCGGTGACGAGGCTCGTCGAGTTGCACCTGCGCTTCCACGGCTACGGCGACGGCGGCTGGACTGACTCCGCGGTCCGTCGATACGTCACCGACGCGGGGCCGTTGCTGCCCCGCCTGCACCGGTTGACCCGCGCCGACTGCACGACCCGGAATGTTCGCAAGGCCAAGCGACTTGCGGCGACTTACGACGCGCTCGAGGGGCGGATCGAGACCCTCCTCGAAGCCGAGGAGCTGGGCAAAGTGCGG
This sequence comes from uncultured Intrasporangiaceae bacterium, assembly GCA_964483685.1. Lineage (GTDB taxonomy): Bacteria > Actinomycetota > Actinomycetes > Actinomycetales > Dermatophilaceae > Nostocoides_A. The sequence goes on from CAZACX010000006.1 coordinate 25,285, forward strand.
CCCGAACTCGACGGCTTCGCTATTGCGCAGATCCTCGGGATCACCCCCGGACCGGTGCTCGGCCGGGCCTACGCCCACCTGCTCACGGTGCGGCTCGACGAGGGCCCGCTCGGGGTCGATGCGGCCACGGAGCGTCTGCTCACCTGGTGGGCGGCCCAGCCCGAGTCCCGTTCCTGACGCCTCCCTCTCCGGCGGAGATTCTTCTCGAGCACCACATCGTCGCGCCGTGTCGTCGGGCCGTTGTCGGAGGTGGGGTCTAACGTTTGGCGCATGACCGTTTCGGGAAGTGGTTCCCAATTGACACCCGCCCGCCGCCCGCGGCGCGCCCGCCTTGCGTTGCTCGGCGCCGTGGCCATCGTGCTCGCCTTGGTGGGGGTTGGCCCGGCGATGTCTCTCCCCGGTGAAGGCGTCCAGGCCGGGTCCGATTCCGGCGCCCTGCGCCCGGGGTCCCACGCGCAGTTGCCCGCCGCACTTGGCGACGCACCCAACCTTGTGCCCGACCGCGTCGTCGGACCCGGGATGACCGGGACATCCCCCGCCTCCCCCACTGCGAGGGCGAGCGCGTTGGGCGCTCATACGGCCTATGTCGTGCCGGTCTATTGGAGTGGCTCCGCGCCCGCCGCCGTGTCAGCGGACGCGGTGCGTAGCGCGGTGAGCAGCGCGAATAGCTACCTGACGACGGCGACTGGGGGGAGTGTGTCAGTCGCCCTCGGGTGGGTGACGGACTGGCGGCGGATCACCTTGAGCGCGGCCGAGGCGGCGCGCTGTGACTTGCCTGCGATCGCCCGCGAGGTGCGCGCCCAGGTGGGGGCCGGCGGAGATCATGACCATTTGATCGTGCACGTCAACAACTCAGCCTGCGCGTGGACCGATCTGGAGTCCCTGGGTCTGAGCTCGTATGGCGATGGCTACAACGTGTCCAACAACTTCCTCGTCCCCGACCTCTTCTTGCGCGCGGTGGGGCACAACCAAGGCGTGTCCCCCTCCGGATCCCTTGTGTGCAGCAGCGCCGGGGTACTCGTGCCCCTGTCGTCGACCTGCTCCTCGCAGCCTTACACCAACCCCTGGGACTTCTTGAGCGATCACCCTTACGGCAAGGTTGGCAGCCCGATCGCCGACACCCTCGCCGGGTTGGGCGTCCTCACCTCGTCGTCCTACGTCGAGGCTTCGGTGGGCGCGACCCAAACGGTGACACTTTCGCCACTCAGCGCTGCGTCTGGGGTGCGGGGCGTGTGGTTCGAGTTGAGTGGCTACCGCTACTCGATCGATTACCGGATCCCCGCTGGGCTGGACACGTGGATCGACGATGCGACCTTCACGAGCGCATTGGGCACGCGGACCGACCCCGGGGGCGGCGTTGCCCTGCATCGCCAGAAGCTCGGCAGCCCAACTGCGTCTCGTGATGTCGTCGACCTGCACGCGACCGGCCCGGTGGTGGGGGCCGATACCAACCGCCACCCTGGCCTCGAGGCGGGGGAGACTTTCCGCAGCCCGGATGGGTCGTTCGCCCTGCGGGTGGTCGCCGCCACCACCACGAGCGCGCAAGTCGAGCTGAGCTACCCGACGCTCGGCAAGGTGACGAGGTGGAGCGGACCCGACCGGTTCGCAACGTCCGCGCAGATCAGCAAGGCGAGCTACCCCGCGGGTGTGCCCGTGGCCTACATCGCTTCGGGCCGGGTCTACCCCGACGCCCTTTCGGCGGCGCCCGTCGCTGGGATGAGACACGGACCGATCCTGCTTGTCGACACCGACGCGATCCCCGCGGTGATTGCCGAGGAGTTGCGCCGGTTGGCACCCCAAGAGATCGTCGTGCTCGGCGGGACGGCCACCCTGACCGCCGCTGTCGAGACCGCTGCGGATGCCTTCACCACCGGGCTGGTGCGGCGTTGGAGCGGGGCCGATCGTTACGACGCCTCAGCGACCATCTCACGCAACTCCTATCCCGCTGCGGTTGACACGGTCTACCTCGCCTCGGGGGAGGTGTTCACTGACGCTCTGTCGGGAGCCCCCGTCGCCGGGAAGAGCGCCGGACCAATCCTCTTGGTGAGGTCGGATTCCTTGCCGTCGAGCATTGAACTTGAGCTCCTTCGGCTGACCCCGCGACGCATTGTCTTGCTCGGCGGACCAAGCACGATCACCCCCGCGGTTGAGGCGAGCCTGATGTCGTATGCCGACTCGGTCGTCCGCTGGGCGGGTCCTGATCGGTTCTCCACGTCAACGGCGATCACCCTCGAAAACTACGTCGGCCCCGGCGGCACGGTGTACATCGCCTCCGGTCGGGTCTATACCGACGCGCTGTCCGGCGCCCCGGTCGCCGGGTCGACGGGCGCCCCAGTGCTGCTCGTCGACACGACAAGTCTGCCCGAGGTGACCCGAGCCGAAATCATCCGCCTCAAACCGAGCAAGATCGTCATCTTGGGCGGACCGGCGACTGTCTCCTATGACGTGCAGGCGGCCCTCGCGGCTTTGCTTCCCTGACGTTTGGGCGAGGTCAGCGAAACCCCCGAGGCATGGCCCGCTGCTGATGTGGGAGATTGACCCGGTGATTGTTGTTGGGTCGTCGACCCACACGGGGTATGTGCGCGCGGGCAACGAGGACGCCGTGCTCTGTGCCGACCCCGTTTATGTCATTGCGGACGGTATGGGCGGTCACGCGGCTGGCGAGGTGGCCAGCGCCATCGCCGTGTCGACGATGAGCGAGCTGGCAGGCGCCAGGCTGGCACCCGATCTCGTGGTCGCGCAGGTTCGGGAGGCGAACCGTCGGGTCCGGACAGGCGGGCAGGGCCAAGGTCGCCAGGGCATGGGCACGACACTGACGGGCGTTGTCGGCCTCGCCGACGGCGATTGGCTTGTCGTCAACGTCGGTGACTCGCGCGTGCTGCTCATCCGCGATGGCGAAATCCGGCAGTTGACCACCGATCACTCCGAGGTTCAGGTGCTCGTCGACCGCGGCCTCCTCACCCCGGAGGAAGCCGCATCCCATCCCAGGCGCCACATCGTGACCCGGTCGTTGGGCGCGGACGATGACGTCGATGTGGCCGACGAACGGACTCAGTTCATGCCGGGGGATCGGGTGCTCGTGTGTTCCGACGGGCTCACCGACGAAGTGACAGCGGACGACATCTACTGGGTGATGGACACGGCCGAAAATGCGCAGGATGCGGCGGACGCGCTCGTGGCGGCGGCCCTGTCGGCGGGTGGCCGCGACAACGTCACCGTCATCGTCATCGACGTGCTCGCGTCCGCGCCGTGACGTGGGCGCCGTGACGTGGGGCAGCGACATGAGCTGTGGTCCTGGACGGCCAGGCCCTGGGCGTGCATCGGGCAACAGTTGACGGACGCGGAGGGCCTCCCTTCCGTCAGGCGATGTCGTCCCCGCGCGCTGCCAATTCCTCGCGGAGAAGGGGTTCGGTCCGCAGCTCGGGGTGGATGCCGCGCTTGTCGCGATAGAACTCGCGCACCCTGTCCATGTCGGCGACCACGTCCCGGGTCGCCCGGAATGTCGGACCGAAACCCGCCGTCTTGGTCGGACCGTCGATGAAGGCCAGCGAGATGGGCAGCTCGGTCGACCGGGCGATCCGCCAGAACCCGGACTTCCAGTACTCGCCCTTGTCGCGGGTGCCCTCGGCCGCGAGGATGAGCAGGAACGGCGCACCCGTTCCCGCCTCGGCGACGAGCTGGCGAATGACGGACCCGGGGTTGGTCCGGTCGAGCGGGATGCCACCCAGGCGGGGTAGTAGCCAGCGCAGTGGGCCGCGGAACAGCTCTTCCTTGATGAGCACCCGAGGGGTCATCACCCCGCCCCGCCACATGATGAGGAGCATCATGATGAAGTCCCAGTTCGAGGTGTGCGGGGCACCGACGAGGATTCCGGTGCGTGGCACCGCTCCGACCGCCGTCCACCCGGTGGCGCGTAGCAGGAGAGCCGCGAGTCGACGACGCATCGTGTGGTCCTTTCGGGCGCCCGCGCGACTTCCGGGACGGTGGGGGCTGCAGGGCCAGTCTGTCAGCAGGAATCGTTAGGCTCACCCTCGGGGTCGTCGATAGTCGTCGGCGTCGGTGATGAGGGAGTGAGCAGTCATGAAGGCAGTCACATCGAGGAGGCGGACCATCCTCGCGTTGGTCGCCGCTGGGGCGCTCGCCGCGGGACCGGTGCTTTCCGCGTCGGCAGTCGCGTCGGCGCCCGCGAGTGGTCTGCGGGTTGGCGGCGTCGAGAGGTGGGACGGGGCCGATCGCTATGAAGCGTCTGCGGCGATTTCTGCCCGCTCCTACCCGGTGGGGGTTGCTGTCGCGTTCATCGCCTCCGGGCTGATCTATACCGATGCCTTGTCCGGCGCACCCGTGGCCAGCAAATTGGGTGGACCTATGCTGCTCGTGAAACCCGACGCGATTCCCACGGCAATCGACTCCGAGCTGCGCCGCCTCGCGCCCAAGCGGATCGTCCTCCTCGGTGGACCAGCCAGCGTCAGCGCTGGCATCGAGAGCGCCTTGGCCGCGTACACCAGCGGCGAGGTCGAGCGCTGGATGGGACGCGACCGCTTCGAGGCGTCGGCGCAGATCAGCCAATCCTCCTTCTCGCCGGGTGTCGGCACGGCCTACGTCAGCTCGGGCCGGGTGTTCGCAGATGCGCTTTCCGGCGCGCCGGTCGCCGGGCGTGCCCCAGGCCCCATGCTGCTCGTGGACACCGCCTCCATCCCCATGTCGATCAAGGAAGAGCTCGACCGGCTGGAGCCCAAACGGATCATCGTTCTTGGCGGGTCCCGCTCGGTTGAGGACCACGTCCTCACCGAGTTGACGGACTACGCCAGCACCTGGGTCGAGCGTTGGGCGGGCGCGGATCGTTATGCCGCCTCTGCCGCCATTTCGGCGGAGTCTTTCGATCCACGAGTTCCGGTCGCTTTCGTTGCCTTCGGCGAGGTCTTTAGCGACGCCCTAAGCGGCGCGCCCGTCGCCGGCAAACTCGGCGGCCCGCTTCTGCTGGTGCGGGGCACGTCGATCCCGCCCGAGATTGCCACCGAGTTGCAGCGCTTGAAGCCTAAGCGGATCGTTGTGCTCGGCGGACCGGCCTCGGTCAGCACGTCCGTCGAGACCGAGCTCGGGGACTTCGTCGTTCCATAACTACGCTGGCTTTTGCCCAGCCCTCCCACGTCAAAAGGAAATCATCTAATGAAAATCAATACCACGAGGCGTTCCACCCTCGCCGCGGTCGGCCTGGCGGCGACGCTCGCTGTTGCCCCCGCCCTCGCCGGGACCGCCGCCGCCCAGGGCCCGGCCCGGATGGTCGCGTCGGCGAAGGCCGGCACCGTCGAGCGCTGGGCGGGGGCTGATCGCTATGAAGCGTCCGCAAACGTCTCGAAGGCGGCGTTCCTCCCGGGCGTGACCACGGCGTACATTGCCTCGGGTTTGGTGTACACCGACGCTCTCTCGGTGGCGCCGGTGGCGGCACGGGACCAGGGTCCGGTGCTGCTCGTGCGGCCCGATAGCGTCCCGGAGGCGGTCGTCGCAGAGCTCACCCGGCTGCAGCCACAGCAGATCGTCGTTATCGGTGGCACCACCACGATCACGGGCGCGGTCATCAACGCCCTTCGCCCGTTGACGACGGGTGAGGTGACCCGGATCGCCGGTCCGAGCCGCTACTCGACGTCCGCAAAGATCAGCGCCCTGAACTTCGCAACAAGTCCGGAGGTTGCGTACATCGCCTCCGGTGAGGTCTTTCCGGATGCGCTCTCAGGAGCACCGGTGGCGGGGATGACCCCGGGACCGACACTCCTCGTCGAGCACGACAACGTGCCCGGCGTCATCAAGCTAGAGCTCGAGCGTCTGCGACCGAAGTACATCATCGTCCTCGGCGGCGAGAGCACGATCGACCTGGCGACGTACTCCTTCCTCACCCGGTACACGCTCGGTGCCGTCGCGCGGTGGGCCAGCGTTGACCGCTTCGCCACCTCGGCAGTGATTAGTCAGAACTCCTTCTCGCCCAGCGTTCCGGTTGCCTATGTCGCCTCGGGTCGCGTCTTCGCGGATGCACTCTCGGGAGCCCCCGTGGCCGGCATGACCAAGGGCCCGATGCTCCTGGTGGATACCAACGCCATCCCGGCCTCAATCGCGGCAGAACTCGTGCGCTTGCAGCCGAAGCGCATCGTCGTTCTCGGCGGTACGGCAAGCGTCACCGAGAGCGTGGAAACGGCGCTGGCGGGATACATCGTTCCCTGATCGGTCCGACCACGACGCCCGGGATCCCCCAGGATTGCCCGACTGGCGCGGCAAGAGGCGCGGCAAGAGGTCGACCTGAAACGGCCGGAGCCTCTGCCACGCGTCAGGGGGCGAACGGCGAGTGGGCGGCATACGCGTTGGGGTTTCCAACGGTATGCCGCCCACTCGCCGTTCGGCTGCCACGTGGGCAACCCCTGCTGGCCGACCGACGTGGTGCCCGATCGGGACGCCACGGGTCTGGCCCGCGAGTCTTCGTGCCTAACGCGCTTCCGTGCCGGCGATGAAGCCCTCGAGGCGGGTGCGCCCCTCGGTGTCCTCGCGCTGCTCCGGCGGGGACTTCATCAGGTAGGAACTGGCCGACAGCAGGGCGCCACCGATGCCGCGGTCCTTGGCGATCTTGGCCGCCCGGATCGCGTCAATGATGATGCCGGCGCTGTTCGGGGAGTCCCAGACCTCAAGCTTGTACTCGAGGTTGAGCGGCACATCGCCGAACGCCCGACCCTCAAGGCGAACGTAGGCCCATTTGCGGTCATCGAGCCAGGCCACGTAATCGGACGGGCCGATGTGGACGTTGCGGTCGGCGATCTTCCCGCCGAGCGGTCCGGTGAGGTTCGAGGTCACCGCCTGGGTCTTGCTGATCTTCTTGGACTCGAGACGTTCGCGTTCGAGCATGTTCTTGAAGTCCATGTTGCCGCCGACGTTGAGCTGGTAGGTGCGATCCAGCACGACGCCGCGGTCCTCGAACAGCTTGGCCATGACGCGGTGGGTGATCGTTGCGCCGACCTGCGACTTGATGTCGTCGCCGATGATCGGCACACCGGCCGCCTCGAACTTCGCCGCCCACTCGGGGTCGCTGGCGATGAAGACCGGGAGCGCGTTGACGAAGGCGACGCCCGCGTCGATGGCGCACTGCGCGTAGAACTTGTCGGCCACCTCCGAACCCACTGGCAGGTAGGAGACGAGGACGTCGGCCTTGACGTCCCGCAGCATGGCGACAACGTCGACCGGCGTCGCGTCAGACTCCTCGATGGTCAGCCCGTAGTACTTGCCGATGCCGTCGAGGGTGTGGCCACGCTGGACAATGACCCCGGTCGGGGGTACATCGGCAAACTTGATCGTGTTGTTCTCTGACGCGGCAATGGCCTCGGAGAGGTCGAATCCGACCTTCTTGGCATCGACGTCGAACGCGGCGACGAACTCGACGTCGTTGACGTGGTACTTGCCGAACTGCACGTGCATGAGGCCCGGCACGTTGCCCGCCGGGTCGGCGTCCTTGTAGTACTCGACACCCTGCACGAGCGAGCTCGCACAGTTGCCGACGCCGACGATGGCGACGCGGATGGAACCCATGGGTGCTGCTCCTTGGTGATGGTTGTGGTTGTGGAGTTGTGCAAATCGATGACGCGGTATGCGGTTCCACCCGTCGCGCGTGAGGGCGCGGCGTGCGGTACGGGGCCCCTAGGCGGGCCTCGTTCGGGGGTGGTGCTCAGCCTCGATCAGCTCGGAGAGCCAGCGCACTTCACGCTCGGTGGCTTCCTCGCCATGCTGTTGCAACGCGGTGGTCCAGGAGTCTTGGCGACCCGTGGTCGTTCCCGACCTCAGGTCGGCCAGACGTTGTTCAAGGCGGGACCGGCGCCCCTCCAGAATCCGTAACCGCACCGCGGCGTCAGTGCGGCCGAAGAATGCCATCCGCAGTTCGAATAGCTCGTCTTCATAGACGGTCGGATCGGTTTGTTTAGCGAGTTCGTCGAATCGGGCGGCGCCCCGATCGGTGAGCTCGTAAACGATCCGGGGGCGCCTGCTTGCTGCGGTCACAGCGCCCGCGTCGGTCGACTCCGTGATGGAGCCACCGGCCACCAGACCCCGAAGGGCCGGGTAGAGCGTCCCGTAAGACAGCGCCCGGAAAACGCCCATGGTCAAGTTGAGGTGCTTGCGCAACTCGTAGCCATGCATGGGCGCGTCATGCAGGAGGCCGAGGATGGCGAAGTCGAGCAGTTGCTGACGTCTGGTCATCGCACGCGCCTCCTTCGATATATCGGTGAGATACATCGACACGTTAGGTCATGGGCCCACGTTTGTCACATCGCGGCGGCGCAGGCGCGGGCGCGGCATACTGCCGTCACACCCGCACGTCCGGCCGTCGAA
>CAZACX010000006.1:33742-44127 GCA_964483685.1 uncultured Intrasporangiaceae bacterium
GGCGCAGGCGCGGGCGCGGCATACTGCCGTCACACCCGCACGTCCGGCCGTCGAAACCGTCACCTCGAGGAGCGCCCTGTGAGCAACCCGACCCGCATCACCCACCTCATCGGCGGGGCCCCCTGGCAGGGCACCGCCCAACGGCATGGCGAGGTCTTCAACCCGGCGACCGGAGAGGTGACCGGAGTCGTCGACTTCGCGTCGGCCCCGCTGGTCGCGCAGATTGTCGAGGGCGCGCATGCGGCGTGGCTCGAGTGGGGCCGGGCCTCCCTCGCGCGTCGAACCCAGGTGCTGTTTGCCTTTCGGGAGCTGCTCAACGCCCGCAAGGGCGAGATCGCTGCCCTCATCACCCACGAACACGGGAAGGTGCTCTCCGACGCGCTCGGCGAGGTCACCCGGGGCCTAGAGGTCGCCGAGTTCGCCTGCGGCATACCGCATTTGCTTAAGGGCGGGTTCAGCGAAAACGTCTCCACCAACGTCGATGTTTATTCGATCCGGCAGTCGCTCGGTGTCACGGCGGTGATCTCGCCGTTCAACTTCCCCGCAATGGTGCCGCTGTGGTTTGTCCCAATCGCCATTGCCTGCGGGAACGCCGTCGTCATCAAGCCGTCCGAGAAGGACCCGTCTGCGGTCAACGCGGTCGCCGCCCTCTGGGCCGAGGCGGGGTTGCCTCCGGGGGTGATGAATGTTGTGCACGGCGACAAGGAAGCCGTCGACGCGCTGCTGACCCATCCCCTCGTCAAGTCGGTCTCCTTCGTCGGCTCGACACCCATCGCGAAGTACGTGTACGAAACGGCGACCGCGCACGGCAAACGCGTCCAGGCGCTCGGGGGCGCCAAGAACCACATGCTCGTGCTGCCCGACGCCGACCTCGATCTCGCCGCGGATGCCGCCGTCAACGCCGGGTTCGGGTCGGCCGGCGAACGCTGCATGGCGATTTCCGCCCTCATTGCCGTCGAGCCCATCGCCGACGAACTGGTCTCCAAGATCAGCGACCGGATGGGCAAGCTGCGCACCGGCGACGGGACCCGGGACACCGACATGGGCCCGCTGGTCACCGCGGCCCACCGTGACAAAGTGCTCTCCTACGTCGAGGCGGGAGACACGGCCGGGGCACGGCTCGTCGTCGACGGTCGGGTCGGTGATATCGACGCCGACGGGTCGGGCTTCTTCCTCGCGCCGACCCTGTTCGACCACGTGGACACAGACATGTCGATCTACACCGACGAGATCTTTGGCCCAGTCCTCTCGGTCGTGCGGGTGCGTTCGTATGACGAGGGGCTGGCTTTGATCAACGCCAATCCCTATGGAAATGGCACGGCGATCTTCACGAACGATGGCGGGGCGGCGCGGCGGTTCCAGCATGAGGTGGAGGTGGGGATGGTGGGCATCAACGTGCCGATTCCGGTCCCGATGGCCTATTTCTCGTTCGGAGGCTGGAAGAACTCCCTGTTCGGCGACGCGCACGCGCACGGGATGGAGGGCGTCCACTTCTTCACGCGCGGCAAGGTGGTCACCTCGCGTTGGCTCGATCCGTCGCATGGCGGACTCAACCTGGGATTCCCCCAGAACAGCTGAGGCACTCCCTGGGACGGCGTGCCGCGCGCCCAGCCCGAGCCAGGCGCAGCGGTCATAATGACTGACGGCCGAACGTGCCCGACCCAAGTTGGCGCCGCTCGCCACCGATTTCCCTGACCAAAGAACCGACCAAAGAAGTGGTATGACCGCCGAAGCACCGCCGATTACCCGCCGCTCCCTGTCGCGGCGGCGCACCTCGTGGGCGCGCCGCTGGCTGCGGCGTTCGCTCTGGTCCCTGCTGGCGCTGGGAGTTCTTGGTGGAATCGGCCTGTTCATCGCCTACACGCTGACGTCGATCCCCGAGCCGAACGGGCGCGCCCTGCAACAGCGCTCGACGATCTACTACTCCGACGGCAAGACGGTGCTCGACACGTTCGCCGAGGTCAACCGACAGATCGTGCCGATCAACCGGGTGCCTAAGCCGGTCCAGTACGCATTCTTGGCGGCCGAGGACAGATCGTTCTACCGCAACAACGGGATCTCGCCGAAGGGCATCGCCCGTTCAGTGTGGGTGGGCCTCAAGGGCGGACCGCAGCAGGGCGGATCCACGATTACCCAGCAGTACGTGAAGAACTACTTCCTCACGCAGGACCGCACGGTCACCCGCAAAGCCAAGGAAATCCTCATCTCCATCAAGATCGACAAGGAGCTACCCAAGGACCGCATCCTGGAGAGTTACCTCAACACGATCTACTTTGGTCGCGGCGCCGACGGCATTCAAACGGCTGCCCAGGCCTATTTCGGCACCGGCGTCGAGAACCTCGATGTCGCCCAAGGGGCCGTGCTTGCCTCGGTCATTCGCGGGCCCTCGCTCTACGACCCTGGCCTTGGGCCGGAGCAACTCGCCCTCGTGAAGGAGCGCTGGGTTTACGTTCTCGACGGGATGGTCGACTCGGGCTGGCTCACGGCATCCGCGCGCGCGTCGTTGACCTTTCCCGAGGTCCGGCCCATCAGGACGCGCACCGGGGCGAGTGGACCTAACGGCTTCGTCGTCGAAATGGTCAAAGCCGAGCTGATGAGCAAGCTCAAGCTGACCGAGGCCGACATTGAGGCCGGCGGCTTCCGGATCGTCACGACGATCGACAAGCGGGCCCAGGACTCGGCCCTCGCGGCGGTCACGGCGCACACGCCCGTCGTGACCTCCGGGGAGCCGCTGCGCGTCGGCCTCGCCGCCGTTGTCCCCGGCGACGGCGCGATCAGGGCGCTCTATGGCGGCCCGAGGTACGCCACGGGAGAGTTGGGCTTCTACAACACCGCCACCCGGGCCGGGCTTCAGGCCGGGTCCACCTACAAGGTATGGACGTTGATCGCCGCCTTGGAGCGCGGCCTGCCCCTGTCGACCTGGTTCAGTGCGCACTCGCCGCAGTACTTCACCGAGTTCAAGAGCGGCGAGGCGGGGGCGTCGCCCGAGGCGGCGGCCGGTCAGGTCGTCAACTTCGCCAACCACAGCTACGGGGTGCTCGACATGACCCGGGCGACCGCACTGTCGGCGAACACGTACTTCGCCCGGCTCAACATCGAAGTGACCCCGAAGCTCACCAAGGAAGCGGCCACGAAGGCCGGACTTAAGCCCATGCCTCCCCAGTCGGATCTGGGCGCCAATTACGCCAACGTCTTCGGCACCGACCTGGTCTCGGTCCTCGACCAGGCCAACGCGTATGCGACCATCGCCGCGGAAGGCAAACGGTCCACCCCCTACGTCATCGCGAGCATGACGGCCACCGGCGCACTCGACCTGACCTATAAGGCGAAGCCCAACGTCAAACAGGTGTTTGAGGCGGCGGTCATGCGGGATGCGATCCAGGCCATGCACGCGGTCACCCAGCCTGGCGGAACCGGCGCGGGGACCCTGTCTCTCGGACGCCCGGCGGCCGGGAAGACCGGAACCACCACGGACAACTACTCGGCGTGGTTCGACGGTTTCACCCCTGGCCAGCTCTCAACGGCGGTCGGGATGTACCGCGGGGACGGCTCCCTGGTCCCTGGGAACCAGATGAACGGCATCCCCGGCGTCGGCGAGCTCACCGGTGGGACGGTGCCGGTGGCAATTTGGACCGCCTTCATGCAGGGGGCCCTGCAAGGCCAGCCCGTCATGCCGCTGCCCCCTGCGGGCAATTCGGGTGGGGGGATCCCGACCGTCGTGACCAGGCCGAATCCTGGCCCGCCGCCGCCGCAGCCGCCGCCGCCCGCGTCCACGAGTTCCTCGAGTGGCACGACCTCGAGCACGACGTCGACGACCAGTGCAACGAGCACGTCAACAAGCTCGAGCACCACCACGTCCACGACGACCTCGACGACGACGACCTCGACGACGCCACCCACCTCAACGACCTCGACCACGCCACCCACCTCAACGACCTCGCCGGGCACGACGTCGACCACCCCGCCGGGGACGACCTCATCCAGTCCACCGATCGTGCCGGCGACTCCGGCCCCGACGGGCACCACCCTCGGGACTCCCTAACCGTGGCGACGTCGCCTGCACCGTCGACCCGCCCGGACGTGTTGCCGGGCGGAGCCGCGGAGGTGATTGGTGGGCGCGTCGGTCGACACGTCAACCCGGTGGGCTGGTGGCGCCTCGTCGTCGCTCAGCTCATGGCCCTGGTCAGTGTCCCGATGGCGGCCGCGGTGTTCCAACGGGAGCATTGCGTGCGCTTTGGCTGGCTTGGGGACAGCCAGTTCTTCCGCGCGTGCTTCTCTGACCTGCCCGCGCAATACGCCATCGGTCACCTCGATGGCGGCCTTTCCGGCTACGTTGCCGGGTCGGTCACTCTCGATCAGCCCGTGTTTGCGGGCACGGTGATGAGCGCCCTCGGCGGGCTGGTCCCCGCCGGGAGCGCCCTCGACCAGTCGCGGTGGTACTTCCTGTACTGGGTGGCCCTCGCCACCGTGCTCCTTGTGGTCACGGTGTGGTGCACCGCCCACCTGATCCCCGACGACCTGCAAGCCGCCGCCCAGGTCGCGCTGTCGCCGATCATCGTCCTGGCTGCCCTGTTGAGCTCGGATGCGCTCGCTGTGGCCCTCGTTGCGGGCGCGATGCTCGCGTGGAAACGCGAACGACTGGTTGTCACGGGCATTTTCCTGGGGCTCGGCGCGCTCACCAGAGGCTATGTCGTCCTCGTCGTCCTCGCCCTGCTCCTCGCGTCGGTGCGCAGCGACCGCCTCCGCGCCGCGGTGTGGGTGGCCGGCGCCGCACTGGCGAGTGCCACGGCATACGCGCTCGTCTTCTTGGCAATTCAACCGGGCGCGTTCACCGCGAGCTACACGAGCTGGTGGCAGGCGAAGGCCGGTTATGGCTCGCCGTGGCTGTTCCCGACGATCGGGACCTATGAGTTGCCGAGCTGGTCGGTGACGGTGCTCGCGGTCATTGGGATCACCGTGGCGCTCATGCTTGGCTGGATCTTTGCGCGGGATGCGGTGCGGCCGGCGACGTGGGCGCAGGTCAGTTTTGTCGTCGTCGCGGTGGCGATGATGACGGCCAAGGCCGTGCCCGTGCAGGCCTCCCTTTGGCTGCTACCGCTCGCCGCGGCGGCGGGTGTGCGCTGGCGCGATCACCTGATTTGGGTGGGAACCGAACTCGCCCACTTCATCGCCATTTGGCTGTATGTCGGTGCCCTCACCCACGCGGATCGCGCCCTCCCAGGCCCTTGGTATGCCGTCTTCCTCCTCGTGCGGCTGGCGGGGATCAGCTATCTCGTGTGGCGGGTGTGGGAGTCCAGCCAGAAGGCGCCAGGCGGGAACGACCCGCGCAGCCCTGTGGACAACGATTGGTTGCCCACGCCGGGAACCGTTACCCTGGGGCAGTCCCCGAGGGCCGTGCAGATGTCCGGTCACCCTCGGGAGCATGACAACCCTCCTGTCACGGAAGGACCGTGACCGCTTTCAGACCAAAGGAGGCGGGTTTTCAGCATGCGTCAATACGAACTCATGGTCATCCTCGACCCCGAGCTCGACGACCGTCAGGTAGCCCCGACGCTCGACAAGTTCCTCGGTGTCATCAAGAAGGACGGCGGCACTGTCGACAAGGTCGATCAGTGGGGACGCCGTCGTCTGGCTTACCAAATCAAGAAGAAGGACGAAGGCACGTATGCCGTCGTGCTCTTCACGTCCGAGCCGGCCACGGCTAAGGAGCTCGATCGTCAACTCGGTCTTTCCGAGCTGATCATGCGCACCAAACTCCTGCGCGCCGACGCCTGATCGTCGCCTCGAGTCACCTCATCACAATCCTGCTAAAGGGAAGGAACCGACATGGCTGGTGAAACCACCCTCACCGTGGTCGGAAACCTCACCGGGGACCCGGAGTTGCGCTTCACCCCCTCGGGTGCGGCCGTGGCGAACTTCACCGTGGCGAGCACGCCGCGCACGTTCGACCGGCAGAGCAACGAGTGGAAAGACGGGGAGACCCTCTTTATGCGCTGCTCGGTGTGGCGTGAGGCGGCCGAAAATGTCGCTGAAAGCCTGCACCGTGGCACCCGAGTCGTCGTGACGGGCCGACTGAAGTCGCGCTCGTACGAGACAAAGGAAGGCGAGAAGCGCACGGTCGTCGAGATGGATGTCGATGAGGTTGGCCCCTCGCTGCGCTACGCCACTGCCAAGGTCAACAAGACTCAGCGTGGCGGCGGCAACTTCGGCGGCGGCAACGCTGGCGGCGGCGGCCAAGAAGACCCGTGGTCAAGCGGTCCCCCGACGGGTGGCGCATCCTCGGGTGGCCAGGCTTCCGGTGGCGGTGGCGGTGGCTGGGGCAACTCGGGCGCTTCCGCGCAGGGCGGCCCCTCGGGCGGCGGCAACGCTGGCGGCGCTGGTGGCGGTCAGCAGGGTCAAGGCGGCCCGAACACCTGGGGCAGTGCCCCGCAGTACGACGAACCCCCGTTCTAACTCTTACCAATTCCTCACCCATCCCGAGCGTTGCTCGGGCTCTCACCCCCAACTAAGGAGAGCACCACGATGGCGAAGCCCGTTGTGCGTCGGCCGAAGAAAAAGGCCAACCCCCTCAAGTCCGCGAAGATCGAGAACATCGACTACAAGGACGCCCAGTTGCTGCGCAAGTTCATCTCCGACCGCGGCAAGATCCGCGCGCGCCGCGTGACCGGTGTGTCGGTGCAGGAGCAGCGTCTCATTGCCCTGGCCGTGAAGAACGCCCGCGAGATGGCGCTGCTGCCTTACTCCAGCAGCGCGCGCTGATTGCCTCAAGGACAGGACGAACTGACGAAATGAAGGTCATTCTCACCCACGAGGTCACCGGCCTCGGTTCGGCCGGCGATGTCATCGACGTCAAGCCCGGGTATGCCCGCAACTTCCTTTTCCGTCGCGGCCTTGCCACGGCGTGGACGGCCGGAGCTCAGAAGCAAATCGATGCGATCGCCAAGGGCCGCGCCGCCCGAGCGATCAAGACGCTCGACGAAGCCAAGTCGATCAAGGGCAACCTCGAATCCAAGGCGGTAACCGTGGCGGCACATGCTGGCGCTGGTGGCCGACTCTTTGGTGCCGTGTCCCCGGCCGATGTCGCCGCAGCCGTCAAGGCCGCCGGTGGACCCGACCTGGACCGCCGCAAGATCGAAATCCCGACCCCCATCAAGGCTGTCGGCGCGCACACCGCGCTGGTTCGCCTGCACCCCGAGGTTTCGGCTTCGGTCAAGCTTGACGTCGTCGCTGGCTGACGTCGTTTTGCGCTGAGGGCGCCGCTGCGAACCATTTGGTCCGCGCGGCGCCCTCACCTTTGCGCCAAGGGAGGCGAAGGTGGCGACGTGGGGCCGCCGGGTCGCGGGGTCGCGGGGTCGGCATACGTCAGAATCGGGACATGCCTCGTCATGTCGCCGTCGCCGCCACGGGCCCGCTTGCCGTCGACGCCGCCCTCACCGCCGTCCGCCTCGGCGGCAATGCTGTCGATGCGGCCATCGCCAGCATGGTCGTCGCAATGTCGACGGAACCCGGCGTCGTCAGCCCGATGGGCGGCGCCTACCTGACGATCTGGCCCGCTGGCGCCGATCCGGTGACGATCGACGGCAACGTCGAGATGCCGGGTCGCGGTCTCCCCCAGGAGCGGTTCGGCGAGGGACTCCTTGAGTTCCACCTCAACTACGGCGGCGGGGTGACGGTCTATGCCGGCCACGGTTCCGTGGGGTTGCCGGGCGCGTTCGCCGCCCTGGGTCTGGCGCACGAGCGGTATGGCGCCGGCGCGTGGGCCGAGAACCTCGCCCCGGCGATCAAGGTGGCCCGGGACGGATTCCGATTGGGTTCTGCCGCAGCGAGCTACCTCGCCCTCACCACCGATTCACTCTTTGCCTGGGACCCCGAGACGCGCCGGGCGTTGCGACGTGCGGACGGTTCCCCATTCGAAGCCGGCGATCACATCGTTGACCATGACCTCGCCGCGAGCCTGCACCAGATCGCCGAGCGCGGCGCCGCTGAGGTATATACCGGCGAGATTGGCCGCGCCCTCGCCTCCGACGCGAGGGCCCGAGGAGGGCTGATCACGGAAGCCGACCTCGCGGCATACGCCGCAGTCAGCCGCCCTTCCCTGCGTGTGGCCGTCGGCGACTGGGACCTCGCGACGAACCCGCCGCCGTCCGTCGGTGGGCCAATGCTCGCCGTCATGCTCGGTGAGTTGATCCGGCGCGGCCACACCCGCTGGGTCGACGTGATCGAGGTGCAGCGCCAGGTGCTCACCTACCGCACCGAGGTCCATGACTTCTCGCCTGATCTGGAGGAGGACGGCTACCGGCTGCTGGAGGAGGTGCGACGCCAAGGTCTGGCCGGCCTGTCGACCTCCGCGTCGACGGCACACATCTCGACGGTCGACAGCGACGGCCTCGCCTGCTCCATCACGGCGTCCAGCGGATACTCCTCTGGCGCAACGATTCCCGGCACCGGGCTGATGCTCAACAACTGCCTCGGCGAGCCCGAACTCAACCGTCTCGGGTTGCACGTCCTGCCCCCGGGCACCCGGCTTGCGTCCAACATGGCGCCCTCGGTGGCCCGCCGCGCGAACGGTGAGGTCCTCGCGATCGGCTCGCCCGGGGCGGACCGGATCACGACCGCACTGATGCAGGTGCTTACCCGGCACTGCCTTGGCGGGGAGGAACTTGGCGAAGCGATTGCCGCGCCGCGCGCCCACGTGCGTGTCGCCAAGGGGATGCCAACGCGGGTCGAGTTCGAGCCGGACCCGGACCTGGAAGCCGCCTTGACCCACCTGCACATGCCCGGCAACGCGCATGCGCCACAGGCGATGTTCTTCGGTGGAGTTGGCGGGGCCGCGCGCAGTGCCACGGGGGTGCTGTATGCCGCGGGCGACCCGCGCCGGGAGGCCGCGACCGGGGTTGCGTGAGCGAGGCCGGGATCTCGCCGCAGGAAGCAACCGCCGCGGCGGGGCCGACTACCGGGTGGCGCAGGAGCTGCCGCCGGTGGGGAGGCGCAGGGGCGGTTTACCGGGTGGCGCCGAGGACGAGCCAGTGGTCGGTGCGCACCCGCCACCAGAAGAACGCCGCCCGGATCGCCATGAACGCGGTGAACGCCACCCACAGCCACATCATCGCTGTGGGCGCGCTCGCATCGGCAGGGAGCGCCTCGCGCACGACGAGAACGATCGGCACGTAGGCAACGAGGACGAGGACCATTGCCCTCGCCAGCCACCGGGCGTCCCCCGCGCCGATGAGCACGCCGTCGACAACGAACACGAATCCCGACAGCGGCTGGCCCAGGGCGACGACGATGAGGGCCGCGGCGATCGCCGAGCGCACCTCGGGGTCCCCGGTGAAGAGCGGCGGCAACACCCGATGGAGGGCGAGCACGAGGGCACCGAGGACCGCCCCGGAGATGAGCCCCCACCGAACCATCAACGTCGTGGCCGCCCGAGCGCCCGCCGCATCCCCGGCGCCGAGGGCCTTGCCGGTCAGCGCCTGCGCGGCGATGGCGATCGCGTCGAGCGCGAACGCGAGGAACGTCCAGATCGTCGCGCTGACTTGGTACGCGGCGAGGGGGACATCTCCGATCCCGGCCGCCACCCACGTCGTCACGACGAGAACGGCCCGCAGTGCGAGGGTGCGCACGAGCAACGGCACGCCGCCGATCGCCGCGGCGAGGACCCGCCGCGGGTGGGGGCGTCGAGCGGCACCCGTGCGCGCGGCATACCGGAGCAGGACGAGGACGAGACCGACCGCCATCGCCGTCTGTGCGAGGACGGTCCCGATCGCGGAACCCGCTATCCCCCAACCAAATCCGTAGACAAACACCACGTTGAGCACAATGTTTGAGCCGAATCCTGCGGCGGCGGCGATCATCGGGGTGCGGGTGTCCTGCAGGCCGCGAAGCACCCCGGTACAGGCCAAGATCAGGAGCATGGCCGGTATGCCGAGGGCGGCAATTCGCAGGTAGGTCACCGCTTGTTCGGCGGTCGCGTCGGAGGCACCGAACGCGCGGCACAGCGGTGCGGCGCCGCATGCGACCCCGACGGCAGTGAGGGTGCCGAGGATGACGGCGAGCCAGGTGCCGTCGATGCCCGCCTCGAGGGCACCTCGGGTCGAACCCGCGCCGACCTGGCGCGCGACCACCGAGGTCGTGCCATAGGCGAGGAAGACGAAGATGTTCGCGGCGGTGAGCAGGATGGCGCTCGCGATGCCGAGGCCGGCCAGGGGTTCGGTGCCGAGGTGACCGACGATCGCGGAGTCGGTGAGGAGGAAGAGCGGTTCGGCGACGAGCGCGAGGAAGGCTGGCACCGCGAGCCGGAGGATCTCGCGGCTCTGTCCAGTGGCGCTCACCCACCAATTGTCCGGTCTCGCCCCATCGCCGCCAACCGCGCCACCGTCGCCAGC
>CAZACX010000006.1:44227-48687 GCA_964483685.1 uncultured Intrasporangiaceae bacterium
CCCGAGCGCCTGAGTGATTATCGGGGCGACAATCGGCGAAATCGCTGCCAGACTCGATCCCCATGTCGGTGCGTATCGGGTCCTTCGTCGGCCGTCTCCTCCCGCGCCCGCCGTCGCCGTTGGCCGGTCGGCTAGCGGGCCAATCCTTGCTCTTTGCGCTCGGCGACGGCACGTTCATGACGGGGTCGGCGGTCTTCTTCACTCAGGTCGTCGGCCTGAGCGCAGCCCAAGTCGGGCTCGGCCTGACCATCGCCGGGCTCGCCGCCTTCCTTGGTGCGGTGCCTGCTGGGCAGATGGTCGACCGGTTCGGACCAAAGCGGATGTGGGCCCTGAGCGCATTCACCCAAGCGTGTGGGTTCGCGATGTGGCCGTGGATCGACGGCTTCCGCGGGTATGTCGCGATGGCGATCTACATGGAGATCATGGGGTCCCTCGGCGGCGCGGCGCACGCGGCATACACGATTGACGTCTTGCCGCCCGATGAACGCGTGCGGTCGCGGGCGTACATGTATTCCGCGCTCAACGTGGGGTTCACGATCGGGTCGCTCCTGGGGGGTACTGCGCTGGCGTTCGAGTCGAACGACGTCCTGCAGTGGCTGCCTTGGGTGACGACGATGGCGTTCTTCGCCAACGCGGTCGCGATTCGACGGCTGCCGAACGCGCCCCACGACGAACGGACGCCGCAGGATCGGGCGGTCAAGGTGCCCGGCCCGGGGCCCCTGCGCAACGTCGGCTGGTTGCTCACCAACTTCTTTGGCGGCGTCCTGTGGACGAACCAGGTGCTCCTCAACATCGTTATCCCGCTGTGGCTCGTCGAGAAGACCGACGCGCCCCGGGTGCTGCTCGCGTTCCTCTTTGGCACGAACACGGTGATGTGCATCTTCTTGCCGATGGTTGCCGCTCGCGGAGTCCGAGACGTCCCGACGGCGCTGCGGGCGATCCGAATCTCGACGACGTTCTTCGTTGTCTCGTGTCTGATCACGTTGGCGACGCACGACTCGGTCGGCTGGATCACCATCGCCCTCGTCTGGCTCGGTCACGTCACGGTCACCGGCGCCGAGCTTTACCTTTCGGCGGCGTCCTGGTCCTTCGAAGCCGAACTCATGGACCCCCGGCGACGCGGCGAGTACCAAGGTGCGGCCGAACTGACCGGCACCCTCGGCCGGGTGTGGGCGCCGGGCCTGTACACGTTCCTCGCGATGACCTGGGGCAGCGTGGGCTGGCTCATCATCGGCGCCATCGCCGTGGTCGCGGCGGCGGGATTGCACCCGGCGACTGCGCTCGCGCAGCGGTTCCTGGCCCGCCTGGGTCCGCTGCCCGCCAACGACGACCCGCTCAGCGCGGCCGCTCCGCCGGTGCCCCCGCCCTCGCTGTTGGAGGACCCGCCGATGTCGCCGAGTGGGGACGGCTTCGGCCCACCGACCGCACACCATCATTGACGGCGGGTATGCCGCGTTGCCCAGGGTGCGTAGGACGCGCACCTGGGCAACCGTGCGGTCAAGACCTCAGCCGTTGCTGACACTCACGGTCTGAGTGGCGCCCGACGCGAGAGTCCAGAGGACGACCTGGCCGGTCTTCAGCGCATAGGCCACATGCTTCGCGCTGCTTGCCATCGCGAAATGTCCCTCCCTGATTGCGACCGACTTCCGGTACAGGACTCCGGTCGCATCGACCACAACGAGTGGTTGTGAGTTGGGGTCCGCCTCGTATTCGGGTTCTTGAAACAGAACAACGGCCCCCCACGTGGACAAGTCAAAGTTGATCAGTTGGAAAGATTGACCGTAACCACTCCAAGTGAACGACCGCGATGCGGGTAACGCCGTCACCTCCAGGTAATATCGGGTTTCCCTTCCCTCGTAATACCTCCCGCTGGGGCCTGCGTTACTTACTTTGAGATCGAGCATCGAATATGGCGTGTAACTTGCACTGGACCGACTCCAATGGCCCTCTCGCGTCGACACGAATTTCCCGTTGGGTGACACTGAGGGCCAGTCACCCGGGCCGATCAGGCGCGTCGTCGGGATTGACACTTGGTCACGCAGGAAGACATTTCGGGATGATCCGCCTGTCGACGCGAGGTTCGTTGCGGTGCTCGAGAATGCGATGGCCGACCCGTTGGCGCTCATATCGATCCCGTCCGTGACACCGTTGGCCTGAACGCCCGCCGTGGACACGCTGACCCGCACGGTAGCTCCCGTGGTCAGGTCTGTGCGGAACGCATCGGTCACGCCGTTCGTGTCATTGGGGACCAGGTTCGTCGCGTCCGAGAGGTACGCGACGAAGCGGCCATCGTCGGAGACCACCGGTTGGAAACTGTTGAAGTTCGCGAGCTTCGCCCCTGCCTTTGACACGAGCTTGGTCTTTCTCGTCACCGTGTCCCGGATGAAGATGTCCCGTTTCCCGTTTGTATCGCCGGTCACGAGATTCGTGGCGTCCGAAGCGAACACGATAAACCGCCCGTTCGAGGACACGTCCGGAGAATAGGACGCCTTGTTGCCGACCGCAGGAGCTGCACTGGAATGCGCTGCGCCGATCGGGAGCGCGGCGACCAACGCGAGGCCAGCAAGGATGGATGGGGCACGCTTTCTAAGGGTCATGTGGGTGAGATTAGCCGTGCGTGGCCCATTTGGACGGAGCCATCATGTCCCGCATCCGGGGGACATGATGTCCCTCTTTTGGAGGACAAGTGGTCAATGTTGGTCAGGAGGCAGGCCTTGCCTGTCACGCCGTGAGTCGATATCCCAGACCGGGCTCGGTGAGCAGATGCCGGGGGTGTGACGGGTCCGGCTCCAGCTTGCGGCGAATCTGGTTGGCGTAGACCCGCAGGTAGTTGGATTCTCGACCGTAGCTCGGCCCCCAGACCGCCTTGAGTAGGGCCTGGTGAGAGACGAGGCGGTCGGGTTGCCTGGCGAGCTCGGCGAGCAGTCGCCACTCGGTCGGCGTCAGGTGCACCTCGGCCTGTCCGGTGCGGGTGACCGTCGCGGTCGACGCGGCGAAGTCGAGGCGAAAATCGTCGCACTCAAAGGTCGCGGTCGCGGCGAGCACGTCGGTCGGTGTCCGGCGCATAGCCACACGCACGCGCGCCATCAGTTCGTCGGCGCCGAATGGTTTGGTCACGAAGTCATCAGCTCCCTCATCGAGGGCTTCGACCTTGTCATCGGACTGGTGTCGGGCGGACAAAACGATGACCTGGACAGCCGAGGTCGCCCGGAGCCGACGCAGCACCTCCACGCCGTCGATATCGGGCAGACCGAGGTCGAGGATGATGAGGTCCGGCGGGGACTCGGCGACCGCCGCGAGGGCATCCCGACCGCACCCGACGGTTTCGACCTCGTATCCGCGCGCGCGCAGGTTGATCCGCAGGGTCCGCTGGATGGCTACTTCGTCATCAACGACGAGGATTCGCCCGCTCATGGAAGGTTCGCAGCCGTCGGACGTGCCGCGATGTCGCCGGAGATTCCGGCAGGGGCGGGGGCACTGCTCGCGTCGGCGGTCGGGTCGCTGGCCGCGTCGATGATCGGGTCGATGGCCGGGACCCTGGTCGCGTCGATGGTCGGGTCGCTGGCCGCGTCGGCGGCGGGGAGGGGGAGCTCCGGTGCGCACTGGGCCGGCAACGTGATGACCATGGTGAGCCCGCCGCCAGGGGTGTCCTCGGCTTCGATCGTGCCACTCATCGCTTCGGTCAAGCCCCGGGCAACGGCCAACCCGAGGCCGACGCCATCCCCGGCGGGCGCGTCCCCGAGCCGCTGGAACGGAACGAACATGCGCTCGCGAAGGAGTTCCCCGACCCCCGGACCGGCATCGACGACGCGCACTTCCACATGGTCCCCGATGCGGCTGGAGGCAACGCGCACCGGCGACCCGTCCGGGGCGTGACGAAGCGCGTTCTCGAGAGTGTTGCCGAGGACCCGATCGAGGAGCCCGGCGTCCGCGCAGACCGAGCGGGCATCCTGGGCGAGTTCCCACTCCACCCGTCGCGGGTCCGCGAGGGTGTGCACCACTTGCGGTATCGCTTCGCCGAGGTCGACGGGCCCGGCCCGCGCGACGAGGGCGCCCGCCTGAAGCCGGGACATGTCGAGCAGGTTGCCGATGAGCGCCTCGAGTCGGTCGGCAGACTCCTCGATGATGCTCTCCAGCTCGGCTTCGTCCTCGGCGGAGAAGCGCACCTCGGTGCTGCGCAAACTCCCGATAGCGGCCTTGATCGACGCCAACGGGGTGCGCAGGTCATGCGAGACCGCCGACAACAGGGCGGTTCGTGCCCGGTTGTCCCGCGCCAGTGATTCGACGTCGCTCGCGGAGCGTCGCAGCGAGCGGCGGTGCAAGATCGCCCCCGCATGGACGGCGTATGCCGCGAACAGGCGTTGGCGGTCAGCGGGCAGGGGCGGCCCGACGAGGACAAGATCATGCTGATCGTCCGCGGCCTCCCGCGTCGATATGCCCGACGGACCGGAGACACCCGA
>CAZACX010000006.1:48787-88365 GCA_964483685.1 uncultured Intrasporangiaceae bacterium
GCTGATCGTCCGCGGCCTCCCGCGTCGATATGCCCGACGGACCGGAGACACCCGAGCGACCGGACATACCCGAGACGCCCAACGTGCCTGAGACACCCGAGAGACCCGAGAAGCCCGAGTCGGCGAATCCCTCGGTGGCCTCGATGACCGCCTGCGGTTCCGCCTTCGTGGCGCGACGAACCACCGCGGCGGCCTCGGCGCCGAACATGTCGACGGCCCGGCGCAGCAGCAGCGCCATTTGGTCGGTGGATCCGAGGAGGGTGTGGGTGAGCTCGGCGAGGGCGGCGGACTCCTGCTGCGCCTCGAGGGCGGCGGCCGCCCGGCGGGCACTGCCGTTGACGACGCTCGCGACGGCGACAGCAATCGCCACGAAGACGAGCAGGGCAATCGCGTGCTCCGGATCGGCGATGGTGAGGGTGTGCACCGGCGGCGTGAAGAACCAGTTGATGAGCAGTGAGGAAAAGACCGCAGCGGCGACGGCAGGCCCCAACCCTCCGACGAGAGCGACCCCGACCGTCACGAGGAGGTAGACGAGGACGATGAGGGGAAGACCAATCGCGGGGGCGACGAGACCGATCACCGCCGTGAGCAGGGCGGGGACGAGGGCGGCAAGCAGGCCACCGAGGCGTACCCGACGCGCGGACAAAGGCCTCGCCTGGTGACCCGACCCGGTGTGGCCGGTGTTGGGATGCGTGACGACGAGGACGTCAATGTCTCCCGAGCCGGCGATCACCGTCTCGCTGGTGCCCGCCCGCAGGAGCCGTCGCCACGGCGGGCGCCGGCTGGCCCCGACGATGACCTGGGTCGCGTTGAGCGCGCGAGCGAAATCCAACACGGCCGCGGCCGCGTCGTTGCCCGTCACCGTGTGGAAGGTGCCGCCAAGTTCCTCGGTGAGCGTGCGCAGGTGGGCGATTTCGGGGACCGACGGCCCGGCGAGCCCATCGGCGCGCGCGACATACACGGCGTGCAGGTCACCGCCGGCGCCGCGCGTGGAGGTGCGAGCGCCGCGGCGCAAAAGCCCGGCACCCTCGGGCCCCCCGGAGACGGCAACAATGACCCGCTCCCGGGTGGGCCAGCTTCCCGTGATGCCGTGGTCGTCCCGGTAGCTTTCGACGGCTTCATCGACCCGGTCGGCGAGCCAAAGCAAGGCGAGCTCACGCAAGGCGCCGAGGTTGCCGACCCGGAAGTACTTCGACAAGGCGGCGTCGATCTTCGCCGCCTTGTAGATGTTGCCGTGGGCCATCCGGCGCCGCAACGCCTCGGGCGACATGTCGACGAGCTCGATCTGGTCGGCGGCGCGCACGACCTGGTCGGGCACCGTCTCCTGTTGGGTGATGCCGGTGATCGCGGAAACGACATCGTTGAGGGATTCCAGGTGCTGAATGTTGACTGTCGAGATGACGTCGATTCCGGCGGCGAGCAGGTCCTCAAGGTCCTCCCAGCGCTTCTCGTGGCGAGCGCCAGGGGCGTTGGTGTGGGCGAGTTCGTCGACGAGGGCGACCTTGGGGCGCCGGGCGATGACGGCATCGACGTCCATCTCCTCGAAAGTCGATCCCCGATGCTCCAACCGGCGGCGCGGCACGACCTCGAGGCCCTCGAGCATGAGCTCGGTGTGCGTCCGACCGTGGGTTTCGCACAGGGCGACGACGACATCGGTCCCTCGGGCCGCCCGTCGGGCACCCTCGGCGAGCATGGCGACGGTCTTGCCGACACCTGGTGCTGCGCCGAGATAGATCCTCAGCCGTCCACGGGCCATGGCGTCATTCTCACTGATCGATCAGCTGGGCGAGACCGGCGTTGAGTTCGGTCACGTTGACCCGCTCGGTTCCGATGAAGCCAAGCACGGGGTATGCCGCGTGCGCGGCGATGAGGTCGCGCACCGCCGCGGTCGGCAGGCCGCTCGCGGCGGCGACCCGGGGGGCCTGCCACACCGCATACGCAAGGCTGATGTCGGGGTCGAGCCCGGAGGCGGACGCTGTCAAGGCATCGGGGGGGATGGGACCTTCGGCGTCCGGGTTCGCGGCCCGCAACGCGCTGACTCGGGCGGCAAGCGCGCTCGCCTGCTCGGCCGAGTTGGGCCCGAGGTTCGTGCCGCCGCTGGTGGCACCGGAGTAGTCCGAGGCCGAGGGGCGCCCGGCGAAGTAGCGCGCGTCGGTGACGTGCTGGCCGAGCAAAGTGGAGCCGACCGTCGCGCCGTCGACGACGAGGAGGGAGCCGTCGGTGCGTCCCGGCATGAGGCGGCCGACACCGGTGATGAGGGCCGGATAGCCGATGCCGAGGAGCAGGGTGAGGACGAGGAGCACCTTGGTCGCCGCGAGGGCGGGGCGAAGGACGGTCATGGTCAGGCCATTCCGGGAAGGAGGGAGACGAGGAGGTCGATGGCCTTGATCCCGACGAAGGGCACGAGCAGTCCGCCGAGTCCGTAGACGAGCAGGTTGCGGCGCAACATGCCGCTCGCGCTGAGCGGCCGATACCGAACGCCCTTGAGCGAGAGCGGGATGAGCGCGACGATGATGAGGGCGTTGAAGATGACCGCGGAGAGCATCGCCGACTGGGGGCTGCTCAGGTCCATGATGTTGAGGGTCGCGAGGCCGGGAAAGAGTCCGACAAACATCGCCGGGATGATCGCGAAGTACTTGGCGACGTCGTTGGAGATCGAGAACGTCGTCAGCGCGCCACGGGTGATGAGCAGTTGTTTCCCGATCCCGACGATGTCGATGAGCTTGGTGGGGTCGGAGTCGAGGTCGACCATATTCGCGGCCTCCTTGGCGGCAGAGGTCCCCGTGTTCATGGCGACCCCGACATCGGCCTGCGCCAGCGCGGGGGCGTCATTGGTGCCGTCCCCGGCCATCGCGACGAGGCGACCGCCTTGCTGCTCGGCCTTAATGAGGCGCATCTTGTCCTCGGGTGTTGCTTCGGCAAGGAAGTCGTCGACGCCCGCTTCCGCGGCGATGGCGGCGGCGGTGAGCGGGTTGTCACCGGTGATCATCACCGTGCGGATGCCGAGGGCGCGCAACTGGTCGAACCGCTCCCGCATCCCGGGCTTGACGACGTCCTTGAGGAAGACGACACCCAACTGGCGCGGCGGCATACCGGGCTCTTCCATGGCGACAACGAGGGGCGTGCCACCGGCCCGACTGATCGTCGCGACCGCCTCGTCGACGTCGTGCGCCATGTGACCGGACTCGTCGTGGACCCAACCGGAGACGGCGGACCCGGCGCCCTTGCGAATGCGGGTTCCATCCGGCAGGTCGACGCCCGACATGCGGGTTTGCGCGGTGAACGGGACGAATTCGGCCCCGGAGCGGAGCAGTTCGACGGCGGACGTGATCTCCGCCGTGAAGCCCTCGGCGAGGGCAAAGTCGACGATCGAGCGACCCTCGGGTGTCTCGTCGGCAAGGGAGGAGAGGTATGCCGCGCGCAGCAGGTCCTCGCGGTCAATCCCGGTCACGGGCAAGACGTCCGCGGCGCGCCGGTTGCCGAAGGTGATCGTCCCCGTCTTGTCGAGGAGCAGGGTCGACACGTCCCCGGCGGCCTCGACTGCGCGCCCCGACATGGCCAGGACATTGCGCTGCACGAGGCGATCCATGCCGGCGATCCCGATTGCCGAGAGGAGGGCGCCGATCGTTGTCGGGATGAGGCAGACGAGGAGGGCGACGAGGACGACGGGGTCGAGGCGCTCGCCCGAGTAGATCGCCATCGGCTGCAGGGCCATGACGGCCAGCAGGAAGATGATGGTGAGGACGGTGAGGAGGATCGAGAGGGCGATCTCGTTCGGCGTCTTCTGGCGGGAGGCGCCTTCGACGAGGGCGATCATCCGGTCGATGAACGTTTCGCCGGGTTTGCTCGTGACCTGGACGACGATCCGGTCGGAGAGCACCGTCGTCCCGCCGGTGACGGCGCTGCGGTCCCCGCCGGATTCGCGCAGGACCGGTGCCGACTCCCCCGTGATCGCCGACTCATCGACGGTGGCGACACCTTCGACGACGTCACCGTCGCCGGGGATGACCTGCCCAGCCTCGACGAGGACCCGGTCGCCGACCCGCAGGTCCTGCCCAGAGACCTGCTCCTGGGTGCCGTCCGGCAGGAGGCGTCGAGCGAAGGTGTCGACCCTCGTTTGTCGCAGCGAGGCGGCCTGCGCCTTCCCGCGACCCTCGGCGATCGCCTCAGCGAGGTTGGCAAACAGGAGGGTCGCCCACAACCAGAGCGCGACAAGGACCGAGAAGACGCCGGGGTCGGTGAGCGCCAGCAGGGTCGTGACGATCGAACCCACCCAGACGACGAAGATGACCGGCTGGCGGATCAGGTGGCGAGGATCGAGTTTGCGGATGGCCTGGGGCAGGGTCGCCCAGGCGGTGCGCAACAGCGACGGTCGCGTGGGCGCGGGATGGGCGTGCGTGTCGGGGATGGGTGCGGTCGCGGTGGTGCTGATGACAATGCCTCTGCTCATGACAGTGCTTCTGCGAGGGGCCCGAGGGCCAGGGACGGGAAGAAGGTCAGGCCGGCCAGGAGCAAGATGATCCCGAACAGCAGGACCCCGAAGACGGGGGTGTGGGTTGGCATCGTTCCCGTGGTCACGGGTCGCCGTTGCTGGGTTACCAGCGACCCGGCCAGCGCCAAAGTGAGGACGATGACCCCGAATCGGGCGACGAACATGACAAGCCCGAGGGTGAGGTTGAGCCATGGCTGGTCGGCGGCCAGACCGGCGAATGCGGACCCGTTGTTGTTCCCCGCGGAGGTGTAGGCGTACAGCATTTCGCTGAGGCCGCGTGGCCCCTGCGCGAGGAGGGCCGCTCGTGCCTGGGGAAGGAGGAGGGAAACGGCGGTGCCGGTGAGGACGAGTGCGGGCATGACGATCGAGGCGAGGGCGGCATACGTGATCTCCCGGCGACCGATCGACTTCCCGAGCAACTCCGGGGTCCGTCCGACCATGAGTCCGGCGATGAACACGGTGATGATGGCGAGGATGAGGATCCCGTAGAGGCCGGTGCCGACCCCGCCCGGGGACACTTCCCCGAGCATCATGTTGAGCATGAGCAGGCCGCCGCCGAGGGGGCTGTAACTCTCGTGCATCGAGTTGACCGCACCCGTGGAGGTTGCCGTCGTCGCCGACCCAAAGAGGACCGACCAGGCGAGACCGAAGCGCTGTTCCTTCCCTTCCATCGCGCCAGTTGGCGCCCGGGCCGCGACAGCTTCGGCCCAGCCGGTGAGGAGGACGGCGGCGGAAAGGAGGCTCGCCATCACCGTCGCGACGAGCCGACCCTGGCGCCGGTCGCCGACGATCAGACCGTAGGTGCGGGTGAGCGCGAACGGGATGAGGAGGAGGAGCACGATCTCGAGGAGATTCGTCCACGCCGTGGGGTTCTCGAAGGGGTGCGCCGAGTTCGCGTTGAAGAAGCCGCCGCCGTTGGTGCCGAGCATCTTGATCGACTCCTGCGATGCCACCGGCCCACCTTGGAGGGTCTGCGATCCGCCGGTCACGGTGGCCAGCTCGGTGGGACCGGCGAGGTTCTGCACGACGCCCCCGATCATGAGGAGCACCGCGGCGACGACAGCGATCGGAAGCAGCACCCGCACGACAGCGCGGGTCAGGTCCACCCAGAAGTTGCCGAGCCGATCGTCGCCGTCGCGGGCGAGGGCCCGCACGAGGGCGATGGCGACGGCAAGACCTGTTGCGGCGGAGACGAAGTTCTGCACGGTGAGTCCAAGGAGCTGGAGGGTATGACCGGCACCCGCCTCACCGGCATACGACTGCCAGTTGGTGTTCGTCGCGAAGCTAATCGCCGTGTTGAGCGCGCCATGCCACGTCTGGCTGCGGCCGAAGGACCATGGCAGCCACGGCTGAATCGTCACGAGCAGCCACCCGGCGGCGACGGACACGATCCCGAACGCGACGACGGAGAGGGCGTAGACACTCCACCGTTGCTCGGTGTCCGGGTCGACGCCGCTCGCCCGATAGATGGCTCGCTCGATCCGCCAATGCGACGCGTCGGTGAAGACGTGCTGCAACCACCTCCCGAGCGGGAAGGCGAGGGCGGCGACGAGCACGCCGACGAGGCTCAGCGCGAGCAGGGTTTGCAGGAGCGGCCCCATCGCGTCAGAACCGTTCCGCGCGGATCAGCGCATAAAGCAGGTAGCCAAGGAGCCCAAGCCCGATGAGGGCGGTCACGACGTCTTCGATCACCCCTCTATGGGAGCGCCGTCAGGGTTCGCGCGGGGCGGCGCTGACGGTGACCTGACGAGTATTGACGCCATCTTGACGGCCCCGGGTTGCGGACTCTGGGGCCTGCGACGGCCTGGCCGCGTTGACGTTCCCGGCGCGCGATGTGATCGGATGGGGCCTTCCCAACTTTGGAGGTAACACCTGTGCGTGCCACCGTGATGTTTGGCGCCGGCGATGTCCGGGTCGAGGACCGTCCCGAGCCCGTCCTCAAGGCGCCCACCGATGCGATCGTCCGCGTGGTGCGGGCCTGCGTCTGCGGCTCTGACCTGCACCCTTACCACTCGATGGCATCAAATTCGGCCGGCCAGCCGATGGGTCACGAGTTCGTCGGCGTCGTCGAGGACACCGGGTCGGCGGTGACGTCCGTGCGGCGCGGTGACTTCGTGATCAGCCCGTTCGCGTGGTCCGACAACACCTGCGACGTATGCCGCGACGGCTTCCAGACGGCATGCCGTCGCGGGGGCTTCTTCAGTGGTGGGCAGGCGGAATTCGTCCGGGTCCCGCAGGCCGACGGCACCCTCGTTGCGACGCCCGCCACGAAGGACGAGGGCCTGCTCGCGTCCTTGTTGGCGCTCTCCGACGTGTATCTCACCGGGTACCACGCGGCCCACCTCGGCAAGGTGGGTCCCGGCAAGAACGTCACCGTCATCGGCGACGGCGCGGTCGGGTTGTCCGCGGTCCTTGCCGCCCGGCAGCTTGGTGCCGAGCAGATCATCCTCATGGGGCGGCATACCGCGCGCACCGAGCTTGGCCGCGAATTCGGGGCCAGCGACGTCGTCGCGCAGCGCGGCCCGGAGGGGATCGCCGCGGTGCTCGAACTCACCGGCGGCGCCGGCACCCACGTTGTCATTGAGGCCGTCGGCCACATGCCTGCGTACGAGCAATCCGTCGCGGTGGTGCGCGCCGGTGGGGTGATTTCACGGGTCGGGGTCCCGCAGTACGACCAGGCTCCCGTCGGCTTCACGAGTCTCTTTGGCCGCAACATCACCCTCACCGGCGGCCCCGCCCCGGTGCGCGCCTACCTCGACGCGACCATCCCGCAGGTCCTCGCCGGAACGATCAACCCGGGACGCGTCTTTGATCGGACCGTGCCCCTTGAGCAGGCACCGCAGGCGTATGCCGCGATGGAGGCCCGGGACGCGCTCAAGGTGATGCTCGTCCCCTGACCGGCGGTCCTTGGCCGCTCGCGGTCGGATGCGGTCCCTGGTTGCGTCCGGCCGCTCGCGGTCGGGCGCGCCAACCGGGTCCTGGCCGCTCGCGGTCGGACGCACCAACCGGGTCCGGGCCCCTCGCGGTCGGTGCGTCACCCACATCCGGGATGCGTCAAAATGGCCCGATGAACGTGACCGACCAGACGACCCAGGCGACGACTCGACTGCGCTGGCCGGCCAGTTCGTGGCATCCGCTGTTCTACGATCTCGCCTTCGTCGCGGTCGTCCTCGCCCTCTCCGGTGCGCTCTCGGCGAGCCCGACACCGGACATGGCCGCCTGGCTGACCGTCACGTTCGCGACGCTGTGGCTGCTCTGGTTCCTCACGACCCTGCTGGAGTCACGGCGCCCGGTCGGCGGTGTCCGGGTCACCGTCGTGACGGTGCAAATGGCGCTGCTGCTCGTCGCCGCCGTCTCCGCGGACGACAACCTCGAGGACAACACCGACCTCGTTGGGCTGCTGCTGGGTGCCGCGCTGGTCGTGACCCTCGTCCTGATGCGGGTCGGGGGGGCTTGGGTCGACGCCCGCGCGGCGGCTGCCCTCGCTGTGGCCGCGGCGCTCTGGCCGCTCTCGGTGTTGCTCTGGTTCAGTTGGGCGGTCCTGGTCCCCTGGGTGATTGCTCTCCTGGCGATGGGGTATGCCGCGGTGCGCCTGCTGCGCCCCGAGCTGCCCGACCTCCATCGGATGACGCATCGGCTCGGCGAACTGACCGTCATCGTCATCGGCGAGTCTTTCCTCAAGATCGCCCTCGTCGCCGGGGACGCCGCAGTCAGTGAATTCAGCGTGCTCGCCCTCGTCGTCGCCTTCGCCGTGGGGACGCTGACGTGGTGGGACTACTTCATCGGTCCCGAGCCCGCGGCGGGCGCCCTGACCCAGGGCCGCGCGCTGGCGTGGAGCGCCGGTCATCTCCTCGGGCACCTGACCCTCATCGCGCTCGCGGTGGGTCTCGCGAAGCTTCTCGTTTACGGGGGCGAGTTGGAACTTGCCCTCGCCGCTGGGCTCTTGGTCGCCCCGCTCGCGGGGTTCGCCGCAGCCCGCGCCCTCATCGACCTCGCGCTCCTCGACTTCGGCGCTCGCGCCATCGGCACGGAAGGCCCCGGCGCGCGCGGACCGGGGGCTCGACGTGATGCCGCGCTCCACACCGGCCTCGCGGTCGCTCTCGCCATGCTCGCGCTCCTCGTATGGCGCGCCCAGTGGCCCGGTCCCATCGCGGCAGCGCTGGCGATGACGGTGGCGTTGGCCGCCACCGTCATCGCCGTGGCCACCCGCGCACCCGCGTCGGCCTCCGAGCGCGGCTGATCGGCATACCGCCGACCGCCGCACCCGCAGGTGAGTGGGCTAAGGCAGGCTGGCGAGCACTTGGGCGGCCGCGCGGCGACCCGAGAGCACGGCGCCGTGGACGGTCGAGTGGTAGTCCGGCTCGGTCGCTTCGCCGGCCCAAAAGATCCGGTCGCCGGTGGGCCGTGAGAGGGCGACGCGGTCCGCCCGCGTCGTCCCAACACTGTTGTAGGAGTAGCTTCCTCGGGCCCACTGGTCGCGGGACCAGGCGCTGGTCAGGGCCTGGAGGGGGCGTCGGGCCTTGGCACCGAACATGCCGCGCAGACTGGCGTACGCCTCGTCGATGACGGCCTTCTCGGAGAGCGCTTCCACCGCGCGACCGTGTGCCCCAGTGTTGAATCCGAGGAGGACCGGAGCCCCGAGCGGCGCGAGGCTCAGCCACTGTCCCCAGTGGCCGGGTCGCTCGCCGACGTACCCGATCCAATCGACGTCGTCGGGCCAAAACACCCGGTCGAACCGCAGGAACGTCTTGCTGAGCACCCCGACGCCGACGCCTTTCACCGCGGCCAGCGCGGCGGGCGAGCGGGCGGGTTCGACGGTGAGCGTGCCCGCCTTGAGGACGCCGAGCGGGACCGTGACGATGACGGCGGCCGCCCGGTGATCCACGCCACCGGCCCGGACCCGGACTCCCTGTGCGTCCTTGTGAATGCTCGTCACCGGAGTGTTCAACTGCACGGGTATGCCGCGGGCCATGGATGACATGACCTTGCCGTAGCCGTCGGGCAGCAGAAGGTCGTCCCCGGCGTATTCCTTCCCGTCCTCGACGGTTCGGGCGGAGACGAGTTCGGGTGTGGCGCCCCATTCTGTCGAAATGGCCGAGTCGAGGTGGAAGCCAAGATCGGCCCGCTCGACCGCGCTGAGGGTGACTCCCTTGAGTTGTCGTTGCACGGCGGCGTCGACGGAGAGGTCTGGGCCAGAGTCAGGCACCGCGAGCAGGGCCCGCTCCAGCACGCGTTCCCACCGGGCGGTGTTGGGGGAGTCAAGGCCGGCCAGCGTCGGGGCGACGAGCTCGATCGACGAGTCATAACTCGTCGCGTGGGTGCGGGCTCCGGCTTTGGCGGCAAGTGCGGTGACGGGGTTGCCCTTGTTGCCGTGGATCCAGGACGCGCCGAGGTCGATCGGCAGTTGGGGCCACGCATTGGTGGTGTACACCCGACCGCCGATACGGCCGCGAGCCTCGAGGATACGGACGCGGCGCCCGGCGCTGATGAGGGCGGCGGCCGCTGCGAGACCCGAGGCCCCGGCGCCGACGATGAGGACCTCCGGTGCCTCGGCGGAGGTCGTTGAGGATTGCGGGCCGGCGGAGGTCGTTGAGGATTGCGGGCCGGCGGAGCAGGACAGCGGCGCGGCAACTCCCGCAAGGCTGGCCAGGGCGGTGACGACGCTACGGCGTGTTGGCGTGGTCATGGTCGTGCTACCGGACATCTTCGAGCGACGGCATTTGATCTTCCTCCATAGTGATGCGTAACGGTTTGGTCCCGAAGCGGGTCAGGCCGAGCATGATGGCGATTCCGAGGACGAGCCAAATAAGACCGTACTTGAACGAGTCCGGGGACAAGTTGATCCACAGGATCAGGGTCGCGATCACCCCGAGGGCAGGAAGGATCACGTTCGTGAAGATCTCCTTGGGGGTGTTCACGAGCTTCTTGCGCCAGGCGAAGTAGATGATGACGGTGAGGTTGACGAAGGTGAACGCCATCAGTGCGCCGAAGTTGATCAGGGCGGCGACAAAGCTGAGGTTAAGAGGAATCGCGAGCAGCGAGATCAGGCCAACGAAGAGGACGGCAAGGGCGGGGGTCTGGTAGCGCGGGTGGATGAAGGAGAACGTCCGCGACACGGGCCCGTGGCCATTGCGTCCCATGACATAGAGCATCCGCGAGACCGACGCGTGCGAGGCCAAACCGGAGGCGAGGGTTGCGGCGAATGCGGCCGCAGTGAGGAAGGCCTTGAAGAGGCTGCCGCCGATCATCTCGGCCATCTCCGGGAGGGCGCTGTTTTCCAGCGCGTCGGCGGAGAAGCCGTCCATGGTGGGGAAGACCGACTGGGCGAACCAGCCCGCGGTGAGGAAGATCGCGCCACCGATCAGGAGCGTGACGAAGATGGCGCGGGGAACGGTGTCGGCGTCCTTCGCTTCTTCGGTGTACATCGAGATGGCGTCGAATCCGATGAACGAGAAGCACACGATCGTCGCCCCAGTGATGACCGGCCCAAGGCTCGTGCCCTCATGCCACAGCGGTTTGGTGGAGAACGGGGTGCCGTTTCCTTCGCCGCGCGCAAGTGCCCGCCACGCGAGGACCACGAACACGACGATGAGGATGATGGAAAAGACGACGAGTATGCCGTTGAGCTTCGACGTGTTGCTCATGCTGAACAACACCATGGCGGTCACGGCGGCAACGACGACGAACACCCACAGGGCCGGGGTGACGTTCGGGAAGAACGCCTCCATGTAGCTGCGCAGAATGAGGGCATTGACGAGGGGCAGGAGCAGGTAGTCCAGGAGCGAGGACCACCCGACCACGAAGCCGACGTTGGGGTGAATGGTCTCCGAGGTGTAGGTGTACGCCGAACCCGCTGATGGGTAGACGCGAACCATCCGGCCGTAGCTGATTGCCGTGAATCCCATTGCCACCATGGCCATCAGGTACGCCATCGGGACCACGAAGTTCGTCTCCTCTGAGACGATCCCGAAGGTGTCGAAGATGACGGTGGGGGTCATGTAGCCGAGACCTAGTCCGACGATCGCCATCGTTCCCAGGGTCCGCTTCAGGTGCGGTTGCGCTTCCGACATGCCTTCTCCTCAAACGAACGCAGGTGCTTCCTGACCAGCAGCTCGATGCTCTGGTGAGCAGAGGTTAGTGCCTGGGCCCCACCGCCTGGGTATTCGGCTCGCCGTCCACGGGATAGTTGCTCAGAGGGCGTCGGGGCGATCCCAACGCAATCCGGCAAATCTGCTGAAGTCGGCGTCGTAAGACACGACGGTTGCGCCATGCTCGAGCGCGAGGGCCGCGAGGTGGGCGTCATTGACCAGGTTGCCGCCGGTCCCCACGCCGAGAAGGAGTCGAGTCAGGATGCCGAGATGCGCCGATGACGGGTGGACGACGGTGGCGCCTGGCGCCCGAAGCCAGTTCTCGACTTGTGCCATGGCGTCGTCCGGGGAGAGCGGGTGCGGAAAGAGTCCGACTTTGGTCGAGATGCGCACAAATGCGGTCAGCACTGTCCACGAGAATGCCACGGTGTCACCACCGGCGAGGGCGGCATTGAGCCAACGATGAGACGCCTGGTGGTGGGCGGTGTCGGCGTTGACGGCATACAGGAGGACGTTTGCGTCGACGACTCTCACTGGCCGGTGCGCATCTTCCGAACGATCTCGTCGTCCTCGAGTTCACCGGCGAGTTCCAATGCCCGGTCGAGATTCACGGTCGGTATGCCGAGGTGGCGGGCCTCCGTCGCCGGGCCTCCGGCGGGCGCATGGTCCAGACCTGCGCGGATGGCTTCGTTGAGCGCCTGCTTGAACGAGACCCCGCGGCGCTTCATGGACCGTCGCACGAGTGATTCTGTATCCGGGTCGAGGGTAACGGTCGTGCGCATTCGACAGCATAGCATCATGATGAATGATGCCTTGCTGTCAATCACTCGAGCGTGACCGCGACCGTGACCCCGCCGGCGCCGGCGCCGGCGCCGGCGACAGTGACCGCGGCCGCCGACGACCGCGCCGGCGACCGTGGGGACGTCACGTGGGCCGCGCCCGGGTCAGTAGCGCAGGGTTGCCGCCACAACCACCCCGGGGAGGTCGCTCGCCGGCACCATGTGCACGGTTCCGCCATGTTTCAGGGTGCGTGCGACGGCGGCTTCGACAAGGCTGTGATTGATGTCGGGGAGCGGGTCGTCGCCGTTCGGGGATTCCTCCACGAGGAGCAGGGATTCGACTCGGCCGTCGCCGGACATCGCGCTGATGCTCGCGTCGTCGGTGATCGCCCGAGGGTCTTGGCGCCCGTGCAGGGTTGCGAACCTGGCCACTGCCTCGCGGCGACTCCCGTCGAGGAGGGGGCGGACCGCGGCATACGCCAACTCATGAAGGTGGGCGTGGTCCGTGGCGGCGGGGTTGGTGTTGACGGTGGCCACGAGGAGCGCGCCGAGCGTGCTTGCCTTCGCGAAGTGGCCGGCGAGCTCGGGGCTGGCGATCAGGACGACCGGCGCGGGGTCCGCGCGCACGGCATCATCAACGACCACGGCAGCTCGGTCGACATAGACGCCGACTCGCCCCTTGCGCCACTCCGGGGGGCTGCTGCCATAGACCTGGGCATTGGGGATGTTGCTGTGCCCGGTGTGCGTGCGGGCGACGGGACTGGCCTGGAGGGGGTTCTCGTAGTCCGAGGTGTCATCGAGGTCGTCGTGGGCGCCGTCGGGCAGGTCCGCCAGGCTCAGGTCGGTCATCCCGAATCGGGACCCGAGGGAGAGCCGAACCTGGTCTTCGGTGATGGTGCAGACATAGAACTGCCCGTCCGCAGCGAGCAGCGGGAGCAACGGGCGCACGTGGAACCGATGGCCGACGGTGACCTGTTCGGGCAGGGTGATCGGCACGTTGAATCGCTGCGGCTCCCCGTCGCCGAGGAAGATCGCGAGCCCCAGGTCCTGGTGCTGCCAGAACTGGTAGTCCTCGGCGAGGGTGAGGGCGGGGGCCAGTATCGCCTCGATGGCGTTGGCGTCGAGGCCGTTGTGCGGGTGCTCGGTGAGCTCGGTGCGGGCCTGCGCGACGAGGTTCTTGAGCCGGATCGGGCCCTCGCGGACCTCGGCTCCCTGGACGTGCGTGGGGAGGTAGAAGGAGATGGCGTCGCTCGAAGCGTCGGCCATGAGGGTGTCGAGATCAGTTCTGGTGAACATCTGGGGCTCCATCCATCGTGTGGCGTACGACCGGCCGGGGTGTGCGGGCTCGCTCAGACATCGACCAGATGCTCGTCGATCTTGGTGGGGGCCGTACGGCGGTCGTGGATCCGGCCGAGCTGGCTGGCAAGGAGGCTCTGCATCTTCTCGAGTGCGCCGCCGATCGCCTCATCGATGGTCGAGGCACTGTGGGTCACCACGACCGGGTCTTGACCGGCGGGTCGAACTTCGATCATGCAGCGCTGGTCGTCCTCGGTGGAGCGCCCGGCGCTCTCGTCGCGCAGGTGCATCTCAACCCGGGTGATCTGGTCCGCGAAGCGGGAGAACGCTTCGGCCACCTGGGCCTGCAGCGCGAGGGTGACCTCGTCGCGGTTGTCGATGTTCTTGTCGGCGTTGATCAGGATCTTCACGTCGTCGCTCCTGGGGTGGGGATCGGTGGGATCTCGGGTCCGTGGTGCGCGGTGGTATGCCGGTCGCGTGCAGTTTGGTCGTATGCCGTGCGTCGGCTAGCGACTATGGCTTTGAGCTCGTCCGCGCCGTAGATGTACGGTGTACATTTACGTCTCTACCGTAGGTGTACGGTGTACATTTGTCAAGGCGCGTCGCTGCGTCGGTGCCAGACGTAGACGGTGCGTCGGTGCGTCGGCGCCAGACCTAGCCGGCGCGTCGGCGCCAACCCAATTGCGAGAAGGGGCGATTCACATGACAGTCAGCTCGACCCGGCGCCCGCCCCTGCGCCGCGAAACCGTGCTGAGTTCAGCTGTCGCACTCGCCGACGAGTCCGGACTCGACGCGGTGAGTATGCGCAACCTTGCCGTCCGCCTGGGTGTCGTCCCGATGGCCATCTACAACCACGTCGCGAGCAAGGACCAACTAATGAGCGGGATGGTCGACGTCATCGTCGCCCAGATTGAGCCACCGCCGGCGGGGCTGGGCTGGAAGCTCGACGTGCGCCAGCGGATGCTCTCGGCCCGCGCGGTGATGCTGCGGCATCCGTGGGCGGCCCAGCTCATGGCCTCACGCCCGTATGCCACGCCGGTCGTCTTGCAGTATGTCGACTCCCTCATCGGCGTGTTTCGCGCGGGAGGCTTGTCCGTGGACTTGACGCATCAGGTGATGCACACCCTGGGGAGTCGGATGTGGGGGTTCCACCTCGAAGTGTTTCCGAGCGCTGACCCCTCGCCTGCGCCCGAGGCCCGGGGGGCGTTAGGCGGCCTCTCCGCGGCATACCCGCACATTGCCGAGCTTGCGGCGTCCGTGGGCCCGGCGGGTTCGGCGGCGGGGGTCTCTTGGGTGGCAGGTTCTGGCGCGGGGGTGTCTTGGGTGGCAGGTTCTGGCGCGGCAGGTTCTGGCGCGGCAGGGGTTGACCTTGGGTGCGATGCCCAGGCGGAGTTCGAGTTTGCGATCGACGTCCTCCTGGACGGCTTCGAGCGCCTCCACAAGCGCGCCCGCGCCTAGTGTCCTGGAGTGGGTAGCACCTGCAACACGCGACACTGGGGCGTACAGCAATGCAGTACGAGGAGGTACAGCCATGCAGCGCTTCATGCTTTACGCCAAGATTCACCGGGCCACGGTGACCCAGGCCGACCTGCACTATGTCGGCTCACTCACGATCGACCGCGACCTCATGGACGCCGCGGGTCTGCTCCCTGGCGAACAGGTGGACGTGGTCGATGTTGACAATGGGCATCGCCTGACGACCTATGCGATCGAGGGTGAGCGTGGCTCCGGCATCGTGTGCATCAACGGAGCGGCCGCTCGACTCATCTCCCCCGGCGACACCGTCATCGTCATCGCCTACGCGGCGATGGACGACCATGAGGCCAGGACCTTCCAACCGCAGGTGGTGTTCGTCGACCGCCACAACAAGATCGTCGAGATCGGCCACGATGCCGGTGACGTGCCCGACGGGTTCGGCCTCAGGACTTCCGCGGTGACGCGCGGGCGCGCCGAGTAGGCCGTGACGCGCGGTGGCGCGGAGTAGGTCCAGGCCGCGGCGCTCAGCTCGTCGTGGTGGCGCTCGACGCGATGCCTTCAGCCTGAAGGTGGAACAAGACGACCTGATCGGGGTGGACCACCGGGGGCGTCACGCCCAGCCGCCCGAGCGCCCCCCCAGTCATCGCAACGCCCGGATACTGCGCATTGCGGTGGACCGTGCGGGGGTGCGCCATCGAGTGCGGCAACCCCGACTCCGCCTCGTGCTCGCTCTGGTCCTCACCCCACCAGGATGGGGCGATTAGCGCCGAGGGCGGGGTGCCAACCACGAGTGGTCGCACGCGGTACACGGTGGTGTCGTGCAACCCGGGGAACCGAACTCGCAGCCCGGGTGACATCCCCGGGTACCCCGCTGTCACATACGCAAAGATGGCCTCCTGCCCGGTGCCAGCCACCACCCCGTGAACGAACACGCAGTCGTCACCTCGGTCCGCCCGCACCACATCCCCGCTGAGCAACAGCTGTCGGTGCTCCTTGTACAGCGCGACCCATTGCGCGATGTCGTCCAGGGTGGAGTCGGGCTCTTGGGTGAGGTCCCATTCGATTCCCAAGTGGCCAAAGATGGCGGTCCCGGCCCGGAACGACAGATCGTGCCGTCGACCCGTGGAGTGCGAATGCCCGGACGCGATATGCGAACCCATGTACTCCGGTGGAATGAGCTGCGTGGTCCACCTCAGCATGTGCTGACGTTCTAGCGGGTCGATGATGTCCGACACCCAGACGCGGTCGGTGCGCTCAAGAATCCCCAGGTCCACCCGAGCCCCACCTGAGGCGCACGATTCGATTTCTAGCCCGGGATGCTCCGCCCTTAGCTCGTCGAGCAACCGGTACACCGCCGCCGTCTGCGCGTGGACCGCGGGTCGCCCGGCATCGGCCTGGCTCCCGGCCTCGATCAAGTCTCGGTTGTGGTCCCACTTGAGGTAGGTGATGTCATATTCGGCAAGCAAAGCCAGCATCTGACTCTTGATGTGCTCGTAGGCCCCTGGTTCAGCGAGGTTGAGCACCTGCTGGTTGCGTGACGACACGGGCAGCTCGTCCCGAGCCGCCAGGATCCACTCGGGGTGGGCTCTGGCGAGATCTGAATCGAGGTTGACCATCTCCGGTTCGAACCACAACCCGAACTGCATCCCCAGGTCGCGCACGCGGTTGATGAGTGGATGCAGCCCCTGCGGCCAGACCTGCGATGAAACGACCCAGTCCCCCAGGCCGGCCCGGTCGTCACGCCGGTCGCCAAACCATCCATCGTCGAGCACGAAACGCTCCACCCCGACGCGCGCGGCGCGCTCAGCCAGGTCCACCAGGCGATCCAGCGAATGGTCAAAGTAGACCGCCTCCCACACATTCAGGGTGACCGGGCGATCCGCTGAGACCGGGTTCGGCCGGGCGCGAAGGTAGCCGTGGAACCGGCGCGCGACCGCATCGAGCCCGACACCACAGGAGAAGTACACCCACGGGCTGGTGTAGCTCTCGCCCTCCCCGAGACAGATCTCCCCGGGCAGCAGCAGTTCCCCGCCACCGAGGACCGCGTCCCCGGTGAAGGTCCGCTCGGCATAGTGAACGTGGTTGCCACTCCAGCCGGTATGAATGGCGTAGATGTCGCCGTGGCCGAAGCCAAACCCGGGCGTTCCCGCGTGCAGGACGTAGGCACTGTCAGCACCTGTGCGCCCGCGCCGGTTCTCCCGCGAATGGATGCCGGTGTGGAGTGGTTGCCGTTGCGGTACCCGTTCGTGCCCATGGCGGCCGCCGAAATCCAGCAGTTCCTCAGCGGCACCCGGCAGCGGGAGGGTGAGGTTCACGGCGTCCACGGTGAAGGCGTCCGTCGCATCGTTGGTCACCGTCGCCTGCATCCGAACAACCCCGCTGGGTTCAAGGGCGATCTGAAGGTTCAGCGACAGGTCGGTCTGCGAATCGGCGGCGTGCACCGCC
This sequence comes from uncultured Intrasporangiaceae bacterium, assembly GCA_964483685.1. GTDB lineage: Bacteria > Actinomycetota > Actinomycetes > Actinomycetales > Dermatophilaceae > Nostocoides_A. Next base: position 66,364 of record CAZACX010000006.1, read on the forward strand.
ACAAGTCCGGGTCCGCCGACATGGCTCCCGGTCAGCACCTCACCATCAATGGTGACCCGGTCCACGGTGAAGCGGCTGCTCCACCCCCGGCCGGCTCGCGACCCCTGCAGGCCCGGTCGCCCTGGCCAGGCGTGACACTGCTCGGGCAGGACGGCCACCCGGCGTGGTGGGTCGATGTCGTTTACGCCGTTGAGTGCTGCGCCGGTCACGGCAAGGACGGCCAGGTCTTCGCTCTGGAGGTCTCCGAGTGAGGCACCCCAGTGGACGACCGCGGGAAGCGCCCCGTCCGACAGATCGAGGATGAGGCTGACGTCGTGGGTTGACAGCGCGATGCCAAAGGTCAGGGGTGGCGAAGAACTCACGAAAGTGCCTTCCAGAACATGTGAACAACGATGGTCTTCGGTGTACTTTATCGAAATAGAACTTGAACGAAAAATGCCGCCCGAGACGTCCGCGGCCGGAAGGAAGACCAGCGCGTGCAGACCACCACCAGACCCCGGTCCCGCATCGTCGATGTCGCCCGACACGCGGGTGTGTCGGCGCAGACCGTCTCCAATGTCATCAACCGGCGCGGTGGCTACTCGGGCGACACCCGGAGCACGGTCGAAGCCGCCATTGCAGCCCTGGACTTCCAGCCCAACCGCTACGCCCAAAGTCTGCGGTCGCGACGCACCGGGCTGATCGGGTTCGACGTGGTCAGTGGCCAGTTGGACGCCTCCAACCCGTTCACCCTCAGCTTGTTGGGCGCGCTCGTTCACGCGGCGCGAGCGCAAGACCGCCGGGTGCTGGTGTTCGCCCATGACGGTGATGACGCCATGTTCCGGGCCACCGCCACCGAAGGGTTGGTTGACGGGTTCGTCCTTTCCGACTGCACCCTGCGAGACCCGCGCGTCGCCGTGCTCGAGGAGTTCGGCATCCCGTGTGTCGCCTTTGGGCGACCCCATCGCCGGCCAACGCCGTGGGCGGTGGACATCGACAACGCCCTAGCCATGCGCCAGGCGGTCGAGCACGTCCTCGACCAAGGATGCCGTGACATTGCCTTCGTCGGGTATGACGGGCCAGACCACTGGAATGCGGACCGGCGCCGTGGTGCGCTAGAGGCCCTGGCAGACAACGGAATTCGCGTCCCGCGGCATCGGCAATTGACGGGTCGGTCGCTCACAACTCTCCGAAAGCGACTCCCCCAGTTCGTCACCGATCACGGGGTGCCCGAGGCTGTCATCACCTCCAGTGACTCCATCGCCGTCGCCGTTCTCGGCGTTGCGGCCGCGCACGGCATCCGGGTCGGCACGGACCTCGCCGTCACCGGCTTCGACGACGGACCCCTGGCCACGATGGTCAGCCCGGAGATCACCAGCGTGGCTGTTCCGGTAGGAGCGGTCGCCGAGCATCTCCTGGATCTCCTTGCCCGCGCGTTGGACGGGCGACCGCTGCCACCCCCGACGGCGCTGCGCACCCACCTCACGGTTCGCGCAAGTAGCGGGTTCCGCCGCGGGCCCGGGCAGGAGTCCCGATGAGCGGCCGCGGCGGCAGTCGGTCGGACCAGGTTGCCCAGACTCACCTCAGCGTGTTTGGCCAGGCACCGGGCGGCGTGTGGTCCGCTCCGGGCCGGGTGAACCTCATCGGCGAGCACACCGACTACAACGGCGGCCTCGTGCTGCCCATCGCCCTCCCGCAACGGACCTTTGTTGCCGCTACCGCCCGAACCGATGACCTGTTGCGGCTCCATTCGGTGCAGGCAGCAGAGTCGGTGGAAGTCGATCTCCGCACGGTTGGCCCTGGGTCGCCCCCCGGTTGGACGGCCTATGCCGCGGGGGTGGTCTGGGCGTTGCGCGAAGCGGGGCACCTCGTGCGTGGGATGGACATCACCGTCGATAGCGATGTCCCCGTGGGTGCTGGCCTGTCCAGTTCGGCCGCGCTGGAGTGCGCGGTCGGGGCCGGGGTCAGTGACACCTTCGGGCTAGGCCTGCTGAGCAGTGACGACGCCCGTGCAACGCTGGCCGCCGCCTGCGTCCGCGCCGAGAACGAGGTGGCCGGGGCGCCCACCGGCGGGATGGATCAGCATGCGTCGCTGCTGTGCCGGCTGGGTCAGGCGTTGCTGCTGGATTGCCGCACTGGTGGCGTCACCCACGTGCCCTTCGACCTTGCCAGCATCGGTCAGGGGTACGCCCTTCTGGTCACCGACACCAAAGCTGCACATGCACTCAACGACGGCCAGTACGAATCACGTCGACGCGACTGCGAGCGCGCCGCGACCCGTTTGGGGCTCTCGCTCCTGGGTGACCTCAACCTGGGGCACCTGCCGCAGGCGGTGAGTGCGCTGGCAGATGTTGTCCTCGCGCGCCGCACCACCCACGTCGTGACGGAGATCGCCCGGGTACGCGCCACCGTCGAAGCCCTCGCCCGGGCAGACCTGCCGGAGGTCGGCCACCTCTTTGATGCCTCACACACGTCGCTGCGGGACGACTACGAGGTCTCGTGCGCCGAACTGGACGCCTCCGTCGAGGCCGCGCGGGCCGCTGGTGCCCTCGGCGCCCGAATGACCGGCGGAGGGTTCGGCGGGTCGAGCATTGCGCTGGTCCCGGCGGACAACGCCGCTGAGGTCACTCACGCCATCGCGTCGGTGTTCGCGCGCAACCGTTGGCGGGCGCCGCACTCGTTCGCGATCACGGCTGGGTCATCCGCCCAGCGAGAGCAATAGTGGCTCTGGGATTACGACATACCGGTCTTCACCCGGGTGAAGTACACCGCGACTTCCACGTCGCAGCCCGATGCGCCCGTGGGCGAGAAGCAGGGCAAGCAAGGGTATGCCGTGTTCTATGCTTTCCACGGTTGCCCCGACTAGGGGGGGTTGCTCCGGCTTGGGACGCTTCGCGGTCGCTGGCCACGTGGGCCGCGTACGCGTTGGACGCGGCTGGACTTCGGGCCGGGTCCCGCTCCGGGCCCCATTTGGAGTCGGGGCCCTACCCGCGACCATCGCAGCTATCAGGAGCCCCTGTGTTCGAGACCTTCTCTCACTCCGACTCGCGCAGCACAACCGGAAACCGTGTCTCCTTCGATCAACACAGCGGTGGCCGTGTTCGTGCCGCCACGTACTTGGCTAAGACCCACCCGATGGAGGGGTAGGGGTGGCCCCGATTGTCCTTCGTCGTCGCACCGTGATTTGGCTGGCGCTTGCGTGCGCCGCGATCTGGATCCTCGACGTGGCCGCCGTGTCCTTGTCGCTCAGATCGTCGAGCCCAGTGTCTCCGACTGTCTCCGCCACCGCCACCACGACCTGGGAAGAGCGGACTCCCACAGCGGAGGTCCCGCCGGAGTGCCTCCGAATTGGCCCCGATTCCCTCAAACCCGTGCTCACCGGTCTTGTGGGACTGGGCGGTGTGGACGGCGCTCAGGACCTCCTGTCTGCCCACAGCATCACCATCGACTGGGCCCAGATCGATGCCGGCCAAGGTAACGGAATCCTCCCGAATAACGCCATTGACCAAGCCATCGCCCGCGCCAAGGCGCTCGGACAGTGCCATGCCCTCAAGATCCGGGTGATGGCAGGAGTGGGTTCACCGCGATGGGTCAAGGATCTCGCTGGGGGCCCGGTGAACCTCTACCTGGCGCACGACAACCTCGCCGGCGAGGTTCCCCGATTCTGGACCGAGCCGGTAATTGCCGCCTATGAGCGCCTCCAGTCGGACTTGGCGGCTCGCTACGACAGCGAGTTGCGAATTGAGGAGATTGTCATCTCAGGGTGCATGACCTTCTACGCCGAGCCCATGTTGCGGCAGCTCGGCGACTCCTGGCCACTCGAGGATTTGCCGGACGGCGGCCCGAGGGAGAACGTGACGCGATTGCATGCGGCAGGCTTGACCGCCGCCGCGGACCTTCGATGCCACATCAAGGCCTTGCAGGCCCATCGCGTGTGGAAGCACACGAGGTCCTCGCTGGCGCTCAATCCTTACGACCGGATCGGCACCGACGGGGTCGGGCGGGTCGACGCCAAGGAAGCGTTGGCGCTTGGGGCGCGGTGCCGAACGCTTCTGGGGTCCCGATGTGTCCTGGCCAACAACTCCATTCGGTGGCCTCTCCTTGGCGGACCCTATTGGACCCTGTATGCCGGCATCGCGGACCTTGGACCGCCAATCGCCTTTCAAGCGGCCGCCCCCGGGCGCACGGGTAATGTCGCGAAGACGCTGAGATGGGCACTCGATCTCGGAGCCTCGTCGGTTGAGATCGTTCCCAGTGCCGCTGCGGCGACGCGTACGGACATCGCCTCCCTCGCCTCGGAGCTGGCCCAGGTCCCACAACCTGCGGATAGCTGGACGGCGCCCACCCCCGCCCCGGCGGGCACGGGGTAATGGCGCCGTTGGCCCAGGCTTTTCTGAGTATGATCCGCATAGTGGCAGAGAAAGGTCCCTTCCATGTCCTCCCCGCTTGAGAGCAACCGAGCTGCGGCCTCGTTCGATGATCGCTTGAGGCGGACCGGTCAGCGGCTCGATGGCCTTGAGCAGCCGCGCGGGGCATTCCTGTTGGGGAAGGTGCGGCGGCATATCGAGTGGGCGCGCACCGAGGGGATCGCCAAACTCATCGAGGAGGATGACCTAGACCCGCGGGCGCGCGTGCGCAAGGCTGTGGCGCGACGACGGTGGCGCCGGTCTCATCCAAACGCCGGACGGCATACGCGGCCGGTCTTCGTCGTGGGCTTGCAGCGTTCAGGCACCAATATGGTCACGCGAGGCTTCGACGAAGCTCCCGAGTTCGAGGTGATCAACGAAAACAACCGCCGCGCCTTCAGTCGCTACCGGCTGCGCGACGAGGATGTCGCCAAGGTTGTGCGCCGCAGCCGCCATGCTTACGTGCTCTTCAAACCGCTCTGTGATTCACACCGCATTGTCGGCCTCCTTGACAAGCATTCCACGGAACTAGCCCCCGCGATTGCGCTGTGGGTCTTTCGCGACCCACGGGGCCGAGCACGTTCCGCTGTCGCGAAGTTCGGTGACAACGACAAGACAGTCCTTGAGGCCATCAACGCGGGTCTCGGCCATGACCTGTGGCAAATCCAGGAGCTGTCCGCGGACGTCCTGGCCACCTTGGCATCTTTTGATGTCTCCCGGCTCAGCGAGTCGAGTGCCTCCGCGCTCTTTTGGTGGGCGCGCAATAGCCTCTACTTCGACCTTGGGTTCCCAGACCGCGAGGACGTGCTCCTCGTTCATTACAACGACTTCGTGGCAGACCCGCGTCCGGTGATGACGCATATCTGCAGTCGGCTAGGCCTTGACCCACGCGAGCAGCTCTACGCCCACGCCGACTCGCGAGCCTTAGGAGCGGCAAGTGGATTCGAGATTGACCCCCGGGTGGGCGAATTGTGCGACGCGCTCTACACGCGCCTGATCGAGCAGAGCCGCTCGAGCCGACCGGCGTGATCGGCTCACCACCAGCCGCCGGGCAATCGGCCCTGCCGAAACCTCGACGTGGCCTTGCTCGGGCGTCTGCACTGACCTCGGTGGCCGCGATGTTGGCCGTCGTGTCGGGTCTTGCCCTCGACGTGGTGATTGCCTTGAGTTTCGGTGTCGGGTCAACCACGGACGCGTTCTTCGTGGCGGCCCGCCTCCCCGTGGGTGTGGTGATGGTGCTCCTGAGCGGGGCGAGTCTTGGCCTGGTCCCCGTGTTCTCGCGTATCCGGGAGACCCACGGGGCTGCCGGGGCCGACGCGGTCTCGACGTCGGTCCTGGCTCTGGTTCTCCTCGGCGGCACGGCAATTGCCACGCTGGTTGCCCTCGCGGCCCCGGCCATCGTGAGTTTGCTCGCCCCTGGCCTCGATCCGCAGACCCTCGCGACCGCCTCGATGCTCCTGCGCATTCTCGTGCTGGTCATGCCGCTCACGGCGTGGGCTGAAGTCTTGCGGTCGATCGCCAACGCCAGGGACTCATTCGCTCTCCCTGCGGCAGCCAACATTGCCCTGAACTTGGTCGCGGCCAGCTTCATCCTCGCCACGTCTCACCGGGGAGTCGTTTCTGCAGCTTGGGCCTATGTCGCTGGTGGGATTGCCCGAATTGTCGTGCTTGTCGTCTGGAATCTCTACCTGGGATGGCGCCCGGTCTGGAGGGCGAGCGGCTTGGGCGGGTGGCGCGACACCACGGCTCGGTCGGCACTCGCGCTTTCGGTGCGCCCGAGCGCGGGCGCCGGGTTGGCGCCGTTGGTGCGCATCGTCGAGGGGATCTTTGCCTCATTCCTCCCGGTTGGTTCGATCACAATCCTCAACTACGGCTACCGACTGATCTTCGCGATTAGCGGAACAGTGGTGTTCCGCTCGATCCTCGGCGTCCTCCTTCCAGGTTTGACCCGGGCCGCCGCGGCGAAGGACGAGGCCACCGAACGGCGGTTGACCGGCCAGGGCATTCGAGCCGTGGTCCTGTTGGCAGGTCTCCTGACTGGGCTGCTCATTAGTCTCGGGGAGCCAGGCGCCGCGTTGATATTCAATCGCGGCCGCGTCGATCCTGCCCAGATCGCACCTTTGGGCTTCGTCCTCGCCGGGCTCGCCCTGAGCTTGATCCCCGAGGGCATCCAACGGACCCTGCAGCAGCCTTTCTATGCTCGACTCGACACGCGCTCACCTTTGCGCAACTCCCTGCTTGGCGCCGGGATCAACATCGCCCTCATCCCGCTGTTGGTTGCCCCCTTTGCGGGGGCGCAAGAGGCACTTTTCGGGATTGTTGCGGCCTTCGTCCTCGCTGACTGGATTGCGGCAGTGGACGCGTGGCGGCGGTGGCGAGCACTGACGGGTCATACCCTGGGCATCAGCCGCCTCGCGATGGCCCTGACGGCGGGCATCGCCGTGTCCGTCGCCCTTGGGTTGGCGTTGAGTCGGTGGTGGGGGCTGAGCGGCCGCACAGATATCGTTGGGGTCGGCCTGGTTGGCCTCGCGAGCGTCTTGGTCGGCGTGGTCTACTTCGTCGTCACGGTCGCACTGGACCCGGCCCTCGCGCGTCGCGCGAGGCGTCGTCTTAAGAAAAGGGGGTGAGGGAGCGTGAGTATGGTGTCGCCCGCCGAAGTTTCGGTGCCCGCCCGGGGCCAACACCGAGATCCCGTGTTGCGGGACTCCGTGGTATCCCGTGTCGCCGTTGTGGTGCAGGCTTTGATCGGCGCGGCGGTCGTGCTCTTCCCCGTGTGGCAAGGTCTGATCGACTCACCGACCGCACCGCTTCTTGTGTGGATGTTGCCTGCCCTGATCGGCGGAGCTGCGCTGCTCGCCGCATTGGCTGGTGCGCGCTTTGTGTTCTTCGTCCTCGTCGTCTTGGCGATCCGGCCGGCCTTGGACTTCTATGGTCGAGGCGCCATCGGGTTTGGCACGCTGCTCGGCGCCACCTTCCTTGCCCTGACTTCGGTGTGGCTGTTGAGCCAGATCCTCACTCGTCGACGGATGCTCTCGGGCTACCCCCTCGCCGTCGCCGCCCTTGTGATGGCCCTGTCTGGGATCCTGTCGACCGCCCTCTCCGATGATCGGGCGACAAGTCTTCCTGAATTGCTCCGGCTATTTGTCGTCCTCGCGATGTTCGTCGTGCTGGAGAGGCTCCTTCGGGATACAGCTAACCAACCACGCGTCCTGCTCGCGTTGGCGGTCTCCACCGTGGCTCCACTGATCGTCGGTTCGCTGCAACTTCTTCAACTGGGGCTTGGTGGAGATAACCGCCAACTTGTCGAAAACCGAGTCAACGCGACCTTCAGTCACCCCAACTCGCTGGCAATGTATGCCGCGCTGCTCTTGGTCACTGGCCTTGCACTGTTCCCGGCGTTGCCGCGCGTGTGGCGGATGGTCGGCGTTGCCCTCTTGGCAGGCCTGGCGCTCCTCCTGCTCGGCACGGCGACCCGCGCGGCCTGGATCGGGGCGGCATTCGGAATACTGGTTGTGACGTGGCTTACTCGGCGGCGTCTCGCGGTGATCGCGCTTGCGGGGATTGCCGGGATCGCGATGACGCCCGCCGTGCGGGGGCGTTTCGCGGATGTGTTCGACCGGAAGAGTGCAGAGTTCAACGCGTTCGTGGGCGAGAACTCGCTCGAGTGGCGGATCGGCCACTGGCAGCGGGCCATTGACGTGTCCGCTCCTCGGCGGGTCACTGGTCTTGGTCCCGGCATTGTCGAGGCCCAGAGTGTGGGGCACAAGCCGATGCATAACGACTATCTGCGAGCGTGGGTCGAATTCGGGGGAGTCGGGGTGCTCGCCTATGTCTTCCTGTTTGGGACCATGATCGCCATCGTGGTGTTCGCCTGGCGACGGGTGCGCACCGGGACTGAGCGGGCGGTGGTCCTGGCAGCTGCGGGGGCGATCGGGGTGGCCCTGGTAATGGCTTTGACGGATAATCTGCTTACGCAATCCGTCGTGCTGTGGTACCTGGCGCCGTCGGTTGCGGCGGCGTCAGCCATTGCCGCGCGACCACCTGGTGACCCACTTCCCACGGACCCGCAGCCTGTCGAGGAATCGGCGTCGGACCCGCTTGCGCTGGTTCCGCATTCGAGCGGGGAGGTGCCCGCATGACCGCGCCGGACATCATCTTTGCCACGGGCACCGGGCGCTGTGGATCGTCGCTCGTTCAGGAGCTGCTTTCTCGTCACGAGGACGTTGGGTTTATGACCAACCTCGACGACCTCGGTGTGGCGCCAGATGTAGTGAGTCGCCACAACAACACCCTCTTTCACCGGGTGCCGCAACGCTTCACAGTCAAGGGCCGGGCGCGGCTGGCACCCTCGGAGGGTTGGCGCGCCTTGGAGCGTGAGGTGGCGCCGATCTTTGTCCATCCAGGCCGGACGCTTGACGCTGATGACGCGACTCCATGGTTGCGTGATCGGGTGGCCTCCTTCTTCACGGAGCGAGCGGCTGCGCAGGGCAAGCCTGTCTTCCTGCACAAGTTCACCGGGTGGCCCCGGATTGGTCTGATCACCGCTGCCATCCCCGAGGCCAGGTTTATTCACGTCATCCGGGACGGTCGGGCGGTCGCAAACTCGCTCGTGCAGATGCCCTGGTGGCGTGATTGGGCTGACCCGCAGGTGTTGGCATCCCTCCCGGGCGAGCACCGCGAGGTGTGGGAAAGGGGCGGACGTCGGTTCCCACTCCTGGCCGGGATGGTCTGGGACGCGATGACGGCGGCCCACGAAGCGGCGAGGGTAGGCCTGCGCGATGACCAGTGGATCGAGGTGCGCTACGAGGACCTGCTGGATAACCCGAGAGCTGAGTTGACCCGGGTGCTCGAGTGGGCGGGGTTGACCTGGACTGACCGTTTCGCCGAGCGGATGGACAGCCAGCACCTGGGCCGGTCCCGGATGGCGGCCTTCGAAACGGATCTATTGCCGAGTGATCGGGCCGACCTGGAACGGGTTCTAGGCGAACGGTTGCGCCGATACGGCTACCTCCCGGCAGACAACCACGAGACGAGAGAAGCGCGATGACACTCCGAGATCTTTGGCGGGCTAGCGGGCCGATCCGATGGGTGCTGGCCCTTCTCCCAGTGCTGGCAGTTGCCGGTGCGCTCATTTGGAGTCCGAACAAAGTGGCCTACCTGGGCACCGCGCACATTCAGGCTCCCGTGTCCGCGGGCCTCTCCGCACCCTGGCAGGCCACCCAGCGACTGGACGATTTGCGCCTGGCCGTGACCTCGCCTGAGGTTCACAAGGCCGTGGGACGTTCAGTGCCGGCAGCAGGCGGCTCCGAGGTCGCCTCCCTTGATGTCGCTGCCGAAGCCACAAGTTCCTTTGTCTTGGTCACCGCGACTGCGGGCAAGGCCGAGACGGCAGAGGACCTCGCTTCCGCGGGGGGCTTGGCCGCAGTCGATGCAGTTTTGACCGGGTTGATCCCCATGCAAGAGGCGCTGGTCGACAAGAGCTTTGCTGACCTGCAAGCCGCCCGTGACGCCTCGGAGGCGATGACCACCGGGGACAAGGTTGAGCGCCGGAAGGCGCAGGACAAGGTCACCAATCTCGAGGGGACGTACTCGCGCGCTGACGAGTCATTGCGGAGCATGGGCCTCTATCTAGAGAAGGCTCGCAGCGACGGTCTCGTGACGTCGGTGTCGTCTGCTCGGGTCGACTCGACGGTCAGCCGCAGTCAGTTTTTGGCCGCTGTCGGGCTGGGGTCATTGGCTCTTGCCGCAGCCCTCATCCTGGGCGTCGGGACCTGGCGGATGTCGGCTTCGGCACCAGGATCGGCAAGGGCCAGCCGCGAGCACGACCCGGTCTTGGGCTGACGGCGGCGGCCGTCAAAGATTGAGCGGGATTGCCGCCCCCGTGTATGGTTCGCAGAAATTTGATTACGGGCCCTACCCGCTGGGTCCCGTCTCAACACGGTGGTGTGGACCCAATCAGCCCCGTGTCCGGCTCCGCGTCCCCCCCCTGAAGGATCCGAAATGACACGTTCCCCGTCGGCACAAACCCTTGCCCGGCCGCGCGCGACCAAGAGTGCTGCGGGCACGGTTGCCCTGGCCTTGGCCGCCCTGGCGTTTTCTCCCGCCTCCGCCACGGGATCGGCCCTCCCCTCGTCTTCCACGACCCTTGCAGGTGGCGGGACTGCCGCCGCAGTGCGGCCCCCAACTCACCAACTATTCTATGAGATCGAAGCCAGAACCCACCGGTGGACACTCGCCCAGGCGGTCGAGCATGCCAAGGGGTATGACGTGATCATCGCCCTGCGGTTCTCGTACACGCGCGAGATGGTGGCCGCGATGCGCAAGGTGAACCCGTCACTTCGCTTGGTGGTCTACAGCAACGGCACGTTGGCGCAGACTGCCCAGAAGAACACCTTCCCAGACTCGTGGTACCTCAAGGACAAGAACGGCTTCAAGATCCAGAACGACTGGAAACTCTGGCTCATGGACCCGGTCAATCCGGCGTGGTTGCAGAACAGGGCGCTCCAGTGCCAGGACTTCCTCGCCAAGAGCGGTTACGACTCCTGCTATCTCGACAACATGGGGTATGGCTTCATCAAATACAATCCCCTCACTGGCAAACCGATCAACCCCCGCACAAGGGCCCTTTACACTTTCGCTGACTGGCAGCGGGACACGATTGCGGCAACGAGCTACGTCGCGGCCCGCGTCAACCAACCAGTCATCCCCAACGGCATTATCAATGGTGGTGTCTACTTCGGGAACCCTGCTTCCAAGCCCTTGCTGACGGCGGGCGACGGCGCGTTGGCCGAGGTCTTTCTTCGGACCTCGAGTCAGAGCGCGACGTGGGTGCCTTCGACCGCTGCCTGGAAGCAGGACCTCTCGATGCTCATGGATGCCGCGCGGCTTGGGAAACCACTGCACGTGACGACCAAAATCTGGTCCCCAGCGACTCCGGCGCAGTTGGCTCGATGGCGTGACCTGACATATGCCACGTTCCTGATCGGCTCGGACGCAGTGAAGTCGACGGTGCACTTCGCAGGGGCCGAGTTCGAGGTGCCATTCGTATACAACGGACCAATGTCCAGGGTTGGCATGCCGAGTGGTGCCTTGCGGGTGACCAATGATGTTTATCAGCGCAATTTCACGAACGGAATCGCCCTGGTGAATCCCTCGGGTGGCGCTCGCACGTTGAACTTGGGTAGTCCCTATCGGACCGAGTCGGGCAAGATCATCTACAGCATCACGCTCGCTCCGATGACCGGCGCCATCCTCACGCGCTAAGTCGCGAGCTCCTTTCGCTGTGACGTGCCCTCGCTAACGCCAGCGGGGCTCGTCCGCGACACGTTGGGGCTCGTCGCCTCGTGCCTCTGCCGAGGTGTGTCCCAAACAAGCCGCCGCGTCGAACCCGATCGCGGTTAACCAAGGGCAAAGGACCCCCTCGCTATGCCTTCAGATCACCCCATGACCTCAGGTCGAGAACCAGCTGCGCGATCAGGCTCCCGCCTGGCTCGGTTCGCCGGCGCCTGCGCCTTCGCGCTCGCAGCGACCTCCCTCACCGTGGCCCCGGCGACCCCCGCTGGCGCAGCGGCAACTGCGGTGCGTCCTTCGGAGCACCGGATGTTCTACGAAATCGAGTACAAGAGCCACTCGTGGACCATGGCACAAGCGATTGCTCACGCCCGTGCCTTCGACACGATCATTGCCGTTCCACAAGCGTACAAGCCCGAGATGGTCGCCGCTATGCGCGCAGCCAATCCCGCCCTCGTCTTGGCTGGCTACAACAACGGCACACTAGCGCAGTACGGTCAGAAAGATACGTACCCATCATCCTGGTACATCAGGGACCCCCAGGGCAACAAGATCATGAACGACTGGAACCTCTGGCTTATGGACCCGGGCAACCCCGCATGGGTGCAAAACCGCCTCGATGAGTGTCGCAAGATCATCGCCAAGACCCAATATAACGGCTGCTACCTGGACAACATGGGATACGGCTTCATCAAGTACAACCCCTTGACTGGTAAGCCGATCAACCCGCGGACGCGCACATTTTGGACCTACGCCGACTGGCAGAAGGCCACGAGCGCTGAGACGGCATACATCAACTCTCAAATGCCCGGCGTTGCCATCGTCGCCAACGGCCTTGTCGATGGAGCAACCTTCTTCGGGGACCCCTCGTCCAGCTCGCTCCTCAGCGCCTCAGATGCGGCGCTTTCTGAGGTCTTCATTCGCGGGTCGAACGATTCAGTCACGCGGACCCAGTCGACGGCGGCATGGAAGCAGGACCTCGACATGGTGGTCCGAGCCCGGCAGCTGGGCAAGCCGATACATGTTGCCACCAAGATCTGGATCCCAGCGTCAACCCAGCAGATCAAGCGTTGGCATGATCTTGCGGCCGCGACGTTCCTGCTCGGTACCGATGGTCACGTCTCGTCCTTCCACTTCTCCAGCGCACGCTACGAACTGCCAAACCTGACAGGCGGGAACATCGCTCGCATCGGGACGCCCATTGCCGACTACCAGGTCGTGGCCGGGGCCTATCTGCGCAAATTTGTTGCCGGGATCGTGGTGGTGAACCCAACCACGGAGACCAGGACAGTCAACCTGGGTGGTGTCTACACCACCGATTCCGGCCAACGGATGTCGTCGGTGACGCTGGCGCCGATGACAGGGTCAATCCTGGCGAAGTAGACCTTGCAAGGGCCGCAGCTCATCGGCCGATGAGCTGCGGTACCCTTGGGGAGCCGCGAAGGCTGGTTGCTCTCACTCTCGACGCCTTCGGTCCGTCGGCCTGTGCCCAGATCAGCCGAGGAGATGCAAGATGTCGACACCCATTGCGGTGCCTCGGCGCCGTTGGTGGCAGCCGCCGCGGTCTTTGGCTGGTCTTCCTCCTTCCCGCAATGACGGTGATGGTTGCTCCTGAAGTTCATCGCGGAATCGGTCAAAGGCCGAGGCCAGGGACTATAAGTTAGGTTAGGTGTGCACCAAATCATGTTGAAGCGCTTATCTCAACGGATGCGAATCGCGCTGGTCCTCGCGGTGACACTCGGGCTGCTTGGCTTCGGTGTTGCGATCGCGATGACTAGCCGAAACTCCGCCGCGCCGACGAAGGCCCGAAACTCCGCCGGGCCAACAAAAGCCCGAAACTCCGTGGCGCCGCCGAACGGGTCGGTATCGGCGAAAGTCTTCGCAGACATTAACGGTAACGGTGCGAGGGAGCCCGAGGAGTCGGGTCTTGCCGGAGTGCGAGTCGCCGCACTCTCTGGCAACACCGCTGCCGACGTGGCTCTGAGTGACGCTCAAGGTGGAATCGAACTTTCCATGGCCCCGGGCTCCTACGAGCTAGAGGTGCAGCTGCCGGTGGGCTACGCCTATGCCCCCCTCAGCGCAGGCGGCAATGGAATCGACCCGGCCTCGGCGCGGTCGGACACCATCACTGTCGAATCGAAGGGCAAGGCCGATGGGGGACTCATCGGTGTGGTGCCGACAGCGGACACGAGGACAATTGTCGGCTCGCTCTCGGCAGACGCCGAGTCGAACGTAACCTTCCCGCTGACCGGAGACGGACGCCTTGATGCAGAGGTGCGGTGGTCGGGCGATGGGACCGTCGGAATGTCCGTCATCTCACCGACGGACCAGCGCCAGGCCGCGAAAGGCACAAAGAAGGGCGCCGCAGAGCTCTCTGTGCGGGACGCCGTGGCCGGCATCTGGCAGGTGGCGCTGAGGTCCGATGCGAGCGTGGCCAACTATGTGGTGACCCTGCATGACAAGACCACACCCGTAGACACAGGGGCGGTCGCCTTTGCAAGGACGATTGGGAAGACTGCTCGGGCCGAGATGTATCCGTCTGGGCTCGATGTGGATGATGCCGGAACGGTCTATTTGGCTGACACTGGTAATGACCAGGTGGCGGCCTATGGGCCTGATGGCAAGATGATGTGGCGGACGGGTTCGTACGGGCGGGGTGTGAATGAGTTAGCCGAGCCACGGGATGTCGCGGTCACAGGGGGCAGGGTTTATGTGGCTGATACGGGCAATGGCCGGATCAAGGTGTTGGATGGCAAAACGGGTCGGCAGCTTGCGGTGTGGCCCACCGAGTATCGGTCAATTATGGGGATTAGTGCGGGGGTGGATGCGGCGGGTGACGCCGTGGTTATCGGTACGGAGGCGTTTCCGGGAGCGTCTGCCCTGGTCATTCATCAGCCGAGTACCGGGAGTGTCATACGCACGATTGAGTTGCCGACTGGGACCGGTGATGGGCAGGTCGAGGAGCCGCGTGATGCCGCGACAGGACCCGATGGCCGCATATACCTTGCGGACTTCCGCAATCACCGCATCGCCGTGTTTAGTGCAACTGGTGCCTGGGTGAGTGCTTTCGCCTCGCTTGGCTCGGAGAATGACGAGCTTAATGGGCCATATGGTGTTGACGTTGATGCAGCGGGAAATATTTATGTTACCGATTCGAACAATGCGACGATCAAGAAGTTCTCGTCAGATTACAAGTTCGTTGCAAGTATGGGTGTCAGTGGGAAGGGGGATGGCGAGTTCTTTCAGCTGCGACGTGCGGTCGTCGGTGCTGGGTCGAGTCCCTTGGTTTATGGTGCGGATTTGTGGGGCAACAAGATTGAGGTCTTTACGAATTCTGGGAAGTTGACGCGCACGCTCGGTGGGAGCCATCCGGCTGCGGGCGGCTTCAATAAGCCGTATGGGTTGGCATTGACGGCGACGGATTTGTTGGTGGCCGACACGGCGAACCATCGCGTGCAGAGGTTTACGTACGCTGGGAAGTTCCTGTCGTCCTTCGGTGAGCGTGGTTTCGGCAAGGACTTGTCGGGTTTGAACTGGGAGCGGGACGTTACGGTGAGCCCTTCGGGAATGATTTGGGTCGCCGACTCGAAGAATAACCGGCTCTTGGAGTTCACGGCTGCCGGTGCCGCGACGGGGAGGGCGACTGGGCGGTTGGGTGCTGCCGATGGCCAGTTCAATTGGCCGTACGCGTTGGCCTTTTTGGGGTCGGACCTCGTCGTGGCCGATACGTTCAATAATCGGGTGCAGCGGATGACGCCGGATGGCGTGGTGTTGTGGACCTTGCCTGGCTTGGCGAAGCCGAGGGATGTGTCGGTGGTCGGTAACACGGTGTTTGTGGCGGATTCTGATCATGATGTGATTTTGCGTGTGGATGGGAGCACGGGCGCCAAGTTGTCTTCCTTTGGAGATGGCGACCTGGAAAGTCCGGACGGTCTCGCGGTGGCGCCTGATGGGACCGTGTTTGTTTCGAGTACGTCGTGGCACCGGGTTGTCGAGTTCAACAAGGATGGGAAATTCGTTCGGGCATTCGGGAAGCGTGGCACCGGGACCACTGATTTCAATCGCCCCAGCAAAATAGAAATACGGGCGAACGGCTCACAGCTTGAAATGTTTATTGCAGACACCGTCAATGATCGCATTCAGGTCTACAGTCTCAACTAGCGACGCACGCGAAGGGTGTTCCTTATGACCACAGCTTTAGAAAACCATCCAAATGTTGAACCCGGTGCACGTTCACGTTTTCGTGTCGCCGTGATGAGCGTCGTCACGTTGCTGCTCGTCCTGTTGGTCGCCCCGTTGCCGCAGGCGTCGGCGACCGTGACGGATTCCTTTTCCGGTACTGCCGGGGGTGGGAAGAACTGGATTCTTCATGATTTGACGGTGGGTGCGTCGCCTGGCCCGTTCCGGACGATCACGTTGACCTGGACGTCGTCGGCGACCAACTTGGATTTGGGTTTGCGAAAGTCGGACGGGACTCCCCTTAAGTGGTCGTCATCACCTTCGGGTACGAGTGAGCGGATCGCGATGGATGTGCCTGCGGGGGCCTACACATTGGCGGTGTCAGCAAAGAGTGGCGGGGCGACCGGGTACACCCTGACTGTGGATGACACGCAGCCGCCAGCGTGCGCAGCGACGTTCTGCGGTTCTGTCGACGCGGCGAAGGGGAGCTGGGTCGAGCATCCGTACTCGGCGACGGCGGGAACGACGACAAGTGTGAAGGTGGATTGGGCGACAACCTCGGCCGACCTCAATGTCGGTGTGAAGGACCCGAACGGGGTATGGGTCGGGTGGACGAAGGGAGCTCGCCCGGGGGTCATCACGTTCGTTCCGAATGTTACGGGGACCTATGTGGTGGGTATCCAGGCACGTTCGGGGGCGTCCGCGTACACGGTGACGGTGACGACCGGGACTGTGCCGCCACCCGCGGATGGCTCAGTGGGTGTTTACGCCTCCGCCTTTGGGTTCGGGCCCAAGGGGATCGGCAACGCCGGTCTCTATGGATATGGCGTGGACTGGGATGCGACGTCCAATACCGTGCTCGTCGGAGACGTGTGGAATCACCGGATCCTGCGGTACAGCCCGACCGGTGAGAGGGTTGCGGGTTTCGCGATCACGTCGGCTGGCACGGGTATCCCCATCGAGCCCTTCGATGTCGAGGTTGGCCCAGATGGGAAGATCTACTCGACGAGCGAGGGACTGAACCGGATTGATGTCTGGAACGCAGACGGTTCGTTCTATCGATCGATCGGGCGCAATGGGTCGACGGGGAGCAACTATGGCGTCGGCTGTGGCGATGGCAAGGTCACCTGGCCGAGCCACTTGTCGGTCATCGGCACCACCCTCTACGCATCGGATGGTGGGTGTAGCGACATCTACGCCTTCCATGCGCAGACCGGGGCGTTCATTAAGGCGTTTGGGCTGCCCGTCATAGCCAAGGCCACGTTCGGCGTGACCAAGATGGTTCCTCGCGGTCTGGAGGAGGACGAAGTGGGGAATCTCGTCTTCGTGGACCACGCCAGCCAGCGCATCGCGAAGTTCTCGCCCGCGGGGACACTCCTCCCCGGATGGCCCACAGCGTCGGACATCACCATGAAGGACCCGCGTGGAGTATCTGTTGATGAGACCAACGGGGATATCTACGTCGTGGCGGCTTTGCAGAACCAGGTTTACCGGCTCGATAAGAACGGAACTCTGGTCAAGCGGATCATGAGCCCCGTTGGCGGCTTCTTCAACACGGTCCGCTACATCAGCGCAACAAACGGGGAGCTCTACATCGGCGACACGTGGGGCCACCGAGTGTGGCACCTTGATCGCGATGGCAACCAGCTGCCGTGGTCTGAGCCGATGCTGCCTCCGCCCAACGGTGGCTACAACCAGGTGTCGGGTATTGCCGTCGATTCGAGTAGCGGCCGCCTATTTGGCAACGACACCTATGGGAACCGAATTCAGGGCTTCGCGACCCGCACCTCGACAGGAGCGCTCAGCCAGTGCCTGTCGGCGACGAACTGTCCCGCCTTCCTGAGCTCCTTCGGTTTCCGGGCGGTGAACAGTCCCGACAAAGATGGGCTGAACTACCCACGGGCACTGGCTGCCGGAGGTGGCATGGTCTTCAGCGACGGGGGTACATCGATCGTGCGCTACGACACGAACGGTAAGTTCCTTAACCGCTGGGGGACATGGGGTCGTGGAAATTCGCAGTACGTCGCCGGGCCCACGGGCCTCGACGTGGTCCCGGCGACCACGACGACTGGGAAGGTTTACGCTGTCGACGCTGGCAACTGCCGGATCATGGTGACCGATTACGTAGGCACCTACGTTGATCAGATGGGTTCCTGCGGCACTGGCACTGACCAAATGCGCACGCCGTATCAGATCGATGTTGTGGGGAATCTCGCCTACGTTGCCGATGCGGGGGGTTCGCGGATCGTCGTTTGGGACCTGACCACTCGTCATATCGTTTCGACGATCGGCGGCACTGCTGCCGGTCTGGTCATCAAGGATCCCCGCGGGGTGCAGTTGGATCCGACAAAGACGTGGGTCTACATCGGTGACACCGGAAACAAGCGGGTTATCCGCGTGAAGCTCTCGGACCCCACGGTGCGGGAACTCGTCACGACGGGTAAGGGGTCCCCTGAGGGTTTCCTCAATTTCCCGCGTCACCTCACCTTTGACACCAAAGGCGTCCTTTACATCAGCGACTTCAACCAACGGATCTACGCCTACATGATGTTGAGCTGACCCGAGGATGGTCGGCGGCGATCCAGGTGTTCCGGTCCCCGCTCCCTGTTTTGCCGCCGACCCCCGTATCGAGATCCGGCCTTAGCGACCTGACCCCCTTGGTCACCGAGCCCGGCGCCAGCGGGCCGACAGGGCATCTCCGCAGTGGCCTGGGTCAGGGCCTCACTGCGGGGATGACGTCGGTATGGGTGAAGTCGTCGCCCTTGAAAAGGATCGGCTCGGCGGTCGCGCGGGCCAGGGCGTAGGCGAAGCAGTCGCCGAAGTTCAGCCGCGCGCGATGGCCGCTGCCCCGACCGAAGTCCCGGTAGGCGGCTCTCCCGAGCGTGACGTGCTCAGCAGTGACCGGGACGATCTCGATGCCGAGGGTCGCCACGAGGTCGTCGACTCGGCGCGTGGCAACCGGGTCCTCGAGTCGGTCGACGACCATCCCGAGCTCGAGGAGCGTCCCGGCCGAGGCCTTGGGTGCCGGGTCGGCGAGGATCGCCTCGAGGAACACCTCGCGCTCGGGTTCGCCGGCGATGATCGCGACGATCGCCGAGGTGTCGATGATCACCTCGGGAGCCCGGCCTCGTCGTAGAGGTCCTCGGTGTCGAGAAGCCGGGCACGGTCCTTGTCGTCGAGGCTGGCGTCCAGCTGCTCGATGAGCATTCCCGCGCGGCGGCGGCGCTCGTCGGTGTCGGCGGGGTCGCCGAGCTGGGCGAGGTAGAGGGTCAGCGCCTCCTCGATCACGCTGGTCTGGACAGGCCAGAGCGTGCCGCGGCTGTGCGCGCGAGCGCGTGCACGGCATCCTTCTTGATGTTGAGGCTCATGGTAGAGATTCCACCATTTGGGCTGCCTGTCTACCCTCCTGGCCGCACACTCTCGGGGTCTAGATGCGGCCCGTCTCGTAGGCCCAGATCGCGACCTCGACCCGGTTGCGGGCGCCGAGCTTGCGCATCAGGCTGGCCAGATGGGCCTTGACGGTGCTCGGCGTGATGAACAGCTCGCTGGCGATCTCGTTGTTGGTCCGGCCCTGAGCCACCGGAACGAGAACCTCTTCCTCGCGGGCGGTGAGCGCTTCGATCGGCTGCCGCGGAGCTGAGGTCTGGGCGTGCGCGAACGCTGCGATCAGTCGGACGGTCACGCTGGGGGCGATCAGGGCATCGCCCTCGGCGGCGGCGTGGATCGCCTGGGTCAGCAGGGCGGGCCCGGCATCCTTGAGTAGGAATCCGCGAGCACCGGCCTTGAGCGCGCCGTGGACGTACTCGTCGAGGTCGAAGGTGGTGATCACGACGATCGGCAGGGGGTCTGCGACGTCGGGGCCGGCGAGGAGGCGGGTGGCCTCGATGCCGTCCATCAGCGGCATCCGGATGTCGAACAGGCCGACGTCAGGGCGCAGTTCGAGCGCCAGGCGCACGGCCTCGCGCCCGTCCGCGGCCGCGCCGACCACCTCGATGTCGGGTTGCGCGTCGAGCAGCATCGTCAGACCCGAGCGCACGATGGGCTGATCGTCGGCGATGAGGACCCTGATGCTCATCGTCGCGCCTCGGAGCGCGACGCCCCGGATCGCGCCCCAGATCGGGGCCGCACCCCGCTGCGAGGCAGGACCGCCTCGACCCGCCAACCCCGGTCGACGGTGGGGCCTGCCTGGAACGTGCCGCCGAGCAAAGTGGCGCGCTCTCTCATACCCACCAGGCCGTAGCCCGCCGGGGCGCTTGCCCCCGCGGAGCCGTCGTCGAGGACGGTGAGGCGCACCTCATCCTGTCCACCCGCCACCGCCACCGTGACACGGGTCGCGTGGCGGGCGTGCCGTCGAGCGTTCGTGATCGACTCCTGCGCAAGGCGAAAGATCGCGGCCCCGACCGCCGGGCTGACGTCGTCGAGCTCACCGGAGAGCGTCACCTCGACCAAGGGTGGCGAATGGACGCTGTCGGCCAGCCGTTCGACCTCAGCGAGGCCCTGTCGTGGCGCCAGCTCGGTGTCCTGGGAGTCCCGCAGCACGCCTACCATCGCGCGCAGCTCGGTGAGCGTTCGGGTCGCCGCCTCTTCGATGGTGGCCAGGGCCTCGATGGCTCGCTCAGGGTGGGATGCCGCGACGGCACGTCCCGCTTGGGCCTGGATGACAATGCCGGAGACGTGGTGGGCGACCGTGTCATGGAGCTCACGCGCGAGCTGTTCGCGCTCACGGGCTTTGGCTTGCTCGATGTCGCGGATGCGGATCCTCGCGCGGAAGCGGATCGCGGCGCCGAGCGCTGAGGCGAACAGGAAGAACGCATATCCGGCGACCGTCTCGGCCACGCTGGTCGACTCGGCGACCAAGGTGATGGACAGCCAGAGCAGGATCAGGCCGAGGCCGCCTGCGGCCTCTCGGCCGGAGCCCCACCGGAACAGGGAGTAGGTCAGAACCAGGGTGGCCGAGACGCCGAAGGGCAGCACGCCTTGCGTTCCGGTGACGATCCTGACGATGTCGACCACCGCCAACGTGCCGAACGTGACCGCGACGACCAGGAGCGGATGCGTTCGTCGCCACGGCAAGGGGGCCACGGCCACGAGCGCAGCGATGAGCAGCAGCGGGAGCGGCGCCATGTCCTGGCGAAGCACCCCTTCGAGCACGGACCAGCAGGTCAGGACGGCGACCAGGACCCAGTCCCTGGGCACCGGGCCTGGGGGGTTCGCAAGGCGCGGTTCAGCCCACAGTGAGCGGAGCGCGTCGGGGACCATGCGGTCAGCCTAGGCACCCCGCGTGGTCGGCGTATCCGCCAAAAGCACGAGAGCGCGGCTGTGCAAAAGGCCAGGTCGAGTCAGGCTCCGGGGCTGATGTGCTCGCCGCCGGCATCCGTGATGGTGGATGCACACCCAACCGACCAAGACAACGGAGCTTTCGATGAGCACATCTCTATCCCCCACCCCGCTGGAGGACCTACACGTCCCCGTGCAGGCCAAGATCGCCGCAGCATGGACCAGCTTCATGTTCCTGTACATCTACGTCGACATTCTCGGCTTCTACAAGCCGGGGGTCGTCAAGGACATCTTGGTCGGCGTCGTCTGGGAGTTCGACATCACCCCGACGTGGGCGATCACGGCGCTGACCCTCCTGGCGATCCCGATACTCATGGTCGTGCTGTCGATGACGCTGCCCGCCCGGGCCAACCGCATCGCGAACCTCATCGTGGCCTCGATTCAGGTCCCCTTCGCGGCCTTCAACGCCATGGGCGAGGTGGGCAAGCCCTGGATGTACTTCTACCTCCTGGGCGTCGCACTCGAGGTGCTGATTCTCGCCTTCATCCTGCGCTCCGCCTGGACCTGGCCCCGCCGCGCGGTCTCGCCGGCTGCGACGGCGACTGCGACGGCATCCGGACTGGACGTGGAGCCGGTCCGCACGCAGCAGCACGCGTAGCTCCAACGCGCTGGATGCCGTCACGAGCGCCGCGGTGACGTCACCGCCTATCCTTGCGCGCGTGACTGACAGCGACCGAGCTAGTGCGAGAGGGACCGATGACTGAGGAGCGTGCTCCACGGCACCTGCCTCGCTACCACTTCGTTGCTCCCGCGGGCTGGCTCAACGACCCGAACGGTCTGACCCAACGGGATGGGGTCTATCACCTCTTCT
>CAZACX010000007.1:0-6943 GCA_964483685.1 uncultured Intrasporangiaceae bacterium
GAACCCGTGTACGCGGCTTTGCAGGCCGCTGCCTCGCCTCTCGGCCACTCCACCATTGGGGGCGGCTAACCCTCCGAGCGGATGACCGGCCTCGAACCGGCGACCTCAACCTTGGCAAGGTTGCGCTCTACCAACTGAGCTACATCCGCACTTTGCCCGGCCTCGGAAACTCCGCTGCGCGTGCGGACAGACATTAACCGATCCCGGACAGCAACCCCAAATCGGGCCACCGTCTCGGTGTCGTCGCCACCCTCTGGGAACGGTGTCAGGGGCCGTTTGACCCGCTCCCGCAACGAGATCACCTCTCGCGTGGCCGGCTTCAACCGCAGCGATGCCGCGTTGAACGCCGCACCGATGAGGACGGCGATCGCGATGAAGTAGAGCCAGATGAGCAGGACGATGGGCGCCGACAGGGGCCCGTAGATCGAGGTCCCACCCGAGAGGGACGCCGAGATGACGCCGCGGACGAGGTAGGACGCCAGCGCCCACAGCGCGAGCGTCAGCACCGCGCCGGGGGCGTCCCGTAGCCAGGGCGAGCGCCGGGGCGTCGAGATGTGAAAGAGGGTCGTCAGGGACGCGACGACGAGGATCGTCACCGTGGGCCAATAGAGCCCCACCAGGAAGTCGAGTCGGGTGGGCAGCAGTTCCCCGAGCAGCGTGGGACCGATGAGCACAAGTGGGATCATGACGATCCCGACGACGAGGGTGACGAGGTAGAGCGAGAAGCTCAGCGCGCGCGTGCGCACAATCCCACGCACGCCGGACTGCCCATACATGATCGAAATCGTGTCGACGAAGACGTTGAGCGCCCGCGAGCCCGACCACAGCGAGAGCAGGAACCCAAGCGAGAGCAGCTCGAAGCGCCCATTGGCGAAGACGTCGTTCACGGTCGGCAGCAGGAGTTGCTCGATGATCGAGGGGGTGAGGAATCGCTCGGCGTAGGTCGCGATCTCGCCGGTGACCGACTCGACCGTGACCTCCCCAAGCCAGGTTCCGACGTACCCGACCCCACCAAAGAGCCCAAGGACGAGCGGCGGGAACGACAGCAGCGCAAAGAAGCCCGCTTCCGAGGCAAGTCCCGTCACCCGGTAGCGCAGGCAGACGCGGACGGTCTCGGCGATCAGCCGGCCCAGCGACACTGCGCCCGGAATCGGCGCCAGCACGGCCTTGACGTTCTTCTTCACCTCCACCACGCCGCCAACCGTAACCGCCAACGGAGCCGTTCCTGCCCGGACACGACCCCGCGACCGCGTTTCTGCGTGCAATCCCACACGCTCGGGCCCGAGTGAGCCGATCCCTGGCGGCGCCTATCCTGCGGCCATGGCCACGCATATCGTGCGGAATCAACCGTCGGCGTTCGTCGGCGCCAATCTCTTCGCCAGCGACCCGGTCCTGACCCGGGCCGTCGAGCTGTGGGGCGACCCCGGCGACGTCGCCGAGCTCACGGCCCTCGGTGTCCACGCGGGCAGCGCCCAAGCCCAGGCGTGGGGCGACCAGGCCGACCGGCATATCCCGGTCTTGCGCAGCCACAACGCCCAGGGCGAACGCATTGACGAAGTGGAGTTCCACCCGGCCTGGCACGCGCTGATGGCGGCCGGGGTCGGGGCGGGACTCACCGCCGAGCCGTGGACTCGCCCCGATGGCAGCGGCGCTCATGTGCGCCGGGCAGCCGGGTTCGTCGTCTGGTCCCAGGTGGAGCAGGGCCACCTTTGCCCGATCTCCATGACGTATGCCGCGGCCCCGGCTTTGCGGGCCGCGCCCGGGCTCGCTTCGGACTGGCTTCCGGCGCTGGCCTCCCGACGTTACGACTTCGGCCTGCGACCGCTCGGCGACAAGGCCGGCGCCATCGTCGGGATGGGGATGACCGAAAAGCAGGGCGGCTCCGACGTCCGGGCGAACACGACGATGGCCACTCCCGAGCCTGCGGGGCCACTTGGCGCCGACAGCCATCGGCTTGTGGGCCACAAGTGGTTCTGCTCGGCGCCGATGAGTGATGCCTTCTTGGTGCTGGCCCAGGCACCGGCCGGGCTGAGTTGCTTCCTCGTGCCGAGGGTGTTGCCGGACGGGTCCCGGAACGCCTTCGCGATTCAGCGACTCAAGGACAAGTTGGGCAACCGGTCCAACGCCTCCTCCGAGATCGAGTTCGACGGAACGTGGGGTGTTGCCGTCGGCGAGTCAGGGCGGGGCGTCCGCACGATCCTCGACATGGTCGCCGCCACCCGTCTCGACTGCGTCCTTGGTTCCGCGGCGACGATGCGCCAGGCGCTCGTTCGGGCCGTGCACTGGACCGGGCACCGGGAGGCGTTCGGGGCTCGGTTGACCGATCAGCCACTGATGCGCAACGTGCTGGCCGACCTCGCCCTCGAATCCGAAGCCGCCACCCTGCTTGGGCTGAGGTTGGCGCATGCGGTTGACACCGGCGACACCGATTTCAGCCGCCTCGGCGTCGCCCTCGGGAAGTTCTGGGTGTGCAAACGCACAGCGCCCATGGTCGCGGAGGCGCTGGAGTGCCTTGGTGGCGCCGGGTACGTCGAGGAGAACGGGATCGCGCGGCTCTACCGGGAAGCCCCGCTCAATTCCATCTGGGAAGGCTCGGGCAACGTCAACGCATTGGATGTGTTGCGGGCGTTGACTCGTGAACCGGCCAGCGTCGCGGCCCTCTGCAAGGAGCTTGCCCTCGCCCGCGGATTCGACCGTCGACTCGACGCCGCCATTGACCGCGTCGAGGAGCTCGCGGTGAGTGCGTTCGCCGCCGACGCCCAGGTGAACGCACGCCGGGTCGTCGAGGAGTTAGCCCTGACCCTCCAGTCAAGCTTGATGGCTCGGTTCGCACCGGAGGCGATCGCCGAGGCGTTCCTCGAGAGCCGCCTCGGCGGCGGGCACGGGACGACCTTCGGAACGCTTACCGCCGGGACCGTCGAGTCGGCGGCAAGCGAACTGATCGCCCGCAGCACCGCGACCTGACACCCCGCCCCCGGACTCGCGGACGGCGGCCCGCCCGCGGACTCGCGGACGGCGGCCCGCCCGCGGACTCGCGGCGACACCCCGCCCGCGGGACGCGACGCCTTCGTGGACCTCAGGTTGCGGCGAGGCGCCCCTTTTCGGCTTCGACGTCGAAGTCCGCGACCGGCCATTGCGGGTCGAGACCCTGCAACGCGGCGAGCAGCAGGTTCATCACGGCGAGTTGGGCGTACCACTTTTGGTTCGCCGGGACGACGAACCAGGGGGCCGTGTCGGTCGAGCACTTGTCCAGAACCGCTTGGTAGGCGGTCATGTACTCGTCCCAATGGCCGCGCTCGTCAACGTCTCCAGGGTTGTACTTCCAGTGCTTGTCTGCGCGATCGAGGCGCTCCGCCAGGCGGGCCTTCTGCTCGTCCTTAGAGATGTGCAGCATCACCTTGACGATGGTCGTCCCGCTTGCCGCCAGTTCCGTCTCGAAGGCGTTGATTTGCGCGTACCGGCGAGCCCATTGGGACGCGGGGACGAGGTCGTGCACCCGCACGATGAGGACGTCCTCGTATTGCGAGCGGTCAAAGACCCCGATGACGCCAGGACCAGGCACGGCGTTGCGGATCCGCCACAAGAACGGATGGGCCCGCTCCTCTTCTGTGGGCGCCTTGAACGCGGTGATCTCGACGCCTTGTGGGTCGACGGCGCCGACGACGTGCCGCATGATCCCACCCTTGCCCGAGGTGTCGAGGCCCTGGACGATGAGGAGGACCGAACGTTGGCCGTCCACCCTTGACTCGGCATACAGCCGCTCTTGCAACTCGCCGACCGCGGTCGCCAACTCGGGCATGAGCGCGGCGGCGGCGTCCTTGTTGCCACCGAACCCTGGTGACGATTCGGGATCGACTTCGGCGAGGACGAACCCGTCAGCTACGCGAAGGGCCGCGACGAAATCGGTCGGGGCAGGCTTGAGGGACTTCTTCTTCGCCGCCTTCGCCGCAGACTTCGCGCTCGTCTCCGCGGCGATCTTCTTGGCCTGCACGATTTGGACCTGGTCGGGGGTTCGGCCCTTGCCCACGCCGACCTTCTTTGACTTGCCGCCGCGCTTCTTGCTCGCGTCCTTCGCCTTGCGGCCCAACTTGTCCTTGTCCGACTTACCCATCTGGGCATCATGTCAGTCTCGCCTTGGCTGCGGCAGACTAGGCGGATGCGACTGCTGCTCGGCGGGGACTTCGGCGGGGACTTCGGCGGGGAACTCAGCGCCGGTGGCGCTCTCGATCGGGCACAGCTCAGCGCGGCGTATGCGGTGCCACCCGGCCCGTGGTTGCGGACGAACTTCGTTGCGAGCCTTGACGGGGCGTGCGCGGGGGCGGATGGGCTCTCCGGGTCGCTGAACAATGCCGCAGACAAAGTGATCTTCGACCTGCTTCGGTCGTTGGCCGATGTCGTACTCGTTGGCGAGCGGACGGCCCGAGCGGAGTCATACGGCGTTCCTCCCCCGCGCGGCGGCCGGGCCCCGCTGCTCGCCGTCGTGAGCAATCAGGGCCGGGTGCCGCCCTCGTGCCTGCCCACCCGGCCCGAGCGGGGCCGGGTCATCCTGATCACGTGCGCGGCCGCCCGGGAGGATCACCGCGCCGAGGCGGTCGCCGCGCTGGGCGCCGAGAACGTGTGGGTCGTCGGCGGCGCCCACGTGGACCTCGCCGCCGCGAAGGTTGCACTGACCCAGGGCGGGTGGCCACGCATCCTGTGCGAGGGCGGCCCGAGTCTCAACCTGGCCCTGCTGCGCGCCAATCTCGTTGACGACGTCGCCCAAACCATCGTCCCGCGGCTGGTCGGGGGCGTCGGCCCGAGGATCGTCTCGGGGCACGACCTCGACATCGCGCTGACTCTCACGCACCTCCTCGAGGAGGACGGCACCCTATTGGGGCTCTGGCGCGTCAACCGCTGACCGTGGCGACGTCCGAATCCGGCTCAATGCCGCACAAACGATCCAACTCAATACCGCAAGAACGCCGTGACGTCGGCCTCCCAGCGGCCGGAATCAAGGTTCCACTCTTTGCAGTGTCGGGCGTTGTCCCAGTCGGGCAACGTGATCAGGTCGGGCCGTGCCTGAGCAAGGCGTCCCGACGGGCCGAACGGCACGAACTCGTCGTCGCGGCTGTGGATCAGCAACATGGGGTGGCTCAACTCGCTGGCCCGGGCCACCCAATTCGTCTTCGCGACGTCAACGGTCTCGTGGACGCCGACGAGGCGCTTGGACCAGGTTCGCCCCATGATCGTGCGGCTGAGGGCATCCACCGGGCCGGGGACGTTGTGCTCCCGGGCGTGGTGGGTCAGGACGTCGGTCCAGTCGACGACGGGCGCATCGAGGACAACCTTGCTCACGAGGGCGGACCGCGGGGACCGGTCGAGCAGCTGGAGCACGATCGCCCCACCCATCGACCAGCCCACCAAGGCGATTTCGCGCGCGCCCTCGCCGACGGCATACGCGATCGCCGCGTCGATGTCGCGCCACTCGGAGAGGCCAAGGTTGTAGCGACCGTCCGGGCCGGCGGGTGCGCCTTCGTCGTTGCGATAAGAGGGCACTAAGGCCGTATGCCGCGCGGCGAGCACTGCGGGCACCGCGCGCAGGCACTCCTCACGGCGGGCACCGCGGCCGTGGACGAGGATGGCCCACTTCGACCCGTCACCGGGTCCGGGGATCTGCCAGGCAGGCATCAACCCGAGTTCGCTCTCGATGACGACATGACGCGTTGTGAGGCCGAGGCTGACTTCGGGGGGCGCCGCGTAGTAATAGCTGTTCCACCGGGCGGGACCGGGACGCTGGAGGCCAAAATCGCGCCCGAGCAACTCACGACGCACCGTCCCAGCCTTGGCATCGTGCTCAAGGACCCTGCCCACCCGCAGGTGCCCGCGGCCGCCCTCCAACCAGAGCCCGTAGCGACCGGGGACGAGGGAGTCGGGGGTCGCGGAGACCAGGACACTGGCCGCGCCGATCTCCAGCAGTTCCATGTCGTCGGGCCGGCGGCGGTCGGGGGTGAGGACCTTCCGCGCAAAATAGGCGGCCCCGGCGACCGACGCTGCCGCCGCGCCAACGACCGCCGAACCACCCACGGCGGCCGTCCCGAGTGCCGCGCGTTTGGTGACCGAAGGGTTACTCACCTGCCCATCGTGTCCTATTGCGGGCCCGGCAGAATGGGTTCGTGTTCACCAGACCTGTTGACGAGGCCCGCGTTCGCCGGGCCCCGGCGCCCCAGGAGGCGCGGCCGTGATCCCTTTCCAGGGCAATGACGGGATCGGACGGGGGCGGCCGACAACGATGGGCGTGGTGCTCGCAGCCGGTGCTGGCCGCCGATATGGCGGCCCCAAGATCGTGGCCGAACAGGGAAATTGGCTCGATCTCGCGCTCGGAGCACTGCGCGATGGTGGCTGCGACTTCGTCGGACTCTGCATGGGGGCGCGCTTTGTCGACCCACCACCGGGGGTCCTTGGGATCACGGTCGACGACTGGGACGAAGGATTGGGCGCCAGCGTGCGCGCCGCATTGCGCGAGGCGATCGCCGCCGACGCGCAAC
Organism: uncultured Intrasporangiaceae bacterium; assembly: GCA_964483685.1. Classification (GTDB taxonomy): domain Bacteria; phylum Actinomycetota; class Actinomycetes; order Actinomycetales; family Dermatophilaceae; genus Nostocoides_A. The sequence goes on from CAZACX010000007.1 coordinate 6,525, forward strand.
GCCTCGTGCTCCACCTGGTCGATCTTCCCGATGTCACCGCCGAGGTCGTGCGGCGCCTGCTCGGGTCCGGGTCTGGACCTCACCATCTCGCCCGGGCGACGTATGCCACCAGCCCCGGGCATCCGGTCGTCGTCGGGCGCGCGCACTTCGAGGCGATGGCGGCAACCCTGCATGGCGACGAGGGCGGGCGCAGCTACCTCGTGGAGCACCAGGTCGAGGCCGTCGAATGCGGCGACCTTGCCTCAGGCACCGACATCGACGTTCGGGTCTAACCGCCGAGCCCAGCGGCCCAACTCGTTAGTCGCCTCAGCTCACCGCCCGACCCGCAGGGGGTGACCTTGCCTGGCAGGACCTTGCCTGGCACGACCTTGCCTGGCAGGACCTTGCCTGGCACGACCTTGGCTAGCCAGGGTCACGGG
>CAZACX010000007.1:7043-27334 GCA_964483685.1 uncultured Intrasporangiaceae bacterium
GACCTTGCCTGGCAGGACCTTGCCTGGCACGACCTTGGCTAGCCAGGGTCACGGGTCGGGCAGGTCGTTTCGTTTGCGGGAGGGCTGCACCCGGCGCGGCTCCCCGGGCATCTTCGGGTAGTCGGGCGGAAACGGCAACTCCCCCAGCCCGCGCTCGACATCGAGGTCCCACAACGCGATCGCCGCATCCACGCACCCCACGGCGCGATCGAGGTCCGCCCAGGCGTCGCCCTGGGCGGCCACGATCGCCGGGACCGTCTGCACGGTGAAATCCCCCGGCGTGACTTGTGGCAGATCGGCCCACGACACCGGCATCGATACCGGTGCCCCCGGCAGCGGTCGCGGGCTGTAGGCGCAGGCCAGGGTCCGGTCGCGGCAGGCCTGGTTGAAGTCGACGAACACCTTCGAGCCTCGCTCCTCCTTCCACCAGGCTGACGTCACGAGGGAGGGCATCCGGCGCTCGAGCTCTCGCGCGATCCCGATGACGCCATGGCGCACATCGAGGAACTCCCGGCTCGGCGCGATCCGGCAATAGACGTGGACGCCCCGGTTGCCCGAGGTCTTGACGAACGCCGTCAGTCCGATGTCGGCCAGGACTTCGCGCAAGCCGAGCGCCACCGCCACGACGTCGGCGAATGACCGGCCCGGTTGCGGGTCCAGGTCAATGCGCAGCTCATCCGGGTTGTCGCACAACGCGGCTCGCACGGGCCACGGGTGGAACGTCACCGTGTTCATCTGGATCGCCCACACCGCGGCGGCCACTTCGTCGATGACAAGTTGGTGGTGCGAACGACCCGATGGATACGTCACCGCGACGGTGCGCACAAAGTCGGGAACCCCACGAGGCGGGTTCTTGGAATAGAACGCCTCGCCCTCAATCCCCTCGGGAAAACGCTGCAACGTCACCGGCCGTTCTCCCAAGGCGCGCAGCAACGGCTCGGCGAGCGCAGCGGCATACCGGGCAAGGTCGAGTTTCGTGATCCCCGCGTCCGGCCAGATCACCCGATCCGGGCTCGTGATGCGCATCGAGCGCAGCCCCGCCGGGCCGGGCACATCGAGGAGGATCGCTTTGGCAGGCATAACGAGGAAGCTACCGTCTCGGGGGTCGTGGCAGGATCGGGCGATGAGCCTCTCCAGCGACCGCGACTACCCGATCAGCAAGTCAGCCGCGCAGTGGCGCGCCGAGCTCACCGCGCAGGAGTATGCCGTGCTCCGCGAGGCCGGGACCGAGCGCCCCTTCACGGGGGAATACACCGACACGACGACCGTCGGTGTCTATACCTGTCGGGCCTGCGACGCGGAATTGTTCACGTCGACGACGAAATTCGAGAGCCATTGCGGGTGGCCCTCGTTCTACTCCCCGCTGGCCGCGGACAGCGTGGAGTACATCTCCGACGACTCCATCCCGGGACGGCCGCGCGTCGAAGTCCGCTGTAATACTTGCGGTAGCCACCTCGGGCATGTCTTCGAGGGTGAGGGCTACGGCACTCCGACGGATCAGCGCTATTGCATCAACTCGATTGCGCTGACCCTGCGACCGCCGAGCGCCTAATTCTTGGGGCAGTTTCCGGTGCTGCTGAACGCGGTCGACCCCGAGAGATTGGGATAGACGACGCCGTTGGCTGACACCGAATAGGTGATCGTCGCGGAGGCGTTCGAGCTATTTGTGCTCGACACTTCAACGCGCGTGCAGTGCTTGACCCCATCCGCGGGCACAGTGAAGGTCAGGGTCGAATTGGCCGGGATGAGAGTCCAGGTCTGCCCGACCGGGTAGACGCCCGTGATGGTTACCGTGACGGGCGTGGTCCCCGTGTTGACGAAACACGGGAAGAGCACATACTGCTTGCACAGCCCGGTGACGGGATCGGGATTCGAGCACCCGGGAATCTTGCAGGCCGACCCCGTGGGGGAAATGTTGATTTGGGGCGGCAAGGTCCCTGAGGCGACCATCGGCAGCGCCGAGCCGAGCACGACGACTCCCGGCAAGGCCCACACCGCACCTCGGGCCACGCTGCGCCGCCCCATGCCGGAAATCTTGTTGCCTCGGCCCTCGGTTTCCGTAGTAGATGCGACCATGACGCCTCCTAGGCGATAGATGCTCCGTGCAATATAGGGCATCCACCGTCGCCCGGAAACCACGCCTTGTCCTCGATTGAGAGGACAAGGTGGGACTCAGCGAGAAGCTGTCACGCCAGGGCGGCGACCGCGTCCGAGACGCTCACCCGCGGACCGGTGAAGAAGGGGATCTCCTCGCGGACGTGGAGTCGCGCCCGGGAGGCCCGCAGCACCCGCATCAGGTCGACAATGCGAGGCAACTCATCTGCCTCGAAGGCCAATATCCACTCGTAGTCGCCGAGCGCGAACGCGGCGATCGTGTTTGCGCGCACGTCCGGGTAATCACGCGCCATTTGCCCGTGCTCACGCAGCAGATCCCGACGCACCTCCTCGTCAAGGACATACCAGTCGTATGAACGAACAAAGGGGTACACGCACACATACTTGCGCGGTTCTTCGTCAGCGAGAAAGGCCGGAATGTGGCTCTTGTTGAACTCCGCCGGCCGATGAAGTGCCGCGTTCGACCACACCGGCGTCAACACGGCGCCCAGACGCGTGCGGCGCAGCCGGTGGTAGGCGTTCTGGAGCGCTTCGATGGAGTCGGCGTGCCACCACACCATGAGGTCGGCATCGCCGCGCAACCCGGCCACGTCATAGACGCCGCGCACGACCACTCCCCCAGCGGCCAACTCCTCGAACAGGGTCTCCACTTCCTCGGCGACCTCCGCGCGATCGACGTCACCGAGGGGCTTGGCGGCAAAGACCGACCACATGGCGTAGCGGATCGTGTCGTTGATCTCGCGCATCCGCGCCGGGGTCGGCTTGCTCGGGACGCTTCGTTCAGACATCGATGGTGCCTTTCGTCGTGAGGTACTCGCGGGTTGCGATGGCGGCGCGTCTCGCCGAGGCGATCACCGCCGGAATGCCCACGCCGTCGTAGGCCGCGCCCGCCACCTCAAGTCCCGGGACAGTGGCAATGTCGGCCCGAAGACGGGCAACCCGTTCGAGGTGACCGACGCTGTATTGCGGCAGGGCATCCACCCACCGTTGGACATGGACGTCGAGTGGATCCGGCAACTCGACCCCAAGGACGACACCGAGGTCGGCCCGGGCGAGGGCGATGAGTTCGGCGTCGGGCAGGGCGAGCGGCGCGTCCTCGAGGTGGCGGCCAAACGAGGCGCGCAGGTAGACGATCCCCGGGGCGTGCTCGGCCAACCATGGCCACTTCGTGCTGCTAAACGTGCTCGCCTTGACACTCAACTCTTCGACCGGGGGCACGAGGAAGCCCGAGCCCGACAGCGCCGGTGCCACGTCGGCGGCAAACGCGAACGTCACCAACCCCACCGACGCGAGGTCAATCTCGCCCAACTCCGCGCTCGCCACGGGGCACAAAGCGGCGAGTAGATCGCGGGTCACCGTCCGCGGGGAGGTCACGATGACGGCATTCGCCGGGATCTGCTCAGATCCGCTCGGCGTCTCCACCTCGACCGTCCAGGCCCCGCTCGACGTTCGTTGGACGTTCGTGACGGCGACGTCGCAACGTATCTCGACGCCTCGCGCGATCACGGCATCGGCGAGGAGCTGCGGGAGTCGACCGACGCCACCGCGGATCCCGACAAAGGGCGGCCGGCGTGGCCCCGCGCCCCCGCCGCCCAGCGCCCGCGCGGCCAATTCCAGGACACTGCCTCCCGAGCAGGCCGCGGCATACAGCCCGGGCATGGTTGCGGCGAGGGAAAGGTGACGTGCTTGACCGGCATACACCCCGCCGAGGAGGGGCTCGACCATGCGATCGACGAGGGCGTCACCGAGTCGTGCGGCGAGGAAGTCCCCAACGCTGCAGTCAGCGGTGACCGGTGCCCCGATCCCTTCAGCGCAGGCCCGGGCAATTTCGCTCTCGCTAAGGAGCCCGGCGGCCACCCGGGGATCCGCCGGAACTCCCATCAAGGTGCCCGGCGGCAACGGATGCAGCGCGCCGTGACTACGTATGGACGCGGAGGTCGTGCCGGGAACGACCATCTCCGGGAGGGCACCGATCTCCTCGATGAGGTCGGTCGCTTCCGGCCGCAAACCAAGAATGGACTCGGCCCCAACATCGACAAGGTGCCCGCCGACGACCTCCTGGCGCAGTTTGCCGCCGACGCGATCGCTCGCCTCAAGGATCGTCACCGCCAACTCGCCTTGACCTGCTCCGACGAGTTCCCAGGCGGCGCTGAGACCGGCCATTCCCGCTCCGACGATAACGATCCGATGCACGTCGTCAATTTACGCGACCCCAACGGGAACGGCGCACCCCACTCGGCCGTCGGACGCACATCAGGATGCTCCGCACGGAAGGAATCGAAGCGATGACAGCACGACCAGCGACAACTCGGCACGGTGGCGCACTGCGGTGGCTGGCGGGGGTCCTCCTTCTTGGAGTGCTGACGGCCTGCGGCAGCGCGGAAACGAGTGGGGCGAGCGGGGCGAGCGGCCCCGAAATTCGCGATGTCGCCGCGACCAGCGGGGCCTTCGACAACGGCGGGCTGGCCGGACCCACCTCCTCCGCGGGCGCCAGCGCCGCCCCGGCCGCGGGAGCGGGGGTCGAGGAGCAGAAGTTGGCGCGCACGGGGACGATTTCGCTGCAGGTCACCGATATCGGTGCGGCGACGGCCAAAGTCCGCGCAATCAACGTGGCCGCCGAAGGGATCACGATTTCCGAGAACATCGGCAGCTACCAGCCCGGGACCGGCAACCCGGAGCGTGCCGTCGACCCAAGCACGTATGCGGTCCTCGTCATCTCGGTGCCCGTGGCCCAACTCGAGCGCACCCTGGACAGCCTTCAGGCCATTGGGAAGGTCCTCGATCGGCGTACCGAGACCCAAAACTTCACCTCGGAGTATGTCGATGTCGAGGCGCGGGTGTCCTCGATGAAGAAGTCCGTCGAGCGAATCCAGAACTTGATCGGCGAGACCAAGGACATGGACCAGCTGATCCGGCTTGAGGGTGAGCTCAGTTCACGCCAGGCCGACCTCGAGGCGATCCAAGCCCAGCTCGCAGCCCTTGACCGGCAAACCGCCCGCTCCACGATCACCGTCAGTCTTGCGACCGAGGCCGACCTCATCGGCGTGACTCCGACCCCGCGCAGCGGCTTCGTCGCCGGCCTTAAGGCGGGATGGAACGCGTTCGTCGCCTCACTCGTGGCCTTGTTCACCCTCGTTGGCGGGATCCTCCCGTTTGCGTTAGTGGCCCTGCTCGTGGGCTGGCCGACCCTGCGGGTCGTGCGTCATCGGCGCGCGAACCGTGCTCGCGCGAACGGTGTCACCGTGGCCCCCACCGCTGGACCCTTGCCGTGGGCAACGGCAGCCCAGTCGCCTCGTGCGTCGGTTCCGCCGCCGAGCGGGCCACAGGGGGCGGCACCCACGGCAGGCGCAAGCGCGGAAGACGTCGCTACGGCACAACCGGGTTCGGGCCCGACGACGACCGCGGAAGGCGTCGCGAAGGCTCAACCGGGTTCGGGCCCGACGACGAGCGCGGACGTCAGCGCGCCGACACCTCGTGGACAAACGCCACCAGCCGAGTGAGGACATCGGGATCAACCTCGGGGAGCACCCCGTGCCCGAGGTTGAAGATGTGGCCCGGCGCCGTCCGGCCCTCGGTGACGATGCGTTCCGCCTCGCCGGCGAGCGTGGCCCAGGGAGCGAACAGGAGGGCCGGGTCGAGGTTGCCCTGCACGGCATACCGGCCGGACAGGCGCGTGATCGCGTCGCCGAGGTTGACCCGGTAGTCGACCCCGACGACATCCGCGCCAGCCTCGGCCATCGAGGTGAGGAGTTCACCGGTTCCGACCCCGAAGTGGATGCGCGGGACATCGAACTCGGCCACGGCCGCGAGGACGGCCGCCGAGTGCGGTTGCACGAGGGCGACGTAGTCGCGACGCGACAGGGCTCCCGCCCATGAATCGAAGAGCTGTATCGCCGAGGCGCCCGCCTCAATTTGCACCCGAAGGAACATCGCGGAGATTTGGGCCAGCCGCGCGCACAACGCGTTCCATAGTTGCGGGTCGCCGTGCATCAGCGCCTTGGTTGCCACATGGTTCTTGCTCGGTCCGCCCTCGATGAGATAGCTCGCGAGCGTGAAGGGGGCCCCGGCGAATCCGATGAGCGGTGTCGCCCCCAACTCGGCGACGAGCAGCCGCACCGACTCGGTGATGTCCGGCAGGTGCTCAGGCGTCAACTCGGGCAGCCGTTCGAGATCGGCCATCGTCCGAATGGGGCGTTCGATCACCGGACCGACCCCCGGGACGATGTCGATGCCGACCTCGAGGGCCGCAAGCGGAACGACGATGTCGGAGAAGAAGATCGCCGCATCGACGCCATGTCGGCGCACCGGTTGAAGGGTGATCTCGGTGACCAGGTCGGGGCGACGACAACTCTCGAGCATGGGGATCCCGGCGCGCAGGTTCCGGTACTCCGGCAAGGAACGTCCCGCCTGTCGCATGAACCAAATCGGGGTATGCCGCGTCGGCTCACCGCGTGCGGCGCGCACAAGGGGACTTTGCGAGGTCAGGGTCGGGCCAGTCACGGCGTGATCCTAACCAGCGGCTCGCCAGAGTGCCGTGACTCGCCAGAGTGCCGTGACTTCGCCAGTGCGCCGTGACGCGCCGGACGCGGCCGCGCGCGCCGTGACTCGCCGCGTCCGCCGAATCTACCCACCGGCGGCGATGAGGAGGACGGCGAGAACTGTCAGGGCGCCGCCGACGAACTGGATCGGGCGGAGTCGTTCGCGCAGGACGAGGAAGGCAAGCGCGGCCGTCGTCACCGGATAGAGGGAGCCGAGGACACTCGCGACGCTGACATACCCGCCCGAGGAGGCGATGGCGAACAGCGCGTTGGCCAGCAGATCCGCGAGACCGATGACGACGAGGATCGGCGAGTCCCGCAGGGTCAATCCGCCCGCGCGGCGAAGCAGCAACGCGACCAGCGCGAACGCGAGGACTGAGGTCAGCCGCATCCCCCACAGGGTGTGGATGAGCGAGACCCGGCTCCCTCTGTCAAGGGCATAGAACGTTGTTCCGAATCCGACGCCCGCGAGGGCCGCGAGGAGGACCGGGCGCCGGCCAGACGTGCCGCTCAACTCTGGTCCACTGGCCAGCAGGACCCCGATGACCGCGACGATCATCCCGACCCAGGCGAGGGCGCTGGGCTGTTCGCCGCCGAGGACCCCGAGGATGATCGGGACGACCACCCCAAGGGAAGCAATCGGCGCGACAACTCCCATCGTCCCCGTGCTCAGCGCGACATAGAAGCAGACGAGCGCGCTGCTCCCCGCTGCTCCGGCGAGGGCCGCCCAAAGGGGCCAGGTCCCCCCGGGGAAGTCCGGCAACTTCACAAGAACGAGGCCCGTCATCGCGGCCAGGGCGGCCGTTTGGGACCAGCCCACCACCGCGGCTGCCGGACGCGACTTGGAGGCCATCCCGGCGACAAAATCTGAGGTCCCCCAAACGACGGAGGAGGCAAGGGCGAGGAGGGCGAGCACGCGGGGAACGCTAGCCGAGGCGCACGCATCGACCCGGCGCGCCGCGCGCTGAGGACGGCGCCGGGCTGCGGCGCCAAGCTCGGACTTGGTGGCGCTCGGGCGCGCCATCCGGCGAAAGCTGCCGTCAACGTCCTACTCTGCAAACGTGGCCACTCGCAGCAGGAGCAGCACCTCGACGGTGCCGCCCGACTTTGCTCGGGCGCTCGAGTCGCTGCGGGCCGCCCGGCTACGCCCGGAAGTGCGGGTGACCGAGGTCCCCGCCCCCGCCCGGATAGCCCCCTTTTCGCTCGCTCTGACCGCGGATGTCCTTGGTCCGCCAACGACCGACGAGGACCTTGCTTCGGGTCGCTTCGTGCTGCTGCACGATCCGGATAGTCCGGACCCCTGGGGTGGGTCGTGGCGTGCGGTGACGTTCGCGCGCGCCGAGTTGGAGGCCGAGTTCGCGAGTGACCCCTTGCTCGGTGAGGTTGGCTGGACCTGGCTCATCGAGGCTCTCGATCGGCGTGGCCTGCGGTTTGTCGCCGAAGCAGGCACGGTCACTCGCGTCGTGTCCGAGTCATTCGCGGGCCTCCGCGATCGGCCGCCAACGGTTGAAATCGAGATTCGCGCGTCCTGGACGCCCCTTGACCCCGACCTGAGGGGTCACTTCGAGGCCTGGACGGAGCTGCTGTGCACCGTCGCGGGCCTACCACCGCTGCCGGAAGGAGTCGTTGCCCTCCCGGGGCGACGTCGTTGATTGCCCGATGACCGAACATCCCCTTGAATCCGTGTCCATTCCGCTCGTTGACCCAGCCGACGGTTTGCCGGAGGTCGTCACCTCCGAGCGCGGCGTCGACGAAGCGGCCCGCGCGATCGCCGGCGGCGTCGGGCCCGTCGCAGTTGACGCCGAGCGCGCCTCCGGTCATCGCTACGGCCAGCGGGCCTACCTCGTCCAGTTGCGTCGCGAAGGCTCCCGCACCTGGCTGATCGACCCGATCGCCGTGCCCGACCTGTCCCCAATCAACGAGGCGATTGGCGGGGCCGAGTGGATTCTGCACGCCGCGACCCAAGACCTCGCGTGCCTCGAGGAAGTTGGCCTGCGGCCGGTGCAACTCTTTGACACCGAGTTGGGCGGGCGCCTGCTGGGCCTGCCCCGCGTCGGCCTCGCCGCGGTTGTCGAGCATTACCTCGGGCTGAGCCTGGCCAAGGAACATTCCGCCGTCGACTGGTCGACCCGACCGTTGCGCCCCGACTGGTTGCGGTATGCCGCCCTCGACGTTGAGGTTCTCGGCGAAATCCGCAACCTCATGGGTGTCGACCTTGCGCGCAGCGAGAAGTCGGAATGGGCTCGGCAGGAGTTCGACGCCCTGCTGTCCTGGCAGCCGAATGTCAAGGTCGACCCGTGGCGGCGCACGTCCGGCCTGCACACAGTGCGCGGCGCCCGCGGGGTTGCCTACGTGCGGGAGCTGTGGCGCGAGCGGGATCGACTCGCGGCGCTGCGCGACATCGCCCCCGGACGGCTAATCCCGGACAGCGCCCTCGTCGACATGGCCCAACACGCCCTGCGCCGCCCGGGAGAGCTTCCCGACAACAACCGTGGCATCGGTCGCTACCGGCGCGACTGGCTCGCGGCCATCGAGCGGGCCGCCGCCATTCCTGAGGCCGACCTCCCCACGATCTCCTTGCCGCATGACGGCCCGCCGCCAGTGCGCGCCTGGGCGGAGAAGGACCCGGTCGCTGCTGCCCGTCTCGCCAAGGTGCGCGCGGATCTCGCCGAGTTTGGCGAACGACACGTCATTCCCATCGAAAACGTCTGCTCCCCTGACCCGCTGCGCCGGGTGATCTGGTCCCCGCCAGTGGGTACCCCGTCCGCGGAGAGCTTCGACGGTGCGCTTGCGGAATTCGGGGTGCGGGCCTGGCAGCGCGCCATTGTCGTCCCCCTGCTGCAGGCCGCCTTCACCGCGTGACGCTGTTCCGTTTCGCCGCGTGTCCCTGGGCGAATTGACGACGTGAGGACTGTCACCCCCGGCGGCGACCGGTCGGTGAGCGCTCGCTTTGTAACCTGATCGGGCCGAGCAAACACGTGTCGGCATTCACCCCTAGACCCACCCCCCTAAGGGAGGCTGCTGTGCCACGCACAACGCGTGAAGTCGTCTTTGTTGACGGCGTCCGGACGCCGTTCGGCAAGGCGGGCGCCAAGGGCATCTATGCCCAGACTCGCGCCGACGACCTCGTCATCAAATGCATCCGCGAACTCCTGCGTCGCCACCCCGAGCTTCCTCCCGAGCGCGTCGAAGAGGTCGCCATCGCGGCCACGACCCAGATCGGTGACCAGGGCTTGACGCTTGGCCGGATGGCCGCGCTTCTCGCGGGTCTCCCGAAGACCACCCCCGGGTATTCGGTCGACCGGATGTGCGCCGGAGCCATGACCGCGGTCGCCTCGATCGCCGGCCAGATCTCCTTTGGGGCCATCGACATCGCCGTCGCCGGCGGCGTCGAGCACATGGGGCGCCACCCGATGGGCGAGGGCGTCGACCCCAACCCGCGGATCGTCGCCGAGCAGCTCGTCGACCCGTCCGCGCTCGTGATGGGCAAGACCGCCGAGAACCTGCACGACCGCTTCCCCGCGATCACCAAAGAGCGCTGCGATGCGTATGCCGTTGCCTCCCAGCAGAAGTTGGCTGCGGCCTACGCCGCCGGCCGGATCCAGCCCGACCTCGTGGCCGTCGCGACGCGGCATACGGAGAAGGGCTTTGGCTTGGCCGTGGCGGACGAACCGCCGCGCCCGAGCACGACGATGGCCGAACTGGCCGCACTGAAAACCCCCTTCCGGGCACACGGCAACGTCACCGCCGGCAACGCCGCCGGACTCAACGACGGAGCGACCGCCTGCGTGCTGGCCTCCGCGGAAGCGGCCGCCGAACTCGGGTTGCCCGTGCGGATGCGCCTCGTCGAATTCGCCTTCGTCGGTGTCGAGCCCGAGGTCATGGGTATTGGCCCCGTCCCGGCGACCGAAAAGGCACTGGCAAAGGCGGGCCTGTCCATCGAGGACATCGGCTTGTTTGAGCTTAACGAAGCCTTCGCTGTGCAGGTCCTCGCCTTCCTCGACCACTTCGGGATCGACCAGGACGACCCGCGCGTCAACAAGTACGGCGGCGCTATCGCCACCGGTCACCCGCTTGCTTCCTCCGCCGTGCGCCTGATGATCCAGCTCGCCCGCCAGTTCGAAGAGAACCCGGACGTCCGCTACGGCCTTACCGCCATGTGTATCGGTATTGGCATGGGTGGCGCCGTCATTTTCGAGAACCCGAACCACGCCGATTACGGCAAGGAGGCCTGAGCGCCATGACCGAAACACCCACCGCGCCCGCCCTCCCCGACGAGGTCATCACGCACGCCCGCGTTCAGGACGTCACCCTGCCCGCGGGCGCCGGAACGCTCGCGCTGATCACCCTTGACAACGGGTTCGACCACACGAAGCCCAACACCTTCGGACCGGCGACGATCGCCGCCCTCCAAGGGGTCATTGACGGGTTGCGCGCCCGCGCCGAAGGCGGCGCGATCGCCGCAGTCGGCATTACCGGCAAGCCGTTCATCTTTGCTGTCGGCGCGGACCTGACTGGGGTCCCGTTTGTCACCGCCCGCGAGCAGGGCCTCGAAATTGCCCAGGCCGGTCACGCCGCGTTCGCGTCGATCATGGATCTGCCGGTGCCGACGTTTGCGTTCGTCAATGGCGCGGCCATGGGCGGCGGCGTCGAGATCGCGCTCGCGTGTGACTACCGCACCATCTCCGCGGGCGTCCCGGCGTTGGCTCTGCCCGAGACGTTCCTCGGTCTTGTGCCGGGCTGGGGAGGCTGCTACCTGCTGCCGAACCTCATCGGCCCCGCGAAGGCGCTGTCGATCATTGTCGAGAACCCGATGAACACCAACCGGATGATCAAGGGCCCGGCCGCGTTTGCCCTCGGGATGGCGGACGCCATCTTTGAGCCCGCCGACTTCCTTGAGGAGTCGCTCGGGTGGGCCGCTGCGGTTCTCGCCGGCACGGTCACCGTCACCCGTCCTGAGATCGACCGGACCGAGGCCACCTGGGAAGGCGCCCTCGGGATGTCGAAGGCCCTCGTCGACATGAAGACGGGCGGCACGTCCCCCGCGCCTTACCGGGCCCTGGAGCTCGTGCGGGCCGCTCGGACCGCGACCCGGACCGAGGCGTTTGCCGCCGAAGACGAAGCCCTCGCCGACTTGCTCATGGGCGGCGAACTCCGCGCCGGGCTCTATTCCTTCGATCTCATCCAAAAGCGTGCGAAGCGACCGGCCGGTGCCCCCAGCCCCGCTTTGGCCCGCCCGGTCACAAAGGTCGGGATCGTCGGCGCCGGACTCATGGCTTCGCAGCTGGCGCTGCTCTTTGCGCAGCGCCTCGAGGTGCCCATCGTCATGACCGACCTCGACCAGGAGCGCGTCGACAAGGGCGTCGCCTATGTTGGCGAGCAGGTCGACGGACTCCTCAAGAAGGGTCGCATCAACGGGGACCGGGCCAACCGGCTCAAGGCCCTCGTCACCGGCTCCACGTCAAAGGCGGGGTTCGCCGACGCGAGTTTCGTCATCGAAGCAGTGTTTGAGGAGATGTCGGTCAAGAAGGCCGTCTTTGCCGAGGTCGAGGCCGTCGTTTCGCCGGAGTGCGTCCTCGCGTCCAACACCTCCTCGCTGTCGATCACCGAGATGGCGGCGGACCTCGCCCACCCGGAACGCGTGGTCGGGTTCCACTTCTTCAACCCCGTCGCCGTGATGCCGCTGCTGGAGATCATTCCTGGCGAGAAGACGGACGACGCCGCCCTCGCGACGGCTTTCGCCACCGGCAAGGCCCTCCGCAAGACGTCCATCCTCGTCAAGGACTCAGCCTCCTTCATCGTCAACCGGCTGCTCGGCCGGTTCATGGGTGAGTTCTCCAAGATCGTCGACGAAGGCACCCCCGTTGAGGTAGCCGAGGAGGCGGTGGCGGGGCTTGCGCCGATGCCGCCCTTCGTCCTGCTCGGCCTGGTCGGTCCGGCGATTGCGCTGCACAACAGCGAAACGCTCCACCGCGCGTTCGGTGACCGGTTCTATGTTTCGGAGAACCTCAAGCGGATGGTTGCCGCAAAGAAGTCCAGCTTCTACTCGTTCGCGGGCGGCAAGCAGGTCATTGATCCCGAGGTTGCTGCCCTCCAGGTGGTGCCGGAGACCCCAGTCGTGTTGAACGCGGCGGCAGCGCGCGAACGCATCCTTTCGGTCATCGCCGAAGAGGTCGGACTCATGCTCGCCGACGGGGTCGCCCAGGCCCCGATGGACATCGACCTTGCGATGATCACCGGCGCCGGTTTCCAGTTCTGGAACGGCGGCCTGTGCCCGCTGCTCGATCGGGAAGGCATTTCGCAGCTGGTCCTCGGGAAGCGGTTGCTGCCCCCCGGCGCCGCCAGCGTCGCCGCAGGGTAGGCGAGGGACAGGGCCACGCGGCCGAACCGGCCGCGCGGCTGAGCCGATCGCGCGGGCGCGAGCCCGACCACGCGGCATACGGTGATTGTGTTGTGCGAGCGCGGGTTTCGACCTCCCAAGGAGGCGAGGCCCGCGCTCGGCCGTTACCACCGAGTCGGAACGTAGCTCATATATGAGATAGACTCTCGGGCGTGTCAGACGACTATCTTGCCCGCATCGGAACCCTCATCAGGGACGCGCGGCGCCACAAGGGCATGACCCAGACGGACCTCGCCGAGTCGCTGGCGACGAGCCAAAGTGCCGTCGCGCGCATCGAGCAAGGCAAACAGAACCTCAGCCTCGAGACACTCGCGCGGATCGGCGAGGCGCTCGACAGCGAGTTCGTTTCCCTCGGCCACAGCCAGCCCCAGCATTTGCGGATCGTCGGCGGCGCGCAGCTCTCCGGCTCCATCGACGTCAAGACGTCCAAGAATGCCGCGGTGGCGCTGCTGTGCGCCGCACTCCTCAACAAGGGCCGGACGACGCTGCGCAGCCTCGCGCGCATCGAGGAGGTCAACCGGATCATCGAGGTGCTCGGCTCGATTGGCGTCAAGACCCGCTGGTTGCCCGACTCCAACGACCTCGAAATCACCCCGCCGGAACGCCTCGCTCTGGAGGCAATCGACATCGATGCGGCGCGGCGAACCCGGACCGTCATCATGTTCCTGGGTCCGCTGCTGCACGACTACCACCACTTTGAGTTGCCGTATGCCGGTGGCTGCGACCTCGGCACCCGCACCGTCGAGCCGCACCTCATCGCGTTGCGCGCCTTCGGCCTGGACGTCCAGGCGACGGCGGGCTACTACGCCTGCGACGTTCAGCCGGATGTCGGCCCGACGAAGCCGATCATCCTCATCGAGCGCGGCGACACGGTCACCGAGAACGTCCTGCTCGCCGCCGCGCGGCATACCGGCACGACCGTGATCCGCAACGCCTCCCCCAATTACATGGTCCAGGACCTCTGCTTCTTCCTCCAGCGTCTCGGGGTGAGCATCGACGGCATCGGCACGACGACCCTGAAGGTGCAGGGCGTGCGCGAAATCCGGGTCGATGTCGACTATCAACCCTCCGAGGACCCCATCGAGGCCATGAGCCTGCTGGCCGCCGCCGTCGTCACCGACTCAGCGATCACCATCCGGCGGGTGCCGATCGAGTTCCTCGAGATCGAGCTTGCGACCCTGGAGACAATGGGGATGCAGTTCACGCTCACCCCCGAATACACCTCGGCCAACGGGCACACCCGGCTCGTGGACCTCACGACGATCCCGGGCCCGCTGAAGGCGCCGATCGACAAGATCCACCCGATGCCCTTCCCGGGGTTGAACATCGACAACTTGCCGTTCTTTGCCCTCATCGCCGCCAAAGCCGAGGGCACGACGATGATCCATGACTGGGTCTATGACAACCGGGCGATCTATCTGACCGAGTTGACGAAGGTCGGTGCCACGGTGCACTTGCTCGATCCGCACCGGGTGATGATCACTGGCCCGACGCCCAAATGGCGCGCCGCCGAAGTGGTGTGCCCGCCGGCGCTGCGCCCCGGTGTCGTCGTGCTCCTCGCGATGCTCGCCGCGCCCGGCACCTCGGTGCTGCGCAACGTCTATGTCATCAACCGCGGCTACGAGGACCTCGCGGAGCGGCTCAATGCCCTCGGCGCCACCGTGGAGACCTTCCGCGACATCTGAGCGCCTACCCGCCGGTGGGTGCGCACAGCCGCCGGACGGTGACGAGTGCGAGCGCGCGGGTGACGGCGATGACCTCATCCAGGTCGACGTGCTCGCGCGGGGCGTGGGCCATCCGCACGTCCCCCGGCCCAAAGTGCAAGGTCGGTATGCCGCCCAGGTCGGTGTAGAGACGAAGGTCCGAGCCGTAGGGGGCGGCGGCGGGTTGCGGGACGCGTCCGCTGATCGTCGCGGCGGCGTGCTGGACCTCGGCAATGAGCGGGTGGTCCGCGGCGATCCGACCCGAGCCGAACTGGCCGCCTGGCCACGAGATCACGGGAGGGTGATCTGTCAGCCACGGGTCGCGGCGCGCCGCCTCCGCAACCGCGTCCTCGAATTCGCGGCGCGCCACTGCCAAGTCCTCCCCCAGCTGGATGCCGTAGCGGCCCTGCGCGACCAAGAGATCTGGGACGGAACTGGACCAATCCCCCGCGACGATC
Source organism: uncultured Intrasporangiaceae bacterium (assembly GCA_964483685.1). Taxonomy (GTDB): domain Bacteria; phylum Actinomycetota; class Actinomycetes; order Actinomycetales; family Dermatophilaceae; genus Nostocoides_A. The sequence continues at coordinate 22,258 of CAZACX010000007.1, forward strand.
CGCCCGATGGAGATGCCGTAGGCGAGGGCGTGATCGGCAAAGAGGGGGTCGGGGGCCGCATTCCGACGCGCCTCCAGCTCCCGCAGGGCGAGGTGGATCGGCCAGAACACCTCATAGGCCGAGACACCCTCCAGCCGGGTGCTGCCGTGGGCGGCCTGACCGGTGACCCGGATCTCGAAAGTGAGGGCGCCCGCGTTGGCGGTGATGAGCCGCCCACTCGTCGGCTCCGTGATGATGGCGGCCTCGCCGGTGTGGCCCCGGCGCAGGGTGTCGAAGGCGCCGAGTCCGCCGTCTTCCTCACTGACGACGCTGTGGATCGCCAACCGTTTGTGGGTGGCCACCCCGGAACGGGTCAACGCCCGGGCGATGGCGAAGTTCGCGGCGACTCCGGCCTTCATGTCGCAGGCGCCGCGGCCGTGCAGGACGTTCCCGACGATGGACCCGCTGAAGGGGTCGCCGTCGCGCCAGTTGTCCCGATCCCCGACGGGGACGACGTCGACGTGGCCCTGGAGGATCAGCCCGATTGGCCCCTCCCCGGGACTCGTCGCGACCAGTCCGTGCGCCTCGAGGCGTTCCGCCTCCGTCCCGGGGAAGTCGGGGTCAGCCCGAATCGCCGCCAGGTCCAGCTGCCACGTGTCCACATCCATCCCGAGGCGGGCCAATTGGGTCGCCGCCTCGTGCTGGAGCGTCGACTCGGCGTCCGTTCCGGTGACGCTCGGGGTGCGCACGAGATGGACGAGGTGCTCGACGAGCTCGCGTTCGTCGATGGCGTCGAGGACACGTTGTTCCGCGGTGGTGAGGTCCACCAGGGCTCAGCCGTGCTCGCCGGATCGGCTCAAGGCGGTCGCGATGGCCTCGGGGGTGAGGCCGATGTGATCGAGCACCTGGCCACGGGTGGCGTGGTCGAGGAACGCGCGCGGAATCCCGAAGGTGCGCACCGGAACGTCGATCGCGTTCTCGCGCAAGGCAAGGGCGATCTGTGAGCCGACTCCGCCGACGACGATGTTGTCCTCGATGACGGCGACCGTGCGCGATTCCTGAGCGAGGGCGAGAAGGTCGGGGCCGACCGGAATCACCCAGCGCGGGTCGACGACGAGGACGGATTGTCCTTCGGCGGCAAGCGTCTGCGCGACGGTCATCGCGCAGGGCACCATCGAGCCGACGGCAACGAGGAGCAGGTCGACCGGGCGGCCCTCGGTGTGATCGGCAACGACGTCGACGCTGCCGACCCGCCGGATCGCGTCGATGGGCGCGCCGAGTGTGCCCTTCGGGAAGCGGATCACGCTCGGGCCGTCGTCGATGTCGACGGCTTCGCGCAACGCCAGGCGCACCGACTGGCCGTCGCGGGGGGCGTTGAGGCGGAGCCCGGGCACGACCGCGGCGATCGTCATGTCCCACATGCCGTGATGGGAGGCGCCATCGGGTCCGGTGACGCCGGCGCGGTCCAACACGAACGTCACCCCGGCCCGGTGCAGGGCGCAGTCCATGAGGAGCTGGTCGAAGGCCCGGTTGAGGAACGTCGCATAGACGGCGACAACGGGATGCAAACCGGCATACGCCATGCCCGCGGCCATCGTCACGGCATGTTGCTCGGCGATCCCCACGTCGACGATCCGGTCGGGGTGGGCCCGCGCGAAGGCATCGAGCCCGACGGGGATCAGCATTGCGGCCGTGACCCCGACGAGGTCCGCCCGCTGCTGCGCGAGCTGGACCATCTCGGCGCTGAACTCGTCGGTCCAGCTGCGTCCGGCGAGTTCGAACGGGAGGCCCGTCTCGGGGTTGATGATGCCGACGGCATGGAACTGATCGGCCTCGTCGTTGGTCGCCGGGTCGTAGCCGCGGCCCTTTTGGGTGAGGACATGGACAAGAACTGGGCCGCCAAACGCCTTGGCCCGACGCAGTGCCGATTCCAGGGCCTGCTCGTCGTGGCCGTCAATGGGGCCGACGTATTTCAGGCCAAGATCCTCGAACATCCCTTGGGGCGCAACAACATCCTTGATGCCCTTCTTGACGCCGTGCAGGGCCCGTTCCATGGGGCGCCCGACGAGCGGGGTGCGCCGCAACGCGCTCTTGCCCCAGTCGAGGAACTGCTCATAGCCCTGGGTCGTGCGCAGCGTGGCGAGGTGATCGGCGAGCCCGCCCACCGTCGGGGCATAGGAGCGGCCGTTGTCGTTGACGACGAGGACGAGCGGCAGCCCCTTGTCGGCGGCGATGTTGTTGATGGCTTCCCACGCCATGCCGCCGGTCAGTGCCCCATCACCAATGACGGCCACCGTATGCCGCCCCTGCTGGCCCGCGATGACCCGCGCCTTCGCGATGCCGTGCGCCCAGGACAAGGAGGTGGAGGCGTGCGAGTTCTCGACGACGTCGTGCTCGGACTCGGCGCGGCTCGGGTAGCCGGAGAGGCCGCCGCGCGAACGCAAGCCCGAGAAGTCGTGGCGGCCGGTGAGCAACTTGTGGACGTAGGCCTGGTGGCCGGTGTCAAAGATGATGGTGTCACTCGGGGAATCGAACACGCGGTGGAGGGCGATGGTCAGCTCGACGACGCCGAGGTTGGGCCCGAGGTGGCCGCCAGTTTTCGCGACGGAGGTGACGAGGAAGTCTCGGATCTGCGCGGCGAGTCGGGGCAGGTCGTTCGGTGCCATCTCCTTGAGAGCGCCAGGGCCCGTGATCTTCTCCAGCAACGTCACGGTCGTCGGACTCCTTCGGGTGGTTATCGGGCGTTTCAGTCTAAGTCCCGCGGCGGTTCGGCCCCGTGGGCAGTCTTGACCGAGCCCCGTTGCGCGTGTCGGCGCCTTGGTGTCAGAGTCGAGGAACGAAGGATTTCCCTTGGAGCGCGTCATGGATCAGGCGTGCGCCACGCTCGGCCGCGAGCAGGCGCACCCCCTCGCGTTCGATGCCGCGCAGGACCTCGACGATCGCCTCGGGCGGGATGTCGTCCACGAGCTCGACACGCACCTCACGGTAGGCCTGTCGCATCGCGACGAGTTGCGCCTCAACGTGCCGCGAGGCCAGCCAGGCGAGCGCCACCGGGTAGCGACGCCACCCGGCATACAGGCGGTAGTCCGCCGGGCAGTGGTCTAGCAACCAGGACACGGCCGGGATCTCCCACCCGAGCGCCTGTGGGGGCGGCACGGCAGGCGGCCATCCGGGCGGCCCCGGGCGCGGTTGTCCATCGAACACATGTTCGATTCTAGTCGTTCTTCGTCCGTGGCCCGGCCAGATGTCTCCTCAGTCGCGCAGGAACCGTTCGATCGAGGTCGCCAACGCCACCGGGGTCTCGAACATCGGGTAGTGCCCCGCGTTGTCCATCACCTCGATCGTGCACCGCGGGAAGTTTGGCTCCCAGGTCGCGCGCACGGTTGCCTCGCCGAGCGCGGGATCGTGCGCCCCGGCGATGACGAGCATCGGCGTCGAGGCACCCGCCACCTGCGCGAGGAAGTCCGGGGAGGTCCAGGCCACGAGGGCGCCATGGAACGCCGCCGGTGTCGAGTGTGTCAGTGACCAGTCGGCGACCTCTTCAATCCACCGCGACGTCAGTCGGTTGCCGGTGGTGAAGTCAATGATGGCGACGCGCCGGGCCCGGTCGTCGACCGCACCAAAGAAGAGGTCGTGCCCGGCGTCATCGAGTGGCACCGGCTCGGCCCCGACCGGGGCGATCCCGATGAGTTTGCGCACCCGTTCCGGAGCCTTGGCGAGGACACGCAATACTTCCGCGCCACCCATCGAGTGGCCGATGAGCGAGAACGTCTGCGCCCCAAGCTCATCGGCGAGGTCGAGCACATCCTGCGCGACCTCATCGAGGCTGTAGTCACCCTCTTCCGCGAGCCGCGCACCATACCCGCGGTTGTCAGTAAAGACGTAGGTGAAGGCCTCCGGGTCGAGGTAGTCGGGAAGGACGCCCCAACCATCCGCCGAGCCAAACCAGCCATGCAAACAGAAGACGGCATGCGGGCCGGAGCCCACCGTGCGGTGCGAGATGCCCATGGTTTGGCCCCTTTGCGGGCGTCGAGGAGTGGGTCACTTCCGACTTTAGCCCTGTGCTGCGTCGGCGACGTGGCACCCGGCTAGAACTCCCGCTTGAGGTCCCGACCGAGGACCTCCGTGAACAGTTCCTCCGGGGACAAGTCCCCATAGAGCAGCCGGTAGACCGCCTCCGTGATCGGCATCTCGACACCCAACTCCGCGGCGAGCCCTCGAACACTCTTCGCGTTGAAGACGCCCTCCGCGACCTGACCGAGTTCCTCTTGCACCTCCGCCAGCGAACGCCCCTGTCCCAGACCGAATCCCACGCGGTAGTTGCGCGACTTCTCCGACGTGCAGGTGAGCATGAGATCACCGACACCGGCCAAGCCCGACAGCGTCAGTGGGTTCGCGCCCTTCGCAATGCCCAGCCGGGTGATCTCGGCCAGGCCGCGGGTGACGAGCGCGGCGCGGGCGTTCGCGGCATACCCAAGGCCGTCGGCAAGTCCGGTCGCGATCGCGATGACGTTCTTGGCGCAGCCGCCGATCTCAATGCCGACGACATCATTGCTTGTGTAAGGCCGGAACATCTTTGTGTGGAAGGCCGCCTGAACCTGCTCGGCGACCCGGTGCCAGTGCGCGGCCACGGTCACCGCGGTCGGGTGGCCGTGGGCGACCTCGATCGCGAAGGAGGGGCCCGAGAGGTAGGCGAGGTAGGGGTGCTGCGGGACGGGCAGGACGTCTTCGAGCACCTCGCTCATCATCATCGACGTCGCGATCTCGATCCCCTTCGTTACCGAGCAGACGACGACCTCGGTGCGCAGATGCGGTCGCACGAGCTCGGCGACACCGCGCATCGCCTGGGACGGCACCGCGAGAATGATCAGTTCGGTGTCCACGAGGGCCGTCTCGAGGTCCGCCTGCGCCCGGATGTTGTCCGCGAGACGAATCCCCGGCAGATAGCGGGTGTTCTCGTGCCGGGTGGCGATGCTCTCCAGGGGTTCGGGATCGACGTCCCACATCGTCACCGCGTCCTGCTCGGCGAGCACCCCGGCAAGAGCCGTTCCCCACGAACCCGCACCAACAACCGTTGCCCGCATTGTGGAGCCTCCCC
>CAZACX010000007.1:27434-41066 GCA_964483685.1 uncultured Intrasporangiaceae bacterium
CGGAACGCGAATGGCCGACCCGAACGAATGCCGGGCCGGCCACGCGCGCTCCCACGTCGGAGTTATCCCACGAGCGAGCGCAGCACGTACTGGAGGATGCCGCCGTTGCGGTAGTAGTCCGCCTCTCCGGGGGTGTCGATGCGAACGACGCCCTCGAATTCGACGACCGTACCGTCTGCCGCGGTGGCTCGCACCGTGACCGCCTTTGGCGTGACCCCCTCGTTGAGGGCGGTCACCCCGGTGACCGCAAATGTCTCGGTGCCGGTGAGCCCGAGCGACGCCGCGGTCTCTCCCGCCGGGTATTGCAGCGGCAGCACGCCCATCCCGATGAGGTTGGAGCGGTGGATGCGCTCGTAGGACTCGGCGATGACGACCCGGACCCCGAGCAGGGCCGTGCCTTTCGCGGCCCAGTCGCGCGAAGATCCAGAGCCGTATTCCTTGCCCGCGAGGACAACGAGGGGCACACCTGCGTCCTGGTAGGCGGCGGCGGCGTCATAGATCGAGGTCTGCTCACCACCGGCGAGGAAGTTGCGGGTGAAGCCGCCCTCGACCCCGTCGAGCAACTGATTGCGCAACCGGATGTTGGCGAAGGTCCCGCGGATCATCACCTCGTGGTTTCCACGCCGCGACCCATAGGAGTTGAAGTCCTTGCGGTCGACGCCGTGAGCGGCAAGGTAAAGGCCGGCTGGTGAGTCGGCCTTGATCGAGCCGGCCGGGCTGATGTGGTCAGTCGTCACCGAGTCGCCGAGCAGGGCGAGCACCCGGGCGCCCGCGATGTCGCCCACGGGGGACGGCGTGGCGGCCATCCCGTCGAAGTAGGGCGGCTTGCGGACGTACGTCGACTCGGCGTCCCAGGCGAAGGTCGCGCCCTGCGGGGTCGGCAGCGACTTCCACCGTTCGTCGCCGGCAAACACGTCGGCGTAGTCCTTGACGAACAGCTCCCGGGTGATCGACGACGCGATGGTCGTCTCGACCTCCTCGGGCGAGGGCCAAATGTCCTTGAGGAAGACCGGCGCACCGGCCTCGTCGACACCGAGCGGCTCGACGTCGAAGTCGAAGTCCATCGTCCCGGCGAGCGCGTAGGCAATGACCAGCGGCGGCGAAGCGAGGTAGTTCATCTTGACGTCCGGGTTGATCCGGCCCTCGAAGTTGCGGTTCCCCGACAACACCGCGGCGACGGCCAGGTCACCGTTTTGCACGGCCGCGGAGACTTCCTCGGGAAGTGGGCCGGAGTTGCCGATGCAGGTCGCGCAGCCGTAGCCGACGAGGTTGAAACCGAGTTTGTTGAGGTACGGCCACAACCCAGCCGCCTCGTAGTAGCCGGTGACAACCTTGGACCCGGGTGCCATCGACGTCTTCACCCAGGGTTGGACGGTGAGTCCCTTGTCGACAGCCTTCTTGGCCAGCAGCGCCGCAGCCATCATCACCGACGGGTTCGAGGTGTTGGTACACGAGGTGATCGAGGCGATCACCACCGCCCCGTCCTTGAGCGCATAACCGCCGTGCTGGTGCTCGCCGCCGCCCGCGGCAACCGACTCCGCCCGCAGGTCACCGTCGACGCCGTAGTTCTTGACGTCAAGGGCGAACTGGGCCTTTGCCTCGGTCAACGCGATGCGGTCTTGGGGCCGCTTCGGCCCGGCGATCGACGGCACAACGCTCGCGAGGTCCAGCTCAAGCCTCTCGGAGAAGCGCGGCTCGGCATTGGGGTCGAGCCACATGCCCTGTTCCTTGGCGTACGCCTCCACGAGGGCCACCGCGGCCTCGTCCCGGCCAGTGAGGCGCAGGTAGTCGAGGGTGAGGCTGTCAATGGGGAAGATCGCGCAGGTCGAGCCGAACTCTGGGCTCATGTTGCCGATCGTCGCCCGGTTAGCGAGCGGCAGGGCGGCCACGCCGGCGCCATAGAACTCGACGAACTTGCCGACGACGCCGTGCTTGCGCAGCAGGTCGGTGATCGTCAACACGACGTCAGTGGCGGTGACGCCGGGGCGCATCGCGCCGGAGAGCTTGAAGCCGACGACGCGTGGGATGAGCATCGACACCGGCTGGCCGAGCATGGCCGCTTCGGCTTCGATGCCGCCGACGCCCCAACCGAGGACGCCGAGTCCGTTGACCATCGTCGTGTGCGAGTCGGTGCCGACGCAGGTGTCCGGGTAGGCGACGCCGTCGCGGACCATCGCCACGCGGGCAAGCCGCTCGATGTTGACCTGGTGGACGATGCCCGTGCCCGGCGGGACAACCATGAAGTCGTCGAACGCGCTTTGGCCCCACCGCAGGAACTGGTAGCGCTCCTTGTTGCGGCCGTACTCAAACTCGACGTTGCGGGCGAAGGCGTCCGCGCGGCCGAAGACGTCGATCTGCACCGAGTGGTCGATCACGAGCTCGGCGGGAGCGAGCGGGTTGATCTTGGCCGGGTCACCGCCAAGCTCGGCAACGGCCTCGCGCATCGTCGCGAGGTCGACGACACACGGCACCCCGGTGAAGTCCTGCATGATCACCCGAGCCGGGGTGAACTGGATCTCGGTGTCGGGCTCCGCGTGCTCATCCCACCCGCCCAGGGCGCGGATGTGGTCGGCGGTGATGTTGGCACCATCCTCGGTGCGCAACAGATTCTCCAGGAGGACCTTGAGGCTGTAGGGCAGCGAGTCGCTCCCCTCGACGGCGCCGATCCGGTAGATCTCGTAGGTCGACTCCCCGACCGTCAGCTCCCCGTGCGCACCGAAACTATTTGTGCTCGCCACCACATGCTCCTCACTGCGGCCCGGCCGCGTCAATGTCGGTCTGTGCTAACAATATATCTTGACGTCAAGATAATTTGGCTACTAGGTCCAGCGGGTGGAAGATCGCCACACACTCGACATGATGCGTCATCGGAAATGCGTCGTATGCCGTGACCTCGGCAAGGCCGTAGCCCACCTCCCGCAGGAAGGCGGTGTCGCGCGCAAGCGCGGCCGGATCACAGGCGACATAGGCGACGGCACGCGGGCGCAAACCTGCGACGGCCACCACGACGGCCCGACCGGCGCCGGATCGTGGCGGATCGAGAACGACGAGATCCGCCGTATCCGGGATCAACGGTGAACGGCCCGCGATTCGCCCACCCGAATTGCCACCCGGGCCACGCGCACCACCGCGTCGGCCGCCCGCGCCTCGGCGGGAGCGGCTTGCGACACCGAACGCATCCTCGACGCGCCCTGGCACGAGCAACGCCCATGGCCACGGGTCGAGGTTGGCGCGCGCGGAGGTGAGGGCACCGGCATCGGATTCGACGGCGATCACCTGACCGCCTGGCCCGACCTCGGCGGCGAGCCCGGCTGCGAACACTCCCACCCCGGCATACAGGTCCAGTGCACGCTCACCCGGGCGCGGGTCGAGCCCGCCGAGGACCGCTCCGAGGAGCGTGGCGGCGGCGGCGGGATGCACTTGCCAGAAACCGCGCGCCGATACGGTGAAGTCGTGACTGAAGTGCCGCGGCCCGGCGGTCGCGGACTGCCAACTGGCGGCGACCGGCTCACTCACCGTCGCGACCCCCGCGACCCCCGAGGGAATCGGCACGACGACGGCGGCGCCTGCTCCCGGGGACACGACATCGACCGCCGACTCGCCCGGCCATAGCCGGTTGAGGACCTCGGAATCGGCCACCCCCGGGGCTGCGAGCACACACGTCTCGATGGGCAGCACCGCGTGCGAGCGGTGCGGGCGCAGGCCGGGGCGCCCGTCGGCATCGACGGCATATTCCACCCGGGTCCGCCAGCCCAGGCCGGTCGCCGAACCGGGCAGGGCCGCCACCGTGACGTCCACGTCCTGGCGGGCCAGGTGCGCGAACTGCTCCCGCACGACGGCAGTTTTGAGGTCGCGCTGGGCGTCGAGGGTGAGGTGTTGAAAGTCGCACCCGCCGCAGCGGGCGGCATACGCGCAGGGTGGGGTGACGCGCGCGGGGCTCGCCAGGAGCACGTCGGTCGCGTCCGCACGCACGAACTTGCCGCCGGGGCCGAGCTCGGTGACGACTGCGCGCACCCGCTCCCCCGGGGCGGTATGCCGCACGAACAGCACCTGGCCATCGTGCCGGGCAACGCAGTGGCCACCGTGGGCGATCGGGCCCACCTCGACGTCGACGACGTCGCCGGGTTTGAGGCCCGCCGCCCGTTCGGTCACTGGCCCATCCGGATCGACCCGACCACCGACGGGGCGTCGAGGAACTCCTCTTGGCCCTCCGAGGAACGCAACTGCCACGGCACGGAGGCGACCATCACCCCCGTCATGAAGTGCAACCTGGCCCGCAAGCGCAAGGCGCTTTGGTTGTGGAGGAGTTGCTCATACCAGCGGCCGACGACGTACTCCGGGATGTAGACAACGACGACCTCGCGCGGACTCGCCCGTCGGATCGACTTCACGTAGTCGACGATCGGATTGACGATTTCGCGGTACGGCGAGTCGAGCGCCTTGAGCGGGACCGGCAGGCCACGTTTAGCCCACACCTCTTGAAGGGCGCGGGTCTCCTCGATGTCGACGTTGACGGTGACGGCCTCAAGGCGGTGCGGGCGAGTGGCCCGGGCATAGGCGAGGGCGCGCAGCGTCGGCTTATGGACCTTGGAGACGAGCACGATCGCGTGGACCCGGGAGGGCAGCACCTGATGGGAAACATCGTCCTCGGCGACCTCCAACTCCCGGCTGACCATCGCGTAATGGCGGGAGATCGCCGACATGATGAGGAACAGGACGGCCATCGCGGCGATCGCATACCCGGCACCATGAACGAATTTGGTCGCGAGGACGACAAGCAGCACGAGGCCGGACATCGCGGCCCCCACCGCGTTGATGATTCGGCTGCGGTGCATCCTGGCCCGAGCGCTGGGATCCTGCTCAACAGCGAGGTGCCGGTTCCAGTGCCGAATCATGCCGATCTGGCTGACGGTGAACGAGACGAACACCCCGACGATGTAGAGCTGGATAAGCCGGGTGACCTGGGCGTCGTAAAGGACGATGAGCACGCACGCGGCGCCCGAGAGCAGGATGATTCCGTTGCTGAACGCGAGTCGGTCGCCGCGAGAGTGCATCTGGCGCGGGAGGAAACCGTCCCGGGCGAGGATCGAGGCGAGGACCGGGAACCCGTTGAACGCGGTGTTGGCCGCGAGAATGAGGATGACGCCCGTGACGATGGAAATGAAGACCACGCCAAGGTGGAAGTCGCTGAAGACCGACTTCGCCACCTGACCCATGATGGTGTCCTGCACATAGTCCTCGCCGACCGGGACGCCGCCGCTTAAGAGCTGAACAGCCGGGTCCTCCGCATATTTGATGCCGGTCCACCGCGCCAGGGTCACCATCGACATGAGCATCGTCACGGAAAGGACCCCCATGAGCAGCAGCGTCGTTGCCGCGTTCTTGCTCTTGGGCTTCTGGAAGGCCGGGACGCCGTTGGAGATTGCCTCAACACCCGTCAACGCCGCGCAGCCCGAGGAGAAGGCGCGCAGCAGCAGGAAGGCCATCGCGAAGGTGCCCAGTTGCTCATACCCAGTCTCCGGCGCGAGGGTGAAGCCGGCACTCTCGGCGGCGGGAAGGTTGCCCGCGGCCTGCCGAATGATCCCGAACAGTGCCATCCCCATGACCCCGACGATGAAGAGGTAGGTGGGGATGGCGAACATTTGCCCGGATTCGCGCACGCCCCGCAGGTTCATGGCCGTCAAGAGCACGACCAACCCCACGGCAACGATGGCCTCGCGTCCACGCACGAAACCGAAGGCCGAGGCGGCATTTTGGACGCCCGAGGAGATGGAAACGGCCACGGTCAGCACGTAGTCGACGAGCAGCGCGCTCGCCACGGTGAGGCCGGCCTTTGGCCCGAGATTCGTCGTCGCGACTTCGTAGTCGCCGCCACCGGAGGGGTAGGCGTGGACATTTTGCCGATAGGACGCGACGACGACAAGCATGACGAAAACGACGATGAGCGCGATCTTCCACGACTGGCTGATCGCCAGGGCGCCCCCCGCAAGTCCCAGCGTCAAAAAGATCTCATCGGGGGCGTACGCCACCGAGGAGAGCGCGTCGCTCGCAAAGATCGGGAGCGCCAATCGCTTGGGGAGCAGGGTCTCGCTCAGCCGATCGCTCCGCATCGCCTGACCAAGGAAGATGCGTTTGACTAGACGCCCAATTGCCACGATCGACAACTCTAGACCCGGCGCCCGGCCACCCCGGTCCGCGCGCAGGCCCAATCACATTCCCGACGACCGATGCCGCTTCACGACGACGTATGCCGAGCCCGCGCGCAGCGGTGTAGCGTCGACACCGTGCATTTCATCATCATGGGCTGCGGACGAGTCGGGGCCTCCCTGGCGCGCGCACTGCACCGGCGCGGACACGACGTGGCGGTCATCGACCAATTCGAGACGGCCTTCAGCCGCCTTGGTCCCGATTTCGAGGGCCGCACCGTCACTGGCCTCGGCTTCGACCGGGACACGCTGACCGAGGCAGGCATCGAGGAGGCCTACGCGTTTGCCGCCGTCTCCAGCGGTGATAACTCAAATATCCTCGCGGCCCGAGTCGCCCGAGAAACGTTCGGGGTCGAGCACGTCGTCGCCCGCATCTATGACCCCGGCCGGGCCGAGATCTATCAACGACTCGGCATCCCCACCGTCGCCACCGTGAAGTGGACCTCCGACCAGATGCTCCGACGGCTACTCCCCCAAGGCCACCTGCCCGAGCTGACCGACCCCTCAGGCAAGGTCGTCGTCGCCGAGGTTGCGGTAGACCCGAGGTGGATCGGGAAGCAACTCAGCTTCATTGAGGAGTGCACCGGGACCCGGGTCGCCTATTACACCCGCCTTGGCGAGGGTCTCCTTCCCGGCCGAGACACGATCTTCCAGGAGGGCGACCTCGTCCACTTGGCGGCGCGGCGCGACGAGTTGGCCGAGATTGAACGGGTCCTCGACGAGCCGCCACCGGTCCACGACTGACGACGAACGAAGGACGGAAACACGATGCGAGTCGTCATTGCCGGGGCTGGGAGCGTTGGGCGCTCGATCGCCCGCGAATTGCTCTACAACAACCACGAGGTGCTGCTCATCGACAAGGCGGCAGACGCCGCCCACATTAAACGCGCCCCGGAGGCCAACTGGCTCGCCGCCGACGCCTGCGAGATCGACGCCCTCAACGAGGCCGGCCTTGCCGAGTGTGATGTCGTCGTCGCGGCAACCGGGGACGACAAGGTCAATCTCGTCGTGTCCCTCCTCGCGAAGACCGAATTTGGGGTGCCGCGCACCGTTGCCCGAGTCAACAACCCCAAGAACGACTGGATGTTCAACGAAGCCTGGGGCGTCGACGTCGCCGTCTCGACACCTCGACTGATGACGGCCTTGGTCGAAGAAGCCGTGACGGTGGGTGACCTCGTGCGGATCTTCGAGTTCCAGCGGGGGAACGCGACGATGGTGGAAATGACCTTGCCTGGGGATTCGCCGCTGGTTGGCCAGCGCGTTGGTGACGTCACCTTCCCGACCGACAGCGTGCTGGTCGGCATCATCCGCGACAACGTACCGATCGCGCCGAGCACCGACGACAGCCTCGAAGCGGCCGACGAACTGCTCTTCCTCACGGTTCCCGATTCCGAGGACGAACTCGAGAGCATGCTTAGCCCGGGTACGCGCATTCCCCGGCCGCGCTAACGGTTCCCTCGGCCGCCGGTTCCCCGGCCGCGCCAACGGTTCCCCGGCCGCGCCAACGGCCTAAGGCGTATGCGGGGTGTTGCCGCGGATGAGCATGGCGCCCATCACGGCGACAGCGGCCGCCCACAGCGGCCAGCCCAGCGCCACCTTCGCGACGCCGAGCGCGACGATGTTGCCCGCGAGATAGAGCGGGTACATGACCGCCACCCGCACGGTGAACATTGCGACCATGACGAGGGTCAGCCGCTGGCAGACCGCCACCATGCTCGGGTCGCGACGCCACCGCATCGGGTCCGTCTTCGCCTCGAGGTCGCCCGCGCCGACGAGGAAACCGACCAAAGGCCACCGGGTGAGGACCGAGATGAGGCTGCCGACGGCATACGCAGCACTAATGAGTATGCCGGGCAAGAAGGCGTCTTCGGCGCGTCCGCTGCGGAGGGCGAAGAACGCGGCAACCCCGGTCGCGAACACGGCCGACATGACGAACTGGAGACTTTGACGCTGCGCGAGCCGCACGCCGGCGAGGACCACGGCGGCGATCCCCGCGGCCCACAAACTGGGCGCCATCGCCTTGGTGAGCGTCCATCCGATGACGAAGGCGATGGTCGGCAGCGCCGTCTCGATCGAGCCGCGCCAGCCACCCAATGCGGCCGAGAGTCGGTGCCGGATGATCGCCTCGACAGTTTCAGGGAAGGCCGTTTCCGCCGCGGCTGCCGACGTCGACACGCTAGTTGCCCCGCCTCGGAAGCAACTCGTACGACGGGTTGAAGATCGTCCGTTCGCCATCGCTTCGGCACACCCGGCCCGTCGCCTTGAGATAGACACCGGGTTCGATGCCCCGTATTTGGCGGCGTCCAAGCCACACCAAATTCAGGGTTTGACTCCCGTCGTAGACCTCGACGACGAGCGCCGGGACGTTCGTCTTGGGGCGCAGCGTCACCGCGCGGATGGCACCTGAGACGGTCGCGACCTGCCGGTCGGCGAGCGAATCGATCCGGCTGGTGCCGTGCGTGGTCGTCGCGTCCCGCAGATCTTGGGCGTCGATCTGACCACTGGAGCGGGTCAGGGACTCCCCGGCCCGCTTGAGTGCGCCGAGCTGACGCCACCCCGGGGCACTCATCAACGCACCTCGGAGAGTTCTGGGCCCCGCTCGAAGGGGTTGAGGTCGGGCTGGCCCGGCCCGTCCTCGTCGTCGGGGGCCTGCGGGGCCGGGCCGTCGGGGACCTTCAACGGCAACAAGTCCCTCGGTGCCATCGGGTCGCTGCCTCTGACGACGACGAGGGAGCGGACCGCCTCGAACAGCGGCGCTGCCGCCTCGTCGTCGGTCGCCGCTCGACCCGAGAGCACGGCACGAACGAACCAGCGCGGCCCATCGATGCCGACGAAACGCGCCGGGGCAAGCACGGTGCGCCCATCTGCCGCGCGCTGGGGCATCTGGGCGTGCAACTCGGCGCCAAAGGAACCGGCGGCTTCCTCGACGGTTCCGCCACCTGTCGCGATGGCCTCCGACAGCTCAGCCCTGATCTCGGCCCACAACCCGCCGGAACGGGGCGCGGCGAACGCCTGGACCTGGGCGGCTGAGTCGCCGAGGACGAACTGCATCCCGGAGATCGTGTCGGTGGCCTGATCGACCTCAAGTCGAAGTTCGAGGTTGGCGACCGGCGCCAGCCACAGGGCCCCGAGGTCGAGCCGACCCTCGAGTCCCGACACTTCGCTCACGTCGAGGGGACCGTCGGTGCGAAGCGGTCCGAGGTCGGCTGACTCGGCGCCATTTCCGGCGACCTCCGCGGGCGATTCGACCCTGTCCTTGGTCCCGCGGCGAAAGATGCTCACGTTCGTTGTTGCCCTTCAGAGTGATCGGGAGTGACCGGCGCGCCGAAGCCGCCGGTCGAACCATGCCCAGTCTCTCCCCGGGGAGAGGGCGGAAGCGAATCGGCCGCCACGAAATCACCGCAGCCGACCTCCTGGAGGACGAGCTGGGCGATGCGGTCGCCGACCTCCACGACGAAATCCGTGGCCGGGTCCAGATTGATCAGGTTGACGAGTACTTCGCCTCGGTACCCGGAGTCGATCGTTCCGGGGGCGTTGACCACGGTGATCCCGTGCCGAGCCGCCAACCCCGAGCGTGGGTGGACGAGGCCCACCCACCCCCCGGGGAGGGCGAGGGCAATCCCGGTCGGGATGAGTGCCCGCTCCCCCGGCCGCAGCACAACCCGGGCAACGGAGCTCAGATCGGCGCCCGCGTCGCCTGCGTGCGCATAACTCGGCAGCCGGGCATCCGGATGGACCGACTGAACGAGGACGCGAGGCGCCCGCCCGGTGAGCGGAGCCGCCGCGCGTGCCGGCACAGTCGGAGCCGCCGCGCCGGGCGGCTCCGAGGTCCGGTCCCTGGCGGTCAGGCCGCGCACTCGCTACAAACGAAGACGCCCGCTTTGTCCGACGCGAGTTGGCTGCGGTGATGGACCAAGAAGCACCGCGAGCAGGTGAACTCGTCCGCCTGGCGCGGGATCACCCGAACGGACAACTCCTCTCCGGAGAGGTCGGCTCCCGGCAGCTCGAATCCCTCGGCCTGCTCCGTCTCATCGACGTCGACACTCGAGGTGCTCTTGTCGACGCGGCGGGCCTTGAGCTCCTCGATCGAGTCCTGGGAGAGCTCGTCATCGGTCTTGCGCGGCGCGTCGTAATCCGTTGCCATTTGTACCCTTTCAGTCTTTGTCGAGTGGGGACCCACCCGCTGCTCAAACCCCAAGCTGCTCGTCGACTACTCAACGCTCGTTGCGGCGCTGTTGTGCCCGTAAGGGCCGCATTGTTCCCCATAAACGTGGAAATGTCATCAGCAGGCAGCAAAGTATGACGTACCCGACGCTCCCCGCCGACACCGGAACGGGCCGAAGCGGGAAAGATCACACCTCGGCGTCCTCGTCACCCACAGTCGCCAGCACGCTCAACAGGAGCGCGCGCAGCTCGGCGGCCACCGCGCCACCCGCCACCGTCATCGAGTGATCCGCGAAGTCCTTGGTGATGCCGCCTACCCAGCCACCGGCCTCAGTGACGACAAGCCACCCGGCGGCGAGGTCCCAGGGGTTCAAGCCGCGCTCGTAGTAGCCGTCAAGGGTCCCGTCGGCGACGTGGCACAGGTCGAGGGCCGCACTGCCGAACCGCCGAATGTCGCGAATGGCGGGCAGAACCGGGGTGAGCACGCGGGCCTGCCATGCCCGGGTGTGCGGGGAGTAGCTGAACCCGGTCCCGATGAGTGACTGTCCGAGCACGCTCTGCCGGGAGACCTGGAGACGTTCGGCCTCGAGGCGGCCGCGCTGCCGCCAGGCACCGCCACCGCGACGGGCCCAAAACCGTTCCCCCGAAACGGGATTCACCACGGCCCCGGCGACCGGCTCCCACCCGCCAGGCTGACGAGGGTCACCGATCACGGCAGCGACGGAGACGGCATACGCAGGAATGTCGTAAACGTAGTTGACGGTTCCATCGATCGGATCGACCACCCAGGTGATTCCGGTGGTGCCAGCGACGTCTGCGCCTTCCTCGCCGAGGAACCCATCGCCGGGCCGGGCCGCGCGCAACAGTTGGGCGATGAGGGACTGGGAGCGCTGATCCATCGCCGTGACGACGTCGGTTGCCGACGTCTTCGTCGCCGCCACCGCCGCGTCACTTGCGTTCCGGTGGGCGATCAGGAGGCCCGCCTCGCTGGCGATGTCGAGGGCGAGGCGCGCAAGGGCCTCCCCGGTGGCGTCGTCGATCATGTGGGCTCCTCCTCGCCGCAGCGAGCTGGTCGTGGGCCGCGCAGGTTGGCGCAGCAGTCGGTGGGACAGCGCCGGTTCGGGGAGGCGCCGGGCCCGCCAACGGTCGCGCGGTCCATCGCGCCCTCGATCGCAGGCTCCATATCGCCCTCGATCGCGCGCTCCATCGCGAGGTCGACGAGCACGGCAACGTAGTGCGGGTCCGTCCCCACCGTGGGCGCCCGCAGCAGCGTCATCCCCAACCGTTTGGCGGTCGCGGCGGCCTCCGTGTCGAGGTCGTAGACAACCTCCATGTGGTCGCTCACGAACCCGATCGGCGCGAGCACGACGGTATCGACGCCCTGCTGCGCGAGCTCGCTGAGGCGGTCGTTAACGTCAGGTTCGAGCCACGGTTGGCCCGGGGGGCCCGAGCGCGAACAGAAGGCGAGATCGGGCGCCTGCGTCCCGCCGAGGTGCGCATTGGCGGCCTCGGTGACGTGGGCTGTGACCTGGGCTAGCTCGCGGCTGTACATGCGCCCGCCCGCGGTCGGCGGCCCGGACACGGCATCCATCGCCGTGGGAATCGAGTGGGCGACGGTCACGACATGCGGGTGCGAGCCACGAGGAGCCCGCCCGATCGTCTCCACCACGAGGCGGGCGTTGATCTCCGCAAAGGCGGGCCGCGCGGCATACGCCGGAATCTTGTCGATCCGCACGGCCCGGGAGGGATCTGCGGCGGCCAGGTCTTCACGGTATTGGCGGCACGAGGAGTAGGACCGGTAGGCGCTGGTGATGAGCGCGAGGACCCGTTGGCCGGCAAAGGGGGCCAACGCGTCGGCAAGGAGGGGCGCAGTATGCCGGTTGCCGAGCACGACCGGCAGGTCAACGCCGCGGGCGGCAAGTTCGGCGGTGAGCGCGGCGACGAGGGCCCGATTCTGGGCATTGATCGGACTGACCCCACCGAACGCGTGATAGTGCTCCGCGACCACGGCGAGGCGGTCATCGGGGACCCCGCGCCCGGCCGTCACCCGCCGCAGAAAGGGCATGACCTCCGCGGGCCCCTCAGGCCCACCGAAGGACACCACGACAAGGGCGGCGTATTGCTCCAAGGGTGCGGTCACGTGCCAAACCGTACCCGCGCGGCGTGGTGTCAGCGTCGAGGGCGCCTCCACGTGGCAGAGTCTGTCGCGACCACCTCCGCTCAGCCGTCAGGGAGCACCTGCACATGCACGACCTGCGCTTCATCGGCGTCCACGAGACCGGCGAGCATTTGCTGCTTGCCGATGATGACGGGACGCGCTTCTTGCTGCCGATCGATGAGGCCTTGCGCGGCGCCGCGCGCCCGATCAGGCCGGCGGCCGCGCGACGCTCCCCGCTCGCCCTCACGGCCCGCGATGTCCAAGCCCTGATCCGCAGCGGGGTCAGCGCCGAGGAGGTCAGTGAACGCTCGGGGTGGCCCGCCGGCAAGGTGGCGTCCTTCGGCGGGCCGGTGCTCGCCGAACGTGCCTACATCGCCACCCGAGCTCGTGACTGTCGGTTGCGCGCCCGTGCCGAGGCAACGGGTTCCGAGCCGCTGTACGTGCGTGTCGAGCGCCGGCTCAGCGGCCGCGGCGTCCAGCCCTCGGAGGCTGAATGGGACGCGACCCGGGACGAGAGCGGGGTATGGGCCGTCCACGTCGCCTTCCCGGCCGGCGGCCGGACCCGACGCGCGTCCTGGCGCTTTGACCATGCAGCCGAGGCCGTCGAAGCGATCGATGACGAGGCGTTGTGGCTTTCTGCGGAGGAGCCGGTGGATGGGCCACTCCAGGACCCGCCGCTCCCGGGCGAGCGTGTCTTCGACGTCGAGGCGGTCGGTGGGGTCGCCGAGCGCCCCGGGCCGCCACCGACAGTGACCACCCGGGTGGATCAGACCGACGCCCTCATGGCAGCGATCCGTGAGCACAGCCACGCCGGTGACCGCGGCGGTGCGCGCACGTCCGCCCACCCTGCGCCCGGCGACCAGGCCGGCGATGGCACCCGACTCACCACTGGTCAACGGCGAGCGCGGCGGCGATCGGCCCGAGCTGCGGCGGCGCAGGCCGCGGGCAATGCCGACGTCATCGCGGATCAGCTCCCGACCGACGACCTTCCGGCCGAGCCCCCGATCGAGGAACTCCCCCGTGAGCAGTTGCGCCTCGACGACCTTGAGCAGCTGCGCCTCGACGACGTGCGCGACGAGGAGCCGGTGACCCCCCAGGAGCCGG
>CAZACX010000007.1:41166-75883 GCA_964483685.1 uncultured Intrasporangiaceae bacterium
CAGCTGCGCCTCGACGACGTGCGCGACGAGGAGCCGGTGACCCCCCAGGAGCCGGTGCCCACCCAGGAGCCGGTGGCCTCCCAGGAGCCGGTGCCTGCCGAGGAGCGGGTGACCTCCCAGGAGCTGGCGCCCGACGAGGAGCTGGCCTTCGACAACGAGCCCGTGCCCACCCAGGAGCCGGACCCGACGGCAGCTCACGAAAACGGCCGGCCCGTCCCCGCAATGCCCGCGCGATCCGCCGACGGTGCCAAACGGAAGGTTCGGATCGGCGTGCCGGATTGGAACGATGTGATGTTCGGACCGTCCAGCACGGACTCCCGTTAGGGTTTGGCCTCGTGGCGGAACTGGTCTTCTTCTCCGGGACGATGGATTGCGGCAAATCCACCCTTGCGCTCCAAATGGACCACAACCACCGTGCGCGCGACCGCGCCGGGCTGATCTACACGAGGCTCGATCGCGCGGGCGACTCGGTCCTCTCCTCGCGCCTTGGCCTCGAGACGAGCGCCCGCGAGGTCACCGACGGCCTCGATTTTTGGGATGACGTCGTCGCCCACCTCACCGGGGGGCGCCGGGTGGACTACCTCATCTGCGACGAGGCTCAGTTCTACTCCCCGGCGCAGATCGAGCAATTGGCGCGGCTCGTTGACGAACTCGAGATCGACACCTATGCGTTTGGCATCACCGCAGATTTCCGGACCCAACTATTCCCCGGGTCACGGCGCCTCATCGAACTCGCCGACCGCGTCCAGGTCCTCCAGGTGGAGGCCCTGTGTTGGTGCGGGCGACGAGCAACCCACAATGCCCGCGTTCTCGACGGCGTCATGGTCGTCGAGGGGGCGCAGGTTGTCGTCGGCAACACCGTGAACTCGGCCCCTGGTGTCGTGGAATACGAAGTGCTGTGTCGTCGGCACTACATGCGACGGATGAACTCGCGGGCGGCCCACACGGCGGCGGTGTCTGCAGATGTGCTGCCGCTCGAGTTGGCGGCGTGCCCGCTACCCCTCGACTGACATCGGCGCCGCCTCCGGCTCCAATGCCGCGGGGACCGAAAGCAACGGAACCGTGACCTCGTCGAGAGTCATCGACCCGTGCATCCCGAGGAGGGTGAGCAGCACCGGCTTCGACGTCCGCGAATCCTCGACGGCCAGGCTCTCATCGAAGGCGATGAGAACATCACCGAGGCGGTCTGCGTTGCGCTCGGCAAACGGCCCGAACCAGCCGTCGGCGATGGCCTCGCCCTTGAGTCGGATGAGCGCGCGCTCCCCGAAACGGCTCCGCCAGGTCGCCGCAACATCCGCGGCCGCTCCCGGCTGGCAATAGAGCTGAGGTGCGCGCGGCTCCCCCGCCACGAGGTGAACTCCGGCGGCGAGTTCCGTGTCGACGGCGAGGTCGAGGCGCTGGCCAAAAGGAACGTCGACCATGCCGTGGTCGGCGGTCACGTGCATGCTCGCGTGGGCGGGTAGCCGCTCCGCCAACCGGCGCAACTCCGCATCAACTTCTTCCAACGCGGCGCCCCATTCGCGGGACCCGCAACCATGGCCATGACCCACCCGGTCCACCTCGCCCCAATAGAGATAGACGAGCACCGACGGAGAGCGCCTGAGCGCAGCGAGAGCCGCGCGCACACCCTGGGCGAGGCTTGCGGCGGCGACGTACCGGCCGCCACGCAGTGCGGCGGTGGTCAAACCGGACCCGTCGAAGCGGCCGAGGCCAATTCGGACGACGTCGACGTCCGCCCCGACGACGCGTTCAAAGATCGTCGACGACGGTTGCCACGCGAGGGGATCCGGACCCCCCTCCCAACTGAGGTGATCGAAGAGCCGATCGCTGCCGGGAATCCGAAGCTGATAGCCAAGCAGGCCGTGACCACCGGCGGTGAGCCCGGTACCGAGGGAGGCCAGGGACGTCGCCGTCGTTGCCGGGAAGCCGCACTCGAGGCTCGCGCCCGCCGCGAGCAAGGACCGTAAGAACGGGGCATGGCCGCTCCGTCGGCGCAGGAGCCGCTCACCGAGGCCGTCAATGAGGACGACGACGCTGCTGCGCGCCGGGGCCAACCCCAAGGTGTTGTCGGCCGGTCCGAAGCCGGGGACCCCCATGGAGGCGGCGACCGAGGGGAGCACCTGCGGCAGCGAAGCGTGGCGCGCACTCGGGGGGTGCAGCACGAGGGGCGTGGCGCGAGGCGGCATACGGACTATTGGGCGGTGACCGCAGAGATCGCGTGGGCGAACGCGAGGGCCTGCTGCAAAACCGGGGTCCCATCCGCGTCGGCGCTGATTCGCAGGACGAGGTCGTCCGAAGCGATCGTTCCTTCGAAGCCATGATCGGCGTCGCAGTCTGGGTCGCCGCACGAGGCGGGCATGAGGTCGACCCGGCTGACCGTCCCCCAGCCCAGCGTGAGGGTGAGCTCGCGGCCAAGGGAGCCGCGGGTGTAGTTGCGCGGATCCGTGACCACGTGCGTGAGCATGACCCCGCGCACGGCGCGCAGCGGGATGGACTCGGTGGTCGCCGTTGCGATGTCCTCCTGCCCGTGCGGGTCATCGGTGTGGTCGTCGGCGTGCGCGATGAGTAGCCGTCGCGCAGTGAGCACGAGGACGGTCACGTGCCGACGAATCGCGTCGTGGTCAAACGTGGTCTCTTGGTGAACGAGGTGGGAGGTCACCTCGTCGCCCACGAGCGCGGCCTCGATGACATCGGCGACAAGCGTCGGGTAATACCCGGCCCGGTCGATCGCCTCAATGAGCGCCGACGGCAACGTGGAGCCAGCGGTGGGCGGCATGCTTCGAACCATGGCGCCATTGTGCCGCAGCACGGCCCCCGGTCAGGTCAGGCGTCGACGGCCAACGTCCTTGCGCTTGGCCGGGCGGGCCAGCCGGATATCCGCCCCAAGGACCTGAACGCCCTGCGGCTGGGCCAGGACCGGGTTCAACTCCAGGGAGGCGATGTCCGGAATGTCGTCGGCGAGCATGGAGACCCGACCCACGAGGTCGCGCAGCGATTCCCGATCAATGGGTTTGGCACCCCGATACCCATCGAGCAGAGGGACCGCCTTAATCGAGGAGATCAACTCATCGACGTCGACGTCGGTCAACGGCGGAATGCGATAGCCGATGTCGCCGAGGAGATCGGTCGCGATGCCCGCGACGCTGAACCGAACGACCGGCCCAAAGAGCGGGTCCTCCGAACACCCGACGACACAGGAAATGCCACCGGGAGTCGCCATCCGTTGCACGACAAACTGGTTGGCATTGATGGGCGCGAGACGGGCGTCGAGGCTCGCATACGCGGCCCTGACCGCATCGGCGCTGTCGAGGTCGACACGGATGCCGTCAAGGACCGCCTGACCACGCACTCGGGCGGACAACGACTTGAGGACAACCGGGTAACCGATGTCCGCCGCCGCCGCGACCGCTGCCTCTGCGTCCGCGACCGGAACGCGACGCCACACCCCAATGCCGTATGCCGCGAGCAGTTCGGTCGACTCGGCCGTCGTCAGCCGTCGCCCGGACGGTTCCTCGTCGAGCAGCCGCTCGACAAGTGCCTCCGCCGCGGGGCGATCGATGTCGTCCCGCATGAGGGCCAAACCCTTGTCCTTGCGGCACCACTGGGCGTACGTCGTCGCCGCGGCGACGGCACGCACCGCCTCTTCCGGCATACCGTAGAGGGGCAGTTGTCGCTCTCTCGCAAAGGAGTCCCGGGGCAACTCGACAGTTGCCGACCGAGCGGTGACACCTCGTGAGCCCATCATCGTCGCGACACAAGGTTTCGTCGATGTCGCCGCGGCGGCCCGAATAATGTCGATCGCCTCGTCCTCGGAGCGCACGATCGGTGGCGTGAAGCAGATCAGCACGGTGTCGACCTGCTCGTCCGTGAACGCGGCGTGGAGCGCGTCGCTGAACGCCGACAGTGGGGCGTCCGGCAGCACCGTCGACGGGCCGTGCACCACCTCAAGGCCCCAACTATCGGCCAACTCGGCCGTCAAAGCGCCCAGTGCGACGGAGTTGCCAACGACGGCGACCCGGTTGCCGGCCGGCGCAGGCTGATAGACGACAAGCTGGGCGACGTCGAACATTTGGTGAATGGATTCGACCCGGATGACGCCCGCCTGGCGGAGCATCGCCGCGAATGCCTCGGGGTCCACTTGGGTCTCGCGGACCCGGTGGCCGGGGGGCGCGCCGTAGCGGGAAATCCCGGACTTGATGACGATCACCGGTTTTACCTGGGCGAGGCGCCGGGCGATGCGGGAGAACTTGCGCGGGTTCCCCATCGACTCGAGGTAAAGGCCGACTGCGTGGGTCTGCGGGTCGTCCATCCAGTACTGCATGAGGTCGTTGCCGGAGACGTCGAGCCGGTTTCCGGCCGAGACGAATGTCGAGAGGCCAAGGTTGCGCCGGGCGGTTGATTCGAGGACGGCAATGCCCAGCGGGCCGCTTTGGGCAAAGAGGCCGAAGTGGCCAATCGGGGCCATGAAGGGCGCGAGCGAGGCGTTCATGGACACGCCGGGGTCGGTGTTGATGAGACCGAAGGATGTCGGTCCGACGATCCGCATGCCGTTGTCCCGGGCTCGGCGCAGCAGCTTGCGCTCAAGTTTCAGCCCAGCCTTCCCGGCCTCGGCGAACCCGGCGGAGACGATAAGCAAGTTGCGCACCCCGGCGTTCGCGCAATCTTGGACGACATCGAGCACTTTGTCGGCCGGCACCGCAACGACGACGAGGTCAACGGTGACGGGCACGTCGCTGACCCGCGAAAACGTCGGGATTCCGAGAACCTCGTCGGCGTGGTTGTTGATGGCATAGAGGCCACCATCGAACTGCCCCTCTTGCAAGTGGCGCAGCAGCACATGCCCGACCGAGTTGGCCTTGTTGCTCGCACCAACCACGGCGATTGCCTTGGGAGAGAGCAGGGCTGCGATGCTCACGGCCTCCGCCCGGTGCTCGCGGCCAATCCGCACCGACTCGGATTTCTCGGTCGGCTCGATGTCGAAATGGACCATAACGACGCCGTCTTCGACGCGGCGCGAGACCTGATAGCCCGCGTCGGCAAACACGGCGAGCATCTTGTGGTTTTGCGGCAGCACCTCGGCCTCGAACGTCCCCACACCAAGGTCGCGGGCGATGTCGGCGAGGTGTTCAAGGAGGACCGAGCCGATCCCCTTGCCCTGGCTGCCGTCGCTGATGTTGAAGGCGACCTCCGCGCTCGTTGGCGTCACCCGGTCATACCGACCGATGCCGATGATTTCCTCGCGGAGGGTGACGACGAGTGCAACCCGGTCGTGGTAGTCGACGTGGGTGAAGCGGTGCACGTCCTTGTCGCTGAGTTGGCGCAGCGGTGCAAAGAAGCGCAGGTAGATGGATTCCTCGGACTGGCCGGCGTGGAATCGCCGCAAGGCGTCGGCATCGTTGGGGCGGATCGGGCGCACGTGTGCCACCGAGCCGTCACGGAGGACGACATCCGCCTCCCAGGTCGTCGGGTATCCCGGGGGAAGGTCGTCCACGGGGGTGAACCCAGGCTCAGCCATGGCTCAAATATGACAGATCGCGCCCTGTTGCCTGCGGCACACTGGCGCAATGGATTTCGCCGAGGTGGTTCGCGCCCGCCGGATGACCCGGCGTTTCGCGCCCGAGCCGCAGGTTCCGACGCAGATCGTTGCCGAGTTGTTGGACCTCGCCGCGCGCGCCCCGAGCGCCGGCCACTCCCAGGGCTGGGACTACCTCGTGCTGCGCGAGTATGCCGATCGCCGACTCTTCTGGGACGCCGCAACTCCCGACCCACCACCGCGCCAGGGTGACGCGTGGCTGGCGGGCGTAAGCGCCGCACCCACCCTGATCGGGTGCGTCTCGCACGAGTCTGCCTACCGAGACCGGTATGCCGAACGCGACAAGTTGGCTCTGCCGCCACAGCTGCAGAGTTGGCCAATCCCGTACTGGCACACCGATACCGCCATGGGTGCGATGCTGATCCTGCTCGGCGCCACCGACCGGGGTCTCGGGTCGCTGTTCTTTGGTGTGCCCGGGGAGCGCCATGAACGGGTGAAGGCACGCTTCGGCATACCGCCTGATCGGTCCCTCGTGGGGGTCATCGCCTTGGGGACCGAGGCGTCCCGGGTCCGCAGCCCGTCCCTGCGTCGGGGTCGGCGCACCGGTGCCGACATCGGGCATTGGGGCCGGTTCGGGGTGCCGGCGTCATGACCAGTGCCGTCTTCGGCTGACAATTCTCGACAAGACCGATCAACCCGGCGCCCGATAGCGCCCGCCAAGGAGTGAGAACAACCATGGCCCGCAAGGGACCCGAGCGCTCGACCACCCCGCCACCAGAGGGCGACGGGACGGTCATCGACATCGACGTCAGCGAGGAGATGCGCAACGCGTTCCTCGAGTACTCCGTGTCGGTCATCCACAGCCGCGCCTTGCCGGATGCCCGCGACGGACTCAAGCCGGTGCAGCGGCGCATCCTTTACAGCATGGCCGAGCTTGGGCTGCGCCCGGACCGGGGACACGTCAAGTCGAGCAAAGTCGTCGGCGACACGATGGGCAACTACCACCCCCACGGCGACCAGGCGATCTATGACGCGCTTGTCCGGATGGCGCAGGACTTCTCCATGCGCTTGCCCCTCGTCGACGGCCACGGCAACTTCGGCTCCCTCGACGCCGGACCCGCCGCCGCGCGGTACACCGAGGCTCGGCTCGCCTCCGCGGCGATGCTCCTCGTCACCGACCTCGACGAGGAAACCGTCGACGAGGTCCCCAACTACGACGACCGACTCATGCAACCGGAGGTTTTGCCGGCGGCCTACCCCAACCTCCTGGTCAACGGGGCGACCGGCATTGCGGTGGGGATGGCGACGTCGATGGCGCCGCACAACCTCATCGAGGTCGTCGCCGCCGCGCGGCATCTGATCGCCCACCCCAATTGCACCCTCGATGAGCTGATGAAGCACGTGCCCGGACCGGATCTGCCCGGCGGGGGCCGGATCGTTGGCCTTGAGGGGATCCGCGATGCCTACCTCACGGGGCGGGGCGTCTTCCGCACCCGAGCGACGGCACGGATCGAGAAGTTGACCCCCCGCAAGATGGGCATCGTCGTCACCGAGCTGCCGTATCTCGTTGGGCCAGAGAAGATTCGGGAGAAGATCAAAGAGCTGGTCAATGCCAAGCGACTCTCCGGCATCAGCGACTTGAAGGACCTGACAGACCGCAAGAACGGTCTGCGGGTGGTCATCGAAATCAAGAACGGGTTCAACCCCGAAGCCGTCCTTGAGGAGCTCTATCGGCTGACGCCGATGGAGGACTCGTTCGGCATCAACAACGTTGCCCTCGTCGGGGGCCAGCCCGCCACCTTGGGTTTGAAGGAATTGCTCCAGGTCTTCGTTGACTTCCGCACCGACGTGATCCGGCGGCGCACCGAGTTCCGGCTCGGCAAGCGCCGTGATCGCCTCCACCTCGTCGAAGGTTTGATCCTCGCGATCCTCGACATCGACGAGGTCATTGCGCTGATCCGCAGCTCCGACGACACGGCGATGGCCCGCACCCGACTCATGGACGTCTTCGACCTGTCGCGGCTCCAGGCCGACTACATCCTCCAACTGCAGCTCCGTAGCCTCACTCGGTTCTCCCGGGTCGAGTTGGAGACCGAACGGGACGACTTGGCTCGTCAGATTGAGCAACTTGCCGCGCTGCTCGCGGACGAACGGTTGCTTCAACGCGTGGTCTCCAACGAGTTGGCCGAGGTGGCCAAAACCCACGGGACTCCGCGGCGCACCGTATTGCTTGAGTCCGCTGGCGTGCCCGCCCGCACCGCCACCCCCCTGGAAATCGCCGACGACCCGTGCTGGGTGTTGCTGTCCTCGACTGGGCTGCTCGCGCGCACCCGCTCCGCGGATCCGGTGCCTGCCGATGGCGGTCGGGCCACGCACGACGCGATCATCGCCGCCGTCGCGACGAGCGCCCGCGGGGAGCTTGGCGTCGTCACTTCACGTGGCCGGGTGCTGCGGATCTCGGCGTTGGATCTGCCCGCGTTGCCGCCCACCAGCGGCGCGCCCAGCCTGGGCGGCGGGGCGCCCCTCGCGGCCTACGTCGACCTTGCCCGCGGCGAGGACGTGCTGACGCTGATGTCGCTATCCGAGACCGGGCCAGGGCTTGCACTCGGAACCGCGTCGGGCGTCGTGAAGCGGGTGCTCCCGGACGCTCCGGCCAACCGCAGCGACTGGGACGTGATCGCGCTCAAGCCCGGCGATGAGGTGATCGGCGCGGTCGACTTGGCCAGCGGTGACGAGGATCTCGTGTTCATCACGGGGGAAGCGCAGTTGCTACGTTTCGGCGCGGCGTCGGTGCGCCGCCAGGGTCGGGCCGCGGGCGGCATGGCCGGAATCCGGTTGTCCCCCAGCGACAAAGCGGTGTTCTTTGGTGCCGTGGCACCCACCGCGGACGCCATCGTCGTCACCTCCTCAGGATCCTCAGATGCCCTTCCCGGTACCGAGCCCGGCGCCCTCAAAGTCACCTCATACGCCGAGTACCCGGCCAAGGGGCGCGGCACCGGCGGCGTGCGTTGCCACCGCTTCCTCAAGGGCGAGGACGTGCTCGTGCTCGCCTGGGCCGGCACGACGCCAGCGCGCGCCGCTGCGGGCAATGGGGTGCCGGTGGCACTCCCCCCGGCTACGGGGCGCCGAGACGGATCCGGAACCCCGGCCACCACGGTCATCGCCGCCATCGCGGGACCCGTGTCGAACTGATGGCGAACGCTCAGATCGGCGGTCGGCTTCCCGGTCGCCACCAGGTCGTGACCGGCTGTTATGTAATCGTTACTGTCTGACGGCCTGCCTCCCTTGCAATCTTGCGTAACCGCTTTTACTGTGAGGCCGTTCTTAACGTCCTCCACCTGTGATGCCGTTCTCTCAACGTCGAGGCTCCCCAGCCTCGATGCGATCAGTTGAAATGGGGTCGGGCGTGGCACGAAAGGATGAGATGGCAGAGCACGGGCTGAGAGAACGCCCGCACAACATCACCGATGTGGCGCGGGCGGCGGGCGTGTCCGTCGCCACGGTCTCCCGCGCGCTGCGGGGTCTCGACCGGGTGAGCCCGGCCACCCGCGCGCGCGTCCTCGAGGTTGCCGAAGCCCTCGACTATGTGGCCTCGCCCGTGGCGACCTCGCTCGCGTCTGGGCGCACTCAGGTCGTCGGCGTTGTCGCCCCGTTCTTGACGCGATGGTTCTTTTCGACCATCGTCAGCGCTATCGAAAAGACCCTGCGCAAGCAGGGGCATCATGTGTTGCTCTTTGATCTCGAAGCCGACACGTTCGACCAGCGTCTCTCGCTCACCCAGAACATGTTGTGGAAGCGTGTTGACGGTCTGATCAGCATCAACATTCCGATGGAACAAGCCGAGATTGACCTCGTCGCCCGACTTGGTTTGCCGTTGGTGGCCATCGGGACGCCGGTGCCGGGACGCGCCTGTGTCCGTATTGACGACGCCGCCGCAGTCCGAACTGCCACCGAGCACCTCATCGGTCTCGGCCATCGGCGCATTGCCTACGTGGGCGCTGTGCCCGCCAATGCGGCGCACATTCAGACTCCGCAAGACCGACTGAGTTCGTTCACTGCGACGCTGTCCGACCACGGGTTGGAGCGTCGCCCGGACTGGATACTCGGGTCCGATTGGACCGCGGATGCCGCGGCCGCTGATGCGCACGCACTCTTGAACTCACTGGATCGCCCGACCGCGATCCTCGCCGCCTCCGACGAGATGGCCATCGGTGTGGGCGCGACGGCCACCCGACTCGGCCTCAAGATTCCCGACGACCTGTCGATCATCGGCATCGACGACTTTGTTCTCGCCAACGTCCTCGGGCTGACGACCGTCCGCCAGGACGTGGTGGCACAAGGTCAGGTCGCCGCTCAGCTTCTGCTCGACACTCTCCTCAAGGGAGATGCCGCCCTCGGGACGACGATGCTGCCGACCGCACTTCTGGTGCGCTCCTCCACGGGACCCGCTCCCCGCGGAACGGACGACGCGGCCGCCTAGTCCATGCCGCCAGTCCCCGACGCAATCACTCCTCGGCGGGCGCTGACCGGGCAAGACACCTTGGGTGCACGGTGACCCGCGTCAGGCGTCGATCCGCGCGCGGTCCAACCGGGCTGCCCCGCGTCAGGCGTCGATCCGCTCGCGGTCCAACCGGGCGGCCCCGTCGATGATGAACTCACGTCGTGGTGCAACCTCGTTGCCCATGAGCAGCTCGAACGTCAGCCCGGCACTGTGGGCGTCCTCGGCGGTGACCCGACGCAATGTGCGCACGGCCGGCTCCATCGTCGTCACGGCGAGCTGATCGGCATCCATCTCGCCGAGTCCCTTATAGCGCTGCAATGGTTGCTTGATGGTGCGACCACGTCGGGCCACCGCCGCCAGCGTCTTGCGCATCTCGACCTCGGAATAGGTGTAGATCAACTCGTTCGGTTTCGTCCCGGGGTTGACAACCTCGATCCGGTGGAGCGGGGGGACCGCGGCATACAGCCTCCCAGCCTCGACGAGGGGCCGCATGTAGCGGAAGAAGAGGGTGATCAACAGGGTCCGGATGTGCGCGCCGTCGACATCGGCGTCGGTCATGATGATGACCTTTCCGTAACGCACCTGGGCGAGATCGAAGGTCCGCCCCGAGCCAGCGCCGATGACTTGGAGGATCGCCGCGCACTCGGCATTCTTGAGGGTGTCGGCGACCGAGGCCTTTTGGACGTTGAGGATCTTGCCGCGGATGGGCAACAGGGCCTGGTACTCGCTCGATCGGGCCAGTTTGGCGGTGCCGAGGGCGCTGTCCCCCTCGACGATGAAGAGCTCGGTGCGGGCGACGTCGTTGCTGCGGCAATCGGCAAGCTTCGCGGGCAAGGTTGAGGACTCCAGGGCGTTCTTTGCCCGCTGCGTCTCCTTATGGACGCGGGCCGAGATCCGGGTCTTCATCTCGGCGACGACCTTCTCCAGGAGGAGGTCAGTCTGGGCCTTCTCGCCCCGCTTCGGGCGCTCAAAGCGAGCCGCCAGCTCCTGCTCGACAACCTTCGCAACGATTGCCCGAACAGCGGGCGTGCCGAGAACTTCCTTGGTTTGACCCTCGAACTGCGGCTCCGCGAGGCGAACGGTGATCACCGCCGTCAGCCCGGCGAGCACGTCATCCTTATCGACCTTGTCCGTGCCGACCTTGAGCCGCCGCGCGTTGACCTCAAGCTGGCGCCGGAACACCTTGATGAGCGCCTGGTCGAACCCCATCATGTGGGTGCCGCCCTTGGGGGTGGCGATGATGTTGGCGAACGAACGGATCGTCGTGTCGTAGCCAGTCCCCCACCGGACGGCAATGTCGACACCGCACTCACGCTCGACCTCCGCCGGAGACATGTGCCCGCGGGCATCGAGGACGGGGACCGTCTCGGTGAACGTGCCGCTTCCCTGCAGCCGCCAGACATCGGTGACCGCCGCGTCTGCGCTGAGGTAGTCGGCATACTCAGTGATCCCGCCCTCATGCTCGAACACCTCCTCGGTGACCGTCGCGCCGGGGTCGCCGAGGGCACGCTCATCGCGCAACACGATGGCCAAACCCGGCACCAGGAATGACGTTTGCCGGGCCCGGGCCCGCAGCGCCTCGTCATCGAACTCGGCATCCTTGATGAAGACCTGGCGATCCGCCCAATAGCGCACCCGGGTGCCGGTGCGCCCACGCGCGACCTTGCCGACGATCGTCAGCGTCGGCGTCTGCTCAAAGGGGGTGAAGGGGCTATCTGGGTCGGGTCGAGGGCCTGCGTCGGCAAACACCCCTGGCTCCCCCCGCCGGAAACTCATCGCGTGGGTCTTGCCGCCGCGGTCCACCTCAACGTCGAGCCGAGCGCTCAGCGCATTGACGACTGATGCCCCCACCCCGTGAAGGCCACCGGAGGCGGCATACGAACCGCCCCCGAACTTCCCGCCGGCGTGCAGTTTCGTGTACACCACCTCGACGCCAGTCAGGCCCGTGCGCGGCTCGATGTCGACCGGCACGCCGCGCCCGTTGTCACGGACCTCAACCGACCCGTCGGCGTGCAGCACGACCTCGATCCGGTTGCATTCCCCGGCAAGCGCCTCGTCGACAGCATTGTCGATGATCTCCCAGAGGCAGTGCATGAGGCCGCGACCATCGGTGGAGCCGATGTACATCCCCGGGCGTTTGCGGACTGCCTCCAAGCCCTCGAGCACCTGCAAATGGTGGGCCGAATAGTCGTTGGGGCGTCGGGCGGGCGGCACGATGGTCCTCTCTCGTCGGGAACGGCGGTGGGGCGGCGTTCGTTGTGCGACACGGTAGCCCGAGGCACCGACAACGCTCAGAAGGCTCGCTTCATGCGGACAATCCCGCGTGGGAAGCATTCGGCGTGCTTGACTGTTGCATGGGTGCCGGACCTCCGGCGGACCTACCCCAACGAACTGGAAGGCATCACGATCGTGACAACGGCGTTGGCCCCCTCCTTGACCGCAGCCGACCGCTGCGACCGCTGTGGCGCCCAGGCCTATGTCCGCGCCCGCCTCCATGCCGGCGGTGAGCTGCTGTTCTGCCTGCACCATTCGCGCACGCACCTGCCGAAACTGCGTGATCTCGCCGAGATCGACGATGAGACCGAGCGCCTCGTGGAAACGCCGGCTTTCGTCGGCAACACCGCGTAGGTGCGCGAGGTTCTCTCCTCGGGGAGCCTTGGCATTTGGCTCCCCGGGCTGCTGATCGTCGTCGGATTGGTTGGAGTCGTCATCCCGGTGATCCCGGGTCTGCTCATCGCGGTACTGGGTGTGCTCCTGTGGGCCTACGGTCTCGGGACCACGACCGGCTGGGTCGTCTTTGGCGTCTGTGTCGGCTTGTATGCCGCGGGGCTCACGTTGCAGTTCCTTATCCCGGGACGTCGGATGAAGGCGGCCGGGATTGCCACCTCGACGTTGTTCTTTGGGCTACTCATTGGCATCGTCGGGTTCTTCGTCGTGCCGGTGATCGGTGGGCCGCTTGGTTTTGTGCTCGGCATCTACCTCATCGAAATGAGCCGCAGCCAGGACCGGAACACTGCGTGGTCGTCGACCAAAGCCGCGCTGCGGGGCGTGTTGCACAGCATGGGTATCGAGTTGGCTGCCGGGATGGCGATCTTCACGACATGGGTCATCGCCGCGGTGCTCACACGCTGACGCCGGTTGGTGCTGGGCGAGTTAGTACTCGCTGCGGCGACGCTCCCAACGCTCCTCAAGGCGTTGCATGAACGTGCCCTTGGCAGGAGTCGAGCCGCGCTGTCGGCCGCGGCCGCGGGGGGACTTGGGTGTGGCGATGGTTCCATCTCCACGCACCGAACCCAAAGTGACCTTGGCCGGTCGGGCCGGCGCCAGGGCATAGGCCAGACCAGCGACCATCACGGCGAAGCCGAGTCCCCCAACGAGCCAGGTTGTGTTGACGCCGACGAGCACGAGGGCAAGGCCGACGAGCACACCCAGACCGCCGATGAGGTGACGTTTGTGTGCGCCACGCCGGGCAACACCCTTCATTTGAGTGGCGAACCGGGGATCCTCGGCATAGAGCGCCTGCTCCATCTGGTCGAGGAGCTGCTGCTCGTGTTTCGACAGCGGCATGGGGGCCTCCCGGGGCAGATGCTCGGGCCGGTGGGTCCGAGCGAAGCAGTCAACTAAACAGATAACGCACCAGGGTGCGCCAAGGTTGCGTGAAGCCTGAACGTCATTTGCGTCACTGCAAGAATAAGTCCCCCGGGGCCATCACGGTAGCCAACGCGGTCACGGTCCGCCAACGTAATCACGGGTCCGCCACAGCGGTCCCGGTCCGCCAAGATGATCACGGGTCCGCCAACGCGGTCATGGTCCACCACCTCAGTCCCGGCGGAGCAAGCTGGCCGGGCGGACACTCCCGGAACCGAAACGCGCGGCGGCTTTGTCTACGGCCCGATCTGCGTCCCGCCAGCCGAATTCCGGGTCATCGAGGGCGATCTGGACGGGAGCGTGTGCTGCCGGGACGAGTTGTTCGACCCGGACCCCGACAAGCCGTAGCCGGGCGCGCTGAAGCCCGAGCGCGTCATACAGCGCCTGCGCGGTGGCAAACACCTCCCGGCTGACGTCGGTGGGGTCGCGGAGGGTCTTTGAGCGGGTGATCGTGGTGAAGTCGGCGAAGCGCACCTTGATCGAGATGGTGCGTCCGACTAGTCCCGCCTTGCGCATCCTCGAGGTCGTGCGCTCGGAGAGGCGCAGCAGCTCCTTGTGAATGAATTCGGTGTCATCGACGTCCACCGGGAACGTCTCGTCGGCGCCGATGGATCGCTCCCGATGAGTCGGCTGGACGCGACGAACGTCTCGGCCCCAGGCGAGGTCGTGCAGATGTTGGCCGCCGGTCGCCCCGAGCGCACGTTTGAGGGTGCCAAGCGGCGTATGCGCGATGTCGGCGACGGTTAGCAGGCCGAGCCGAGCGAGGTGTTCCTCAGTCTTTTCACCCACTCCCCACAGCGCGCCTACCGGAAGTTGCTGGACGAACGTCACCACCTCGGCGACGGGGACCACGAGCAGACCGTCGGGTTTGATCAGGCCCGAGGCGATCTTGGCAACGAACTTGCTCGAAGCGACCCCTACGGAGCAGGTGATGCCTTGCTCGTCGGCGACCGCGTCGCGGATTTGGGCGGCGATCGTCGCCGGGGACCCGAGCCGGCGGATCGCCCCGGAGATGTCGAGAAAGGCCTCATCGAGGCTGAGGGATTCGACGAAGGGGGTCACGGAGGAGAAGGTCGCCATCACCGCGTCGGAAATCTGGCTGTAGAGCTCGTGGTCGGGCGGCAACACGGTCGCGCCGGGGCACAACCGGCGGGCTCGGCCCATCGGCATCGCCGAGGTGACGCCGAAGGCGCGAGCCTCATAGGTCGCGGACAAGACGACACCGCGGTTTCCCGAGCCGCCAACGATCACC
Organism: uncultured Intrasporangiaceae bacterium; assembly: GCA_964483685.1. GTDB lineage: Bacteria > Actinomycetota > Actinomycetes > Actinomycetales > Dermatophilaceae > Nostocoides_A. The sequence goes on from CAZACX010000007.1 coordinate 56,101, forward strand.
GGGGTGCCCCGCAGTTCGGGCCGCGCCAAGAGTGACGCCGACGCATAGAAGGCATCCATATCGACATGGAGGATGGTGCACCCGGCGTCGTCGGGCGGTCCCGTCTCCGACCGGGGCGGAGGCCGGAATTGTCGGCGACTCATGGCTTGGGCCGAGGGCGCCGCTCAGTGGCGGCGGGCGACCACATGCAACGCCGTCCCGATTTGGCCGAGGACCGCGAACTCGGGGTGCGCGATGACCGCCGCTTCGAGGGCGAGTAGCGCCTCTCGGTCGGTGTCCGAGTCGAGGAAGATGGACGGGACAAGGTCGCTGAACAAGCGGACCCCGTGGCTGCGGTCGACGGTGAATCCGGCCGCTGCGAGCAACTCGTGGACCGTCGACTGATCGAAGCGGCGGGGCAGCGGATCGCCGCTTCCCCAGCGCCCGTCAGGGCTTTCGAGGGCGGCCAGCGCCTGGTGGAAGTGCCCGGCGATGGCCCGCGCGAGGACGGCCCCGAGTCGTTGGGCGACGACGAGGGAAAGCCAACCGCCGGTTGTCACGACGTCGCCGATTCGACTCAGCGTGGCGCCCGGATCGTCCACGACCTCGAGGGTGCCGTGCAGACACGCCAGGTCAACGAGGGGGCCCGGAAGCACGGCTCGCAAGTTCTCGGCATCGCCTTGGACTGCGGTGATCGCTGCGGTCACTCCGGCCTCGCCGGCGCGTCGACGCAGGGCCGCCAGGGCATTTGGGCTGGGGTCGACGACGATGACGTCATGACCGGCCTGCGCCAGCGGGACGGCGAGGCCACCGGTGCCGCCGCCGAGGTCGAGAACGCGCAGCGGGCGGCCGAGCTCGGCGGCCCGCTCTTTGGCGACACCCGAGACCGTTGCCCAGATCGCGGCTGTAGCCAACCCGGTCTCGACGCCGCGGCGTGGTCGGCGGCGCTCCTGCGTCATGGCAACCACCCTAGCCGTTCGCGCCTCGGCCCTGAGCGTCCTCCGTCCGCCATGTCGAGGGCAGACGCGCGGCATGTCGAGGGCAGACGTCGTGCAAATCGAGGGCAGACGCGCGGCATGTCGAGGGCAGACGTCCTCCATGTCGAGGGCAGGCGCGCGGCATGTTGAGGGCAGACGCGCGGCATACGGCGAGGTTCGCGGAACTGAGCGGCGCTTGCTCCGCGGGACGTTAGCGGCCGGAACTGCCTGGACTGGCGTGCCAGAGTTTGCGCGCACTCAGGCTCTCCCCCGGAGGTCTTGTATCGGCATACGGCGATTGCCTGAAGCCACTGGCGTGAACGAGGACACGCCGTGGACCGGCGCGGCCCGGGTCTGGGATCGGGTTGCCGTGCCGGTCGAGGGCGATATCGCTCGCCGCGATGGCTGCACGGACCGCCTCGATTCCGCCGTCCTGCCACGCCTCCCAGAGCGACGCCAACTCCCAGGCGCCGGTGGCGCGCAACGAAATCCCGCGGGCACCCGTCCGGCGGGTGATGCCGCGCACGAGGAGCAGCCAGGAGTGGAAGACGGTGGCGGCATACGGGCCCTGAACGTCCTCAAAGAAGGTCGCGTCGCTGGGGCCGGTGCCATCCTCGAGGGTGAGGAAGACGACGCGACGGCCGGAACGGATCGGTGGGGTTTGGGTGGCCACCTTGACCCCGGCGACGAGCACCGTGGTGTTGCTTCGGGTGGCGAGCAGGTCGGCGCTTGCCGTTGTCTCAAGGGCGCGCAGCATCGGGGCGTAGAAGTCCATGACGTGGCCGGTGGCATCGAGGCCGAGGATGTCGAGCTCGGCGCGGACCCGTTCAGGTGCGCTCATATCGGGCAGCCCGGCGCCGCCGGCGAGTTGGGGCTCGTCGCCGAGGTCGAGCGTCAGTTGGACCGGCTCGGCACGTACCGCCGCGCTGGCCTGTGATTGGGCGGCAGCCCGGGCCCGAACGTCGAGGGCGAAACCTGTGGTCGGGGCAGGGCTGAGGCCGTCGGTAATGGTTGGCGCGGGACGGGCGCGGCGTCGGCCGGTGCGCAACCCTCGGTTCCAACGATCGAGCTCGGCGACGCCCAGCAGCAGATCACGCCGGGTGATCCGACCGTGGCGACCCAGCCCACCCACCCTCAACCCATAGAGGCCGTCGAAGCCGCCGGCAAGCACCAGCCGCTCCACCACCGGCCGCGAGACTTGGGTGCGGTGCCAGAAGTCGGCCAGTGAATGATACGGCTGTCCCGCAACGATTCTCGCGACTTCGGCGGCGTTGATGCCAAGGACGTCGGCAAGGGCGATCCGGATGCCATAGCCGCGACCATCGGGCAGATCACGCCGATCGTCCGCACGGTTGGCAGGCCGCATCGACCCCTCGATCGGTGATCCGCGCAGGTCCACCAGGGGATCGTCGGGAACCCGCTCGACGCGGTACGTCACACCGCTGGCGTTGATGTCGAGGCCGAGGATGGTGACGCCATGGGTGCGCGCGTCATCAAGGATGAGCCGTTTGGGGTACATCCCCGGGTCGTGGGTGAGGACACCGGCAAGAAAGGCGGCCAGGTGGTGGGTCTTCAGCCAGGCCGACTGATAGGTCGGCAGGGCAAACGCGGCGGCGTGGGCCTTGCAGAACCCGAACGACGCAAACGCCTTGAGCACCGCCCAGATCCGGTCGACATCCTCGGGGGCATAGCCACGAGCCGCCGCCGCCGGGCGCCACCAGGCCTCAATCTCTTCTTGACCGTGAGGGCTGCCCATGGCCCGGCGCACCTCGTCGGACTGTGCGAGCGAGACGCCGGTGGTCTCGGTGATGATGCGCAGCATCTGCTCGTGGAAGACGACGACACCCTCAGTCTCTTGCAGGGCCGGGATGAGGCTGGGGTGCAGATAGCGCGCCGGACTCCAACCGTGGCGCGCCTCAAGGAAGGGGCGGATCATGTCGGACTTGACCGGGCCGGGACGAAACAGGGAGATGTCAACAATCAAGTCCTCGAACCGGGTCGGGCCGAACTTGCCGATCAGCTCCCGCTGACCTGGGCTTTCGATTTGAAAACACCCGAGCGTGTGGGTCGTGCGGATCATCGCGAAGGTGCGTTCGTCGTCGAGCGGAACCTGGTCACGATCGTCAAGATCGAGCTGGACCTCATCGACTCGGGCGATCTCGGCGACCGCGTGGGCCATGGCACTCTGCATCCGGATCCCGAGAATGTCGAGCTTGAGCAGACCGAGGGTCTCGACGTCGTCCTTGTCGAATTGACTCATCGGGAAGCCGAGCCAGCTCGCCTCGACCGGGGTGCGATCCAGCAACCCGCCATTGGAGAGGATCACCCCGCACGGGTGAACGGCGATATGCCGAGGGAGCCCGTCGAGCTTTTCCACGAGGTCAAAGAGGGTGGCCAGTTGCGGAGTGTCGAGGCCCCGGGCCCGCAGCTCCGGCAGGTCGGCAATCGCGCTGCGGGCATCCTTGGCCCGGATATGCGGGAACGCCTTGGCGATCTCGTCGACCTCGACCGGCGGCAACCCGAGGGCCGCGCCGACGTCACGGACCGCGTGCCGCACCTTGTAGGTGTCCATCATCGAGACACAGGTGACCCGCTCACCACCGAAGCGTTCGAGGATCCGCTCATAGATCTCGGTGCGCCGCGCCGACTCGACGTCAATATCGATGTCGGGCAATTCGGCCCGCAGCGGCGAGCAGAACCGCTCCATGAGCAAGTCGTAGCGGATCGGGTCGACCCCACTGATCCCGAGCAGGTAGTTGATCAGGCTGCCCGCGCCCGACCCGCGCGCCGCAACACGCACGTCCATACCCCTGATGAGGTCAACGACATTGGCGACGGTGAGGAAATAGGTCGGATAGCCCAGCGTCGCGACAACGTTCAGCTCGTCATCGAGACGGGACTCGATCGTATGCCGCGCCCGCTCGCTCGCGTCGGGGTAACGGGTGAGCAGGGCGTCTCGGCAACGGCGGGCCAAAACCTCCTGGGGGTCGGTGCCCGGTGAGATGCCGAGGATTTCCGGCTCGGGAAGGTGGACCGCGCCGATGCCGAGGTCGCGCCGCGGATGCTGGGCGCAACGCATCGCCAGGGCGTGAGTGTCGGCGAGCAGCCGGTCAGCGCGGGCGCGTTCCCCGACGGGTTGGCGGCGCACCGAGGAGCCCCTACCGGGGCCGGGGTTGGTCCCGGTGCGCGCGGCGGTGTAACCCGCTCGCTCCGCGACCTCGAGGGCGATCCGGTGCATCGTCGCCGTGCTCGCCAGGTGCCCGGCCTCGGAGACGCGGTCGAGGTGCCGCCGATCGAGCAGGACGAGGCGCCGGGCGGCGTCGAGCACGTCGATGACGCGGGCGTCGACCGGGTCGATGTGCCGGACCGCGGCGCTGAGAATCGTCGGCACGCCGGCTTCGTCGGCGAGGCCGAGCATCCGGGCGGCGTGCGTGCGCGACCCGGGGGTGCCGTCGGGTCCGCCGTGGCAGACGACCTCGATGACGAGGCCGTCGGGGGGCAGCAGAGACCGCCAGGCGGCGAGCAGGGCGCGGGCGCCGTTGTGGTCGCCGCGTAACAAGGCCCGCCCGACGTCGGAGTCGGGTCCGAGCAGCGTGACGAGCACGGCGGGCCCCTCGTGAGTGACCCCCGAGGCAAGCGCGGCGATGCGCGCCGGGGTGCTGATCGGGTTGCCCCGCTCACCTCGCAGGTGGGTGTCGGTCACGAGCCGACACAGGGCCGACCATCCCGCGGCGTGCGGGACGCCGCTGCCCTCCCAAGTCCCACGTTGCCCGACGCCGCTTTGCCAAGCCCCACGTTGCCCGACGCCGCCTTCCCCGTGGGCTCCGGGGCCGCCGGCCCCGGAGCCCACGGCGAGCACGGTGACCCGCGGCAGTCGTGGATCGACGAGCGCCCCACCGCGTGCGGGGGCGCGCGGGGCCCGCCTGACCGGGCGTTGCGCCGGGTCAGGCGGCGGATCGAGCAGCCCACCACTCATCGCGAGGTCGACCCCGAGGACGGCGGCGATCCCGGCCTTGGTTGCCGCCTGGACAAACCGAATCGCCCCATAGAGTCCATCTCGGTCCGTTAAGGCGAGCGCGGACTGCCCATACTGCGCGGCGCGCTCGACGAGGGCTTGCGGGGTCGCCGAGCCATAGCGCATCGAGAAACCGGAGGCGACATGAAGGTGGGCGAAGTCGCTCATCCGTGCGGGGTGAGGGCCGGGCTCAGGCGTAGCCGTGGTCCGCTGCGCCCGGGCAGCCGCAACGTTGCCCGGACGAGCTCAAGGAACTCTTGGGCCTGACGGAGAAGGTCGTCGGCGTCGCGGGCGGTGACCACCTCGTGGCCCTCATCGATCGCCCAGCGTCGAGACGTCGAATAGGCGAAGAAGTCCGCCCACTCGCTCAGCTCCGGGGCGACAGCCGGGACCAACTCCCAGATGTTGCGGGGGCCCCCGCTCGGCCGCTCTGCTCCCACGAGTTGGGGGCCACGGATCGCCAGCACCGCGGCGGCCGCACGCAACGCAGCCAAGTGCGCGGTCAAATAGCGCTCCCGCACCTGCACCGCGTGACTCGACTCGACGAGGCTCTCCGAGGCGCCATCGAGCAGATCGAGCGCCGAGGCAACCCGGGCTCCTTGCGGTCGCGGCGGCACTCGCGATGTGGGCACACGGAGGATGGTGTCGGTCATTTGCTGCCCCTCTCAGTCCTGCACTCGCAGGAGCACCCAAGACCGCGCCGGTGCGCCAGCAGCACCGTGGCTGCCAACAGCACCGTGGCCGCCAACAGCACCGTGGCCGGACTGGACACCGAGGTCATTGTCGTCACCGAGGTCATTGTCGACACCGAGGTCATAGATCCCCGTTCCGGCCGAACGACCGGTGCTCGCCTCGACCCGCCAGACGGTGCGCTCCCCCGTGATCGGTGCCCCCACCGGATCGCGCCACCAGGCCCGCCGCTCGGTCCAGTGGTCGACGACTCCGCGCACGGCATACAACCGGCCGCGCCAGATGAAGGCGGCCATCATGTCGTCGCGATGGGAGACGTCGACCGGCTCTTCATAACGACGAGCCATGGGCGCATCCCCTCTCGATGGCAGGCGAAACCGGCTCGGACAATGCGCATTTCGCCTTGTCGAACAGATTTATCGAACGGATGTTCGATGAGGAGAACAGTACACACCGCCACCGACGGCCCGTCAAGGGCGGCCGGTGGCGGACCGCTCACTGCGCGGTTGGAACCCCGCCAAGACGCCGGGACCAGCGACGCAGGATCCGCTCAAGGTCACGCTGATCCTCGGCGTCCAGGCTCGCGACGAGCCGGGCCTCGTTGGCCATGTGCTCGGTGAAGGCTGCGTCGATCGTCGCCGCCCCGGCCGGAGTCAACTGCACGAGCTTCGCGCGCCCATCACTGCCGACCGATCTGCTCCGCAGCACGAGCCCCGCCGATTCGAGTCGGTCGAGCCGTTTCGTCAGGCCCCCCGTGGTGATCATCGTGTGTCGCGCCAGTTCGGCCGGTTGCCGCGCGAACGGCTCCCCCACCCGGCGCAGCGCGCACAGCACGTCGAACTCCCCCTCGGTCAGGCCGTGCCGCTCGAACACCGTAACGAGTTCACGCGTCAGCTGCCCCGCGACCCGATGGAGCCGCCCGAGGATGCCCTGCGGCGCCACGTCGAGGTCGGGGCGTTCGCGGCGCCACTCGGCAACGATGCGGTCCACGTGGTCGGGCTCGCCCGGCAACGGGCCACTGGCGACATGATCATGTCCCACGTCGTCGCCGTCGTGATCGCTCCTCGCCGAGCCGTCGCTTCTCACCGAATCATCGTAACGCTTCCAAGGAAGCTATAATCGCTTCCATGGAAGCCACTAAGCGTCGGGCCGTGTTCATCACCGCCTTGGCGCCGATCGCCTGGGGGTGCGCCTACTACGTCACGCGCGCGTACCTGCCGCCCAACATGCCGCTGTCCGGATCGGTCATTCGCTCGCTTCCGGCCGGTCTGCTGCTCCTCGCAATCGCCCCCGCCCGGCCACGTGGCGACTGGTGGTGGAAGACCGCGATCATCAGCCTGCTCACCGTCGGCGGCTTCTTCGTCCTCATCTACATCGCGGGTCAACGGCTGCCGTCCGGGGTGGCCGCCACGCTGATGGCCAGCTCGGCGGTCGTCGTCCTGCTCCTGGCCCGGGTGCTCCTGGACGAACGTCCGCCAATGCGCACGTATGCCGGTGCCTTCGCTGGAGTGGTCGGGGTCGCCTTGCTCGTCGGTGGGGCCACCGGCGGACTCGATCCCTGGGGTGTCGTCGTCTCCCTCGTCGCCATGCTCGCCACGTCGCTGGGCTTCGTCCTCACCAAGCGGTGGCAGCCCCCGGTGCGACCGCTCACCTTCGCCGCCTGGCAACTGACCGGCGGCGCCCTCATGGTGGCCCCCATCGCGCTGGCCGTGGAGGGAACGCCGCCACCTCTCGATGGGCGGGCGATCGGCGGGTTCGTCTACCTCACCCTGATCGCCACAGCACTTGCGTATGCCGCCTGGTTCCACGGGCTGCAGCAGTTGTCGGCCGGCACCGTTGGCCTCATCGGCCTCCTCAACCCGCTCGCTGGCGCGTTACTCGGCATTCTCGTCGCCCAGGAGACGTTGAGCGCGGCCCAATCACTGGGTGCCCTCGCAATCCTGCTGGGCGTCGTCGCCGGCCTCGACCGCACCCCGAAGACACAAACACCACCCCCAACCCAGCCCCCGCTCGCGCACAGAAAACTCCCCGACACAAAGGCCCCACTCAGAACAACGGCGTAGCCGCCACCGCCAGGCCGAGGCCGGCCAGTCGCGTCGCGACGATGTCGTCGGACAGGCCGAGACTCTCGGCGAGCTCGGCAAGCGACAGCCCCAAGTCGACGCCGTCGCGCAGTTCCTCATCGTCCTGTTCGCTCCAGGCGTGGCCGTGCGTGACAGCTGTCCGGGCCGCCTCCGGTGGCGGCGGGTCGTCTGCCACCGGGAGAGCCGGTCCCCCGCCAGGGCGCGACGTTGCACCACCGGGGCCCGAGGTGGAAGCACCTGGGCGCGCGGCGGCGCCACCGAGGCCGCGGGGCGCCGGATCGGCAACCGCGACCGGGTCGGGCGCCGTCTCGTTGAGCCGTTGGAGCGCGGCCAGCACGAGGTCGCGGTCGGTTGTCGGCCAAAACGGGGGCAGCGATCGCTGCAGAAACCCGGAATAGCGGGCCGTCACCATCCGCGAATCAAGAAAGGCCACCACCCCACGGTCGCTCGAGGTGCGGATCAGTCGCCCGGCACCTTGGGCCAGCCGCAGCGCGGCATGGGTCGCCGACACCGCCATGAAGCCGTTACCACCCATGCGACCGATCGCCTCGGTCCGCGCCGACGCGAGCGGGTCATCGGGCCGCGGAAAGGGAATTCGGTCGATCAGGACGAGCTGGCAACTCGACCCCGGCACATCAACGCCCTGCCACAACGTCAGCGTCCCAAACAGGCAGGTCGACGTTTCGCGGGCGAACTGGCGCACGAGGGTCGGCACCTGATCCTCCCCTTGGCAGCGCACTGTCAGCTCGTCTCCGAACCGTTCCCGCATCGCCTCGGTCGCCTCCCGAGCGGCGCGAATCGAGGAGAACAACCCGAGGGTGCGTCCCCCTGCGGCGCGAATCAGCGCCTCGATCTCCGCGAGCATCGGTGCGCTCAACCCGCTGCGACCTGGCGGCGGCAGGTGCGCTGCGACATACGCGATCGCCTGTCCGGGGTAGTCGAACGGCGAGCCGACATCGAGCCCGGTCCACCCCGGGGCGCCGTCCCCGCGCAACCCGATCGTGCCCGCGAGGGCATCGAAGCTGCCGCCGAGCTCGAGGGTCGCGGAGGTGAGGACGACCGTCCGTTGGTGAAAGATCCGCTCGCGCACCAACATCGCCACGCTCATCGGGGCAACGTGCAGGACCGGTCCGCGGCGGGGGTCGATCTGGCTCCAGGCGACGTCGAGGTCGCGCTCCTCGAGGAGTCGGGCGCAGGTGTCAAAGACCTCGTCGACGGCGGCGACGGCGACCTGTTGGGCGCCCTCGAGTTGGCTGCCCGGTGCAGGTTTGAGGTCGGATTGGAGGGCGCGGGCAGCATCTCGCACCGTCGCCAACGCCAACGCCAACTGCTCAGGTATGCCGTCAAGTCGCCGCTCGGGCAGGGCCGCCATCGCGGCGTCCAAGGCCACCGCGGCATCGTCGAGCCGGTCGGCGGAGTCGGCGTTGCCGGCGCGTTTGGCGGCAAGGCGAACCATGCCCGCGGTGAGTTCGTCCGTGATCGTCGAGGTGATCCGGTCGACGAGTTCGTGACCCTCGTCGACGATGAGGAGTTCGTGCTCCGGCAGCATGAACCGGCCCTCGAAGGCGTCGATCGCCATAAACGAGTGGTTCGTCACGACGACATCGACAGTCTTCGCGACCTCGCGGCTGCGCTCGACGAAACAGTCACCGAACGAGGGACATTTGCTCCCGAGGCATTCCTGGGCGCTGACGCTCACCTGGCGCCAGGCGCGTTCGCTGACGCCGGGTACGAGCTCGTCCCGATCCCCCGAGTCGGTCGTCTCCGCCCACTCGCGCAGCCGGACCACCTCGCGGCCGAGCCGACCGACGGCCGCGTCCGCCTCCGCAACCTCGAACAAGCCCTCGTCCTCGTCGGGGAATCCGCCGACGAGCTTGTGCTGGCACAGGTAGTTGCGTCGACCCTTGACGAGGGCATACGTCGGCGCCCGGCCAAGCAGTGGAGCAAGCGCCTCGGCAAGCCGCGGCAGGTCTCGGTCGACGATCTGCCCCTGAAGCGCCAAGGTGGCGGTCGCGACGATGGCCGGCTTGCCGGTATCCACCGCGTGCTTGACCGCGGGCACGAGGTAGCCGAGCGATTTCCCGGTGCCGGTCCCCGCCTGAACAAGGAGGTGTTGCTCGGCGTCGACGGCGTCCTGGACGGCACGAGCCATCGCCACCTGACCGGCACGTTCGGTGCCGCCGAGCGCGGTCACCGCCGCATGGAGCAACTCCTCGACGCTCGGCGTGGGTGACATGGTGGCCACAGTATGCCGCCGCGGATGGCACGGTCCGTCTCGCCCACCGAGGCCCGTTGGCTTGATTGACTAGGGGTATGCCGCAAGCACATGTCAACGGAGTAACCCTCGAATACGACGAGCAGGGCCATGGTGAGCCGATGCTGCTCATCATGGGGCTCGCGACCCAGATGATCGCCTGGCCGGTGGATCTCGTCGACGAGCTGGTCTCCCGCGGCTTCCGAGTCATCCGATTCGATAACCGCGACATCGGCCTGTCCAGCAAGACGTCGGCGCCGGCCCCCCAGCGCGGGGACGTTCTGATGGGCCTGGCGAGCAACCGCCTCGCCAAATCCGACTACACCCTCGCCGACATGGGGCGGGACGCGGTCGGGCTGCTCGACCACCTTGGCATCGACGCGGCGCACATCGTCGGTGTCTCGATGGGCGGGATGATCAGCCAGCAGCTGACCATCGACCACTCCGAGCGGGTGCTGAGCCTGACCTCGATCATGTCCAACACCGGCGACCGCCGCAACGGGCGCCCGAAGACCTCCTTCCTGCCGACGCTCCGCAAGTCGATGACGGGGCCGTTCCCAACGACCCGCGAGGAAAAGATCGAGGCCGGCGTCGAAGCCTGGCGCAATATCTCCGGCCCACACTTCGACGAGGCCGACATCCGGTCCCTCATTGAGGCCGCCATCGAGCGTGACACCGACATGATCGGCCGGGTCCGCCAGCTCACCGCGATCAATGCCTCCCCTGACCGCACCGCCGGACTTCGCCAGGTCACCGTGCCAACCCTCGTGATCCACGGTCTCCTCGACAAGCTCGTCGCGCCGAGCGGCGGCATTGCCACGGCGATGGCCGTGCCGGGCTCACGGTTGCTCATGTTCCCCGACATGGGCCACGACCTCCCCCGGCCACGTCGCGCCGAGATCGCCGAAGCGATCGCCGTCAACGCCCACCGCACTACCTGAGCGCCCCGCCCGGAGCTACGCGGCCGTTGTCCACACGGCAGCACTAGGTTGGGGATGGTTGGCTCACCGCGGAGCCACCCACGACGGAGGGGTAGCCGATGCGCGCGCTCATCAAGGCGACGGCCGGTCCCGGCTTGGAACTTCGCGAGGTCCCCGAGCCGACCTGCGGACCCCTCGATGTGAAGATTCGGGTGTTTCGCGGGGGGCTGTGCGGCACGGATCTCCACATCCAGCAATGGGATTCTTGGGCGGCGCAGACCATCGTGGCGCCGCTAATCGTCGGCCATGAGTTCTATGGCGACGTCGTCGAGATCGGCGAGGACGTCCCCGCAGGCACCGTCACTCTCGGCGACCGGGTCTCGGGCGAGGGCCATGTCGTGTGCGGCCATTGCCGTAACTGCCGCGCTGGCCGCCGTCATGTCTGCATCAACACCGTCGGAATCGGCGTCAACCGGGACGGGGCCTTCGCGGACTACGTCGTCCTCCCCGCGAGCAACGCCTGGATCCAGCCTGCCTGGATCGACGCCGACCTCGGTGCCGTGTTCGACCCCCTCGGCAACGCCACCCACACGGCGCTCCAGTGGCCCATGGTCGGCGAGGACGTCCTCATCACCGGGGCCGGCCCGATCGGTGCAATGGCCGCCGCCATCGCCCGGCACGCGGGGGCTCGGCATGTCGTCGTCACTGACCTCTCGGACTACCGCCTGAGCCTGGCCACCGCGGCGGGGGCCGACCTCGTCGTCAACACGGGGCGGCATACGATCCGGGACGCCCAACGCGACTTGGGCATGAAGGAAGGCTTCGATATCGGGCTGGAAATGTCCGGGGCACCCAAGGCCGTCGAGGAAATGATTGACAACATGAACCATGGCGGCCGGGTCGCGATGCTCGGGCTCCCCAAGGATCCTTATCCGATCAATTGGAGCAAAGTCATCACCCACATGCTGACGATCAAGGGCATTTACGGGCGAGAAATGTTCGACACGTGGTACCACATGGGTGCGATGCTCCAAACCTCCCCCACCTTGGCGGGTGCGGTTCGGTCCGTCATTACCCACAGATTCGACGCCACCGACTGGGCAGACGCGTATGATATCGCCCGCTCGGGACAGTGCGGCAAAGTGATTATTAACTGGGATTAGAAGGGCAGCACTCGTATGTACGGTTCAGTCAAATCCGAGCTCGCAGCCACCTTGGCGGAGATCCGATCTGCCGGCTTGTTCAAGGGGGAACGCCTGCTCACCACCCCCCAGGCGGCCCATATCAGGACCGCAGGCGGCGACGCCGTCAACTTCTGCGCGAACAACTACCTTGGCCTCGCCGACCACCCCGAGGTGATCACTGCGGCACGATCGGCGCTGGACGAGTGGGGTTTTGGTATGGCCAGTGTGCGCTTCATTTGTGGCACCCAGACCTTACATAAGTCCTTGGAACGAGCCCTCTCCGGTTTCCTCGGAACGGACGACACGATCCTCTATTCGTCGTGTTTCGATGCTAACGGCGGCCTCTTTGAGGTGCTTCTTGGCGACGGCGATGCGGTGATTTCCGACGAACTTAACCACGCCTCCCTCATCGACGGCATTCGCCTGTGCAAGGCAGCGCGCTTTCGCTACCGAAATGCGGACATGACCGACCTGCGGGATCAATTGGTGGCGGCAACCTCCGCGGGCGCCCAAAGAATCCTCGTCGTCACTGATGGTGTGTTCTCGATGGACGGCTCATTCGCGCCGCTTCCCCAGATCTGCGACCTTGCCGAGGAATTCGGGGCGCTGGTGATGGTCGACGACAGTCACGCGGTCGGTTTCGTCGGCGCCTACGGTCGCGGGACCCCGGAGCTGTTTGGGGTCGCCGACAGAGTCGACATCCTCAGCGGGACGCTCGGCAAGGCGCTCGGCGGTGCCTCCGGCGGCTACATCAGCAGTCATCAGGAGATCGTCGACGTGCTGCGCCAACGCTCCCGCCCCTACCTGTTTTCCAATGCCGTCGCACCCAGTGTCGCCGCCGGATCCCTCGCCGCCCTCCGCCTCGCCGCCCGCTCCAGCGCCGCCCGGGATCGGCTCACCGCCAACACCAACCTGTTCCGCACCTTGATGACCGACGCCGGATTCGAGCTGCTCCCCGGCTCGCACCCGATCACCCCGGTGATGTTCCGCGGGGACGACGGCGCCCACCGTGCCGCCCAGGTCGCTGACGCCATGCTCGCCGAGGGCGTCTACGTCATCGCCTTCTCCTTCCCCGTGGTCCCCCGCGGCGCGGCCCGGATCCGCGTCCAACTCAGCGCGGCCCACTCGCAGGATGACGTGCGCCGCTGCGTCGCCGCCTTCGTGGTGGCCGCGTCGTCGCCTTCGCTACGGTGACGTCATGAGCAGCTGGAGCACGGGCGACATCCCCGACCAGGATGGGCGGGTGATCGTCCTCACCGGGGCGAACTCGGGGATCGGATTCGAGGCCGCTAAGGCCCTCACCGCCCGGGGCGCGCATGTCGTCTTTGCCTGCCGCACCCTCGCCAAGGCAGACGCGGCCCGTGCCGATCTGGCGGGCAGCCATGAATCCCGGCACCTCGACCTGCTCGATCTCGACTCCGTCCGCGACTTTGCCCGGGACTGGGGCACGGCACCGATTGACGTCCTCATCAATAACGCCGGGATCATGAACGTCCCGTTGACGAGGAGCCCGCAGGGACACGAGAGCCAGCTCGCCACCAACGTCCTGGGGCATTTCCTCCTGACGAATCTGCTGCTCCCTCACGTGCAGGGCCGCGTCGTGACCTTGGCCTCCCTCGCCCACAAGATCGGGCGAATCGACCTCGCCGATCCCAACTTCACCCGGCGCCGCTACAACGGGTGGATCGCCTACGGCCAGAGCAAACTGGCCGACCTCATGTTTGCCTACGAGTTGCAGCGCCGCCTCACCGACGCCCAGTCGCGGGTGCGCTCCATGGCGGCGCATCCGGGATATGCGGCGACCAACCTGCAAAGCCACGGCGACCCCGTCACGAGCGCCGTCTTGCGCCTCGCCAACGTGCTGCCGTGGGTCGCGCAACCGGCATACAGCGGCGCCCACCCGACGCTGTATGCCGCGACCGTCCCCGACCTGCCCGGCGGCAGCTACATCGGCCCCGACGGTTTCCTCGAGGCACAGGGCTCACCGCGTCCGGTTGACTCCTCGGCGGCGTCGAAGGACGTCGCCGCCGCCGGTGCGTTGTGGGCACTGTGCGAGGAACTCACCGGCCAACCGTTCCGGGTGGGTGTCTGAGCGACCCGTCAGAGCATCGTCAAGATTTGCGCAACGATGATTTTCGTGACCATGGCCACGGGATAGACGAGGGCGTACCCAAGGGCGACGCGGGCGTCATACCCGGTGGAGTCGTTGGCGAACGCGAGGACCGCGGGCTGGGTCTGGGAGCCGGCGATGACCCCGGCGACTCGCGGACCGGACGAGCCGAGTATCCGGCGACCGATGAGGAGCAACGCGAGGGCGTGGACGCCGGTCACAAGCAACCCGGCGAGGATCAGCTTGATGCCCAGGGGTGTCTTGATGGCCTCGATGAGCGCGTGTCCGGCGCGGCCACCGGCATACGCAAGGAAGAGCAGCAACCCGAGTTGGGTGAGGGTTTCGGCGGCCTGGTGCGGCATCGTCCACACGACCCGACCGGAGCGGCCAAGGCGGCCGAGGATCAGCCCGATGATGAGCGGACCGGCGGCGTTGCCGAGGGTGAGGTCCCCAAGACCGGGGATGGCGAACGGGATGGCGCCGACGAGCAGGCCGATCGCGAGGCCGGTCGCGAGGCCGAGGGGGTTGATGTCGGAGACGCCGTGCTCACTGTCGCCGAGGAAATGGGCGACCTGGGCCATCTTGTCGCGGGGTGCGGCGACCCGCAGTCGGTCACCGGCCTGGAGGACGAAGTCGTCCGTCGCCAACAAGTCCTGGTCGGCGCGACGCACGCGAGTGGCCCGGGCACCGAACTTCTCCCACAATTCCAGGTCCCCAACGGTGCGACCAAAGAAGCGGCGCTGAGACAACACCATGCGCCGATAGTCGAGCTCGGTGCGTTCCTGCTCCAGGTGCAGCTTGGAGCGCCGCCCAAGATATTTGGTCGTATGCCGCAGCGCTGCTTCGGGTCCGATCACGAGGACACGGTCGCCAAGGGTGAACACGGTCTCCGGTTCAACCATGTGGATTTCGGTGTCCCCGGCGGACTGGTAGCGCGAGAAGATCACGTCGCCGTAGCGGGTGTAGGTGAGTTCCTCGGCGGTGAGGAGGTTGTCGTTGGTGACCTTGATCGTCGCGTTCATCACCGAGGAGGGCTTCGCGGAGTCTTCGGCCGTCGGGTTAACTTCGCCGCTGCGGAGCGCGGCGGCCGCGCCCCACAGCATGAGGAGCACCCCACCGACATACGTGAGCGAATAGGCAACCGTCGGCTCAGGGGAGCCGTCGAGCAGGACGATCGCCGCGGCGAGTCCGGGGGTGTTGGTGTTGGCGCCGGCGTAGAGTCCGGCCGCGGTCCCGGGACTGAAACCGAATCCTTGGGCGATGCCCCAGGTGAGGACACCGGCCCCGATCAGCGTCCCCATGACGAGGAGGACCGGCTTCGTGCCGCCGCGCAGACTCGAGAAGAACGACGGTCCCGCCGTCACCCCGATCGTGTACGCGAAGACGGCGAGCCCAAAGGTGCCGATGACCTCGGGGAGCGCGAGCCGCTCGTCGACGGCCGAGAAGGCCAACGCGGCAAAGAGCACGGCGGCGGGGCCGAGCGAAAAGCGGCCGATCCGGGCGCGCCCGATGGCTGTCCCGACGGCGAGAAGGATGAATAAGAGGAGAAGGGGCCGATCGGCCAGAAATGCTAGCACGTGGGGTGAGTCTACCCGGTGCGAAAGCGCTTACGCAAAACGTCCCCGCGGGACGCAACCTAGGCTGTCCCTCATGTCTGTGACGGCTCCATCTGGGCGAGCGCTTGTCGGTCGGCACGTGCGACTCGACCCGATGACGGCGGCCGACTTCCCGAGTCTCTTCGCGGTGCTCGGGGACGCCGCGGCCTACCGGCAGGGCTTCCGCATGCACCCGTGCCCGGCCACCCCGGCGGAGTGCGAGACTCTGCTCAGGGAGCGCTACTTTGACCGGCCCGGGCGGCTCGCCTTTACCGTTCGCATGATCGGCGCGGGGTCGGAGCAGGCCATCGTCGGCACCACGGCCCTGCTGGACATCGACGTCGCCAACCAGAGCATTCATCTGGGCGCGACGATGTACGCCCCGCGGTGGTGGGGCGGGGTGGTCAACCCCGAGACCAAGCTGCTCCTCATGGGATACGTCTTCGACGAGTGCGGATTCGGTCGACTTCGCCTCCAAACCGACGCCCTCAACACTCGCTCTGCGGCGGCGATCGCCCGGCTCGGTGCGGTGCGCGAAGGTGTCCTGCGGCGCGACCTACGCCGCGGCGACGGAACCTTCCGCGACACCGTCGTCTTCAGTGTGCTTCGAGAGGAATGGCCCATCGTGCAGCAGGGTTTGCGAGCACGCATCGCCGCCATCAACGGTATGCCGTGACGAGCCTTGAGCGGGTCCCGGCGCCCTTGCTGGTCCTTGGCGGCATCATCTCGGTCCAGTTCGGTGGGGCGCTCGCGCAAACCTTGATTCCCACGATCGGCGCGGGCGGCTCCGTCGTGATGCGCCTGCTCTTCGCCACCGTGTTGCTCCTCGTCGTCATCCGCCCGCGGTGGCGGGGGCACTCGCGAGCAGCGTGGACCACCGTGGTCCTCTTTGGAACAGCCCTCGGGCTGATGAACTACACCTTTTACGGGTCGCTCGCGCACTTGCCGATCGGGGTGGCGGTGACGATCGAGTTTCTGGGGCCCCTGACGCTCGCGGCCGTTCTCAGCCGTCGACTTCTCGATCTCCTCGCCGTGCTCGCCGCCGGGTTTGGGGTCTTGCTCATCTCCCAGGCGCTGCGCACCCCGCTTGCCGAACTCAACTGGCCCGGGCTGGGGCTGGCCTTGGCCGCTGGGTGCTTTTGGGCGGCCTACATCGTCCTTTCCGGGCGCACCGGTGCCGAGTTCGCCAAGTTGGACGGCCTGGCGCTCGCCATGGTCGTCGCCACGCTCATCACCCTCCCGTTCGGGATCATGAGCGTGCCCTCCTGGACTGGGGAGACCGTCGCCAAGGGGCTGGGGATCGCCCTGCTTTCCTCGGTGTTGCCCTATTCACTGGAGTTGTTGGCGCTGCGTCGACTCTCCGCGCAAGTGTTCGGCATCCTGCTCAGCCTTGAGCCTGCCTTTGCCGCTCTCGCCGGTCTCCTCGTGCTCGGTCAAGTCCTGGAAGGAGAGCAACTCCTCGGCATGAGTCTTGTCGTGCTCGCGTCCGCGATGGTGCTCGGCTTTGGGTCCCACGCCGACCCCGCGGAATCCGCAGCAACCTAACTGGGGCGAGCTGCTTCAAGGCGCGCATCACGGCGCGACTTCCACAAGCTCGCGACGGTTGTCACGCCAAGGATGAGCGCGATACCGCCAAGCGAGACGCTGATCGGGATCTCCGGGACGTGGACACGCTCCCCGCCATTGATGAACGGCAGCTCGTTGGTGTGCAGCGCATGGAGGAGCAATTTGACGGCGATGAAGGAAAGCAACACGGCGAGGCCGATACTCAAATAGACCAGTTTCTTAAGCAAGCCGCCGAGGAGGAAGTACAACTGGCGCAAACCCATGAGCGCGAACAGGTTAGCTACCAGGACAATGTAGGGCTCGCGGGTCAGGCCGTAAATCGCAGGAATCGAGTCCAAGGCGAACAAGAGGTCCGTCGTCCCGAGGGCGAGAATGACGAAGAACATCGGCGTCGCGAGCCGCCGACCTGTCGCCTTCACGAAGAGCTTGGTGCCATGGAAATCGGGGGTTGCTGGGAGGCGCCGGTGAACGGCGGCCATCACCTTGTTCTCCTCGAACTCGTCGTCGTCGGACTCGCCCTCGCGCGCGAGCTTGATCGCCGTGTAAAGGAGGAAGGCACCGAAGATGTAGAAGACCCAGGAGAAGTTTTCGATCGCCGCAGCGCCCGCCCAGATGAAGACGCCGCGCAAGAGAATCGCGATGATGATCCCAACCATGAGGGCAAACTGTTGAAGCCGTTCGGGAACGGCGAACTTTGCCATGATCAAGAGGAAAATGAACAGGTTGTCAACGCTCAGGGAATACTCGGTGAGCCAGCCCGCATAATATTCCCCCGCGAGCTGGCCACCCTTAAACCACCACAGACCGAGACCAAAGAGGATCGCCGCCCCAATATAGACGCCCAGCGCGATCGAGACTTCCTTGGTGCTTGGGCGGTGTGGATTGCGGGCAATCCATATCACGTCGAACGCGAGGACAAGAGCGGCCACGCCGATGGTCAGGAGCCACACCCAGCCGGGCAAATTGAGATCAACGTGATCAGCCGCTGGCACTGTAGGCAACAAGACTGGAGGCAACATAACTGTGGGGAACAAAGAAGAACCTTCCGGACAGGTCGAAACGCGTCCAGAGGTCTCTCCCGCCCACGTGCTGGACCGACAGCCCCGGGCCTGGCACCGCGCGAGGCGGGACTGACCGTGTTGACGAGACTGCCACGAAGGGATACTCCCCACTGGCATTGCGGACTGCGCCAACGGGACCGCCCGGCTGGCGCGACCATTGTGTCATGGGCACCGGGTGTGGGTGACCGCTCCACGCAGGGGCTGACGCCGCGCGCGGGATCAGTCGCTGGTTTGGGCGGCCCACAGGTTGATCCCGGACTCGACCGCGTGCTCGTCGATGGCGGACAATTCAGCAGCGGTGAGCGCGGGACCCGCCAAGGCGTCGAGGTTCGTGTCGAGTTGGGCGACCGAGGAGGCCCCGATGACGGCCGACGTCACCCGTGGATCGCGCAGTGCCCACTGCAGCGCCAATTGCGCCAGTTGTTGGCCGCGGCCTGCCGCGATCTCGTTGAGTCCCCGCAGATGGGTGAGCGTCGCCTCGGTGAGATGGCCGCCGCCAATCGAGGACCCGGTCCGGGCCGCCCGGGAGTCCGCGGGTATGCCGTCCAGGTACCGATCGGTGAGCAAACCCTGCGCGAGGGCCGTGAAGACGATGCAGCCCATCCCCTCGTCGGCCAACGCGTCGAGCAAGTCCGTCTCGATCCACCGGTTGAGCATCGAATAGGACGGCTGATGGATGACGAGCGGCGTGCCCAGTTCGCGGGCAATCGCCGCCGCCTCCCTCGAGCGAGTCGCGGAGTAGGACGAGATCCCGACATAGAGGGCTCGGCCGCTGCGCACGGCGTGGTCCAGGGCCATCATCGTCTCCGCGAGCGGTGTCTGCGGGTCGAATCGGTGGCTGTAGAAGATGTCGACGTAGTCGACTCCGAGCCGCTGCAACGACTGGTCGAGCGAGGCGAGCACGTGCTTGCGGGCGCCGCCGCCTTGCCCATAGGGCCCTGGCCACATGTCCCAGCCCGCCTTCGTCGAGATAATCAGCTCGTCTCGATGGGCCGCAAAGTCGTCGCGAAGGTACCGGCCGAAATTCTCTTCGGCCCGTCCGTAGGGCGGCCCGTAGTTGTTGGCGAGGTCGAAGTGGGTGACGCCGCGGTCGAAGGCTCGGCGCAGGATGGCCCGTTGGGTCTCCTCCGGATGGTGGGCGCCGAAGTTCTGCCAAAGGCCGAGCGAGAGGGCCGGCAGCTGGAGGCCGCTTCGTCCACTGAAGCGGTAGTCCATGTCGGTGTCGTAGCGATCGGGCGCGGCGGTATAGGTCATGGCGACATCATCCCTTCGTCCAGGCCGGACGGCGGCCGGACTAGCGAGTTGCCTCGCTCATCTGGCGCAGTTCCTTCTTGAGGTCGCCAATCTC
>CAZACX010000008.1:0-46590 GCA_964483685.1 uncultured Intrasporangiaceae bacterium
CCGGTCGCGGACACCAGCAGCGCGGCGACGATGACGCCCACCGAGCCCAGGGTGTCGGCGATGACCTCGAGGTAGGCGCCCTTGACGTTCAGGCTCTCCCCGGCCCCGCCGCGCAGCAGGAAGATGCAGATGACGTTGATGACCAGGCCGATGGTGCCGACGATGAGCATCGTGCCGGAGGCGACCTCGGCGTCGGTGCCGATGCGGCTGACCGCTTCCACGCCGATGTAGACCGCCACCCCGATCATCAGCAGCACGGCCAGTCCGGAGGCGAACACCTCAGCCCGGTAGGAGCCGAAGGTGCGGCGCCCGGTGGTGTCCGGGCGGGTCGCGATCCGGGTCGCGACCAGCGCCGCTCCCAAGGTCACCACGTCGGCGGCCATGTGCCCGGCGTCGGAGAGCAGCGCCAACGACTGCGAGAGCAGGCCCGCGACCAGCTCCACCCCGAAGAACCCTCCGACGAGGGCGAATGCCACCGCCAGGCGCCACCGGTGCCGGCCCCCGGCGTGCCCGCCGCCGTGCCCGTGACCGCCGCTCACGCTCGCCCCACCCCGGAACGGTCAACGCCTGCGCCGGCGTCCGCCGTGGCGGCGGGGTCGTGCACGGTGTGCTCGCGGGTGACGTCGAGCAGCATCCGCACGTGCGCGTCGGACAGGCGGTAGTACACGTTGCGCCCCTCCCGCCGGCCGGTGACCACCGACGCCGCCCGCAACAGGCGCAGCGCCTGGCTGACCGTGGTCTCGGTCGTCCCGGTCGCCGCGGCCAGGTCGCACACGCACAGCTCCCCGGCCTCCAGCAGGGCGTACAGGAGCTTGGCCCGGGTCGGGTCGCCGAGCAGCTTGAACACGGCGGCCACCGCCGCGATCTCCTCGGGCCGCGGCGCGTTCTCGGTCACCAACAGCACCTTGTCGGGGTGCACGCACTCCACCGCACACCCGTCGAGCCCCAGCACGGTTGCCATCAACGTCCCTTTCATCTGAACAGGTGAACAGGTGTTACTGTGGTCGCTCTGCTGCGGCCCTGTCAACTCGGTGGGTCCGCCAGCATCCAATCCGGCCGTCTGTGCCCCGTCGCGAGCGGGCGGCCCGCCCCAAGGAGATTCGTTCGTGGCCAAGCGCAACACCATCCTGTCCGTGATGCTGGTCCTCGTCCTCGGCGTGCTCGCCACGGTCGTCGTCCTCGCGGCACGCCCCACCACCTCGGACGCGAAGCCCGGCGAGGCGGCGGCCGGCTCCGGCGTCGTCGTGCGCGAGGACAGCCACCGCCTGTCCACCGCGCCGCAGGGCGCGCCGGTGTTCGTGGAGTTCCTGGACTTCGAGTGCGAGTCCTGCCTCGCGGCGTTCCCGAGCATCGAGAAGCTGCGCGCCGAGTACGAGGGCCAGGTCAGCTTCGTCATCCGCTACTTCCCCATCGACAGCCACGCCAACGCGATGAACGCAGCCAAGGCCGTGGAGGCCGCCGCCGCGCAGGGCAAGCTCGAGCAGATGTACACGATGATGTACGAGACCCAGCCGCAGTGGGGCGAGCAGCAGGAGTCCCGCGCCGACCTGTTCCGCGAGTACGCGTCCACCCTGGGGCTGGACCTGGCCGCCTACGACGCCGCGGTCGCCGACCCCGCCACCGAGGCCCGCATCGAGAAGGACCGCCAGGACGGGCTGGCGCTGGGCGTGCAGGGGACCCCGACATTCTTCCTCGACGGCACCATGATCAACCCCACCAGCGAGGAGGAGCTGCGAGCCGCGTTGGACGCCGCGGTCGCGAAGTGAGCCCCACCGTCACGCCGACACCTCGCGCCACCGTCGACGCCCCCAGGCAGGGGGGCGCAGCGCGGGCGACCGGGGACGGTCGGTGGGTTGCCATTGCGCTGATCGTGGCCGGCAGCATCGGAGCCCTGGCGTCCGCGGCACTGATCATCGAGAAGGTCGCCGTGCTCGCCGACCCCACCCACGTCCCCGCCTGCAGCATCAACCCCGTGATCAGCTGCGGGTCGGTGATGGTGTCCTGGCAGGCCGAGCTCCTCGGGTTCCCCAACCCCGTCCTCGGCTTGGCCGGCTTTCCTGTCGTCGCCGCCTCCGGCGCGGCCATCCTCGCCGGTGGATACCTGCGACGCTGGTACTGGCTCGCCCTGCTCGCCGGCTCCCTGACCGGCATGGCCCTCGTGCACTGGCTCATTTTCCAGAGCCTGTACCGCATGGGCGCCCTCTGCCCCTACTGCATGGTCGTGTGGGTGTGCGCCGCGCTCACCCTCGTGGCGGTCTGCGCCCTGCTCGCCACGCGCGGCACCCTGCCCGCGTTCTTCGCCCGATACGCACCCACCATCTTCATCGCCTGGCTGGCCGTCGTTGCGACACTGATCGCCACCCAGTTCCGCGACTACTGGGCAGCATCGCTCTTCTAGCCTGCGGGTCCACCGGGCCCTCACGAGCGGGCATGGTGTCGACCGTCAGCAGGCTCAGCGCCTTGCTCACGATCACGGCCTGAAGTGCCACGACCCGGACACGCCGATCAGCAGCGGCAGGCGGCACGCGGCTCCGCCGAGCGGCCGAGCGGCCGAGCGGCCGAGCAGCCGAGCGGCCGAGCAGCCGAACCCGGCACCGGCCACAGCCGCGATCAGCCAGCCACGGATGGGCGACCCCACCTACGCGCGGACGCCTGCGCGGCCTATGCGGCTCACGGGCTGGCGACTGTCCGCGTCGTCACGCGGTCCACGATAGGTGCCTACAATCCCCGACCTCCTCGGTCAAGGGCCACCACACGGACAGCCCCGGCAGGAGGCGAGATCTCGTTGGCGACCAGTGGGGACTTGCAACTGGCACCTGGGTACAGGTTTACCGTTGCTTCATGGACGAGCTGATGAACACGACCGCGTGCACGATGCCGACGGCTGAGCGTCCGCTGCGGCTGGCGGAGTTCGACGCTCTGTTCGCCGAGACGGTGCGCAGCGTGGCCTACGAGAACGACCTGGTGCGGATGCACTTGAGCGGTGCGGCGGGTTTGCGGGACCGGGTGCGCGACCTGGCCGATCGGGAGACGGCGTGCTGCTCGTTCTTCTCCTTCGTCGTCGACGGCGAGAGCGACGACCTGATGCTGGAGGTGTCGGTCCCGCCGGAGCACCGGGACATCCTCAAGGCGTTGGCCTCTCGGGCCGTGGAGCAGTCGGCATGAGCCTGCGCGCCGGTGAGGTCGCCCAGGCGGCCGGGGTGAACCGGCAGACCCTGCGCTACTACGAACGCCGCGGGCTGCTCCCGGAACCTGACCGCAGCCCCGGTGGGCACCGGCTCTACGACGAGCAGGCCGTGACCACGCTGCGGGTGATCAAGGCCGCGCAGCGGCTCGGGTTCACCCTGCAGGAGGTGGCCGACCTGATCGAGGCCGGCCGCCGACACGGCCGCAACGCAGGCCTGCAGGTCCGCGCCACCGAGAAGCTGGCCGAGGTCGAGCAGCGGATCGCGGACCTGGTCCTGATCCGCGAGAACCTGCGCGCCGCTCTGGACGCCGGCTGCGACGACCTGCACCAGTGCGCCAGCAGCGACTGCTGCCCGATCCCCTTCGTGTCGCTGGCCGAGGTGCGGGCGATGAGCCGATGAGCCAGGACGACGGGTCGCGCCGGTACCTGATCGGCGGCGCGGCCGCCGCGTGCGCGGTCTGCTGCGCGCCACCGCTGTTGGCGCTGCTCGGCATCGCGATCACCGGGGCGGCCGCCACCGTGGCGA
The DNA here is from genome assembly GCA_964483685.1 of uncultured Intrasporangiaceae bacterium. Classification (GTDB taxonomy): domain Bacteria; phylum Actinomycetota; class Actinomycetes; order Actinomycetales; family Dermatophilaceae; genus Nostocoides_A. The sequence continues at coordinate 3,714 of CAZACX010000008.1, forward strand.
GCCTGCTCTTCGCCGGGGTGGTCTTCGCGGTCGTGGTCGCCGCGCTGAGCGTCGCCGCGTTCCTCGCCCGCCGCAATGGCTGGCCGCGTCGTGCTCGGGTGTCAGAATCCCGGCATGACGGTGACTCGCTCCCTGACCCTGTTCGTCCTGGCGGCGATCGCTGAGATCGGCGGCGCCTGGCTGATCTGGCAGGGCGTGCGCGAGCACCGCGGCTGGGTCTGGATCGGCGCCGGCGTCATCGCCCTGGGTCTGGATCGGCGCCGGCGTCATCGCCCTGGGCCTGTACGGCTTCGTCGCCACCCTTCAACCCGACGCCAACTTCGGCCGCATCCTGGCGGCCTACGGAGGCGTGTTCGTCGCCGGCTCCCTGGCTTGGGGCATGGTCATGGACGGGTTCCGCCCCGACCGATACGACATCATCGGCGCGCTCATCTGCCTGGTCGGAGTCGGCATCATCATGTACTCCCCGCGCTCAAGCTAGGGCCACCCGCCCGCTTCGCCCCATCGGAATGTCTGGAGAGTTCCGCTCGCCCGCAGTGGCGGGATGTGGGAGCCGTGAAACGCGCTGGCCACCGCGGGATCGGGCCAACTCAAGTCGACAGGGACATGCTCCTACGTCTTGACGTGGGGCTGGCCGGCGTTGCTGTTGAGGAGCTGTTCGAAGGTGGTGGCGGCGCCGCTGGCTTGGTCGTCCAGGACGTGGGCGTAGACGCGCAGGGTGATGGCGGGGTCGGCGTGCCCGAGCCGCGCGGCGACGACGTGCACCGGGACACCGGCTTTGAGGAGGAGGGTGGCGTGCAGGTGGCGCAGGTCGTGCAGCCGGATCACCGGCAACGGTGGTGGGCCGGCCTGTGCCGCGGCGGTGTTGTGCTGGCGTTGCAGCTTGGCCATCAGCGCGGTCGGGGTGTCGGGGAACAGCGGTTCGCCGAGCTCACGGCGGAAGACGTGGTCACCGCCCACCCACAACGCACCGGCGAGGTCCCGTTCGGCCTCCTGGCGTTGGCGGTGCTCGGTCAGGACGACGGCGGTGCCGGCGTCGATGCTGACGGTGCGTTCGCGCCCGCCTTTGGTGCTGCCCTCGACCCGCACCCCGTTGATGACCGACACCGTCCCGCGCAGCCGCACGAACGCTCCCTGCCCGTGTTCGTCGCCGAGGTGGACGTCCGCCCAGCGCAGGTTCATCAGCTCCCCACGCCGAGCGCCGGTGTACGCGGCGAGGCGGAAGTACCCGTGCAGTCGGTGCCCCTGTGTTGTCGTGAGGAAGGAGGCCAGGTCCTCCGCGGTCCACATGACGACCGCGGCAGCCTGCTCCTTGCGGGGGCGTTTGGCCCGCTCGGCCGGGTTGGTCGTGAGGATCTGGTCGTTGCGCACGGCGTCGGCGAACGCCTTGCGCAGCACCGCGTGCACGTACTCCACGCTCCGGGCCGACAGCGGCTTGCCACCCCGCCCACCAGATTCCAGGAGCTGCCGGTACAGCGTGCTCAGATCGGCCGGGCGCAGCGCCTGCAACCGGACCCGCCCGATCCGCGGCGCCACATAGGTGTTGATGAGGTGTTCGTACCCGGCGCGGGTGCGGGGCTTGACCTCGAGGGCGTGCGCCAACAGCCACCGGTCCAGGTACTCCCCCACGGTCAGCGTGCTGCGGTCGACAAACTCGCCCCGGCCGGCGGCGATCCGCGCCTCGTCCCGGGCACGTTTGGCCGCGGCCTCAGTGGGGAACCCGCCCACCCACCGGGGCTTACTCACCCCGGAGCTGTCGGTCACCCGGATCACGTACGACCAGCTGTTCCCGCGCCGGATCACCCCGTTGCGCAGCTTCGGCGCCGCACTGCCCTGGCGGGCGCTGCTCATCGGGCACCCGCCAGCGGAGCAGCCGGCACGCGCTCGAGGGAGTCGACATAGGCCGCGAGGTCCTCCCCGCGGACCCGTCGCGACCCGCCGATCCGCACCGAGGGCAACGCCCCAGACCGGACCAGCTCGTAAACCTTGCTGCGACCCACGCTCAACGCCGTGGCGACGTCGGTCAGCGTGTAGAGCATCTTGGTTTCCATGGTGTTCCCTTCCCTCGTGAGGCCCGCCATGCCGTCATCGGGTGCGGGCCGGCTGTCATCCGAAAGCGTCCGACGGGGCTCTTGTGGACACCTGGCCTTCCGTGGTTTCGTTGCCCCCGCACGGATCCGGGCCGTGGCGACACGACCGCCTGGACCCGCCGACTTGCTAACGCTTTGCTAACCGCACACCGCACAGAACCCGATGCGATCGCACGATTCGAGGAGGTCATGAGCACGAAACGTGCTCCCAAAAACGTTCTGGGACAGCCCGTCTCGAACTGAAAATCGGAAGGTCGGCGGTTCGACCCCGCCCCTGGCCACACAAAACCGCAGGTCACAGGCTCGCAAGGCCGCAGCGATTTTCAGTCGTTGCTAACGCCTGCTAACGCGAGGCTCGAAGGTCACGAACTTCAACCGTTGCAGCGGGCCCGGGGAGGGCGCCATACCCAGTCGGTAAGAAGCCTTGAGCGCGCGCAGAAAGCACTACATGACGCGGATGGAGTGGCTGACGTCATCGAGGTCGGCTGGTCAGCCCAGTCTTGTGCCAGGCTCTTTCAGCGTGGCGATGCAGCACCGGCGGGACCAGCGCTTCTGAGCGTCACGGTGCCCTCCCGTCCTGCAACCTCCGCCGCTGGCGTCCGCTGCGCCGACCAGCAGGACAGGCAACATAAGGCAATCTGCCCTCTCAGGCGTGCGGGCGACCGCGGTTGCCGTAGATCCCCATCGATGGACCCTCGCCCGACGCGGTCCCTGCGAATGCGCGAGGATGAGGACGTGGACCTGGATGTAACGGTGTTGTACTCCGAGGGTTGCCCGAGCTGGCAGACCGTGCTCGAGCGGATGAACGCCGCAGCCGTGCAGTCTGGGATTGCGGTGCGGGTGCGCGCGCGCCTGGTGGAGACCATCGAGGATGCCGAACGGTACGGGTTTCCAGGGTCGCCGACGATCCTCATCGGTGGACGCGACCCCTTCTCCCACCCGGGGACGGCCCCGGCGCTGGCCTGCCGCCTCTACTCCACGCCGCAAGGCCTGGCGGGTTCGCCCACCGTCGAACAGCTCGTCCACGCTCTGCGCGAGGACCGTGACCTCATTGCTGGTGGGTGAGGCTGGTCCGGGAGGGCGCCGGAGGCGAGAATGTGCGAATGGCATCTGCAGCGGGTCATCAGCAGCCTGTTCCGCCGAACTGCTGGTGCTGCGGCAACCTGTTCGAGGAGTCGGGCCTGATCTACTTGGGCGCAAACCCGGATGTCGCGGTCTGCGCTGGGTGCGCCCACTGGTTGCATCGGCGGGCCCGGGCGGGGGCAGAGCTCGAGCGGCGGACCCCAGGTGCGCGGATACGTCGCGTCGTCGACGCCGCCCGCTGGAGTGTCATGAGCGCCGGGGCCCCCGACTGGCCGGTGATCGGTCCCCTGCTTCGGCGCCTTGACCGGCACCTTCCCTGACCCGCCGCGGTTCTTCGAGGCGCGCGGGAGCGGAGAGTCACCTGCCAGCGCTTCGCTGACGGAGCTACCCCCACCCCGGTGAGGGTCAGCTGCCTCCTGTGGTGGTCGTAGTGCTGCGTGGGGTAGTGGAAGGTCATCGAGACGCGGCCACTCTATGAGTGGCCGGCGGCGGCGACAGTGCCGTTGATCAGCTGCTCGAGGGTGGTGGCGGCACCGCTGGCTTGGTCGTCCAGGACGTACGCGTAGACGCGCAGGGTGATGGCAGGGTCGGCGTGAACCGCCCCGGGTTTGGTGGAGGGTCGTGACCTCTTCAGGGAGGCTGGAGTTATGCCTGCACCAAGGAAGTACAGCGACGAGCTGCGTGAGCGAGCCGTGCGCATGGTGGAGTTCGCCGTGTCAGCGCATGGGCTGGAACGGCTGGCCGCCGGTGGAGGCAAGAATTGTCCGGTCGTTCGCGACCAGGATCTCCAGCTGCTCTCCTTCGCCTGATGCGTGCAGCGCTTTGGCGTCGGGCGCGAGGAGCTCGGTCGCGCGCCAGGTCCGACCGGCGTCGGTGCTGGTGTGGACCTGTCCGTCCGGTGTGAGACCGGCGACGGTGTCGCCGTCACCGAAGGCCACCATCAGCAGAAGTGGCGCCTGGTCCGTCCAGCGCCAGCTGACGCCGCCGTCGGTTGAGTGCATCAGGCCCTCTGGCGTGGTCGCGAGAACCGTGGCCCCGTCTCGTGAGCCGGCCAGCGTCCGAGGTTGGGCGTCGAGGTTCCCCTCGCGCCAGGTCCGGCCGTCGGCAGTGCTGCGCAGGGCGCCGTCGAATCCGACGACGGTGCTGCCGGCGGTGGTCAGGGCGTGGAAGTCCGAAGCGCCTCCGCGGGACAGGACGGTCCACGTGTTCCCGCCATCGCGTGACTCGATGAGCCCGACCGGTTGCGGGAGGTCGGTGGCGGTTCCGGGGTGCCCGGAGGCGTAGTAGTGGCCTGGTCCGGCCACGGTGAACCCCATGAGGTCGATGACGGGTCCGACCCGCGCCGGGGTCGCACCGTCGTAGACGTACAGGCCGTCGTGGGCGGCGACGAGGAGCTTGCCACTTCCGGGGTCGCGGGCGATGGCATGGACGTGCGCGGAGGGCAACCTGAGTTCGTCGGCGCCCGGGCTGGCTGAGGGTGCCACGGGTTCCGGCGTCGGCGTTCCGCCCACTGGGTCGCTGGTGGCGGCCGCGGGGGCTGGGGTCGGTTCAGGAGAGGCGGAGCACGCCGCCACGAGTCCGATGGAGATCACCGCGACGAGCAGGCTGAGTGGTCGTGACAGGGAGAGTCGCTCACGCATGGTCAGCCGAGCATCTCCTTCATGGTGGTGATCTCCTTCTCCTGGCCTTGCACGACCGCTGTCGCCAGCTGCTCCACCTCAGGGTTGGACGTGGTGGCCAGCACGTCCTGAGCCATCTCGACGGCGCCTTCGTGGTGCTCGATCATCATCGTGAGCCACATCTGGTTGAACTCGGGGCCGGAGGCGCCCATCAGTGAGCTCATGTCGTCGTCGCTCATCATCCCGCCCGAACCATGGTCCATCGAACCTGAGCTCTGCGAGGCCCCCCACTGGCTGAGCCATCCCTGCATGGACTGGATCTCGGGGTCCTGCGCGGCTTTGATCTGGCCAGCCAGGGCCTTGACCTCCGGCGATGCGGTGTCGTTCGCCAGGGCGAGGTCGGCCATCTCCACGGCCTGTTCGTGGTGCGGGATCATCATCTGAGCGAACTCCACGTCTCCCGTGGCGCTGGTGGTCGCGCCCTCGTCCGTGGACGAGGAGGTGGTGCCTGCACCGGACATCGTGCTGTGGGAGTCGTCGCCGGAGCCGCAGGCGCTCAGCGCCAGGATGAGGACGGCGGACGCGGCGGGGATGGCAAGTCGAGAGGTCAGACGCACGTGAGGTCTCCTGGAACTGGGGTGGAGCAGAGAGGACGATCCTGTCCGGCGGACCGTGGAGGTCAGCCGGTGGTTTCATGAAGGTTCGATGAAGGTGCGGGCCGGGTCGTTGTCGTCTGCCGTCTCTGCCTCGGGTCGGGGCAGCCGGAGCCGTTTGAGCAGGAGGGCGTTGACGGCGACGATGACGCTGGATCCGGACATGGACAGGGCGGCCATCTCGGGGCGCAGGACCAGACCCCAGCTCGCGAAGACCCCCGCCGCGATGGGCAGGGCGATCGAGTTGTAGCCCACCGCCCAGGACAGGTTCTGCCGCATCTTGCGCAGCGTGCCCCTGCCTATGCGCAGCGCCGTGGGTACGTCGAGGGGGTCCGAGCGCATGAGGACCACGTCGGCGGTCTCGATCGCCACGTCGGTGCCGGCGCCGATAGCGATCCCGAGGTCGGCCTGCGCCAGCGCCGGGGCGTCGTTGACGCCGTCGCCGACCATGGCGACCTTCCGGCCGGACTGCTGGAGCCTGGCCACCTCGGCCGCCTTGTCACCGGGCAGCACATCTGCCAGGACGGTGTCGATGCCGAGCTGGGCGGCGATGCGCCTCGCGGTGACCTCGTTGTCGCCGCTGAGCATGACGACCTGCACACCCATCTCGTGCAGGGCCGCGACGGCGGCCGCGGAGGTGTCGCGCACGGCATCCGCCAGACCGATGAGCGCCACGCCCCGGCCGTCGACGGCGACCAGGACCGCGGTGCGGCCGCTGGCTGCGAGCTCGTCGCGACGAGCAGCGAGGGCCGACACGTCGACACCCTCGTCGTCCATGAGCCTGCGGTTGCCCACGACCACCCGCCGTCCGTTCACGAGGGCGACGGCGCCGTGGCCGGGGACGTTGCGGAACTCCTCGGGGCGCTCGGGGACGACTTCGCGCTGCGCGGCATAATCGACGATGGCTGCGGCCAGGGGGTGCTCGGACTCGTTCTCGAGCGCGGCGACCAGGGCGAGCAGCTCGGTCTCGTCGATGCCGTCGACGATGACGTCGGTGACCTCCGGCTCGCCCTTGGTCAGGGTGCCGGTCTTGTCCATGACGACGGTGTCGATGCGGGCCGAGGCCTCCAGCGCGGTGGCGTTCTTGACGAGCACCCCGCGTTGGGCGCCCAGGCCGGTGCCGACCATGATCGCGGTCGGGGTGGCCAGCCCGAGGGCGTCGGGGCAGGTGATGACCACGACGGTGATGGCGAACAGCAGAGCAGTCTCAACGCTGGCGCCCGAGAGCAGCCACACCGCGAAGGTGAGCAGACCGCCGATGAGCGCGACCAGGACCAGCCAGAATGCGGCCCGGTCGGCCAGTCGCTGCCCGGGGGCCTTGGAGTTCTGCGCCTGCTGCACCAAGGCGACGATCTGTGCCAGCGCGGTGTCCGAACCGACCTTGGTCGCCCGCACCCGCAGCGTCCCGGTCGTGTTGATGGACGCGCCGATGACCGTTGAGCCCGGCGTCTTGGAGACGGGCAGGCTCTCACCGGTCACCATCGACTCATCCACCTCTGACGTGCCGTCCTCGACGGTGCCGTCCACCGGGACCTTCCCACCGGGGCGGATGAGGACCAGGTCGCCGACGAGGACGTCCGCGGTGGGGACCTCGACCGGCTCACCGTCGCGAACCACGGTCGCCATCGGCGGGGCGAGGTCCATCAGGGCCCGCACCGCCTCGTTCGCGCCGCCACGGGCCCGCATCTCGAACCAGTGGCCCAGCAGCACGAATGCCGTGAGCATCGCGGCGGCCTCGTAGAACACCTCGCCGCCACCGGTGAGGGTGACGCCGACGCTGTACAGCCACCCCGCGGAGACCGCGACCGCGACGAGGACCATCATGTCCAGGGTGCGGTTGCGCAGGGCGCGGTAGGCGCCGTCGAAGAAGATCCTGGCCGAGTAGAACACCACCGGCAGGCTCAGCAGCAGCGCGAACACGTCGTCGCGCAGCCCGAACGGTGCAGGCACGGAGAAGCCGAGCATGTCGCGGCCCATCGGTGACCACAGGGCGATCCCCACCGTCATCAACGCGGCCACGACGAACCGGTTGCGCATGTCACGGACCATGTCGTCCATCGACATCCCGCCGTGCCCGCCGTGCCCCATCATCTCGTGCGGTGAATGCTCAGCCGTTGCCGTGGTGACAGCCGTGTGTCCCGCGTGGGCGGCGTCGACGTGAGCGGCCAGGTGCGTCGCCTGATCGGCGTGGCGCTCGTGCGTGCGAGCAGCCACGGGCAGTGGGTCCTCGTCCATTGGCGCGCACACGTGCATGGGGACGGAGCGGCCAGCGCAGTGGAACCCGCACTCGCGCACCCACTCGGCCAGCTCGGCCACGGAGGTTCGGTCTGGGTCGTAGGTGACCGTGGCGCTCTGGTTGGCGGCGTTGGCCTCGACCATTTCGACGCCTTCGCGCCGCGACAGAGTGGACTCGATGGCGTGTTCACTGGTGGCCCAGTGCAGTCCGCCGACGTGCAGAACCGTGGTCTGACTCATGGTGTTCTACTCGCTTTCAACTGGTTCCCGAAGTGCTTCCCTCCCGTCCAACCTGATACCCCCTGGGGGTATTCCCGTGAGGTGTCTCCGACCTCATAGGGGATGGCTGCAGTGCTCGTGATGCGCCCCCCGGCTGTGTGAGTTGCCGGCAGTCCCGGGCAGAGCGCCCGCAGCGCGTGATGCCGTACCAGCTGGCACGCACGGGTGAGATTGGCGGCGCGATCATGCTCGAACTGCGGACGCGGTCGGCAACTCAGCGGAGCCCATCGGTGGGGTCGCCCTGGCACCGAGGGGTGCGCTCAGTGCCGATCTCCCCGCATCAGCATCATCATGGCCGCCATCATCGCTGTGCAGAGCACGGCGTATCCGATGGCTCCCGCGCCGGCAACGCCGGTGATGACCAAGGCGCCGACGATCACCAGCATGGGCAGGCACATGGCCATCATCAGCAGGTGGTGGCGCCAGGGTCGTGCGTGCTTCTCAGGACCTGGCTGCGGTTTCGCCGCGAGACCGCCTCCTGCGGCGGGTAGGTCGGCGTGCACGCCGCCGTGGGCAGGGTCGATGACATGGTTGTTCATGGAGGACGCCCTTTCAGGGTTCGCGGGTTGTGACCGAGCCACCGCTACTGGCGCGTACTCCGTTCGAGCCGGCGCCACCGGAGGCGAGTGATGGGGGCGCGGTGGGGCTCCGGTCGGATGCGCCGACCGTCACCGCCCCCCGCTTGGGCCGCACCGTCAGGTGAGCTTCGCGAGCCGCCCGTGAACCGCCCGTGAGCTGCCGGTGAGTTCTCACCGGCGGGGCCTCACCACGTTGGTGTCAGCAAGTGTGGGCGGGGTCCCACATCGAGATGCCTTGGTGCATGCCCGGGTTGTGGTTCTGGTCGAAGCCCATGGACTGGGCGCAGTCGCGCACGTGCTGGCCGTACATCGCGGCGTCTGCGGGTGCTGCCGATGCCGATGCCGCCAACACCACGCCAAGGGCGACGGATGCGGCTGTGGCGGCGAACCTCAGGGCGAAGCGGGTCATGACGGGTTCCTCATTCTCTTGTTGGACGTGCGTGAAGGGTGGAAGTTGCTGCCAGCGCGGGAGCGCTGACCACGGGTGGCTCCTGACGTGGCAGCGCACCGTAGTTGGGTTCGGGCCCGTCCGAGGATGCTCGAGGCCTGGTTTCATCCGTGCGTGGACAGGATGCTCTGTCGGGAGCGGTACTCCTCGGCGTCGATCTCGCCGCGGGCGAACCGCTCGTCGAGGATCTGCCGAGCCTCCCTCTCACGCCTCCCATCGCGCGGGCTCGGGCCCCCGCTGCCGCGGAAGAGTGCCACGATCCCGAAGACGACCACGGCCCAGAAGGCCACCGTCGTCAGCGTCATCAGGAGCCATCCGCCCCATCCCATGCCGTTGCCCCACATCATGGTCCTCACCTCTTCGCGTCGGGTCGATGGGTCCACCCTCCTCGGTCAGTCCCTGCTGCCCGGTCGCGGTTCCATGAAGGTTCGCTGAAGATGTGCCCGCAGGCCCTGTGTGGGCCGTGAACGGTGCGGCGTGGCTGCGACGATGAAGGCATGCCTGCCACTGACCGCGACTCCAGGTCGGTGCCCGGTGACGCCGAGCGCATCGCCCGTGTTGCCGTCCGGGCGCTGGTTGTGGAGGACGAGGTCGAGATGGCCAGGGTGATCGGCAGCTACCTCGAACGTGAGGGCTTCGAGGTTCACCTCAGCCACGACGGCCTGGATGCCGTGGCCAGGGCTCGCGAGGTCGACCCCGACATCGTCGTGCTCGACCTGGGGTTGCCTGGCCAGGACGGCCTCGAGGTCTGCCGACAGCTGCGGACGTTCTCCGACGCGTACGTGGTCATGCTCACGGCCCGCACCGATGAAGTGGACACCCTGATCGGTCTGTCGGTCGGCGCTGACGACTACCTCACCAAGCCGTTCAGCCCGCGCGAGCTCGTCGCCCGCCTGCGAGCCATGCTCCGCCGCCCCCGACCCATCGGCACCACCGCCCCTGACACGGCAGGCTTCCGCGTGTTCGGGCCCCTGACGATCGACCCCACCGGGCGCGATGTGTGGCTGCACGACGAGCCGATTGCCCTGACCCGCACCGAGTTCGACGTCCTGGCGGTGCTGTCCGAGCGCCCCCGACTGGCCTACACCAGGCGCCAGCTGATCGACGCCGTGTGGGGGCAGACCTGGGTTGGCGACGAGCACCTCGTCGACGTCCACATCGGCCACCTGCGCCGCAAGCTCGACGACGACGCCAGCGCGTCACGGTACATCCGCACCGTGCGAGGTGTCGGCTACCGGATGGGCTCGGGCGAGTGAGCGGGCAGAGCTGGCTGGCCAGGCGGCGCAGCACTGCGCCGCTGTCCACCCGACTGCTCGTCGCTCAGGCCTTGGTCCTGTTCGCCGGCGCGGTCACCGCGTGGGTGGTGGCCTCCGTCGTGGCACCCGGGATCTTCCACGACCACCTCGTCCAGGCCGGCGTCGGGCACTCCTCGGCTGAGGCGGCCCACGTCGAGGAGGCGTTCGGCTCTGCGCTGCTCATCTCGTTCGGCGTCGCGCTCCTGACCTCGGTCCTCATGGCCCTTCTGGTGACCGGCTACTTCACCCGCCGGGTGCAGCGCTCCACGACGCAGGTGTCTGATGCCGCGGCCAGGATCGCCGAGGGCCAGTTCGGGGCGCGCGTGCCCAGCCCCGGCCTCGGCCCCGAGTTCGACCAGCTCGCCGACACCGTCAACGAGCTGGCCGAACGGCTCGGCGACGTCGAGCGAACCCGGCGCCGCATCCTGGCCGACCTCGCCCACGAGATGCGCAACCCGCTGGCGACGATCGAGACGCACTTGGAGGCGCTCGAGGACGGTGTGCGCGACCTCGACGAGCCCACCCTTGCGGCGCTGCACGGCGGGACGCAACGGCTGCACCGCCTGGCCGAAGACATCAGTGCCGTCTCACGCGCCGAGGAGGGGCAGCTGGACTCGCGCCCGGTCCGCACCAGCCCCCAGCTGCTCCTGAGTGCGGCCGCCGCCGCCGCGCAGGAGGCCTACGACACCGCTCAGGTACGGCTCACCCTCGAGATGGGCGGCACAGTCCCGGACGTCCACGTCGACCCCGAACGCATGGGGCAGGTCCTGGCCAACCTGCTCGACAACGCATTGCGACACACCCCACCAGGCGGGTCAGTTCGCCTCTGCGCCACCCGGCCGGACCAGCACTGGGTGGAACTGGAGGTGGCCGACACGGGTGAGGGCATCACCGCCGAAGCCCTCCCCCACGTCTTCGAGCGGTTCTACCGCGCCGACCCCGCCCGCCTGCGCCAACCCGGCAACAGCGGCAGCGGCATCGGCCTGACCATCAGCCGCGCCCTGGTCGAGGCACACGGCGGCGGCCTGTCCGCACATAGTGCCGGACCAGGGCAGGGAGCCACGTTCCGCATCCGCCTGCCCGCCGCTTCCGGATGACCAGCGCGACGCAGGAATACACCCCCGGGGGGTATCGTTGACGAGGGTGAGCAAAGGAGCACCATGACCGAGCACGCGCCACACCCCGCCACGATCCCGGGCTACATCGACGACAAGGACAGCCACCTCACGCGGCTGCGCCGCATCGAAGGACAGGTGCGCGGGTTGCAGCGGATGGTCGAGGCCGACACGTACTGCATCGACATCCTCACCCAGGTCTCAGCGGCCACCAAGGCCCTGGAAGCGGTCGCCCTGGGCCTGCTGGATGACCACCTGCGGCACTGCATGGTCCACGCCGCGAACGACCCCGCCCACCTCGAGGAGAAGCTGAGCGAGGCCTCCTCCGCCATCGCTCGACTCGTCCGATCCTGAACCAGAAAGCCACCAGCACCTGAAGGAGAAACCAGATGAACACCCAGACCTTTCCCGTCACCGGCATGACCTGCGGCCACTGCGTGAGCGCCGTGAGCAGCGAGATCCAGGAGATCCCCGGCGTCACCGACGTCACCGTCGAGCTCGCGGCCGGAGGCACCTCAACCGTCACGGTCACCAGTGACACCCCGGTCAGCGAGACCGACGTGGCCACCGCCCTCGACGAGGCCGGCGACTACCACCTCGCCACCGCCTGACCACGCAGCACAGACCCTCGACCAGGGTCGGAAGGACAGCCATGACCACGCACGTGGACGACACGCAGCAGCACGACCGCGACGTCGAGCTCGTGATCGGGGGCATGACCTGCGCGTCCTGCGCGGCCCGTATCGAGAAGAAGCTGAACAAGATGCCCGGCGTCACGGCCACGGTGAACTACGCGACCGAGAAGGCCAAGGTCAACTTCGCTGCTGATGTGGACCCGGCCGACCTCGTCGCCACCGTCGAGGCCACCGGCTACACGGCGACCCTGCCTGCCCCGCCCGCCGCGGACACCACCAGCGCCCCGGTGGATGCCGCGCAGCGCGCCAAGGACGAAGAAGCCGCCGCGTGGCGCCAGCGCCTCGTCGTGTCGACCATCCTCACGGTGCCGGTGCTCCTGATGTCGATGGTGCCGGCCGTGCAGTTCGACAACTGGCAGTGGCTCTCCCTGACCCTGGCCTCCCCCGTCGTCGTGTGGGGCGCCCTGCCGTTCCACCGAGCGGCCTGGGCGAACCTGCGCCACGGCGCAGCCACGATGGACACCCTCATCTCGGTCGGCGTGGGCGCTGCCTACCTCTGGTCGCTGTGGGCGCTGTTCTTCACCGACGCCGGCATGACCGGCATGCGGATGCCGTTCGAGCTCTTCCCCGGCCGCTCCGGAGCCGAGGAGGCACACCTCTACCTCGAGGTCGCCGCCGCGGTGACGACGTTCATCATCGCCGGGCGCTACTTCGAGGCCAAGGCCAAGCGCACCTCCGGTGCCGCGTTGCGCGCGCTGCTCGACATGGGCGCGAAGGACGTCGCCGTGCTCCGGGACAGCCCGCAGGGCCCGGTCGAGATCCGGATGCCGGTCACGCAGCTGGCCGTCGGCGACCACTTCGTCGTACGACCGGGCGAGAAGGTCGCCACCGACGGCACGATCATCAGCGGCACCTCCGCCATCGACGCCGCCATGCTCACCGGCGAGTCCGTCCCCGTCGAGGTCGCCCCCGGCGACAGCGTCGTCGGCGCGACCGTCAACGCCGGAGGACGCCTGGTCGTACAGGCCACGCGCGTCGGCTCCGACACCCAGCTCGCCCAGATGGCCCGCCTCGTCGAGGACGCCCAGAACGGCAAGGCCGACGTCCAGCGACTCGCCGACCGTGTCTCCGCCGTGTTCGTCCCCATCGTCATCGGGCTCTCGCTCGCCACCCTGGCCGCCTGGCTGTTGACCGGGCACTCATCCACCGCGGCCTTCACCGCGGCCGTCGCCGTCCTGATCATCGCCTGCCCCTGCGCGCTCGGGCTCGCCACTCCCACAGCTCTCCTCGTCGGCACGGGCCGGGGCGCGCAGCTCGGCATCCTCATCAAGGGCCCACAGATCCTGGAGTCCACCCGCCGTGTCGACACCATCGTGCTCGACAAGACCGGAACCGTGACCACCGGCCACATGGGCGTCAGCCAGGTCCACCCGGCCGAGGGCGAGTCCGTGGGCGAGGTGCTCAGCATCGCCGGCGCCCTCGAAGACGCCTCCGAGCACCCCATCGGTCGCGCCATCGCCAAGCACGCCAGCGAGAGCGGCATCGACCTGGCCACCGTCCAGGACTTCACCGGGCACGGTGGCAACGGCGTCTCCGGAGTCGTTGACGGCCACGCCGCCCAGGCCGGTCGCCGCTCCTGGCTCGCCGATCACTGGTCGCTGACCGCCCCCGAGGACCTTGTGCAGCTGGCCGAGGCCGCCGAGACCGAGGGCCGGACTCCCGTCTGGATCGCCTGGGACGGCAGCATCCGGGCAGTCGTCGTCGTCTCCGACACCGTCAAGGACAGCTCACGACCAGCCATCGCAGACCTGCGGCAACTCGGGCTGCGCCCGGTGCTGCTCACCGGCGACAACGAACGAGCCGCCCGCGAGGTCGCCCGCCAGGTCGGCATCGACCCACAGGACGTCATCGCCGAGGTGCTCCCGGCGGACAAGGTCGACGTCATCAAGCGCCTGCAGTCCGAAGGTGCCGTCGTGGCGATGGTCGGCGACGGCGTCAACGACGCCGCAGCCCTGGCGCAGGCCGACCTCGGGCTAGCCATGGGCACCGGCACCGACGTCGCCATCGAGGCCTCCGACCTCACCCTCGTCAGCGGGGACCTGCGAGCCGCCCCGGACGCCATCCGGCTTTCCCGAGCCACCCTGGGAACGATCAAGGGCAACCTGTTCTGGGCGTTCGCCTACAACGTCGCCGCCCTCCCCCTGGCCGCGCTCGGGCTACTCAACCCCCTCATCGCCGGAGCGGCGATGGCATTCAGCTCCGTGTTCGTCGTCAGCAACAGCCTGCGCCTGCGCCGCTTCGACCCCTCCCGCTGAGTTGGGCGCGAGCCCTGGAGCACGAGCCCGTGAGCGTTCATCTCGTGAGGGCCCCGGCGCGAGCTCAGGCGAACCTGGCCCAGGGCCCCGCTCAAGTGCCGTATAATACCCCTAGGGGTATTATAGATTGAGGAGCGAACAATGGCCTACGCACTGAGCATCACGATCGACCTCCCCTTCGACGAGACGGTGGAGGCGACGCGAGACGCATTGACCACCAGCGGGTTCGGGGTGGTTTCCGACATCGACATGCACGCGACCTTCGGCGCCAAGCTGGGAGAGTCGGCCGCGGCGGAGCTCGGGGAGTACCGCATCCTGGGTGCCTGCAACCCCAGGCTTGCGCAGAAGGCCCTGACCAGCGAGCCGGACGTCGGGCTCCTCCGCCCCTGCAACGTCGTCGTACGCCGCGCCCCACACGCCACGTCCACCACCGTCCAGGCCATCGACGCGATGGTCATCAGTGACCTGAGCGGCCACGCTGACGTCACCGAGGTGGCGTCCGAGGCCACCGCTCTGCTCAGGGCCGCCCTGGACGTACTCGCGGCTGGTGGAGGCGCCAAGACCGCGAACCTCGGCCTTTCGGACGCGGCGACATGACCTACGGGACCATCCGGCGTCCACGCACTCAGAGCTGGTTGACGTGACGGACGGCCACGGCATGGGAGTTGCCTGCGTATGGCCCCTGATCCTGGCCCTCGGGCTCGCCATCGTCGTGTGGGCCCTGATCCGTGCGTCCAGGGCCAACCCCGGTCACGCCTCGGTAGGAACGGGCGGTGCCCGCCAGATCCTGCAGGAGCGCTTCGCCCGCGGGGAGATCACCGAGCAGGAGTATCACGAACGGATGCGCGTGCTGGATGAGCACTGAGATCGACCGTCGCCGCGCGCTGCAGATCGCGACGCTCGGTGCGGCCACGGCTGTCGTGGGCGCAGTGGGCACGTGGAGGTCACTGATCCCACCCGAGACCTTCGCCCTGGACCCGCAGGCGGACGAACGCCTTCGCGAACCCCTGATCCTGTCCAGCCGAGACGGAGTCCTGGACGTGGACCTGACGGCAGCAGCCGGGGTCGTGATGGCCGGGCGGCGCACCCAGGCCCTGGGCTACAACGGAACCAGCCCGGGCCCGACCCTTCGGATCTCCCCCGGGGACGTCCTGCGCGTGACCTTGGCGAACAACCTCGACGACACCACGAACCTCCACACCCACGGCCTCCACGTGTCACCAGAAGGCACCAGCGACAACGTCTTCCGCATGGTCGAGGCCGGTGACAGCGCGCGCTACGAGTACACCATCCCCTCCGACCACCCGACCGGGACGTTCTGGTACCACCCGCACCACCACGGCACCGTGGCCGACCAGATGTTCGGCGGACTGTTCGGAGCCCTGCTCATCGCCGAGCCGGAGGACGCGGGCACGGCGCAGGAGCGGGTGCTCGTGGTCAGCGACACCACGCTGACCGACGACGGAGAGGTCGCCGCGGTCAGCCGACGACAGGTGATGGCGGGACGAGAGGGCGAACTGGTCCTCGTCAACGGTCAGCTGCGCCCGCGCATCGACGTCACCTCCGGCTCACCGCAACGGTGGCGCGTCGTCAACGCCTGCACCTCCAGGTTCCTCGAGCTCGCCCTGGACAAGCACCCCTGGGGGTTCCTGGGATATGACGGTCAGGCCCTCGGGGAGCCCCACGAGCGGGACACCGTCGTCCTCGCCCCGGGCAACCGCGTCGACCTGCTCATGCAGCCGCTGGAAGCCGGCACCTTCACCCTACGAACCCTCGCCCATGACCGCGGCGGCATGGGCATGATGGACGGCGGCGCATCCGAGACCTCAGCGGAGACCGCCCTCGCCACGGTCCAGGTCGCGCACCCCAGCGCCCCCGCGGGTTCCACTTCACGGTCCACGCTCGGCGGTCCACCCTTCCCTGCGCCCGCCGACCTACGCGGCGAGACACTGGCGGGTCGGCGGACCATCACCTTCACGATGGGCATGGGCATGGGAGGCGGCGGGGGCATGACATTCGGCTTCGACGGCCGGGAGTTCGACCCCGAACGTGTCGACCAGACCGTCACGCTCGGCGCCGTCGAGGAGTGGACCATCGCCAACACCTCACCGATGGATCACCCCTTCCACCTGCACGTGTGGCCGATGCAGGTCGTGGCCGCCGCCGACATGGACCCGACGGGGCGCCCGGACTGGCGCGACGTCGTCATCGTCCCCGCCCGCGGTCAGGTGACGGTTCGGATCCGCTTCGCGGACTTTGCCGGTCGCACCGTCTACCACTGCCACGTCCTCGACCACGAGGACCAAGGAATGATGGGCATCATCGACGCGACACCCTGAACCAACGACCGGGCCGACGATCTGGCTGCAGGCAAGGTCGCGGCTGGCTCAGCAGCCGCAATCGGGCTTCGTGCACGTGTCCTGTGTGGTGCGCGGTGCCAGAACCACGGGGGCGCAGCAGTCTTCACCGCGCCAGTTCTCCAGGCCTTCGCGGACCGCTACCGCGGCGATGACGAGCGCGGCGACGGCGTCGAGCCACCACCAGCCCATGAGAGCGTTGGCGAGCAGGCCGAGGAGCAGCACGGCGGACAGGTAGGTGCACAACAGGGTCTGGGTGGAGTCGGCCACGACGGAGCCGGACCCGAGCTCGCGTCCGGTGCGGCGCTGAGCCCAGGACAGCAAGGGCATCACTGCCAGCGACGTCGCGGCCAGTGCGATGCCGAGCGCAGATGCGTCTGGTCGCTGCCCGGTGGCCAGTGCCGTCAGGGAGTCGACCGTGACGTACGCGGCCAGGGCGAAGAACGACACCGCGATGAGGCGGCGGGCGGTGTGCTCGCGCGACTCGGGTACCTGGTGGCGGAACTGCCAGAGGATGACCAGCCCGGAGGCGACCTCCACGGTGGAGTCCAGACCGAAGCCGACCAGCGCGGCCGAGTCCGCTGCCTTACCCCAGGTTATTGCCAGCACGGCTTCGATGAGGTTGTAGGCCACCGAGGCCCCGGCCAGGAGCTGCGCGCGGACGGCGAGTTGGGCTCGACGGTCCGAGACGGTCGGTGACGCCATCTGTGGGCGGGCGGACCCGGTCACCAGTCCACCCCGGAGCACTGGCGGTCGCGGGTGGTCTCCACCTGCAGTGTGGCGTGCGCGATGGCGAACTGGTCGTGCAGGACGGTGCGCGCTGCGGCGAGGACCTGTTCGGGGTCGCCGGCCTCGGTGACCAGGTGCGCGGTGGCGACGTCCATGCCCGAGGTCAGGGTCCACACGTGCAGGTCGTGGACTCCGGAGACGCCATCCACGTTCTCCAGGGCGGTCAGCATCTGTGTGGGTTCGATACCGGCCGGGGCGTGCTGGCCGAGCACGGCCAGGACCTCCCGGCCGAGCATGACCGCGCGCACGAGGACGAAGGCGGCGATGGCCAGGGCGATCAGGGAGTCCCAGACCGCCGCTCCGGTCGCGGACACCAGCAGCGCGGCGACGATGACGCCCACCGAGCCCAGGGTGTCGGCAATGACCTCGAGGTAGGCGCCCTTGACGTTCAGGCTCTCCCCGGCCCCGCCACGCAGCAGGAAGATGCAGATGACGTTGATGACCAGTCCGATGGTGCCGACGACCAGCATCGTGCCGGAGGCGACCTCGGCTTCGGTGCCGATGCGGCTGACCGCCTCCACGCCGATGTAGAGCGCGACGCCAATCATGAGCAGGACGGCCAGGCCGGAGGCGAACACCTCCGCCCGGTAGGAGCCGAAGGTGCGGCGCCCGGTGCTGTCCGGGCGGGTCGCGATCCGGGTCGCGACCAGCGCCGCACCCAAGGTCACCACGTCGGCGGCCATGTGCCCGGCGTCAGAGAGCAGCGCCAGCGACTGCGAGAGCAGCCCCGCGACCAGCTCCACCCCGAAGAACCCTCCGACGAGGGCGAACGCCACCGCCAGGCGCCACCGGTGCCGGCCACCGGCGTGCCCGCCACCGTGCCCGTGGTTGCCGCTCACGCGGGACCCTCCCCCGAACGGTCAACGCCTGCGCCTGCACCCGGGTCGTGCACGGTGTGCTCGCGGGTGACGTCGAGCAGCATCCGCACGTGCGCGTCGGACAGGCGGTAGTACACGTTGCGTCCCTCCCGGCGGCCGGTGACCACGGATGCAGCCCGCAACAGGCGCAGCGCCTGGCTGACGGTCGTCTCCGTCGTCCCGGTCGCCGCGGCCAGGTCACACACGCACAGCTCCCCGGCCTCCAACAGGGCGTAGAGGAGCTTGGCCCGGGTCGGGTCGCCCAGCAGCTTGAAGACGCTGGCCACGACCGCGATCTCCTCGGGGCGCGGCGCGTTCTCGGTGACCAGTCGCACCTTGTCCGGGTGCACGCACTCCACCGCGCACCCGTCGAGCCCCAGGACGGTCGCCATCAACGCCTCCTTCATCTGAATATATGAACAGATATAACTGTGTTCCTCGGCCGCGCCTGTGTCAACTTGGCGTCGCCATCGACAGAGACCTCTGGTCCTTGTCCCCGCAGGCCCGATGCCGTCGGCACGCATCGGTCAAGTCGACCACGACCACGGAAGCCTGTGGGCCAGGCCTCCCACGCCGTGAGCCCTCATTCGCACGACGCCGCGGACGCCATCCATGGGGATGCCGCGTCTAGTGATCGCGGCATCCGGTCGCTCCAGATAGAGGACGCTGTCGCCCTATGGGAGTTTGGCAGGACCCTTGACGAGATTCTCGAAAGTGGCGGCGGCACCGCTGGCTTGGTCGTCCAGGACGTGCGCGTAGACGCGCAGGGTGATGGCGGGGTCGGCGTGCCCGAGCCGCGCGGCGACGACGTGCACCGGAACACCGGCTTTGAGGAGCAGGGTGGCGTGCAGGTGGCGCAGGTCGTGCAACCGGATCACCGGCAGCCCTGGTGTGCCGACCTTGGCGGCGGCGGTGTTGTGCTGACGTTGCAGCTTGGCCATCAACGCGGTCGGGGTATCGGGGAACAGCGGTTCGCCGAGCTCGCGGCGGAAGACGTGGTCCCCGCCCACCCACAACGACCCGGCGAGGTCGCGTTCGGTCTCTTGGCGACGGCGGTGCTCGGTCAGCACGGCGGCGGTGCCGGGGTCGATGCTGACGGTGCGTTCGCGCCCGCCTTTGGTGCTGCCCTCCACCCGCACCCCGTCGATGACCGACACGGTCCCTCGCAGCCGCACGAACGCGCCCTGACCGTTCTCGTCGCCGAGGTGGACATCGACCCAGCGCAGGTTCATCAGCTCCCCGCGGCGGGCGCCGGTGTACGCGGCGAGGCGGAAGTAGCCGTGCAGCCGGTGCCCTTGCGTGGTGGTGAGGAAGGAGCCCAGGTCGTCCGCGGTCCACATGACGACGGCGGCGGCTTGCTCCTTGCGGGGGCGTTTGGCCCGCTCGGCCGGGTTGGTCGTGAGGATCTGGTCGTTGCGCACCGCGTCCGCGAACGCCTTGCGCAGCACCGCGTGTACGTACTCCACGCTCCGCGCTGACAGCGGCTTCCCGCCGCGGCCACCGGACTCCAGGAGCTGCCGGTACAGCGTGCTCAGATCTGCCGGGCGCAGCGCCTGCAACCGGATCCGCCCGATCCGGGGCGCCACGTAGGTGTTGATGAGGTGCTCGTACCCGGCCCGGGTGCGCGGCTTGACTTCGAGGGCGTGCGCCAGGAGCCACCGGTCCAGGTACTCCCCCACGGTCAGCGTGCTGCGGTCGACGAACTCGCCGCGGCCGGCGGCGATGCGCGCCTCGTCCCGGGCGCGTTTGGCGGCGGCCTCGGTGGGGAACCCGCCGACCCATCGGGGCTTGCTGACCCCGGTGCTGTCGGTCACCCGGATCACGTACGACCAGCTGTTCCCGCGACGGATCACCCCGTTCCGCAGCTTCGGCGCCGCACCACCCGGGCGGGCGCTGCTCATCGGGCGCCCGCCATCGGAGCAGAAGTGGACACTCGCTCGAGGGAGTCGACGTATGCCGCGAGGTCCTCCCCGCGGACCCGGCGTGACCCGCCGATCCGCACCGAGGGCAACGCCCCGCTGCGGACCAGCTCGTAGACCTTGCTGCGGCTCACGCTCAACGCCGTGGCGACGTCGGTCAGCGTGTACAGCATCTTGTCCTCCATGGTGTTCCCCTTCCCTGGTGAGGCCCGCGATGCCGTGATCGGGTGCGGGCCGGCTTGCATCCGAAAGCGTCCAACACGGGTCTTGTGGACACCTGGCCTTCCGTGGTTTCGTGACCCCCGCACGGCTCCGGGCCCGGGCGGGACGACAGCCCAGACCCACGGTCTTGCTAACACTTTGCTAACCGCACACCGCACAGAACCCGATGTGCCGGCACGATTCGAGGAGGCCGTGAGCACGAAACGTGCTCCCAAAAACGTTCTGGGACAGCCCGTCTCGAACTGAAAATCGGAAGGTCGACGGTTCGACCCCGTCCCTGGCCACCAGTGAGACCCCCGCGCAGGTAAGGAGTCTTCACCGATGAATCAACTCCGTCATTTTGGGCGATCGGTCCCCGAATGCCTCGAACACCACGGTGCACCACCCGCGTGACCGGGTTTCTTGACCAGATCCTCGGTGCCCCCGCCTGGGCGGTTCTGGCAGCTGTGGCCCTCCTCGTCTTCGTCGAGGACGCGCTCTTCGTCGGCTTTGTTATCCCCGGAGAGACCGCAGCCCTCCTCGGCGGGGTCGTGGCCCAGCGAGGGCACGTCCCCTTGGCCGCGGTGATCGTCACGGTCGTTATCGCGGCCGTCGCCGGCGACTCCGTTGGCTACGAAGTCGGCCGCCACCTCGGCCCCCGCATCCTCCAACTACCGATCCTGGCCAAGCGCCGCGCCCGACTCCAGGACGCACAGGACTTCCTCGCCCGCCGCGGAGGGGCCGCGGTCCTGCTCGGGCGATGGGTCGCGTTCTTCCGCGCCGTCATGCCCGCCCTCGCCGGCTCAGCCCGCATGCCCTACTCGACGTTCCTGACGTTCAACGCGATCGGAGGGATCCTCTGGGGCACGGTCGTCGTCACCGGCGGCTATCTCGCCGGTGCCTCGTACGCCCGAGTCGAAGCAGCGATCGGACGCGACACCGCCCTCATCGGCGTCGGCATAGCGCTGAGCGCCGTCGTGGTCTGGAGGATCCGAGAACACCGAGCGACCCGGGCCAGGCGGCCCAACGAGGATCACGCCGCGTGAACCCGCGACCATTCCGCTTGCGCCGCTTCTCCTTCCGTTGATCCTCTTCGGCCGCGCCGCCACGAATCTCTGGGGAGCCCTGCACATCAGGCCTACCGGGGGTTTCCTCGATCCGATCGACGACGTGCAGTCAGGTATGCCGTGGTGGGAGACTTACCTTTCTCCCCCGCAACGACCTCGTCTCGTTCGATTGCGTGGGCGACCACCAGAAACTAAGACGCTTAGCGCTCCCCTGCTCTACACCCGCGCTGAACCAGCCACCATGTCCCACCACCGGAGAACCCTTTGAAGCTTCCGCAGCACGATCACCCGGCTACCACGCCCCGCACGGGCCCGAGCACCGGGGCGACACGATGAGCCGTCGCGGGCCACGCCGTCACAGCGGGACCACCTTGCCCGCGCTGCCCCCCAACGGGCTGCGGATCGTGCCGCTTGGCGGGCTCGGCGAGATCGGCCGCAACATGACCGTCTTCGAGCACGCCGGGCGGTTGCTCATCGTCGACTGCGGCGTGCTGTTCCCCGACGAGAGCCAGCCCGGCGTCGACGTCATCCTCCCCGACTTCAGCTGGATCAGGGACCGCCTGGACAAGGTCGACGCGATCGTCCTTACCCACGGACACGAGGACCACATCGGTGGGGTTCCCTACCTGCTTCGCGAGCGCCCCGGCATACCCGTCCTTGGCTCGCGCCTGACGCTGGCGCTGCTTGAGGCCAAGCTGGTCGAGCACAAGATCACCCCCGCGACTATCGAGGTCGCCGAGGGAGACCGTCGCAAGGCGGGCCCGTTCGACCTCGAGTTCGTTGCCGTCAACCACTCCATCCCCGACGGGCTCGCGGTGGCCATCCGCACCCGGGCCGGGCTGGTGCTGCACACCGGGGACTTCAAGATGGACCAGTTCCCCCTCGACGGTCGCGTCACGGACCTGCGCGCCTTCGCCCGCCTCGGCGAGGAGGGCGTCGACCTGTTCCTCGTCGACTCCACCAACGCCGAGGTACCCGGGTTCACCATCTCGGAGGGTGAGCTCGCGCCCGCCATTGACACCGTGTTCCGCACCACCAAGGGCCGGGTCATCGTTTCGAGCTTCGCCAGCCACGTGCACCGCATCCAGCAGGTCCTCGACACCGCGCACCGGCACGGGCGCAAGGTGGCCTTCGTCGGGCGCTCGATGGTGCGCAACATGGGCATCGCCCGCGAGCTCGGCTACCTCAGCATCCCCGACGGGCTGCTCGTCAAGGACCTCAAAGCGCTCGAGCGGCTCCGGCCCGATCAGATGACGATCATCGCGACCGGTTCCCAAGGTGAGCCGATGGCTGCGCTTGCCCGGATGGCCAACCGTGACCACCCCGTGGAAGTCACCGCCGGAGACACCGTGCTCATGGCGAGCTCGCTGATCCCGGGCAACGAGAACGCGATCTACCGGGTCATCAACGAGCTGACCCGTTGGGGCGCCACCGTCGTCCACAAGGGCAACGCGAAGGTGCACGTCTCGGGCCACGCCAGCGCCGGTGAGCTCGCCTACTGCTTCAACATCATCCGGCCGACCAACGTCCTTCCCGTCCATGGCGAATGGCGGCATCTGCGCGCCAACGCCGACATCGCCATCCGCACCGGCGTCGACCCCGAACGGGTCCTCATCGCCCAGGACGGCAGCGTCATCGACCTCGTCGACGGCCGCGCGAGAATCACCGGCACCGTGCCCGCCGGTCTGATCTATGTCGACTCGATGACAGTGGGCGGCGCCACCGAGGAAACTCTGCACGTGCGCCGCACCCTTGCCGAGGAAGGCGTCGTGACGATCGTGTGCATCGTCGACCCCGACTCCGGCGAGCTCACCGAGGACCCCGACTACCTCGCCCATGGCTTCCCACCCGAGGTCATGGACTTCTCGGGCGCCACCCCGGCAATCCAGCGGGCCCTGACCAAGGCGGCCAGTGACGGCATCGAAGACCTCGAGCATGTCGAGGACCTCGTCCGCCGGGCTGCCTCCGCCTGGGCCCACCGGGCCCACCGGCGCAGCCCACTGGTTATCCCCGTCATCGTGGACGCCTGACCGGAACTTGGGTGCGGCTCCATCCGTTGCCCCAATAGCTGCCCGATTCACGACGAAAGGGCCATGGACCCCGACGGTCATCCCAGATACCCCCTCCGCGAACTGACGCGTGAGGGGGTGCACCACCCGTGATCACCCTGCTATCCCTGCTCACTGGGGTGTTGATCGTGCTCCTGATCACCGCCGTGACGGGGTACTTCGTCGCCCAGGAATTCGCCTTCATGGCGGTGGACCGTTCACGACTCGGCGCCCAGGCCGCCGCTGGTGACGTCGGCGCTGCCCGGGCACTTCGGGTCACCGGGCGCACGTCGTTCATGCTCTCCGGTGCCCAACTCGGCATCACCGTGACGGGGCTCCTCGTGGGGTATGTCGCAGAGCCGTTGATCGGCGCCTCCCTCGCGCAGATCTTTGGCTGGGCCGGTATCCCCTGGGCCTGGGCGTCGCGATCGGCACGGTGCTCGCCCTGGCCATGGCGACCCTGGTGCAGATGCTCTTCGGTGAGCTGGTGCCCAAGAACCTCGCGATCGCCCGCCCGGAGCCGCTGGCGCGCTGGCTCTCGCGCTCCACGCTGCTCTACCTCACCCTTTTTGGATGGCTCATTTGGGTGTTCGACCAGGCGTCCAACCTGCTGCTGAGGCTGCTGCGCATCGAGCCCGTTCACGATGTCGAGCACTCCGCGACGCCCCGCGACCTCGAGCACATCGTCGCCCAGTCGAAGCAGAGCGGCGACCTGCCAGCCGACCTGTCGCTCCTCCTTGATCGCATCCTCGACTTCCCAAACCGAGACGTCGAGCACGCGATGATCCCCCGGTCCCGGGTGGATGCCGTCCGGGCTGACGACCCGGTGCAGCGCGTGCGTGCGCTGATGGGGTCACATCACTCCCGCTACCCGGTACTCGACGAGGCCGAGCAGATCGTCGGCGTCATCCACCTGGAGGATGTCCTGTTCGCCGCGCGAGGTCGGCCGAACGCCAAGGTGCACGAGCTCGTGCGTCCCGCGGTCGTTATCCCCACCCTGATGTCCTTACCGGATGCCGTCCGGGAGCTCAGTGCCGCCCGGAACCAGTTGGCCTGCGTCGTCGACGAGTTCGGTGGTTTCGCGGGCATCCTCACCCTCGAGGACATGGCCGAGGAACTCGTCGGCGAGATCACCGACGAGCACGATCCCGCCCACCCGGACCAACCAGTCGTCGACGACGATGGGATTTGGGTTATGGGCGGGGATGTCCACGTGGATGAGATCGAACGCACCCTCGAGCGCGACCTCCCGCGCGGCGACTACGAGACCATCGCCGGGCTGGTGATCGCCCAGTTCGGCGGATTACCCGAGCCAGGCGCCAGCATCGAGGTCGAACTCGAACCCGACCCGGCCGACCTCGCCCAGGAAGGAGAGCGGGCACCGACCGTGATCCGCATCGACGTGCTGAAGGTTGAGCGCCATGTCCCCGCACTCGTTCGCCTCTCCCTGATCGAAGACCGCGACGAAACGCAGGAGGTCGCCCCATGAGTCAGACCGCGATCATCATCCTTGCGACCGTGTCGATCATCGCCCTCAGCGCCTTCTTTGTCGCGGTCGAGTTTGCGCTCATGGCTGCCAAACCGCATCGTCTCGAGGACGCCGCCGCAACGAGCCGTTCGGCGAGGGCGGCACTTCGCAGCTCGAACGAGCTGACCCTGCTGCTCGCCGGATCTCAGCTCGGCATCACCATCTGCACGCTCGCCCTCGGTGCCATCACCAAGCCCGCTGTCCACCACTGGCTGACCCCCACATTCGAGGCCTGGGGTCTGCCATTGTGGGCCGCCGACGTCACGGGGTTCGCCCTCGCGCTCATCCTCGTCACCTTCCTCCACCTCGTCATCGGCGAGATGGCGCCCAAGTCGTGGGCGATCGCCCACCCCGAACGCTCAGCCACCCTGCTCGCACTGCCCATGCGAGGGTTCATGTGGGCAACCCGCCCCCTGTTGCGGACACTGAACTCCATGGCGAATGCCGTCCTGCGACGACTCGGCGTCGAGCCGAGCGACCATCTGGCCACGGGTCAGAACCCCGGCGGCTTGCTTCACCTTGTCGAGCACTCGACAACCGTCGGGGCCCTCGATGCCAGCAACTCACGCCAGCTCACCGGCGCGCTGAGGCTCGAGACCCTCACCGTCGCCGACCTGCTCCCTCCGGTCGCCTCGCTGACGACGGTCGGCCCCGACGCCACCGTCCATGACGTCCAAGAGGCCACCCAACGGTCGGGGCACATGCGCATCCTGCTCGCCGCCGGCTCCGAGGTCATCGGGGTCGTACACGTCCGCGACACCCTCAACTCGGCGGGCGAGGTCCCCGCGGCCCCCTTCATGCGGCCGACGTTCACCCTCGCCGCACACACGCCGGTCTACGCCGCCCTCGCGCAAATGCGCGAGACGCGCAACCACCTCGCCATCGTGCTGGACGGCGAGCGCCTCGTGGGCGTGATGACCCTCTCAGACGTCCTGCGGCGACTCTTCCCCCAGTCCCGCCCGGGTGCCGGACTCGCCCCGGGTGCCGGACTCGCCCCGGTCGAGGGCCGCCACTGAGCGGGGCGGTGCCGTCAGCCGGTATGACGAGTCCAAGAGTTCGCTGATTTCGCCCCAATCGGTGGCGTGGTCAACGTCGACCCCGATCCACCCGCTTGCCCCCAAGTAGGCGGGGGTGAAACCCCGCGGGTCCTGCGCGAGGGCACGCGCCTCCTGTTCATCGGTCTTGACGACGAGGGCATGTGGGTGCTGGAGCCACTGCCCCTCCCGGCGCACGGAGCCGCCGTAGTAGGCGAAGACCCGCTGGGTGAAGAACGCGGGGCGCCCATGACTGACCTTCTCGGCGGCGTCGGGCAACACCAACGCCAACCGGCGGACCTGCCCGAGGAGCGGGTCGTTCTCGTCGAACTGAGGAAGATGCGGCATCGGGGCCCCTCGTATGTGCGTGGCTGCGCGGCTGACTCATCCCTCACGACGCGCGGTTGAATCCCGACATTACGCTGACGGCGTGCCGGCCGGTCGCTCTCGGGGCGAGCCGGGGTCGGCCACCGCACCCACGCTCCACCGGGCGACAAAGTAGGCCACGCCATACGGCTCGCCAAACCAGTAGGTCCGCGGGCGGCATTGCGCCCCGGCACAAATCCCACCGAGGACCTGGAGTGCCGCCCGTCCTGTCGCCCAAAGCTCCTGGCAGAGAACAGGATCGAGCGTGGCCAACGCCGCCGGATCGGCATCCGCCAACGCGTCACCGATCACCCCGTCCAGCGCCAACGAACGCTCATCAAAGTGCCCGGGCGCCTTCTCGCTGCGTTTCGCGCAACCGTCCCCGACGACGACGAGCACGACGCGCCCCACCACCGCGCCCACCTGCGCCACCGCCGCCGAAACCTCGGCCGCGCTCGCATCGAACGGCACGATCACCTCAGTGGTACGCCCGCTCCACCCACCGAAATACAGCGCCCGCCGCCCGATCCGCGCACCCAACGACCCCCGGGTATGCCGCGGCGCGCGGTCGTGCCCCGCGAGCAGGACGACGTGGTCCGGGTTCGCCGACAACGCCGCGCGCACCGCATCGGTGCAACGGTCGCCGATTGGCGCGCCCGGGTCCGTCAACCCGACATACTCCGGAAGGAGCAGGCCGGCGCTAGGCAACACGACGACCTCGACAACGGCCAGCGAAGCGCCCGATGCCGCGGTCATTGCAGGCCCCGGGTGGTGATCGAGGGCAGCCGGTCTCCCGCGATCGTTGAGACCATGTCGAGGACCTGGCGGGTGGGGGTGACCTCATGGACGCGATACACCTGTGCCCCCAACCAGGCGGAAACGGCCGTGGCCGCCAAGGTTCCCACGAGCCGCTCCCCCACCGGCAGATCCAAGCTCTCGCCGACGAAATCCTTGTTCGACAGCGAAACCAGCACCGGCCAGCCGGTCGCCACGAGTTCGGGAAGCCGACGCGTCGCTTCGAGGGAGTGCCAGGTGTTCTTCCCAAAATCGTGGGCCGGGTCGATGAGCACCCGCTCCCGGTCCACCCCCATCGACACGGCCCGTTCCGCCTGGCCGACGGTTGAAGTCAGGATGTCGGCGACGACATCGTCGTATTCGACCCGGAACGGGCGCGTCCGCGGCACCGCCCCCCCGGTGTGGGTGCAGACCAAAGCCGCGTCGAATTCCGCGGCCACCGTGGGCAACTCGGCGTCGACGCCACCCCAGGCGTCATTGATGAGATCCGCGCCAGCAGCGCAGGCCGCCCGGGCCACCTCCGACCGCCAGGTGTCGATGCTTATGACGATGTCGGGGAACTCGGCGCGGACGTCGGCAATGAACTCGACGACTCGCCGCTTCTCCTCGGCGGCGTCGATCACGGCCCCCGGCGCGGCCTTGATGCCCCCGACGTCAATGATGTCGGCGCCCTGGGCGATCACCTCGCGCACCCGCTCGTGGGCCGCCGACGTCGCCCACGTCGCGCCCTTGTCATAGAAGGAATCGGGTGTCCGGTTGACGATCGCCATGATCAGGCGCGCGTTTGCGCCATACGTATGCCGCCCCAGCCGAAAGCGCATCACTGCGCACCCTCGCCCGCGACCAAGGAGCCTGCGCCCGCGACCAAGGAGCCTGCGCCCGTTGCCAAGAAGTCCTCGCCTGCAGCCGAGGAGTCTGCGACGGTGATCGCCGGGGGGCGTTCACCGACGTTCACGTGTCGGCTGCGCGCCACGTAACCCGTTGGGGCCCGGTCGAATTGACGCAACTCCAGGTGCGTAGGCGTTGGCGCGGGCAGCCGCGTACCAAGGCGCGCTTCGACGGCAGCGAGCACCTGCACGGCCATGGGGCCCAGGGTGTCGTGCCGGTGGTGGCGGTGCGTCCGACGGCCCAGGTCGACCTGTGCCACCGCCTCAGCCCCAAACAGTTCCGCAACGTCGATCAGGGCGGCGATTTCAACGCCATACCCCATCGGAACCGAGAGCCGCTCGAAGGCCGCCCGCCGGATTGCCCATTCCCCGGAGAGGGGTTGGATGATGCCGGCGAGGGCCGGCCAGTGCAGCGCGAGCAGGGGCCTGGCCACGAGCTCGGTCACGCGGCCACCGCTCTCGGCCTCGTGACCGTGCTCGTCGAGCATCGGCCGGTCGTACACGGCCTTGACGAGCTGGACTTGATCGTCAAGGAGCAGCGGCCCCAAGAGGCCCGGCACGAAGTGCGTGCCCCACTCGAGAAGGTCCGCGTCGAGGAAGACGAGGAGGTCGCCGGTGCTGACTTGGAGCCCCTTCCACAGCGCCTCCCCTTTGCCTTCGGCGGGGCCCTGATCGGGGCGGATGTCCTTTGCTGAGAACACGACTGCTCCGGCCGCACGGGCCCGCGCGGCCGTTCCGTCGACGGAATCACTGTCGATGACAATGACCTCATCGACCAATGGTGTGCGCTCAAGCCAGTCGCGGCGCACCGCGGCCACCACCGCCCCGACCGTGTCTTCCTCGTCGCGGGCCGGAATGACAACGCTCACCCGGCGACCGGCCTTGGCCGCAACCAGGTCCGCCACCGACCACGAACCCCAACTCGGGATGGGGACCGGAAGGGCTGCGGGCATCATGGGAGCACAGCCTAAGTCGACCGGGACGCCCCGTCGGCTCTTCCGGGCAGATAGTGCTCAAGCTGCTCCAAGATCCGCCGCCCGGCCAAGTCGATCACCGCGGCCCCCTGCGGCCCACGCTCGACGTCGACGATGAGCCACGCCCGGTAGCGGAAGAACATTGTCGCCACCCGGTTCGCCACATAGTCGCTCCATTGGGCGTCAAAGGACCACTCGGCCTCGGGCACAACCAGTTCCATGGGATAGCCGAACTCGCGGACCTCTCGGAACGCGGGCGTCTCGAGCACGAGCACCGGTCGAAATCCCTGGGTCCGGCGCTGCAGCGCCTCCAGGTCGGCAAGCAACCCGGGCAGTTCCGTCGCCGACACCCCCACCGCCCGGACGAGGACGATAGGCAACCGTTCCACCGCACTGACCTCAGCCAGGGCCCGTCCGGCGTTGAGGAACACGATCGGCTGGGTGAAATCGAGCCCGAAGACCCGGTTCGCGATATCGACCATCGCTCGGTTGCCGCGCGCGTGCGCCAGCGCGGAATCGGCCGCAGCAGACAGCCTCGGAGACCGGCGCACGGTGCGGACAGCGACCTTGAGCCACGTCGGTGGCGTACTCACGACAACCCCG
The DNA here is from genome assembly GCA_964483685.1 of uncultured Intrasporangiaceae bacterium. GTDB lineage: Bacteria > Actinomycetota > Actinomycetes > Actinomycetales > Dermatophilaceae > Nostocoides_A. Next base: position 33,484 of record CAZACX010000008.1, read on the forward strand.
CCAACTCCCGCAACCGGGTCGCCGCCGCCATCGCCCCGTTGCCGGGGTCCGCGGCCGCCGCCCGGCGGGCCATCGCGGGGCCGTCGGCGAGCAAGATCGTCACCGCCGCCGCCACCGCCTCGGGCGTCAGCGTCGACAGCGTCAGCGCCCAGCCCTGGTCCGCGGCATACCTGGCGCGTGCTTCCTGGTCATCGACCGCGGTCGCAAGGTTGGGGACGAAGAGCGTCGGCACAGCCATCCGCATGAGTTCGTGGAACGAGTTGTAGCCGGTCGCCGCGATGACGACGTCAAAGGCCGCGTAATAGCGTGCCAGCGGGTACGCCCGCACCGGAAGCACCCCGGCGGAGGCGCCGGCCGCGGCGATCTCGACCTGGGTGACGGCGACGGCACAGCCCGCGGCCCGCAGCCCTGCAGCCGCGGCACCGACGTCACCACTGGTGTCGTTGATGTTTCCAGCCCCCAACGACACGAGGCCGATCGCCCCCGTCGGTGGCAGCCCCAAGGCGGCCCGGGCCTCGTCACGGGGAAGGCCCTCAGCGAGATCGCACAGTGTCACGGGACCGACCCGATGGGCAGCCGCCGTCGACGTAACGCCCCGGTCACAAGGTGCCGCGAGGTCACCGGGCTCGATCACCTCATCGAACCACTCGCTCTTGACCACCTGGTCGTCGTTGGGACCCGGCTTCCACATCCCGCGCCGCGACCACACCCACCGGACGCCGGGGTGGGCCGCCATCGCCGCGTCGATCCCGGCATACGGATGAGTGCCGTCAAAGACGACGACGCTGGGCGCCACCCGGCCAATGGTCTCGATCAGGCGCTCGCGAAAGAGGGGGCGCCACGTGGACGCCACCATCCCCAAGGCGCCGCCGGACGGGAGGTACTCGTACCTATACCCGTATTGCGCGACGACCGGTACTGCCTGCGACATCGAGAGCACGTAGCGATCGACGCCCTCACCAAGGCGCAGGCCATAGGCGAGCAGCCGGGTCAAGTGCCCCATCCCCGCGCCATTGCTCGACATCAACAAGACCCGCGGTTCAGCGCCGGTATGCCGCGTGCGCGCGACCGTCGGGCGGTCACCCGGGCGGTCACCCGTGGCAGGGTGGAGAGGGGAGGACATGGTGGCTCGATCATGCCAGAGAGCTAAGGGAGCCGCAGGCCCCCTAGGCTAGACTCCAGGCGCTCGACACCCGACCCAACGAGACGTTTCGGGTGCGGTTCCTTCCCCGGGCGAGTCAGTCTCCGGGGCCTCGTCTGCACAAGGAGTTTCGTGATGTCGCTCGACGTCGCCATCGTTGGCCTCGGCTACGTCGGCCTGCCATTGGCCCAAGAGGCGAGCCGCGTGGGGCTCCAGGTCCTTGGATTTGATATCACCGCCCGCGTGGTCGACGGGCTTAACGCCGGCCACTCCCACGTGGACGACCTCAGCGATGACGATATCGCCGAGATGCGGGCCGCCGGCTTTGAGGCCACCACCGACGCGAGCCGCCTCGCCGAGGCCCGAACCATCGTGATCTGCGTGCCCACCCCGCTGTCGGACGAGGGCGGGCCTGACCTCGGCCCGGTGATCTCGGCGGTCACGACGATCCGAGACAACCTGCGCCCGGGGATGCTCGTCATCCTTGAGTCGACGACGTATCCCGGCACCACCGACGAGGTTGTCCGCCCGATCCTGGAGGAGACCGGCCTCATCGCGGGAACCGACTTCCACCTCGCCTTCTCGCCAGAGCGCATCGACCCCGGTAACGAGAGCTTTGGCGCCAAGAACACCCCCAAGGTGGTGGGCGGGCAGACGCCCGCGTGTGGTGACGTGGCCGCGGCCTTCTATGGCCAATTCGTCGACACCGTTGTGCGCGCCAAGGGAACCCGGGAAGCGGAGACAGCCAAACTACTGGAAAACACTTACCGGCACATCAACATTGCGCTTGTCAATGAGATGGCGCGCTTTTGCCATGACCTCGGCATCGACTTGTGGGATGTCATCGACGCCGCCAAGACGAAGCCGTTTGGATTCCAGGCATTCTATCCCGGCCCGGGCGTTGGTGGGCACTGCATCCCGATCGACCCCAACTATCTCTCGCACAACGTGCGTGCCCGACTTGGATATCCTTTCCGTTTTGTCGAGTTGGCCCAAGAGATCAACTCGACGATGCCTGCCTATGTTGTGCAACGCATCCAGAACCTCCTCAACGAGGACAGCAAGCCCCTGCGCGGTTCCACAATCCTCCTCCTGGGCGTGACGTACAAGCCAAACATCGCCGATCAACGGGAATCACCTGCCGTGCCGCTTGCGCGCCAGCTCGCTGACAAGGGCGCCATCGTCACCTTCCATGACCCACATGTGCAGGAGTGGCGGGCCCTCGGAGATCGTGCGACCCGTGCCGATGACCTCGACGAAGCGGTCCCCCAGGCCGATCTCGTCGTCCTCGTCCAAAACCACCGGGACTATGACATTGAAGCCCTCAGCGGCGCTGCCCGGCGGTTCTTCGACACCCGCGGCGTCGCCACGCCCAGTGCGAAGGTCCACCGCCTGTGACGAGCCGGCCGGTGGGGCCTGATCTTCCACCGGCACTCAGCGCCGACGAGGCTGCCGCACTGGCCGCCGCGCATGGGTTGCCCGCGCTCGGCGGTCGACCACCCTTCGGCGCTTACCTGCGCAGCCTGTGGCAACGGCGTTCCTTCATCTGGACCCTCTCCACGAGCCAATCAATCAACCGCAACAGCAGCGACCGCCTCGGGGTGCTGTGGACGGTCCTCAACCCGTTGCTCCTCATCGCCTCCTACTTCCTCATTTTCGGACTCTTGGTCCCGACTCGTAAGGGCGTCGACAACTACGTCGGCTTCCTCGCCCTGGGCGTCATCATCTTTTCCTTCACCTCGTCGGCGGTAACCAAGGGCGCCAAGGCCGTGACCGGGCACCTGGGCCTCGTCCGCGCCCTGCGATTCCCTCGCGCCGTCCTGCCAATCTCCGAAACGCTGACCGAGTTCGTGACCGCGCTGCCGGCCGTGGGCGTGCTCCTCGTCGTCCTCTTCGCCACCGGCGAGCCGCTGCGCTGGACCTGGTTGCTCCTCCCGGTGGCACTCCTGATCCAGACCGCGATCTTGAGCGGCCTCGCCTTCATGGCCGCACGTCTCGTGAACATTTCCCGGGACTTGGGCAATCTCATCCCCGTTGCGATTCGACTCTTGCGTTACATTTCCGGAGTTTTCTTCAGCATCGACACCTATGCACGGCACAACCACATCGTTCACGAAATTCTGACTTTGCAACCCTTCGCATTGCCTATCAGTCTCGCCCGTCAGTGTTTGCTGGCCGAGATCGCTTTTTCCCCCCGGGAATGGCTTTTCGGGCTCGGCTGGGCAATCCTCCTCCCCACTCTCGGATTGTGGCTCTTCTGGTGGGACGAGGCGCGCTATGGACGCGCCTAAGACAACTCCTTCCGTCATTGTCTCGCACCTCGACATCACGTTTCGCGTGGTCGGCGGAAAGCGAGCGGCCGCACCTGCGGGAGCCGATGATGAATCCGTCTTCCGGTCACTGCTCGGGCGCGGCAAGGACCTCGGCAATGCGCAAATCGTCGAGGCTGTCAAGGACGTGTCGTTCGTCGCCTACCACGGCGAATCCATCGGCATTGTCGGGCGCAATGGCTCCGGGAAGTCGACGATGCTTCGGGCCATCGCCGGGCTCCTTCCCCCGACGAAGGGGCAGGTCTACCTGCGAGGTGAGCCCGCCCTGCTCGGTGTCAACGCCGTGTTGATGAGCGGCCTGACCGGGGAGCGAAATATCTATATCGGTGGCCAGGCCCTCGGTTTGACCCGGGCCCAGGTCCGCGAGCGATTCAATGACATCGTCGAGTTTTCCGGCATCGGCGAGGCGATCTACCGGCCGATGTCGACCTACTCCTCAGGTATGGGCGCCCGGCTGCGGTTCGCCATTTCGACGGCCGCGGCCCCCGATGTCCTCCTCATCGACGAAGCCCTCGCCACTGGCGATGCCGACTTCAAGGCGCGCAGCAGCGCGAAGGTCGACGAAATCAGGTCCGAGGCGTCAACTGTCTTCCTCGTCTCCCACTCCGATGCGACGATCCGCGCATTGTGCGACCGGGTGCTGTGGATGCATCGCGGGGAACTCATCGCCGACGGACCGACCGACGTCGTCATGACGGCCTATGAGGCCACGTCCCCCAAGAAGCCGGCCGCCAAGCCGAAGCCGGCGCCGACGCCGCCCACGCTGGAATCCGCACCGCAACCACCCGCACCGAAGGATTCCGCACCGAAGCCACCCACGCCGACCCAACCCACGCCGAAGCCTGATCCCCCGACGCCGGGGCCCACGTGAGCCGGCCGAGCGTCCTCGTTGTCACCGTCGTTCACGACCCGGAAGACTCCCGAATCCGGCACCGCCAGATCGACGCCCTCCTCGCCGATGGCTGGCAGGTGACGTATGCCGCGCCGTTCGCGGCATACGACCGTCGCCTCCCGCAGGTGGCCGGGGTGCGGGCGATCACCCTGCCCAGGGCCGTTGGCCGTGATCGGCTGACCGCAGCCCGGGCGGCCCGGCGGCTCCTCAAATCCGAGGGGCACGATCACGACCTCGTGCTGATCCACGACCCCGAGCTGCTCGCCGCGGCCGCAGGGCTGCGCCTTCGTAACCTCGTGTGGGATGTCCACGAGGATCCGGGCGCCGCCTTCCAGGTGAAGGAGTACCTGCCCGAAGCGGTGCGCAGCCTCGCCGGGCGCAGCTGGCACCTCGCCGAGCACCTCGCCGAGCGACGCCACCGCTTGCTCTTGGCCGAATTCGCCTACCAGGACCGATTCCGCAGGCCCCACGAGGTTGTGCCCAACACCGTGAAAGTCCCGGCTGCGGTGCCGCCGCCTGGTCGCGATCGTGTCGTTTATGTGGGAACGGTGACGATGGCCCGCGGGGCGGCGGTCATGGTCGACGTCGCCCGTCTCCTCCACGAGCGCACCCAGGGCGGCTGCCGGGTCGAGATCATCGGTGGGGCCAAGGACGCTGAGTCGACGGAATTGCTCGCCTCGGCGGCGGGGGCCGGCTGGCTGACGTGGCTCGGCTTCCTCCCGAGCGGCGAGGCGATGGCGAAGTTGCCGGGAGCGCTCGCGGGCCTGTCGTTGCTCCAGGATCTGCCCAACTATCGCCACTCCCGCCCGACCAAGATCGTCGAGTACTTCGCCCACGGCATCCCGGCGGTGACGACACCGCTGCCGGTCGCGGCCGCCCTCGTCAGGGACGCCGACGCCGGCGTGGTGGTGCCCTTCGAGGACGCCGAGGCGACCGTGGCGGCACTCATCGCGTTGCGTGCGGACCCGCAGGAGGCGGCCCGGCTCGGCGCCAACGGGTATGCCGCGGCCCGCGCCGACTACGACTGGACGACCGCGGGACCCGCCTTCACGGCGGCACTACGCACGATGGTGCGCTAGGGCGCCCCTCTTCCGAGGTGCCCCGTTGGGGGCGCCGAGGCAAGAGGTCGAGCGCGCCTCCGCAGGGCGGCGAGACGCACGTCAGAGGGGCGCCGCACGTCAGAAGACGACGACGGTGCGACCCATCGGCATGAGGTTCCGGGACCAGATCATGTCCATCGCCTGGTTACTCACCCGGGCACAGCCGTGGGATGCGGGATAGGCCGGAACACTCGTGTAGCCGTGCACCGCGTAGCCACCCACAAAGTACTTGGACCGGTACAGGGTCCCGAGCGGGCCGTGGTCGAGTCCGTTGACTTCGTGAATCACCGAGTAGGTGCCCTTTGGGGTGACCGCCACCTTCGTGACCCCCTCACTGACATACGGCTGGCCACTCCCGGTGCTCGTGTTGAGGATGGCGGTGATCTTGCCGTTCTCGACAACCGTTAACACTTGGCTCGCAAGGCTGATCTGGACGGCGGTGCCGCTCACGACCACCCGTGGGCGCGTCCCCGCGTCGAGGGCCCGTTTCGTTGCCGGACCGTACGTTCCGTCCCGACCAAGCCCGGCCGTCTTTTGCAGCGCCATGACGGCCTGGGTCGTCAAGTAGCCGTACTCGCCATCCGGGGTCCCGAGCCAATAGCCGAGGCCCGAAAGGCGCTGCTGCATTCGCTGGACAGCTGGCCCCTCGTCGCCCTCGTGCATCGTCGACGTATCGGTGATCGGAGGTGGTGGCGTCGTCGTTGTCGAACTGGGCGTCGTCGGTGTCGTGGGCGATGTGGAGGTGCTCGTGGACGATGTGGAGGTGCTCGTGGACGTCGAGGCCTTCGTCGTCGTGCCACTGGGCGTCGACGAGGTAGCGGACGGCGTCGACGTAGCGGACGTCGACGTAGCGGACGTCGAGGTAGCGGACGTCGAGGTAGCGGATGGCGTCGTGGAGGTGCTCGTGGACGTCGACGTTGCCCCTGTGGCCGTCGACTCCGGCGCCGACGGCGTCGACGTTGGGCTGCAACCAGCCAGCGCCAGCGCCACCAGAACCGCCGGAAAGAACCCAGTTCGTGCGTTCATCATCCACTCCCAATTCGACCAAAACCTCGGCCTCGACATCGTTGTCAGCAAAGACACGTCCCACTGAGGCCGCGGGTTGGGTTCCAGGCGATCACAATTCGGTCACGAGACCGAACCCTCCCGCGGGCACCTCGGAAGCGTAACCCCGGTCGTCCGACCAGCGCGGTGAAGTGGTGGCTCCGGGGCGTGTTGGCGATCATGGGAACGCGAGGGGGCCAACACCATGTACCGTTGCCCCCACGACAAACCACTTTTCCGGGACCGCTGCGCGAAGTGGATAGGCCAGTTGGCCTTTCTACCGAGTGATGTCGTCCCGCTTGACGCACGAGGGGGTCACGCCATGGGGCGCGGCCGGGCCAAAGCCAAGCAGACCAAGGTCGCTCGGGAGTTGAAGTACTACTCACCGAATACTGACCTCAGCGCGCTTGAACGCGAACTACACGGCAGTCCACGGCTCGACCAAACGCGGTTCGCGTCGGCCGACACCGAGGACGACGACGAGGACGACTACGGTCGCTGGGTTTCTGGGCAACATTGACGGCCTAACCCGCCGCTTGGCTGCGTTGTGACGTGTCGATCTGGCACGCTCCTCATATGAGTGATGTCAGCACCCGCAGCGCCGTCGAACGGATCGTCGCCCTCGGCGTCGAGACGACCGGAATTGAGATCATCGACGAGGCCGAGCGGACAGCCCAGCCCCGCAACCTCCTTTGGCCCTGGTTCGCGGCCAACGTCTCCGTGTTCGGCATCTCGTATGCCGCGTTCGTGCTCGGTTTCGGGATCTCGTTTTGGCAGGCGGTCCTCGTCACGATTGTTGGCGTTGTCGCCTCGTTCATGCTCTGCGGGGTCATCGCGATCGCGGGCAAGCGGGGATCAGCCCCGACGATGATCTTGTCCCGCGCCGCCTTCGGGGTCCAGGGACAGAAGCTGCCAGGTGTGATCTCCTGGCTCGTCTCGATCGGCTGGGAGACGTTCCTCGCGATTCTCGCGGTCCTCGCTACCTCGACCATTTTCGAGCGCCTCGGGTGGGGCGGCGGTACGGCGACGAAAGTCGTCGCCGCGCTCGTCGTTGCCACCCTCATCGTCGGGGCCTCCGTTGCGGGCTACCACCTCATCATGCGGATGCAGTCGGTGCTGACGTGGATCACCGGTGCGATCACGCTGCTCTATGTCGCCATGACGATCTCGGACGTGCAGTGGTCAACGGTGTCGGCCATCCCCGCAGGGAGCATCCAGGCCACCGTCGGTGCCCTTGTCATGGTGATGACCGGCTTCGGTCTCGGCTGGATCAATATCGCGGCAGATTGGTCGCGCTACCAGCACCGTGAGGCCAGCGGCGCCGCGATCGTCGGCTGGAACACCCTTGGCGGCGCCCTCGCTCCCGCGCTGCTCGTCTGTTATGGCCTGGCACTGGCCGGGTCCGACCAGGTGATCAGGGACGGCATCGCGGCCGACCCCATCGGCACCCTCGCCACCCTCCTGCCGACGTGGGTCTTGGTGCCCTTCCTCCTCGCCGCGATTCTCTCGCTCGTCTCCGGGGCCGTTCTCGGCATCTACTCCTCGGGCCTGACCCTGCTTAGCCTTGGTGTGCGCATCCCCCGACCCGCCGCCGCGCTCATCGACGGGGTGATTCTTACCCTCGGCACCTTCTACGTCGTGTTCGTCGCGGAGAACTTCATCAACCCCTTCCAGTCGTTCCTCATCACCCTCGGGGTGCCGCTGGCGAGTTGGGCCGGCATCATGATCGCTGACATCGCCCTGCGCCGACATGACTACGACGACGAAGCCCTCTTCGACAAGCACGGCCGCTACGGCGCAGTCGACTGGACGTCGATCGCCACCATGCTCGTCATGTCAGTGATCGGCTGGGGCCTGGTCGTCAACTCCTTTGCCGTCGACGCCGACTGGAACAATTGGCAGGGCTATCTCCTCGATCCCCTCGGCCTAGGCACCTGGAACGCCAAGGCCGGGTATTGGGAGGGCAACTGGGCCTACGCGAACCTCGGGGTACTCCTCGCCTTGGTCGGGTCGTTCGTCGTGACCTACCTCGCGCGACGCGGCAAGGTCGCCCGGCAAGAGGGCCGGGTGTGACCCAGGAACTCCTCGCTCCGTCGGCCGAGGAGTGGCTCGTCATCATCGACCCACAAGTCATCTTCGCCGACCCTGACACCAGCGCATGGGGTTCGCCAATGTGGGCGAGCGCCGTGCCCGAGATCGCAGCGCTTGCGGCGGCATACGGACCGGAGCGCACGGTCGTGACCCGCTTTGTCGCGCGCCCCGACCTCGGCGGGTCCTGGGCGCCCTATTTCCGGGACTGGCCGTTCGCGCTCGTGCCGGACGACGACCCGCTTTATGACGTCGTTGCCGAGCTGCGCTCGGTGACCGGGCTCGTGGTCACCGAGCCAACCTTCGGGAAGTGGGGCCCAAGGCTGCGTGCGATTGTCGGCGACCAGCCGCGCCTGACCCTCGCGGGGGTTTCCACGGATTGCTGCGTGTTGTCGACTGCACTTCCGGCCGCCGACGCGGGCGCGACGATTCGCATTGCCGCGGCGGCGTGCGCCGGTTCGACCCCGGAGAATCATCAGCGTGCGCTCGAGGCGATGGCCCTCTTCGGGCCGCAGATCGTCCTCGCGTAAGGCCGGGTCGCAGATCGTCTTCTCCTAGGGCCGGGTCGCAGATCGTCCTCGCGTAAGGCCCGATGCAGATCGTCCTCGCGTAAGGCCGGGCCGCAGATCGTCCTCACTTAAGGCCGCGGGCCGGCCCGTCAGCGCCGCAGTCGCAGGTCAACGAAGGCGAGCGCCGGTTCCCTCATGCTCGCCAGCCACACCCGTCCGTTGTGCTCCCGCACCCCGGTCGCCAGGTGCCACTGGGTCGGGTCGCAGTCCACGTCGTGAACCAACCGGCCCTTGTCGTCGTATGCCGCCACCCGCGCCGTCCGCTTCGGCACGCGTTTGAGAGCCACCGGAGCCCGCCGAGCGGCGGCCCGCAACACGGCGGGCGCCTTTTGCAAGAGGGCGAGAGTCGGGGCGGCGGGCGAGGTGGCCGTGGTCCAGATCAGGCCGTCGGTCCCCAGGCTGCTGTTGTTGGGGTGTGCGGGCAAGTCCTCGACGAACACATCCGCATTGCCCGCATCGGGCCCCGACAGGTAGTACCGGCGGATGCGGCGGTGGCCGGTCTCCGCGACCGTGACGAACGATTCATCGGCGGCCTTGGCCACGCCCGTGGCGAAGCTGAGGCCGCCGAGGAGCACCTGCGGCGTGCCGCCGGGGACGAGCCGCAGGAGTCGGCCGGTGCAGGTGTCCTCCACGAGATCGGATTGCCACTGGTCGAGCGACCACTTGGTGCTCGCGTCGGTGAAGTAGATCGACCCATCCCGCAACACGGCAGCGTTGTTGCACAACCGCATCCGGACCCCGTCGACGGCGTCAGCGAGCGTTTCGACCTGCCCCGTGGACGTGACGGCGAGCAGCCCCTTGCGCGCGTCACATACGAGCAGTCGTCCGTCCGGTAACCATTCGAGCCCCAATGGTCGGCCCCCGGTGTTGGCGACCCGCCTGGCCTGGCCCGCACCGGGTTTCACCGCCCAAATCGAGCCGTCTGCGGTTCCGGTGTACGCCGTTCCGTTGGCGCTGAGCAGGACATCCTGGGCCCCCGGGGCCGGGATGGGAATGAGCGTTAGTGTGCGCTTCGGCATACCTGCAATCTATCGGGGCGGTGCGACTGCGCGCCCGGCGTGTCGGCCGATGAGTTGCACGGATCCGCCCGCGACGCCCTTGGCCCCCCGCACAATCTCGCTGCCCGGCTCGACTGGCGCGGCCTCCAGCGCGTGCACCTCACCACAGACCCACGCGGGTATGCCGCGCGCTGCCAGGAGCGCAGTGGCTGCCTGCGCGTGCTCGGCCGGGAGCATGGCAACGAACCCGACTCCGAGGTTGAGGGTGCGTTCGAGGTCGGCCTGCGGGACGTTGCCCAGTTCACCGATCGTGGTGAATACCGGAGGGAGGGTCCAGGTGGCCCGGTCGACCCGAGCGAAGGCCGTCGCGGGAAGGACCCGGGCTAAGTTGGCGGCGAGCCCGCCCCCGGTGACGTGCGAAAGCGCATGGATATCGATTCCCGGCGTGTTGATGAGGTCGAGGAGGTCGGCGGCATACACCCGGGTGGGGGTCAGCAGTTCCTCGCCGAGGGTGCGCCCGAACTCGGGGACATGGCGATCAAGGGCCCAGCCGGCGGCGGCGATGACGCGCCGGACGAGGGAGTAGCCGTTGGAGTGCAATCCGGACGATCCGAGGGCGAGAACGACATCGCCGCTGCGGACGCGCTCGGGGCCGAGCACATCGGCATACTCGACGACGCCGGTCGCCGCGCCGGCAATGTCGTATTCATCCGGGGCGAGCAGGCCCGGGTGCTCCGCGGTTTCCCCGCCGACGAGGGCAACGCGCGCCTGGGCACACGCGGCGGCGATGCCCCCAACGATGGCGGCAACACGCTCGGGGACGACGCGCCCGGTCGCGATGTAGTCCGTCATAAAGAGCGGTTCTGCGCCGCAGACGACGATGTCGTCGACGACCATGCCAACCAAGTCGAAGCCGATCGTGTCGTGCTTGTCGAGGGCTTGTGCAATGGCGACTTTGGTGCCGACGCCATCGGTGGAGGTCGCGAGCACGGGGCGCGTCATCCGGGTCAGCGCGGAGGCATCGAACATCCCGGCGAACCCGCCGAGTCCGCCGAGCACTTCGGGGCGCGTCGCCGCACGCACCGACGCCTTCATCAGCTCGACGGCCTTGTCGCCTGCCTCGACGTCGACGCCGGCCAACGCGTAGGTGATCTGCTCGCTCACGGTGCCCAAGGCTAGCGTCACGCGTTGTTGAGGTCGACGGGAAGCTGCATTTCCAAGAGTCCCTTGCCGAGCCGGTCGTCCTCCGGCAGGTCCAGCGGATAGGAGCCGGTGAAGCAGGCCCTACACAGTTCGTTGGCCGACTGTCCGGTCGCGGCGATCATGCCTTCCTCGCTGATGTAGCCGAGGGAGTCGGCCATGATCGAGTTGCGGACTTCCTCGACGCCGATGCCGGTGGCGATCAACTCCGCGCGGGTGGCGAAGTCGATGCCGTAGAAGCAAGGCCACCTCACCGGGGGCGAGGAGATCCGCACGTGAACCTCGGCGGCCCCAGCTTCGCGGAGCATTCGCACGAGGGCGCGCTGGGTGTTGCCGCGCACGATGGAGTCGTCGACGACGATGAGCCGACGTCCCTTGATGACCTCGCGCAGGGGGTTGAGTTTGAGGCGGATGCCCAGTTGGCGAATCGTCTGGTTCGGTTGGATGAACGTGCGCCCGACATAGGCGTTCTTGACCAGCCCCTGCCCGTACGGGATACCCGATTGCTGGGCGTAGCCGATGGCGGCCGGGGTGCCCGATTCCGGCGTAGGAATGACGAGATCGGCGTCGACGGGATGCTCGATGGCCAGCGTGCGGCCCATCTCGACCCGAGCTTCGTGGACAACCCGCCCGTTGATGCTCGTGTCCGGCCGGGCGAGGTAGACGTATTCGAAGACGCACCCCTTGCGCTTCGTCTCGGCGAAACGCTTGCTGCGCAGGCCCTTTTCATCAATGACGATCATTTCGCCGGGCTCGACTTCACGGATGAACGAGGCTCCGACGATGTCGAGGGCCGCGGTTTCACTCGCCACCACCCAGCCCCGCTCGAGGCGTCCGAGCACGAGCGGGCGGATCCCTTGGGCGTCGCGGGCGGCATACAGCGTGTGCTCGTCCATGAACACGAAGCAGAAGGCGCCTCGCAACCGGGGGAGGACTTCCATGGCGCGCTCTTCGATCGCCTTGGCGGGGTCGTCGACGAGGAGCGCCGTCACGAGCGCCGTGTCGGTGGAGTTGCCGCGTCGCAGTTCACCGGCGTGCACATCGAATCCCTCGGCGGCCCGGTCCATGACGTGTTCGCGCAATTCGGCGGAGTTGATGAGATTGCCGTTGTGGGCAAGAGCGACGGTGAAACCGCTGTGGCCACCGAGCGTCGGTTGGGCGTTCTCCCAATTGGAGGCACCGGTCGTGGAGTATCGGCAGTGCCCGACGGCGATGTGCCCCTTGAGCGTGGCGAGGGAGCGTTCGTCAAAGACCTGGCTGACGAGGCCCATATCCTTGTAGACCAGAATATTGCGCCCGTCGGAGGTGGCGATTCCCGCCGATTCCTGACCGCGATGCTGAAGTGCGTAGAGGCCGTAATAGGCGAGCTTGGCAACGTCCTCACCGGGAACCCAGAGCCCAAAGACGCCGCACGCGTCCTGGGGACCGCGCTCACCGGGGAGGAGGTCATGTGAGAGTCGTCCGTCTCCGCGTGGCACGCGGGCAGTCTTCCACAGTTGACCGAGCCGACCTCGGGTGTCCCGCGGCGGCGGTGATGAAACGCGGGCGGCGATCCGCCGAAGTGACGGACCGCCGCAGCCGTGGCTAGCGTCGTTCGTGGTCCCAGTGGGCGAATCCGGCGGCCTTTGCCGTGTCCTCGTCCTTGAACCAGACCTCGGCCTTGGTGCGCTTGTACCAGGGGCTTTCGGGGGTGTGGAAGAGCATCGAGTCGGCGTTGCCCTTGATGTCCCAGCCAACCGGACCGC
>CAZACX010000008.1:46690-51965 GCA_964483685.1 uncultured Intrasporangiaceae bacterium
CACGGCCGCATCCAGATCCACGACCGGAGCGTCCAGATCCACCGCAGGGGCATCGAGATCTACGGCAGGGGCGTCCAGATCCACCACGGGCACGGCCGCATCCAGATCAACCGCCGGAGCGTCCAGATCCACGACCGGAGCATCGAGATCCACCGCAGGCGCGGCCACATCAAGATCCACGGCAGGGGCGTCCAGATCCACGGCAGGTGCATCGAGATCCACCGCAGGGGCGGCCACATCAAGATCTACCGCAGGGGCGTCCAGATCCACGGCAGGTGCATCAAGATCTACCGCAGGGGCGTCCAGATCCACCACCGGAGCTGCGGCATCGAGATCCACCGCCGGAGCGTCCAGATCCACGCCCGGAGCGTCCAAGGCGACGACAGCCGCAGCAGCCGCGGCGGGCGCGGCGACGTTCATACCAGGCAGTCCGGTCTCGGGAAGGTCGAAATCGTCCACGTCACCGGAAAGCGAGGAGCCCTCGGCCTCTGGCACCGCCGGCGCAGCGATCGGCGCGACGACCTCGGCGTCCATCGACTTGCCGGTGTAGACCGTCGCTGCCCCCGCCCCCGCAGTCCCCAGGGCGGCGGCAGCCTGCCTGCCGCCGCGCCCACGAACGGGCCGCTCTTCGACGATGCGCACCTCGCGGGTCGTTGTCCGAACAATCGCGATCCAAGTCAGGACGGCGCCCAGCAAGAACGCTAGGGCCATGAGCCACCACTTCATCGACGTCCTCCGATAGCGCGGGTTTCGGGGACATCGGCGAACGCCTCGTCCGGATTGGTCGCTCTGATCTGGGTGCGCGCGACAAGCCACGCGAGCAAGGCGCCACCCGCGAACGCGAGCAGGACCAACAAGAAAGTCGTAATGAATGTCATAGCTTCCTCACTTAACCGTGATCTCGAAGCGGCGGTTGAGCGCCCGGTGGGCGGCCGTGTCGTTGGGGAGCAGCGGCTCGGTCTCACCCTTGCCCGCCGTAGTCAGGCTCGCAGCAGGAACGCCCGCAGCGACGAGGAAGGTCTTGACTGCCTCGGCGCGGAGCGTGCTCACTCGCTCGTTGGTGGCGTTGCTTCCGGTGTTGTCGGTGTGACCAACGATCGCCAGGCTCGCGTCTGGGCAGGCCTTGACCAGCTGGGCAATGTCGGTCAGAACCTTCGAGGATTCCCGGTTGAGCGTCATCCCGTTGGTGACAAACGTGACCATGGTCCCGTCGAGCAGGACCTTGATCTGGCTTTGGAGTTGGGCGCAGGCGTTGCCGCCGACGACCAAACCGTCACCGGCGGTCGGCACTCCAGCCCAGGCGGACCCGACCGCACTGGCCGCGCCAGCCTTGGCAGCATCCGAGGCGGCGACGCCGTAGTAGGTCAGCTTCTTCAGGTCATAGGCGACGCCGAAGTCCCCGGTGTCCTTGAACGCGGTGAGCACTCCGGCGAGCTTGGTGACCTCGGGACCCTTGGTACCGGGGGTCACGACAACTCCGGTGGCGTCGACCTGCACGGGGTCGAGGGCCGCCTGGACACCCGCAACGAGGGCCGTCTTCGCGGCGTCGTCGGGGACGGTCGCGGACAGGAAGGCACCGTTGCCGACGCGTCGCACCGCGAAGGGATCACTCGCAAGGACGCCGACCGGCCCCTCATTGCCTGCCGACGTCGAACCCGACGATGTCGAACCAGACGGCGTCGAACCAGAGGATGTCGAGCCCGAGGAGGTTGAGGATCCCGTTGCCGACGAGGTGGGCTTAGCGGACGCCGTCGAGTCGTCGGGGTCAGCGAAGGCAAGGCCGATCACGGCGAAGAGCAACGGCACCCCAAAGAGGGCCAGCCACCACCAACCCGCGGGAGAGCGGCGGTATCGACGCGTCTCCTCGGCCCACGAAACCACCTTCTCGACGCCGACCGTGCGGCCCTGCGCTCCCGCGCCCGGAGGGCTCTGCCACTTCCGCCCCGCATCGCCTTGACCGCCAGCGCCATCGCCGTGGCTCATGATCACTCCCGTTATCGATCCTGTGCCTTCGGAAGTCGCCCGAGCACTTGCCCGGGCGCGTTGGCACGCTTGAGACACAACATACGGCCAAGAACCGACGCTGCCCCTCATTGGCGGCGTGACGGGGGACGCACGAGGCGCTCGGATCGCGCCGGGTCATCCCCCGGTGAGTCCCGGCGTTATCCCCGGTGAGTCCCGGCCGTTGAGCTGGCCGCTGATCGGCCGTTAGCTGCCCGCTAGCCCCGGCGGGTGAATGCCTGCTAGCCCCGGCGGGTGAAAATCGCGGCGACGACGCCGCCAAGCAAGGCCCCGAGCAGGCCGCCGAGCACGGCGAGATATCCGAAGGCGGCCGACGCCGAGTAGCCGCTCGTTCCCGGTGTGCTCACCGCGGACACGGCGCCCACGAGGAAGCCGAGCACGGCCCCGGTGGCAAGGAAGGCCCCAAACCGGGGTTCGGACGGTGGAGGGCGACGAGTGACCACGGGCGCTAGTCCTACGCCAGTGCCGCCGCCAACGCAACTCGGCGGCACGATCCCCGGGCCCTGTCGGCGCCTGCCTGTAGGGTGGCAAGCACTATCCGCACCGCATTGGGGGTTCCCGTGGCCAGATCAATCCGACAACGACGCTCGCGACGGCTCCAAGTCAGCGCCGCTGGGGCCGCGCTCACCTTGGTGACAGCAACCGGTGCGTATGCCGCGGGCCCAGGGGCTGCGGGGATCGGCGATCCGTACTACCCGCGATACGGCAACGGCGGTTACAACGTCACGAGCTACGACCTGGCGATTGACTATGCGCCGACGACGGGACGCATCACCGGGACGGCCGTCATCAAGGCGAAGGCCACCCAAGACCTCACGAGGTTCAATCTCGACCTGCTGCTCACGGCAACGACCGTCACCGTCAACGGTGCCCCGACCACATTCACCAAACCAGACCCGCATGAGCTCGTCATCAAACCAGCGGCGGTCCTCAAGTCCGGTTCCGAGATGGTGGTCAAGGTCACCTACACCGGCGTCCCGAGCGCCATCTCCAACGGCGGGATCAACCCCTGGATCGGCTCCGGCTCGGAGATCGTTGCCCTCGGCGAGCCGGAGATCGCCGCGTGGTGGTTCCCCAGCAACGATCACCCGCGCGATAAGGCCACCTTCAACTTCGCGTTCACGGTGCCCAAGGGCTTGGAGGCGATTGGCCCGGGTGATCTCGTCGGCAAGACGAGTGGGGCGACGAAGGACACCTGGAAGTGGTCGACGGGCAAGCCCATGGCCACCTACCTCGCGTTTATGGCCGTCGGACAATACGAGGTGCTGACTGGCACGGCGAAAGGTCGGCCCTACACGACCGCGATCACGACGCGCCGGGGAGCCGATGTGTCCCAAGCCCGCGCCGACCTGCTGCGCACTCCTGAGGTCATCAACTGGGCCTCGGCGCATTTCGGCCCCTACCCGTTCACCTCCGTCGGTGGCGTCATCCCGAAGGTGCCCTTTGGGTACGCACTCGAGACCCAAAACCGCCCCGTCTACACGTCCGGTTTCTGGGGCGGGGGAAGCAACATGTACGTCGTCGTGCACGAGAACGCCCACCAGTGGTTCGGGGACTCCGTCAGCGTCCGCAACTGGAAAGACATTTGGCTCAACGAGGGTTTCGCCTCGTATGCCGAGTGGCTCTGGTCGGAGACCCATGGCGAGGGAACGACGGACCAAATCCTCAGCCAGATCTACGCAGACCTTCCGGCCCGCGACACCGACTTTTGGGGCGTGCCGATTGCCAACCCCGGTGCCGGCAACGAGTTCAACGCCGCCGTCTATACCCGAGGCGCGATGACCTTGGCGGCGCTGCGCAACGTCATCGGCGACAGCGCCATGGCGACGCTGTTGCGGCAATGGGCCACCACGAAGCGCTACGGCAACGCGAGCACGTCGGAGTTCACCGCGCTCGCCGAACGCCTCTCGGGCAAGGACCTCGATGCCTTCTTCCGCAATTGGCTCTTCGTCAAGGCCCGGCCAGCGGCCACGGCCCAAAACGGCCTCGCGGGCTTGCCACGCACGAGTGCGCCCACCGACGCGACACGGCAGATCTTGGACAACGCAAAGCGGTATGCCGAGATCCACGCCGATCGCTGACTGTCGAAAGAGGAACACGTCGTGGAACTCGCCCCTCGCACGCCAGACCCAAACGACGCCCCACCACTTCGGTGGGGGATCTTGGGAACCGGCCTCATCGCCGGGGCCTTCGCCGACGCCCTGAGATTGGGTACCCGCCAGGAACTTGCCGTCGTCGGATCCCGGACCCTCGAGCGGGCCACGTCCTTCGCGAGCGCCCATTCGGTTGCCGCCGCCGTTGGCAGCTATGAGGAGCTGGTGGCCGCCGACGTCGATGTCATCTACGTCGCGTCGCCGCATTCCGAGCACGTCGGTCACTCGCTGCTTGCGCTGCGCGCCGGGAAGCCAGTCCTCGTCGAGAAAGCGTTCACCCGCAACGCCAGCGAAGCGAAGCAGGTCTTCGCGGAAGCGCAGGCCCGGGACCTTTTCGTGATGGAGGCCATGTGGTCGCGCTTCTTGCCGCACTATGACCTCGTTCGCCAGCTCCTCGACGCCGGGGCGCTCGGTGAGGTCGTCGCCGTTCACGCCGACCACGGCCAGAAGCTCTGGCCCGATGGGCCCCAGCGGTTGTCTGATCCCGCCTTGGCCGGGGGCGCCCTCCTCGACCTCGGCGTCTACCCGGTCTCGTTCGCGAGGATGGTCCTTGGTGAGTTCGCCACGATCAACGCAGTCGCCACCTTGACCCCGGAGGGAGTCGACGCCCAGGTCAGCGCCATCGTCACCACGGCAACCGGTGCCCACGGCACGCTCACGGCAACGATGGCCGCCAGCACCGCAACAACGGCTGTCGTCGTCGGAACGGAGGCGCGCGTCGAGCTCGATGGCCCGTTCTACGCACCGATAACCGTGCGCCTCGTTGCCCCGGACGGCTCGGTGCGGACGACCTGGCGCGGCGACCGGGTCGAGG
This sequence comes from uncultured Intrasporangiaceae bacterium, assembly GCA_964483685.1. Taxonomy (GTDB): domain Bacteria; phylum Actinomycetota; class Actinomycetes; order Actinomycetales; family Dermatophilaceae; genus Nostocoides_A. The sequence continues at coordinate 51,680 of CAZACX010000008.1, forward strand.
GACACCACGGACTGCGCTACCAAGCAGCCGAGGTCGCCCGGTGCCTGAGCAACGGGCACACCGAGTCTGCGCTGATGACGCACGCCGACACCCTCGCGGTGATGTCGGCAATGGACGAGATCCGCGGGCAAATTGGGGTGCGCTACCCGGGCGAGGACATCACCACCTGAGCGTCCGGGCTCCTCGATGGCACTGCCCCCGGCAACCGCACAGCCGACAGGCGACCGCGACCCGCGACCCGCGACCCGCGACCCGCGACCCGCGACCCGCGACCCGCGACCCGCGA
>CAZACX010000008.1:52065-73031 GCA_964483685.1 uncultured Intrasporangiaceae bacterium
CGCTATTCGATCACTGGCCCTGATCCCGACGCGGGTCGCTCAACGAACAGCGGAAGATGGTCGGTCAGGTCGGCGCGCAGACCGCTCCACCGGACGGTTCCCGACTCCAGGGCCGCTGCCCAGCCGATCCGGCCAGTGGCCAAAGCGAGCCAGGTGGCCGCGTCCGTCTCGACCGTATTCGGTGGCGTACCGCGACGATGGGTTGGGCCGACGATGCACTGAACGGCCCCGAACGGCGGAACCCGCACCTCGACACTGCGCCCAGGCGCCCGCACGGACAACTCCTCCAACGTGTAGCGCACCGCAGCGGCCAGCACTTCTCGACTCACCTGCGGACCGTCCACCCGCCACGCGGCGAGCGCTGCCGCGCCAAGGGCGGGCTCGATCCGGCGTCTGGGCGGCATACCCCATTGTCTCGCGGGGCAAGGCACCCGCCAACGCAGCAGACGGCTGAGCCCGATGCGGGAGCAGCCCCGATACCGTCGCCCCGTGAACGAACGGTTCGGCTTCCTCCGGGACGACCATGGTGGCGTCACGGTCGTCGTCGACGGCCAACAACAGTCCTACGTCGATCCGGCCGACCCGGGGCTCCTCGCGTTCGAGTACGTCGCCCAGATGGCCGCGGTGATCGCCACCCTCCCCACGCCATCGCTGCGGTTCACCCACATCGGCGGTGCGGGGCTGACCCTGCCCCGCTGGTTGGCTCAGGTTCGACCCACCTCCCCGCAAATTGTGTTCGAACCCGACTCCCAGCTCACCGACGCGGTACGCCGTGAGCTGCCGTTGCCGCGAAGACACCGCATCCGGGTGCGGCCCCTTCCGGGACGGGAAGGGGTCGCGGCACTTGCCGCAGCGAGCGCCGATGCGGTCGTTCTCGATGCATTTGCCTCGGGTCGAGTTCCCGCGGACCTCGTCACGACGGAGTTCTTCAGGGAGGTCGCCCGAGTACTGGACCCCGCGGGACTCCTCATCGCCAACGTCGCCGACGAGCCGGGGCTCGAGTTCGCGCACCGGGTCGCGGCCGGAGTGCGGGAAGCGCTCGGCACGGTGGCAATGGTTTCCACCCACGACGTGCTCAAACGGCGCCGATTCGGCAATGTCGTCCTCATCGCGAGCCGCAGCGCTCTCAACGATGCGGCGCTGACGCGGGCGATCGCCGGGCTCTCGATCCCGTCCGGGTACTGGCCACCTGCGGAGACTCTCCGACGCGGCGGCGGTGCGAGCGCCCTGCACGATGGCGACGATATTCGCGGGCCGGTGCCACCCGAGCCCACAAACTGGCGGGTGCGCTGAGGGAGCGCCGAAGACGGCGCCCCCGGACGCCCCGGCGGAGCTTTCCCGTCGACCCTTAGTTGCCGAACACGGCCGGAATCGTCGCCCGATGGGCCTCGCGCAGCACGACGGATGCCACATCAAAGACCACGCCGTCCGCGTCTGCCGCCGGGTCATCCACCGGACCCTTGACGAGCAACGACCGCCAGCCGAGGGCGCCGAGGCGAACCATCGGCACGCCCTTGGCGCGACACAACTCGACGACCGACTTCTCGGCGAAGTCGTCCACCTCGATGATGGCGCGGGCCACGGATTCGCTGAAGAGCGCCGTGAACACGTCAATACCGTCGCGCTCACACAGTTCCGTCAAGTCAAGAGCGGCTCCCCAGCCACCAGGCATGAGCACCTCGGCGACCGCGACCGCGAGCCCACCATCGGACAGGTCATGCGACCGTTCGACCCACCCGTGGGCCACCGCCTCGACCATCACGTCCGCGAGCGCCTGTTCGGCGGCGAAGTCGACCCGAGGAGGCAGTCCGCCGAGGTGATCGTGGGCGACCTGAGTCCAGGCGCTTCCGCCGAACTCATCTCGCGTCGTCCCCAGCAGATAGACGTTCGTGTAAAGACCCGAGAAGTCGCTGCTCACGCGCGTCGAGACGTCGTCCATCACGCCGAGCACCCCAACAACGGGGGTCGGGTGGATCGCGACCTCGCCGGTCTGGTTGTAAAAGGAGACGTTGCCACCGGTCACCGGAGTGCCCAGCACCCGGCATCCTTCGGCGAGCCCACGCACGGCCTCAGCGAACTGCCACATGACACCGGGATCTGCGGGCGAGCCGAAGTTGAGGCAGTCGGTGACCGCCAGCGGGCGAGCCCCCTTGACGGCGACGTTGCGGTAGGCCTCGGACAGCGCGAGCTGCGCCCCGGCATACGGATCGAGCTTGGCGAACCGGCCGTTGCAGTCGGTGGCGAGAACAACCCCACGGCCGGTCGCCTCATCGACACGCACGATCCCGGCGTCGTCGGGCATCGCGAGCGCAGTGTTGCCAAGGACGTAGCGGTCGTACTGGTCGGTGATCCACGACTTGTCGCACAGGTTTGGCGAGGCGATGAGATCGGTCAGCGTCGCCAGGAGCTGCGTCCCGGTCGTGGGCCGCGGCAGACGGTCGGGCCGATCAGCTTGCAAAGCCTCAAGGTATGCCGGGCGCTCCATCGGACGGTGATACACCGGTCCGTCGTGGGCCACCGATCGCGGCGGGACGTCAACGACGACCTTGCCGTGCCAGGTGATGATGAGCCGGTCCCCGTCGGTGACCTCGCCGAGGACGGTGGCTTCGACGTCCCAACGGTTGGTGATCTCGAGGAACTCCGCCAAGCGCTCCGGCTCGACGATCGCCATCATCCGCTCTTGCGACTCGGACATGAGGATTTCCTCGGGCCGCAACGAGGAGTCGCGCAACGGCACCCGGTCGAGCTCGACGCGCATACCGCCGTCGCCGTTGGACGCGAGTTCGCTGGTTGCACAGGAGAGTCCGGCGCCACCGAGGTCCTGGATGCCAGCGACAACCCCGGCGGCGTACAGGTCGAGGCAACACTCGATGAGGACCTTCTCGGCGAAGGGGTCGCCGACCTGGACCGCGGGCCTCTTTGTCGGCCCATCTTTGTCGAAGGTTTCGGAGGCGAGCACGGAAACCCCGCCGATGCCGTCGCCGCCGGTCTTGGCGCCAAAGAGGACGACGAGATTGCCTGCCCCCGTGGCTGTCGCGAGGTGGATGTCCTCGACCCGCATGGCGCCGACACACAGGGCGTTCACCAGCGGATTGCCTTGGTAGCACTCATCAAAGACGGCTTCGCCGCCGATATTTGGCAGGCCGAGGCAGTTGCCGTATCCGCCCACTCCCGCCACGACTCCCGGCAACACGCGGGCAGTGTCGGGGTGATCGAGCGCGCCGAACCGCAGTGGGTCCATCACGGCGATCGGCCGCGCGCCCATTGACATGATGTCGCGGACGATGCCGCCGACACCGGTGGCCGCCCCCTGATAAGGCTCGACATATGAGGGGTGGTTGTGGGACTCGATCTTGAACGTCACCGCCCAGCCGTCGCCGATATCGACGACGCCAGCGTTCTCGCCGATGCCGACGAGGAGCTTCTCCTTCATCTCCTCGGTCGTGTTCTCGGCGAAGTGCCGGAAGTGCACCTTGCTCGATTTGTAGGAGCAGTGCTCGCTCCACATCACCGAGTACATCGCGAGCTCGGCGCTTGTGGGGCGGCGCCCGAGGATCTCGCGGATGTTCGCGTACTCGTCCGGGGTGAGGCCAAGCTCCGCGTAGGGCTGGGCCGCGTCCGGGTCGTCCACGGCATACGCAACGGTGTCCAGGTGGGACGTCTTGCCGCTCGTCGTGTAGGTCACGCGAGGACCCCGGCTTTCAGCAAGGAGGTGAAGAACGGGAGCCCGTCGAGGGACGGTCCGTAACCCTTCTCGACGCAGTGCTCGGGATGGGGCATCAGTCCGACGACGTTCCCGCGGGCATTGGTGATGCCGGCGATGTCACGGGCGGACCCGTTCGGGTTGCGATCGAGGTAGCGGAAGACGACGCGGCCCTCCCCTTCCAACTCGTCGAGAGTCCGGGCGTCGGCGACGAAGCCGCCCTCCCCATTCTTGAGGACGATGGTGATTTCCTGGCCTGGCGTGAAGTCCGTCGTGACGGCGGTCGCGGTCGTCTCGACGCGCAGCCGCTGGTCGACGCAGTTGAACTTGCGGTGGTCGTTGCGGATCAATGCGCCGGGCAACAAATGCGACTCGCAGAGCACCTGGAAGCCGTTGCAGATGCCGAGGACCGGCATACCGCCGTTCGCCGCGTCGATGACCCGATCCATCACTGGCGCGAACCGGGCGATGGCGCCGCAGCGCAGATAGTCACCGTAGGAGAAGCCGCCAGGCAAGATGACGGCGTCGACGCCGCCCAGCTCGTCGTCCCCGTGCCACAGGGACACGGCCTCGCCGCCGGCGTGCGTGATCGCGCGGGCCGCGTCGCGATCGTCGAGCGACCCCGGAAAGGTGACGACCCCGACCCTCATGCCGAGGCGCCTTCGCCGTGGACGGCGCCCTCGGGGTGCACGGCAACGACGTCCTCGATGACGGGGTTGCTCAGCAACCTCTCGGCCGCCTCCCTGGCCGCGTCGAGAGCCTCGTCGGTGACGTCGCCCTCGACGGTCAAAACGAACCGCTTCCCCTGCCGAATGTCGGTGAAGTGACCAAGCCCGAGGCGCTGAAGGGCCCCATGGACCGCCTGCCCCTGCGGATCAAGAATCTCGGATTTGAGCATGACATCGACGACTATGCGTCCCATGTGAGTTGGCTCCTCGGGCGTGGATCCGCCCAGCGTGATCCCGGGCACGGCGTCAGTCTAGTCAGCCCCCACGGGGGTCGCTGCCTGCTCCAGGGGGGAGGCAACCCGCGCCCGGAGGGTGGGCGACCCGCTCCTGCGAGGTGGGCAACGGACTCTCCTTGGGGCAAGGCAACGGGCCCCCGGAGGGGAGATCCAGCTGTCCCCCCGGGGGGCGACGAGGTGGGGCCTGTCCAGGCTGGGGAGCCGTGCAAGGAATACCTGGTTTGCACCGCCGAGCGCCACCCTGGGAAACTTCGGCATATGCGAACTCGGGTGGTGGCTGCTGAGTGAACCCCCTCGCCGTGGCACGTCGGATTCTCTCCACTGGCCGGATGGCCGAGCCAGAACCGCCGAAACCGGCTGGCCCGCCGCCAGCCGCCGGATCGGCCGCAGCGGCCTTCGGCGGGAGCGTCCAGGTGCGCCACGTGGACACGGGCTCGTGCAATGGATGCGAAATCGAGGTCGGCGCCGCGTTCGGGCCGGTGTATGACGCCGAACGATTCGGAGCCCGCCTCGTCGCCTCACCACGCCACGCCGACGTCCTCATGGTCACCGGCGTTGTCACCCACAACATGCGCCAACCCCTGCTGCGGACCGTCGACGCCACGCCGCAACCGCGCCTCGTCCTCGCCGTCGGCGATTGCGCCCGCAACTGCGGAGCGTTCCGCGGGGGTTTCGGGGTCGCCGGGTCGGTGAGCGACATCGTCTCGGTTGATGGCGAGGTCCCGGGGTGCCCCCCCGAACCCGACGCGATAGTCGCCGCCCTGCGCGAAGTGACCGGTCGATGACCGCCGTCACGTTGGGCATGGTGGCCCAGCTCGGTTTGGCCGTGCTCGCTCTCGCCGCGGCCCTCGTGCCCTCCAACCGGTGGCGGTCGACCCTGGTCGGCCTCACGTGCGTCGCCCTTGGCCTCGCCGGGGCGGCGACCGGCGTGCTGGCCCTCCTGGGGCACACCGGCCAACTCACCCTCGACGTCCCGCTCACCTGGGCGGGTGGCTCCGGCGGGAGCCTCACCCTGGCGCCCAGCCCACTCGGCGGGTTCTTCCTGCTCGTCGCTGGCCTCGTCGGCGCTGCGGCTAGCCTCTTTGGCATCGGTTACGCCCACGGCCCCGTCGCGTCCCGCACCGGATGGGCAGCGGTCGCGGTCTTCATGCTCGGTATGCAGCTCGTCCCGGCCGCCGCCGACATGCTCGGCTTCCTCCTCGCCTGGGAGCTGATGGCCGTTGCCTCCAGCGTCCTCGTCCTCACCGAGCACAACACCCGGCCCGCGGTGCGCTCAGCCGGCCTTTGGTATGCCGCGATGACGCACCTGAGCTTCCTGTTTGTTTTGGCGGGCTTCGCCGTCCTCATCGACGTTGCCGACGCCACCGAGTTTCGCGCCGTGGCCCAGACGACCATTCCCGACGGAGCGGCGAACTGGGCGTTCGTCCTGCTGACGATTGGCTTTGGCACCAAGGCGGGCCTCGTCCCCATGCACGTGTGGCTCCCGCGGGCGCACCCCGAGGCCCCCAGCCACGTGTCCGCGATGATGAGCGCGGCGATGGTGAAGATGGGCGTCTACGGCGTGATCCTCACCGTGACGACTCTGCTGCCGACGGGTCCGGCGTGGTGGGGCCTGCTCCTGCTTGCCCTCGCGTTGCCCTCGGCGCTCTATGGCATCCTGCAAGCCTCGGTCGCCAGCGATCTCAAACGCCTCCTCGCCTACTCGACAACCGAGAACGTCGGCCTCATCTTCGCCGCGCTCGCCGTCGCCCTGCTTACTCGCGCCTCGGGACCCGTCGGGGTCGCCAACATTGCGCTCGTCGCCGCACTCATGCTCGTCGCCAGCCACGCGGCCTTCAAGACGGTCCTCTTCCTCGGCGCCGGAGCCATCCTCGCCGCGACCGGGGAGCGCGATCTCGACCGGCTTGGTGGCCTTGCCTCGAGGATGCCGATTACGGCCGCGGCGATGGCCATCGGTGCCCTCGGTGCGGCGGCCCTGCCGATCACCTCCGGATTCACCGCCGAATGGGTGTTGCTGCAGTCCCTCATCCACGCCGACACGCGGACCGCCAGGCTGACGACCGCCCTGCTGCCCGCCGTGATCGCCGTCGTCGCGCTGACGGCCGGCCTCGCACTGCTGACCTTCGTCAAGGCCTTCGGGATCGCCTTCCTTGCCCGCCCGCGCTGCCCCGGAGCCGAGCAGGCCCGGGAAACCAGTGCAACGATGCGGGTCGCCCTCGTCGCGTCCGCGCTCATCGTTCTCGCCCTCGGTCTGACCCCTGGGGTTGTCGGATCGGCCGCGGCCCGCGCCCTCGACACGTACGCGGCCACACCCATCGGGGTCGCCGGGATCGCCCTTCCCGGGATTCACGCCTCCCTCGATCCACTGTCACTCACGGCCCTCGGGCTCCTGGTGACCCTCCCGGTCCTCCTGCTCGGTTGGCGCCTCGCCCGCGCCGTGCCGAGGCGTCGCGTCGAACTTGGCTGGGGTTGCGGGGGGATGCGCACGAGTCCCCGGATGCAATACACGGCCACGTCGTATGCCGAACCGCTCGTTCGCGTCTTCGCTGACGCCCTCGCGCCCACCCGCGATCTCCAGCTGACGTACGTGGAAGAGGCCCACTACCTCGACACCAAGGCGACGTACAGCCAACACGTTGCCGACGTCGTCGAGGAGCGCGCCTACCAACCGGTGGTGCGCGCGCTGACCTGGGCGGGTGACCGAGCCCGACGCGTCCAAAACGGCAGCATTCACCGTTACCTCGCGTTCTCGTTCGCTGCCCTCGTGATCGTCCTCGCTGGAGTTGTGCGATGAACCCCACCATGACCGCCGCGGCGACGATCACCGGGCAATGCGTCGTCGTCCTCGCCACCGCACCGCTGCTCGTCGGTGTGATGCGCCAAGTGCGGGCCCGGTTGGAGGGGCGGATCGGAGGCGGAGTCCTCCAACCCTGGCGTGACCTGCGCAAACTTGCGCGCAAGGAGCCCCTGACGGCCGACGGGACCCTCCTTGGCGCCGCGCTCCCCGTCGTCATGGTCGCGACGAGCATCCTGCTTATCGCCCTCCTCCCGCTGCTCTCCACCCTCACGTTGCCGTTGGTGCCCGATGACCTCTTCGTCGTCGTCTCGGTCCTGCTGCTCGGATCGGTCGCCATCGCCCTGCTGGGGTTGGATGCGGGCACGGCGTTCGGCGGCATGGGATCCAGCCGTCACATGATGATTACCGCGCTCGTCGAGCCGACGATCCTCGTCGCGGTTTATGCCCTCTCGGTTCCCGTTGGCAGCTCCACCTTGTCCGCCATCTTGCATGCCCGCCTCGGTGATCCGGCGAGCGTCCTGTCCCCGGTGAGCGTCTTGGCCCTCGTTGCCCTCGTGCTCGTCGTCATCGCCGAGACCGGGCGGTTGCCGGTCGACAACCCGGCAACTCACCTCGAGTTGACGATGGTCCACGAAGCGATGCTGCTCGAGGTCTCGGGCCGCGACCTCGGCCTCGTGGAGTACGCGTCCTGGCTGAGATTGACCGGGCTGCTCGGCCTGGTGGTCAACCTCGCCGCACCGTGGGGGGTGGCCACGACCGCGTCCCCCATCGCCCTTACCGTCGCCGCGGCGGCGTTCCTCCTCAAGGTCGCGGTTGCTGGGGCAGTGGTTGCCGCCGCAGAAGTCTTCCTCGCCAAACTGCGCCTCTTCCGGGTTCCCGAGTTGCTCGCGGGCTCATTCGTCCTAGCCTTCTTGGCCGTCACCGCGTCGTACCTGGCGACATGATCGCGACCCCTGCCCAGCTGGCGAGCGCGACATCGAGCTCTGCCCTGCTCGATCAAGCCCTCGCCACCGCCACCGGTCTGCTCCTGCTCACGGCCGTCCTGCAACTCTGGCGCAAATCCCTCAACGGCTCGATCGCGTTGCTCGCCATCCAAGGTGGCGCCCTCGCCGCGCTCGTCGCCGTCGTGGCCCGACTCGAGGGGGAACCCGAGTTGGCCCTCGTTGCCGTCCTCGTCTTCGCGATCAAGGCCGTGGCCATTCCGGTCGCGATGCGCCGCACAGCGGACCGCGTCCACGCCGCCCAAGAGAGCACCCCACGGATCAATCCCACTGCAGGTCTGTTGTGGTCGGCGGCGTTGATGACGATTGCCTACCTGGCGGCCCGCCCGCTCGTGGGCATCGACCCGACCCCCCTCCAGCGGTCGGTCCCCGTCGGCCTCGCGTTGGTGTTGCTCGGCTTCCTCATCTTGTTGACCAGGCGCCTGGCGATCTCCCAGATGGTCGGCTTCGTCGTCCTCGACAACGGCATCGCGACGATCGCCTTCCTCACCGCCGGCGGCGTGCCTTTGGTCGTCGAGTTCGGCGTCATGCTCGACGTCCTCCTCGTCGTCCTCATCCTCACCGTCTTGACCGACCGGATGCGGTCCAGTTTTGGTCACACCGATTTGGACGACCTTCGAGAGTTGCGTGACTGATGGCCGGCCTGATCTGGATCGTCCTCCTCGGACCGGCCACCCTTGCGGCCCTGACCATCCCCTCGCGTCGCGCCCCATGGAGTCGCGCGACCCCCCCGGTTGCCGCCGCCCTCGTCCTTGCTTGCGGCGTCGCCGCGACGGTGTTGGTCACCGCTGACGGGCCAGGGACCGCGGCGGGCGGGCTGCTGCGCATGGACGCGCTCACGGCATACCTCTTGAGCGTGGTGGGAGCCGTCGCCGTCACCGCCACCTGGGCCTGGACGACGACGCGCGCCGACGGCTACTTCTCCACGCTGATGTGCCTCTTCCTCACCGCGATGACCCTTGCGCTGCTCGCGGACAACCTCGGGGTCATGTGGGTGGCGCTCGAAGCGACGACGATCACCACCGCCTTCCTCGTCGGCTATCGCGGTGGTCGCCATGCCGTCGAGGCCGCGTGGAAGTACGTCGTGCTCGGGTCGGTGGGCATCGCGATCGCCTTCTTGGGGATCGTGCTGGTGTATGCCGCGTCCGGCCCGGACACCCCGACCCTCTCGTGGGTGGCCCTGACCGGCACGGTGGCGCTCGACACCGACACGGCCCGGATCGGGCTCGCGTTGACTGTGCTCGGTTTCGCCACCAAGGCGGGCCTCGCCCCCATGCATAGCTGGCTGCCCGACGCCCACAGCCAGGCGCCGGCACCCGTCAGCGGGCTCATGTCCGGGGTGCTGCTGTCGGTGGCGTTCTATGCGATCTTGCGGGTCAAGGCGATCAGCGATGCCGCGCTGGGACCCGACCTCATGCGCGCCCTCCTGACTGCGGCCGGCCTGTTGTCGCTCATCGTCGCCGCGGCGCTCATCTTCACCCAACGCGACTACAAGCGGATGCTCGCCTATTCGAGCATCGAACACATGGGCCTGCTGGCGCTCGGCGCGGCCGTCGGCGGACCGCTCGCAACCGGGGCCGTGTTGCTGCACATCCTCGGGCACGGTCTCGCAAAGGCCAGCATGTTTGTTGTCGCCGGGCGCATCCTCTCCGCGACCCGGACCTCACGGATCGATCAGATCGGGTCGCTCTTGCGCACCCACCCGTCGCTCGCCCGCCCTTGGCTGGCCGGGATGGCGGCTCTGCTTGGTTTCCCACCGTTCGGTCTCTTCCTCACCGAGGTCGCCATCATCGTCGCGGGCTTCCAACGCGGGATGACGATCACCATGTCGGTCGCGTTGGTCGCGCTGCTGCTCGTCTTCGTCGGGCTCGCGCGGCATACCTTGTCGATGACGCTAGGCGGGCCGGGGCGGGAAGCGTCCGACGCGCCAGAATTTCCCTCGCCAACATCCACGACGGTGACAGCCACCACGGTGACATCCAGCACGGCGACATCCACGACGCCGTCGCCCACCGCGGCGATGTCCACCGCGCCGTCGCTGACCCCCGACCTCACTAGCGGACCGCGACGCGCCGTCACGACCGTCGCGCTGACTCTCGTCGCGTTGCTGACCCTCGCGGCCTGGCCCTTGCATGACGTGCTCGAGGCCGCCGCCGCCACGTTGGGAGCCACTCGATGACGTTCGCGAAGCCGACCGTACGCCGGACGATCACCCCCGATGACCTTCCCGCCGAGGCAGCCACCGTGCTCGCCGGCGAGGCTCGACTGGCGATGGTCGCCGCCCACGACGACCGGGACGGGTTCCGGATGGTGCACACCTTCCTGGCGCCCGGCCAACCGGCTTCCGAATTGATCACGCACCTGCCGCACAGTCAGCCCGCCCTCCCTTCCCTCGCCGAAATCTCCTTCCCCGCGGGGCGATTCGAGCGGGAAGTGCGGGACCTGTTTGGGATCACCCCGCGCGACCATCCGTTGCCCCACCGACTGGTCCGGCATGCCCACTGGCCCACCGGCTATCACGCGATGCGGCACGACGCGGGCGCACCGACCTTCGAGGCGGACACGGGGTCGTATCCGTTCATGCAGGTCGCCGGGTCCGGGGTCTACGAGATTCCGGTCGGGCCGATCCACGCCGGCCTCATCGAGCCGGGGCACTTCCGGTTTTCCGTGGTCGGCGAGACCATCTTGCGGCTCAAAGCGCGCCTGTGGTTCGTCCACCGGGGCGTCGAGAAGCTCTTCGAGGGCCGCAGCCCTGACGAGGGGATCGAGCTCGCCGAGCGGATCAGCGGCGACACCGCCGTCGGGCACACCCTCGCCTATTGCCTCGCCGTCGAGGAGGCGCTCGGCCTCACCTGCTCCGAGGGCGATGCCGCGGCGCGTGCGCTCCTGCTTGAACTCGAGCGCCTCTACAACCATGTCAGCGATATCGGCGCGATCGTCAACGACGTTGGCTACGGGATTGTCCACGCGCACACCCAAACGTTGCGGGAGCACCTGTTGCGCCATAACAAGCACGTCACCGGTCATCGCCTGTTGCGGGGCGCGATCAACCCCGGGTCGACGACCCTGCGCAACCTGCCCGATCTCGACCTCATTGCCACGACCGCGGCGTCCCTCGCGGAACTCGTCGACATCGCCCTCAACAGCCACATCGTGGCCGACCGTCTCGGCGGCACGTCGATTCTCGGCAAGGACGACGCCGCCCACGTCGGGGTCCTCGGCTACGTCGCGCGCGCGAGCGGTCTGGACCTCGATGCCCGACGCGATCAGCCGTTCGCTCGGCACACGGCGAACGTTGAGCCGGTCGTCGAGTCGGTCGGCGACGTTCGGGCCCGCTTTGTCGTGCGCGCCAGGGAAGCGGCCCAATCGGCGCAGCTCATTGCCGAACTCACTCAGGTCGTCGCGGGAGGCCCGGCCTCGTCAACCTCCAGGCCCTCCCCAGGGCCAGCGGACGAGGCCGGCCGCCGGGCTGGATTCGGGGTCGTCGAGGCGTGGCGAGGCGCCCTGTGCCATCGGGTCGAAATCACCGATGGCGTCCTGAGCCGGGTCAAGGTGGTGGATCCCTCGTTCTTCAACTGGCCGGCGCTGCCGATCGCCCTCAAGGACACGATCGTCCCCGACTTCCCCTTGACGAACAAGAGCTTCAACCAGTCCTACGCCGGCAACGACCTCTGAGTCGCGTGCCGGGGTGCCGACGCGGGACTGCGGTGACGGACAGCGGCGGATGGCGGCGGACGCCCCACCCTGTGGGCGGCGACGGACAGCGACGGGGCTGCGGCGACCTGAGCGACCACGACAGACAGCGGCGGACGCCCCAACCGGTGGGCGGCTCAGCGCAGCGGCTGGCCGGTCAGCCGTTCGTACGCCTCGACGTACTTCGCCCGCGTCTGCTCGACCACGTCGGGCGGCAGCGGCGGCGGCGACGCGCCGGAGGCCTTGTCCCAGCCGCTCGCCGGGGCAAGCAGCCAGTCCCGCACAAACTGCTTGTCGAACGAGGGTTGCGCGGCACCCGGCGCCCATCGATCGGCTGGCCAGAACCGGGATGAGTCGGGCGTCAACACCTCATCCGCCAACACGAGGTGGCCTTCGTCATCGACCCCAAACTCCACCTTGGTGTCGGCCAACAAGATTCCCCGCTCGGCGGCCACCTCATTGCCCCTTGCGAGAATCGCCACGGTGAGATCGCGCAGTTCCGCGGCCCGGGACTCACCGACGAGCCGCTCGACCGCGCCATACGGGATGGGTTCGTCGTGTTGGCCGAGGGGAGCCTTGGTCGAGGGGGTGAATATCGGCGCGGGCAGGCGCGCTCCGTCGACAAGCCCAGGCGGCAAGGGTATGCCGCTGACCGCGCCGGTGTGCGCGTATTCGCTCAGGCCGCCGCCGGTCAGGTAGGCGCGGGCTACGCATTCGACTGGGAGCATCTCGAGGCGCCGCACGAGGATCGCGCGCCCCTCGACGGCGGCGGGAACGTCGGTGGACACGACGTGGTTGGGCACGAGATCAGCGAGTTGGTCGAACCACCAGAGCGACAGCTGGGTCAGCACGACACCCTTGTCCGGAATGGGGCTATCGAGCACGAAGTCGAAGGCGGAGAGCCGGTCGGAGGCAACGAGCAGGAGGTGGTGGGGGTCGGGGGTGCCGTCGGCCTTGCGGGGGGCGTAGAGGTCGCGGACCTTGCCGGAGTAGACGTGGACGTAGCCGGGGAGGTCGATCGAGGTGGCGTTCATCGGCGGGACCCTGAACCGGGAAGGTGGACTTCGCCGAGTTCGGCGGCCTGGGCGATGTCGCTGCGGTAGTGGCTGCCGGGGAGGCTGACCTGCGCGATCGCGGCATACGCCTTGGCGCGTGCGGCCGCAAGGGTGGGTGCGGTACCGACCACCGAGAGCACCCGCCCACCGGCCGCGAGGAGGGACCCGTCGGGCGTGCGCCTGGTGCCCGCGTGCAGGAGATAGGCCGCCTCGGGGTCATCGGGTGCCGTCAAATCCGTGAGCTCACCGCCGAGGTGCGGGTCGTCGGGGTACCCGGGGGCGGCGAGCACGACCGTGACCGCGACATCTGGGCTCCAGCGCAGCGGGGGTGCGCCGCCTAGCTGGCCGACCGCTGCCGCGTGGAGCAGGGCGCCGAGCGGCGTGCGGAGCCGGGCCAGGACAACTTGGGTCTCGGGGTCGCCGAAGCGGACGTTGAACTCGACGACCTTGGTGCCGTTCGAGGTTAGGGCCAGGCCGACGTAGAGGACGCCAACGAACGGGATCCCGAGATGGGTCATTTGCGCAAGCGTTGGTTCGGCGATTCGGGCGACGACGTCTGCGGCAAGGGCCGTGGGTGCCCAGTCGAGCGGTGAGTAGGCGCCCATCCCCCCGGTGTTGGGCCCCTCATCACCATCGGCGACGCGCTTGAAGTCCTGCGCGGGCGCAAGCGGCACGACGGTCTCGCCGTCGCAGAGGCAGAACAGCGAGACTTCGGGACCGTCGAGGTATTCCTCGATGACGACGCGACCCGATGACCCGGCGAGGCAGGCCAGCGCGTGCTCGAGTGCGGCGCCGCGATCGTTGGTGACGACGACGCCCTTGCCTGCCGCTAGTCCGTCATCCTTGACGACATGGGGGGCGCCGAGCCCGTCCAGGGCGTCGATGACCTCGGCCTCGGTCGTGCAGACATGCGCGAGGGCGGTGGGAACGCCCGCTTCCGCCATCACCCACTTGGCGAAGGCCTTGCTCCCCTCAAGTTGCGCGGCGCGCCCTGACGGTCCGAAGGTCGCGAAGCCGGCCTCCCGCAGGGCGTCGGCGACACCGGCGACGAGGGGGCCCTCCGGCCCGATGACCGCAAGATCGATGGCGTGCGCGCGGGCGATCGCGACGAGTCCGGGCCCATCGGTCAACCCCGCGGGCGGGGCGTCGACGCAGGTCGCCAGCTCGGCGATCCCCGGGTTTCCCGGCACCGCGACGATGTCGTCGACCATTGGATCGCGCCGCAGCGCCCGTGCCAACGCGTGCTCTCGCGCGCCCGAACCGACCAGCAGCACCTTCATGACCCCAGCCTAGGGACTGCGCAACTGGGCCCGGTTCGCTGCCCAGCGCCGTGGTTCGCCACGTTCAGCGGGTTGATGGCGTCGCGCGGCATCGTTCGTCGTGAGGCCTCGCTGCGCGCAGGTCGCGCGGCATCGCCAGGCTCAGCCCGGTTGGCTGCCAGGGGGCTGGGGGAGTTTTAGTTTGGCGCGGCGTTCCCGGGGAGCAGGGGGGATGTTTCCCCGGAAACGCCGCGCCAGGCGTGTGGCGCCAGGTTGGGGGGAACCGGCGACTCTTCACGCAGGTTGACGCGGGATCAACCAATGAAAGTTTTACAAAAAATTACTCACGAGTAAAGTCCAAACCTGACGTCTTGCCGTCATTGACGGAAACCCGCCACATCTGCGATCCTGGTGAGCGTGACGGAAGACCCCCTGACAACGTGGGACCCGGCCCTGCTTAGCGACGAAGATGTGGCCCGGGTCTACCACACCATCGTTTCGCACCCCCATCCGAGCCGCGAGGCGATGGTGCACGCCGGGATCGAGGAGAGCCTCGTCGACCGCGCGGCCGTTCTGCTCCATAGTCGCGGCCTGCTTGACGCGACCGATCCCAACGCCTGGGAAGTCCCCGCTCCCGACATCGCCCTCAATGCGTGGGCTTCGAATGCCGAACGCCAGGCCCGGCGGTGGCGGACGACGGCCGTTGAGCTGAACCAGCTCTACCAAGATGTCCGGCGTGGCACCGAGGTCGACGCCGGTATCCGCATGCTCTCCTCACTTTCGGACATCGCCTCAGCCTCCGCTTCGGTGGCTATGGGCGCCAGCCGCCAGATCGTCGCCTTTCGCGCCAACTCGCGCAGAACTCAGCAGCTACTCCTCGACCCGTACAACACGCACCGCGAGGAGTTCTCCACCCCGGCCGGGCACGTGTTGCAGGTTCGCGCGGTGTACGACATGGCCATTCTCGACGTCGAGGGGGCCATCAGCGCCTTGCACGAGCGCACGATCGGCGGGGAACAGGTCCGCCTCGCCAACACCCTCCCCTTCTCGGCGGTCATTGCCGACGACACCGCGGCGATGATCGAGTTCACCAACATCGACCCCTCCGGCGGCGGGTCAATGCTCGTGCGGAGCAAACCGTTCGTCACCGCCGTCCTACGGCTGGCCGACCTATGGTTCACCACGAGCCAACCGTTGCCCGGTTCCGACGACTCCGATGCTTCGCAGGACTCCGCGACCGGGGCCACCAGAACCCGGGATGCCCTCGTCCTGAGCCTGCTGGCCGCCGGCGCGAGCGACACGGTCATCACGCGTCGGCTGCGCATCTCGCAACGCACCGTGGAGCGGCGCGTGCGTCACCTGATGGATCAGCTCGGCGCCCAAACCCGGTTCCAAGCCGGCGTCGAAGCCGCCAGACGAGGCTTGGTCTAGTCCACCGAGCGAGGGCCGCGGCAGGGCCCCCTGAGCGAGCAGCAGGGCTCCCCGACCACGCGGCATACCGCGGGCTGCCTGACTTAGTAGTATGGAGGGCTTCCGTTCCGATCAACCTGAAAAGCCTGCGTGTGAGCACTCCAGCAACCCCCTCGGCCGAGGCCGATGTCGTGACCCGTGAGATCGCGACCGAGCAGGCGCATGTCGACCGGGTGTACGCCGAGTTGGGCAAGGCGAGCGATCGCGCCAATCTCGTTGCGCAAGAGGGTATGTCGCGCGGCCGCACCGATCGCACCGGCGATGTTCGCGACGAAGAAATCACCGGACTTTTCGAACGAGACGCCCTCGTTTTCAATGCGGCCCGCCGTCAGGCCGTGCTCGACACGCAGTATGAGGGCCTGGTTTTCGGCCGCCTCGACCTCGCCGCGCAGGAGCTGGCCGAGCGGGAGGTGCGCTACATCGGACGGATCGGGGTCCGCGACGACACCTATGAGCCGCTCGTGATCGACTGGCGCGCCCCGGCAGCGTCAGCGTTCTATCAGGCGACTCCCGTCCAGCCACAGGGCGTCATCCGACGCCGAGTCCTGCGAAGCAGCGGCTCCCGCGTCGTCGGCGTCGAGGACGATCTCATGGTGGCGCAGGCGCCGGATGACCTCGTCGTCGTCGGCGACGGCGCCCTGCTCGCGGCTCTGACCCGCACGCGCGGTCGACAAATGCGCGACATCGTGGCAACGATCCAACGTCATCAGGACGAGGCGATCCGGGCCCCGGCCCGTGGGGTCACCGAGATCACGGGCGGACCAGGGACCGGGAAGACGGTCGTTGCCCTCCACCGGGCCGCCTTCTTGCTCTACTCGGAGCGGCGCCGATTCGAAGGGGGCGGGATTCTCGTCGTCGGCCCCTCCGCCGCCTACACCGCCTACATCGAACGTGTCCTGCCGTCGCTTGGCGAAGACTCGGTCACGCTGCGCTCGCTCGGTGACCTCGTCGACGCGGTGACGACCTCGCGGCTCGACCGTCCGGAAGTTGCCGCGATCAAGGGGTCCCTGCGCATTCGGCGCCTCCTCGCGAGCGCCGCCGCAAGCGAAATCCCAGGCGGACCGACCGGGTTTCGGGCCTTCGTAGGCGGACAGGCCATCAACCTTGGGCCGCAGATCCTCGCCGGGATTCGCGGGCGCGTCCTGCGCGCCCACCCCCGCAATGCGGGCACGGCGATGGCCCGCAGCCAACTCGCCGATGCCGCCTGGGCCACCCACCGCCAAGGGGACCGGGGTAGTTTCTTCGAAGCCTTCGCCGAGTCGTTGCCGGTCGATGACTTCATGGAGCAGTGGTGGCCGCAGCTCGACCCCCGCGAGGTCTTGCTCTGGCTCGCCGACACCGACGTGGCATATCGCCTCGGCCGCGGCTCACTCACCGACGACGACTGCGCCGCCATCGCCCTGTCGCTGCGGGAGGCCCAAGAAGTCGGCACCTGGTCGGTGGCCGATGTTGCCCTGATCGACGACCTCTCCGCCCGCCTCGGCACGGTCCGGGAGACGCCCGCCGAAGACCGCGGCTTCTATGAAATCGACGACCTGGACGACATGCGTGAACGAGACGTTAACGAACTGGGCGGCGCCGGGCCGGCCCGCGAGGCGTGGGTGCCCGACCTCGCCTCCTCAAACCCCCGCGAGCGTCTGCTCCGCGGCCGGATCGGGGCCCCGGCCGAGTACGCCCACATCCTCGTCGATGAGGCTCAGGACCTCTCCCCGATGCAGTGGCGGATGATCGGCCGCGTCGGCGAATACGCCTCGTGGACGGTTGTCGGCGACGCCGCCCAGGCGTCCTGGGACTTGCGCGCGGAGTCCGATCGCGCCCGCGAAGAAGCCTTTGGCTCGCAGCCGCGTCGTTCGTTTCACATGGACACGAACTACCGCAATGCGCGCGAGATCTTCGATTACGCGCGCAACATCATCTTGCCGCTCGTTCCCGACGCGGACATCCCCAACGCCGTCCGCGAGACGGGTGTTCACCCCGTCGAAGGCCTGCTCGGCAGCGATCAACGCGCGAGTGTCGAGGCCGCCGTGGCTGCCCTCAGCGCGGAGGTCGACGGCTCGATTGCCGTGATCACTCCGGCGCGGTATGCCGATCAGCTGGCGGAGTTGGATGGCTCACGTTCCGGTCGGGTCCAGGTGATCGACCCGATGTCGACCAAGGGACTGGAGTGGGATGCGACCGTGGTCATCGACCCGGAGCGGATCGCCGCGGAATCGCCCGGCGGTGTGCGCATCCTCTACGTCGCCTTGACCCGGGCCGCCCACCGGATGACGATCCTCCGCCCTTAGCCGTGTTGCCGACGTGGCCGGTTAGAGCAGGGGGAAGCGGGAGATGATCTCGTCGCGACCGGGGCCGACGCCGATGGCCGAGACGCGGGCGCCGATAAGTTCCTCGACGCGCAGCACGTAGGCCTGCGCGTTCGCCGGGAGGTCCGCGAAGGTGCGGCATCCCGAGATGTCCTCCCACCAGCCGGGCAGTTCCTCATAGATCGGCTTCGCGTGGTGGAAGTCGCTCTGGTTGACGGGCATCTCGTCGTGACGCACCCCCTCGACGTCGTAGGCGATGCAGATGGGCACGGACTCCAAGCCCGTGAGCACGTCGAGCTTCGTCACGACAAAATCGGTGACCCCGTTGATCCGGGTGGCGTAGCGCCCGATCACGGTGTCCATCCAGCCGCAGCGGCGTGGGCGCCCCGTCGTCGTGCCGAACTCCGCGCCCACCTTGCGGAGGAATTCGCCATCGTCGTCGAAAAGTTCCGTCGGGAACGGCCCCTCCCCGACCCGGGTCGTGTACGCCTTGAGGATCGCGATCACCCGGGTGACGCGCATCGGCGGGATCCCCGACCCGGTACACGCACCTCCCGCGGTGGCGCTCGAGGACGTCACGTAGGGATACGTCCCGTGGTCGACATCGAGGAGGGTCGCCTGCCCGGCCTCAAGAAGGACGTTCTTGCCCGCATCCAAGGCGTGCTCAAGAACTTCCGAGGTGGCCGAAACGAGGGGCGCGAGCCGCTGCGCATACTGCAGCAGTTCGGCCATGACCTCCTCGACGGTGATGGCGCGCCGGTTGTAGATCTTTGTGAGCACCTGGTTCTTGAACGCAAGCGCAGCCTCCACCTTCTGCTGGAGGATGTGCTCGTCGAACAGGTCCTGGACCCGAATGCCGGTGCGGTTCATCTTGTCGGCGTACGTCGGGCCGATGCCGCGTCCGGTCGTGCCGATCTTGCGGGAGCCGAGGAATCGCTCGGTCACTTTGTCGAGGACCCGGTTGTACAGCGGAATGACGTGGGCATTGGCGCTGACGAGCAGCCGGGACGTATCGATCCCGCGCGCTTCGAGCCCGTCGATCTCGTGGAAGAGCACCTCAAGGTCGATGACGACACCGTTGCCGATAATCGGAGTGCAGGTGGGGGTGAGGATGCCCGAGGGCAGCAGGTGGAGGGCGTACTTTTCGCCGTCGATGACGATGGTGTGCCCGGCGTTGTTCCCGCCGTTGAACTTCACGACATAGTCGACCGCCGAACCCAGCAGGTCGGTCGCCTTGCCTTTGCCCTCATCGCCCCATTGGGCGCCAACCAGCACGATTGCGGGCATGGGCGCATCTCCTTCGACCGCAGACAAACGAACGAGCCTACGCTAGCGCGACCGACCCTGTCCCCCGCCGACCGTCCGGATGCCGTCCAGGGAGAGGCCGGATGGCCCGCCGCGAGACGGACGGGAGCGGTCTACAGTCCCAGAGCTCGGGCGGCTTCGGTCGAGGAGGCGCGCAGGAACTCGGTGCAGCGGACGCGCTCTTCCTCTTCGCCGATCGCCCCTGCGGCCCGCGCGAGCGCACCGAGCGCCCGCAGGAACCCCTGGTTGGGCTCGTGTTCCCAGGGGATAGGACCCTGCCCACGCCAGCCGGATTTGCGCAAAGCGTCCAGTCCGCGGTGATACCCGGTCCGCGCATACGCGTATGCCGCGACGCTCTCCTCGCGCTCAAGGGAGCGCTCGGCGAGGGCCGCCCAGGCCAAGGAGGAGGTCGGGTGCGCCGCCGCGACCCGATCCGCGGGCGTCTCGGCCAGGAGCGCCGTTGCCGGGTCCGTCGGCAAATAGGTCGGGGGGATTCCCAACAGGTCGGAACTCACGGCATACCTCCGGTTGGCAAACGGGAACGGGGAACGGGCGGAACCGACTGGACCGGACTGGACCAACGGAACGGGTGAAACCATCGGGGAGGTTTGGTGTCGCTTTCGCGACCTCAAACCTCCCCGCGGGCGCAGCGATAGGCGCCGAATCAGGCGCTGTGTGTCCCCGCCGAGCGCAGGTTCTGGCAGGCCTCGACGACGCGAGCGGCCATGGCGATCTCGGCTTCCTTGCCCCAGGCGCGGGGGTCGTACTGCTTCTTGTTGCCGACCTCACCGTCGATCTTGAGGACGCCGTCGTAGTTCTTCATCATCCACGCGGCAACCGGGCGGGTGAAGGCGTACTGGGTGTCGGTGTCGACGTTCATCTTGATGACACCGAAGTCGACGGCGGCCGAGATCTCCTCGGGCAGGGAACCCGAGCCACCGTGGAAGACGAGGTCGAGCGGCTTGGCACCCTGGCCGGCGCCGTGGGCGGCAACGATCGCGTCCTGGCATTCCTTGAGGATCTCGGGGCGCAACTTGACGTTGCCCGGCTTGTAGACGCCGTGGACGTTGCCGAAGGTCAGCGCGGCCATGTAGCGGCCATTCTCACCAAGACCGAGCGCGGCCACGGTTGCGAGGGCGTCCTCGGGGGTCGTGTAGAGCTTGTCGTTGATCTCGCCGACGACACCGTCTTCCTCGCCACCGACGACGCCGATCTCAACCTCAAGGATGATGTTGGCGGCCTTCGCGAGCGCAAGGAGCTCCTTCGCGATCTGAAGGTTCTCGGTCAACGGCACGGCCGAGCCGTCCCACATGTGGCTCTGGAAGATCGGCAGCCCGCCCGCCTTGACCCGCTCGGCGCTCGCCGCAAGCAGCGGACGCACAAACCCGTCGAGCTTGTCCTTGGGGCAGTGGTCGG
>CAZACX010000009.1:0-19009 GCA_964483685.1 uncultured Intrasporangiaceae bacterium
CCTTCCCTCGGTGGATCGAACTCACTACCCAACTCTACTCTCGATTCGCGGACCCGGGCCGTGGAGCGAGGACTTCCCTGAGATGTGGTTGCGGGTCGTCAGGCGAATCGATCGAGCAAGTCCTGGCGCCACGCGTGGGTTTCGGCAACCTGATTAAAGGTAAAGATGTGGAGCCCGTCGAGGCGCATCGCAGGGTCACTTGCCGGGTGGGCGAGCCGCCGCAGAAACTTCTCCGGGCTGTAGCCAGGTGCGGCAATCCGTGCGAAGACACCCTTTTGCTTGGTGAGGAATCGCATGGATTCGCCGACGCCAATTGTTTTCGCCATCGACAAGAGCTTCGTGCGCTCGACTGGCCCCGGTAACCCAATGAGGACCGGTTGGGTGACGCCACGGCGGCGCACCCTCCGCAGCCAGGTATTGACGAGGTCGGCGTCGAACGTCATGTTCGAGACGATGTGCGTCGCGTGCTGACGCTTGTCCCACATCGCCTGCACGAGGACATCATCGACGATGCTCGGGTGTGACTCCGGATAGCCGGCGACGCCGATCTGGGTGAACGGATGCGGCATCGTGGCGAGGTCACAGAGCAAGGCGTATGCCGAGTCGTAGTTGTCCGCCCCGGGGGTCGCGTCGCCGCCGGGGACGAAGATCCCGGTGATCCCCACGGCCTCAAGGCGGGCGACGATCTCGGCCAACTCGGCGCGGCCACGGATCATCCGAGCCGCCAGGTGGGGGATGACGATGTAGCCGGTGGCGGCGAGCCGTTCGGCGAGCGAAACGGTGACCTCCAGCGACCGAGTCGGCGATGCCGTAATCGTGATCGGGATCTCCGTGGGGACGGACGCCCGCACCACGTCCTCGATAGACGGCGTCGGCAAGATCTCGTAGCGGGCGCGCCGCAATAGGGCGACAACCGCCGCGTCGTTGCTCACTATGCAACTCGTTTCGCCAGGCGCATCAGGGTTGCCCCAGAGTACGGAGAACCACCTGCGCGGCACAAGACTTCCGCGAGAACGTGTGCAGGGGGCGCGGCTTCAGTGGCGCGACTTCCGCGAGAACGTGTGCAGGGGGCGCGGCTTCAGGGGCGCGACTTCCGCGAGAACGTGTGCAGGGGGTGCGGCTTCAGTGGCGCGGCTTGAGGGGCGCCGTGCGCAGGGGCGCGGGTTCAGGGCGCCGGGTGGGCCAAAACGCTCGCGCACTCGCGAGCGATTTGGAGTTCCTCATGCGTCGCGATGACGTAGGCGGCGACCCGGCTCGCAGGGGTGGTCACCTTGGCCTCGCCTTGCGCGGTCGCGTTGGCGTCCTTGTCGAGTTCCACCCCGAATACGCCGAGTCGAGTGAGCACCGCGGCGCGCAACGCGGCACTGTGCTCGCCGATGCCACCGGTGAAGGCAATGGCATCGAGGCGGCCCATTGCCGCGGCATACGCGCCGACGTACTTGACGAGTCGATGGACGACGACGTCGAACGCGAGCAGGCAATCCTCGTCGCCGTTCTCGGCGCGATCGAGGACGGTCCGGAAGTCGTTGACGCCGGTGAGGCCGAGCAGGCCGCTTGAGCGGTTAAGCGCGGCGTCGAGGGCGTCCAGGCTGAGCCCAGCCGCGCGTGCGAGGTGAAAGGGGATCGCCGGGTCGAGGTCCCCCGAACGGGTGCCCATCACGAGGCCCTCGAGGGGAGTCAACCCCATCGATGTCTCCACGCTGCGCCCGTCGAGCACCGCGCACGCGCTCGCGCCGTTGCCGAGGTGGAGGACGACGATGCCGAGGCCGGTTCCGCCGTGCAAGGTGGCGCAACGCTCGGACACGTACGCGTGCGAGGTCCCATGGAAGCCGTAGCGGCGCACCCCGTGGACGTCACGCCACTCACGCGGGACGGCATAGGTGAAGGCCTCCGGCGGCAGCGAGCGATGGAACGCGGTGTCGAAGACGGCGATCTGCGCGATGCCCGGGAAGAGCGCCATCGCGGCGTCGATGCCGACGATGTTCGCGGGATTGTGCAACGGTGCCAGCGGCGTGAGGTCGTGCAGCGCCGCCATCACCTCGTCATCGACGACCGTCGCCGCGGCGAACCGGGTGCCGCCGTGGACGACCCGATGCCCGATCGCGAGCGGCGGCTGGGCGGCGAGGTCGGGGCCGTGCTCGGCAAAGGCTTGCGCCATCAGGGCGAACGCCGCCTTCGCGTCGGGGACTGGGGTTTCGCGTTCCTCGACCCTCACCCCGACCGTATGCCGCGTCCGCCCGCCGCTGCTCTCACCAATCCGTTCGACGAGACCCGAGGCGATGATGGTGCCCGAATCAGGTTCCAGGAGTTGGTATTTCATCGAGGACGAGCCGGCGTTGACGACGAGGATGCGACCGCTCACGGGACACGCGCCTGGATCGCGGTGATGGCGATGGTGTTGACGATGTCGCGCACGAGTGCTCCACGTGAGAGGTCATTGACCGGTCGGCGCAACCCCTGCAGGACGGGTCCGATCGCGACCGCACCGGCGCTTCGCTGGACCGCCTTGTAGGTGTTGTTGCCGGTGTTGAGGTCGGGGAAGATCAGCACGGTGGCGTGTCCGGCTACCGCGCTGCCCTTGAGCTTCGTCGCCGCAACGGCCGCATCGACCGCTGCGTCGTACTGAATGGGCCCCTCGACGGGCAGGTGGGGAGCGCGCACGCGCAGCAACTCGGTGGCCAGACGCACCTTGTCGACGTCCGCTCCGGTGCCGGAGGCGCCAGTCGAATAGGAGAGCATCGCGACCCGTGGCTCGATGCCGAACGCCGCGGCCGTCGCTGCCGACGAGAGCGCAATGTCGGCGAGTTGCTCGGCGCTCGGGTCGGGGTTGACCGCGCAGTCGCCGTACACCAGCACCTGATCCGAGAGGCACATGAGGAAGACGCTGGAAACGACGGAGACGTTCTCGAGAGTCTTGACGACTTCAAGGGCCGGGCGGATGGTGTGGGCGGTGGTGTGGCACGCCCCGCTCACCATTCCGTCTGCCTCCCCGAGCAACACCATCATCGTCCCGAAATAGGAGACGTCGGTGACGATGTCGCGGGCCATCTCCATCGTCACGCCCTTGTGGGCGCGCAATTGCTGATAGCGCTCTGCATAGCGCTCGACGTGTTCAGGGTCGTTGGGGGAGAGCAGAATCGAGTCGCCGAGGGCGAGCCCAAGCCGCTCGGCCCGGGCGGCGATCTCTTTCGGGTCGCCGAGAATGGTCAGCCGGGCCACCCCTCGGTCCATGATCCGGGCGGCGGCGTCGAGGATCCGGTCGTCGTTGCCCTCCGGGAGGACGATGTGCGCGCTCGCGGCCCGAGCCCGGGACATCAACTGCTGTTCGAACATCAGTGGTGTCACGGCACCGGGGGAGGTCGCGCCGAGTCGATCGAGGAGGAGGCGGGCATCGACATTGGCGGCAAAGATCCGCGCGGCCGCGTCAATCTTGCGCAGTGAGGTCGCATCGAGGCGACCCTTGACGTTCGCGAGCTTCGCGGCGGTGGACATCGTCCCGCCCGCGCAGGCGATCACCGGCAGCGTCGGGGCAAGGCCTTCGACAAGCCGGGCGACCTGTGGGCTCAACTCGAAGCCTCCGTTGAGGAACAGGCCCGCCGGCGAGGGAAATGTTCGCGACCCGTGGGCCAGGAGCATGGCGAGCAGGACGTCCTCACGGTCAGCGGGGGCGATGACCGCGCCACCAGGTTGGAGTCGATCGAGGACGTGCGGCATCGTCATCGCGGCGACGACGAGCCCGACCGCTTCGTCGTCGAGGCGGGCCGGGTCGCCATACAGCATGGTGCCGTTGACGGCGGCTTGCAGGTCCCGAACTGTCGGTGCCCTCAGGAGGGCCACGTCCGGTACGGCGAAGACCGGAAGCCCCGGCGCGACGGCTGACACCGCAGCGATGACCGCGCCGACATCACCGGGGCTGCGGTTGACGACGACGGCGAGCACCTGGGCGTGATGGGCGGTGCCATCGGCGAGCGCGACCTCGGTGACCGTGGCGATCTCGGCCGGCGTGCGGTAGGTCCCACTGACGACGAGCAACACCGGGGCGTCCAGATGGGCGGCGAGAGTCGTGTTGAACGCGAACTCGTTGGGGGAGGGCACGTCGGAGTAGTCCGAGCCGACGATAAGGACCGTGTCGACAGTTGCGGCGAGGGCGTGGAACCGCTCAACGATCTCCTCCATGGCGGCGACGGGATCGTGGTGCAAGGTGGCATAGCTCACCCCAGCCGCGGCGGCCGACGAGCTACCGAGCCGCGAACCCAAGAGTTCGAGGACGCCGTCCGGTTCGTCGCCGTCCGCGACGACCGGCCGGAAAACCCCCACGCGCCCCGCCTCCCCAAGCAAGGCGGTGAGCAGGCCCAGCGCAATCGCCGACTTGCCGGACTCGGCCTCACTCGAGGCGAGGTACACCCGTGTAGACATGGGCTCAACCCTAAGTGCGCGCGGCGTTGTCCCCGCAGCGGGTTACCGTGGCCAAGTGAGCGAACAGATGGGGTTCGGCGGCATGCCAAAGCCGCTGTATGCCGCGAGCCCCTCGCGCCTGCTCGCCTGGCTCGATTGCCCCCGGCGCTACCGGATGGCCTACCTCGATCGGCCCACCCCACCTGCGCGTTCGGCGCGCGCGCACACCTCGGTCGGGGTCGCCATTCATACGGCCCTGCGGGATTGGTGGGACCAACCACCGGCAGATCGGACCCCGGCGATGGGCGCGACGCTGGTCGCCCGGAATTGGATCGACGCGGGGTTTCGGGATCCGGGGCAGTCCCGGCAGTGGCAAGAGCGCAGCGCCGCCTCCGTCGAGGACTACCTGCGCACCGTGGACCCGCGGGTCGCACCGTTGGGCATCGAACGCACGGTGGGAATGAAGACCGGCCCCATGCGCCTGACTGGGCGGATCGACCGGCTCGATGAGCGCGAGGGGCGCCTTGTCGTCGTCGACTACAAGACGAGTCGGCGCCCCAGCAGCGCGCAGGAGGCCCGCACCTCGCTCGCCCTCGCGTTGTATGCCGCCAGCGTGTGGAAGATGTTCCGTCGCCCCTGTCTCGATGTCGAGTTACACCACATCCCGACGGGCACGGTGGCCGCGCACAGCCATACGAGCGAGTCGATCGCCCGGAAGGTGGCCGAGGCGGTCTCCATCGCCGCGGACGCGAGCGCGGCCGACGACGACTATGCCGTCCATGGTCGCGATAGCGACCGCTTCCCGCCCGTCCCGGGGGCGTTGTGCCCCTGGTGTGACTTCCGCGGGCACTGTCCGCAGGGGCAAGCGGTCGGTCCGGAACGCTCAAGTTGGGCGGCGCTCGAGGCTCGGCCGATCCCCTCGACCGCCGAGGTGGACTGACCTACTGCTCCTCCAGCGGCGCCGCGCCGCGCCGCGCGCCCGCCGCGCGCCGTACCGCGCGCCTGCCGCACCGGTAGCCGCGCCCCGCACCGCGCGGTGATGCCCGCCGCACCGCGCGGTGATGCCCGCCACACTGCGCCGTACTGCCGGCTGCGCCGCGCCGTACCGCACGCCCGCGGCACCGGTATCCCCGCCCCGTTTGACAGACTGGCGGCCACACCTGTGCTCGCTCCCGTGACCTCTCGAAGGGCCCCAGCATGCCTCCTCGCACCCGCACCCCCCGTGCGACCATCATTGCCCTCGCCAACCAAAAGGGTGGCGTCGCCAAGACGACGTCCGTCGCCTCGCTTGGCGCCGCCTTCGCGGAGTTGGGCAAGCGGGTCCTCCTCGTCGATCTCGACCCGCAGGCTTGCCTGACGTTCAGCCTCGGTGTCGACCCGGAAGCAGTGGAGGCCTCGATCCACGACGTGCTCATCGGGGCCGCGTCCTTGGACGACGTGATCGTTCGATGCGCCGGTGTCGACCTGGTGCCCAGTTCCATCGACCTCGCGGGAACCGAGGCGGTTCTGCTTTCGCGCCCCGGTCGCGAGTACCTGCTCCAGGCCCTGCTCGCCGAGAAGGCAGCCGCCTATGACCTGATTTTGCTCGACTGCGCGCCGAGTCTTGGGGTCTTGACCCTCAACGCGCTCACCGCGGCGACCGGTCTGATCATCCCGATGCCTTGCGAAATGCTCGGCCATCGTGGGGTGGGGCAACTGCTCGACACCGTGCGGGACGTGCGCAAGTTCCTCAACAAGAAGCTCAAGGTCGTCGGCGTACTCCCGACGATGTTTGACGGGCGCAGCTCTCACGCCCAGGAGGTGCTCGCCGATGTCGGGGAGCGTTACGGATTGCCCGTGCTCGCGCCGCCCATCCCGCGCACGGTCCGCTTCGCCGAGGCGCCCGCGGTGGGCCGCTCGATCCTCGAAACATCGCGCAACTCCAAGGGCGCCCAGGCGTATCGGGCCGTGGCGAAGGACATCCTGCAACGCCTCTCGCTTTAGCCCGGCGTCGTTAGCTCGCTCTGGCCCGGCGTCGTTAGCTCTCGTTCGACTGGCGCGTTAGCCCTCGCGTGACTGGCGCCGTTAGCTCGCTCTGGCCCGGCGTCGATGGCCCTCGCGTGACTGGCGCCGTTAGCTCTCGTTCGACTGGCCGCCGCGGGTGCGTCGACGGCTCCGGGCCCGGCGTTCGGCAGACCCCGCCGCGGGCGCCGCGCTCGCGCCGTCGGCATGCGATCCGGCGCTCGATCCGGCGCTCGTTTCACGAGCGGCCGACGCACTGGCCGACTTGCCTGAGTCGGCATGACTCGCGCCGTCCCGACTGGAACCGCCGCGTCCGCTTGGGCCTCGACCACCGGCACCGCGGCCGCCGTCGCCATGGCCACGGCCCCCACGACCGTGGTCGCCACCGCCCTGATCGCCGCCGCCATGGCCGCGACCCCCTCGCGGTCCCTTGCCGGTCTCGCCGAGGTCTTCGAGGACCTCGGCGTTCAGGCCGGCCCGGGTGCGCGCGGCCCGGGGCAAGCGGCCCTTCGCGCTGGGGTCGATGCCGAGATCCGCACGCAGGTGCTCCGAGTTGGAATACGTCTCCTGGGCCTGCGGTATGCCGAGGTCGAGGGCCTTGTTGATCATTGCCCACCGGGTGAGGTCGTCCCAGTCGACCAGGGTGATGGCCACACCGGTGTTCCCGGCCCGGGCGGTGCGACCGATCCGGTGGAGGTAGGTCTTCTCATCCTCCGGGCACTGGTAGTTGATGACATGGGTGACGTTCTCGACGTCGATCCCACGTGCCGCGACATCGGTAGCGACGAGGACGTCGACCTTGCCGTTGCGGAACGCCCGCAGGGCCTGTTCGCGGGCCCCTTGGCCGAGGTCGCCGTGAATCGAAGCTGCGGCAAACCCACGGTCGACGAGTTCTTCGGCGACTTTGGCCGCGGTCCGCTTGGTCCGACTGAAGATGATGGTCAGGCCACGATCCTTGGCCTGGAGGATGCGGGCGAGCATCTCGACCTTATCCATCGCGTGCGCACGATAGACGAACTGCTCGACAGCCTTGACGGTGTGGCGCTCGGATTCGCCGTCCTCGCTCATCGCCCGGATGTGGGTGGGCTGGGTCATGTACCGGCGGGCCAACGCGACGACGGCCCCGGGCATCGTCGCCGAGAAGAGCATCGTCTGGCGACCGGAGGGAGTCATGGCGAGCAGCTTCTCGACATCGGGCAGGAAGCCGAGGTCGAGCATCTCATCGGCCTCATCAAGGACGACGGTCCGGGCCTGGCTGAGGTTGAGGTAGCCCTGGTTAGCCAAGTCGATCAACCGTCCCGGGGTTCCGACGACGACCTCAACGCCCTTGCGCAACGCCTCCACCTGCGGCTCGTATGCACGCCCGCCGTAGACGGTGAGGACGCGGACACCGTGGCGCTTCCCGGCCCGCTCGAGGTCGTTGGACACCTGAACCGCGAGCTCACGCGTCGGAGCAACCGCTAAGGCTTGCGGCGCACCCGGCATCGGGAGGTCGGCATACCGTGGGTCGTCCTGCACGACAACACGGTTGAGGATCGGCAAGCCAAATCCGAGGGTTTTCCCGGTGCCGGTCTTTGCCTGGCCGATGATGTCGTGGCCGTCGAGGGCCACGGGCAGGGTCATGGCCTGGATGGGGAATGGGGTCGTGATCCCGGCATCCGCCAGGCTCGCGACGATGTCGGGGTGGACGCCGAAATCGGCGAAGGTCAAGTTTTCGGACATCGTGGTCTCTCGATCGGGTGCCACGTAGTCGTGGCAAGGGGTTCGGGCCGATCGGAGGTCTTCGTGCGGGCCACACCGGGGGCGGGATCGCGGAGTGCAGGCTCCCAGCCTGCAGGTGATTCGGGCCGACCGGTCACCAATTCGTGAGCCGATCTTACCCGGTGGCGCGCACTAGGCTGCGGAGCATGTCCGAGACGCCCGACCCCTTCGATCACCCCGGCTATCGCGCTGCCATTGTCGACCTTCTTGGTCTCCTCGCCTATGGCGAGTTGTCCGGCTTCTTCCGGATGGCCGCCGACGCGGAGCTGGCCCCCACGATCCATGTCAAGGCCCAGGCCGCGGCGATGGCGATTCGCGAGTTCCGCCACTACGAGTTGCTCGTTGACCGGCTCGCCGAACTTGGGGCCGATCCGGAAGAGGCGATGGCGCCGTTCCAGGAGACCTTCTCGGCGTTCCATGACCGCACCCGGCCGAGCACCTGGCTGGAGGGGCTTATCAAGTCCTATGTTGGCGATGGGATTGCCACCGACTTCTACCGGGAGGTGGCCGCCTATGTCGACCCGAAAACCCGGGAGTTGATCCAGGCCGCGTTCGCCGATGAGGGCAAGACTGAGTTCGTCGTCGCCGAGGTCCGCGACGCCATCCACGCGGACCGCGCGGTCGGTGGCAGGTTGGCGCTGTGGGCGAGGCGCCTGATGGGCGAGGCCCTGTCGCAGGCGCAGTTCGTCGCGGTCCAGGAGGATTCCATGACGTCCCTGCTCACCGGTGAGTATGGCGGCCCGGGCGCCGACCTGGCCGAGCTCGGTCGGATGTTCGACCGGCTCACCGATGAACACACCAAGCGGATGGGTCAGCTCGGCTTGACTGCGTGACCGAGCGCGACGCTAACGGCTGCGCCGATTGAAGGGCCGGAACCCCATGGGGTTCCGGCCCTTCAATTGAACGTTCTCGGGGTCAGACCTGCTTCTTCCCGGTGATCATCCCGTATCCGACGGTGAGGGCCGCCGCGGCAGCGATGCTGACGATCCAGCGGAGCCAGTCGATGCCGCCAGTGTTCTCCGGCATGATGTAGTGACCGACAAGGGCACCGACGATGCCCAGGACGATGGTGATCGGGGCGCTGATCGACTGGCGGCCGGGGAGGACCAGCCGGGCCAAGACGCCAATGATCGCGCCAAAGATGATCGTCCCGATGATGGTTCCCAGTGTTGTCACTGTATTTCCTCTCTCAGCCCTGATTCCTGGGCTTCGTGAACCGTCGTGGAGGACTCCGCGACCGGGTCTTACAAGCACGGTCGAGTGCAATGTCTCGACGTGCCGCGTCTTACAAGCACGTCGAGTGCAATGTCTCGACGTGCCGCCGGACAGGTTCCCGTCCGACTCGCCTCAACGGTGCCATGAATGGGCGCCATTCCCGCGGAGGCGGATCACCTTTTTGTGCGGTGGCTTGACCGTCGGGTTAGGTGCTGAAGCCGACCCGGCCTTTCGCGGTCTCGCCGATGTCGAGGTAGCCGATGGCCGAGGCAGGGATGAGGACCACTCGGCCGCGTGCGTCCTCAAGCCGCAGGGCGCTGCCGGACTGGAGTGCTGTGTTCATCGCGGCTTCGACTTCCAGGCCGGTGAGCTCGCTGTCGAGGGTCACCTCGCGTGCGACGTTGGCCACGCCGATCTTGACTTCCATGGGGAGACTGCCTTTCGGTTAGTGCGAGGGTCGCCGGTTGGCGACGCTGCTGCTACTGCTGTGCGCCAACACGGGCAGGGGTGTCGACGATTCCCGCGGGACGTGGGCCAGCCGGGACAAGCGCCCCGATCGTGCTGGTGGATCGGAGAGCGGCCGCGGGGATTTGCCCAACGCCAAGCCATGCCAACCGGCCGACGATCCGGGCGGCGACTTCCTTGGGCAACAACGCACCCTCCCGCAACCAGGTGCGGGCGGCGACCTCCGCCATACCGGTGAGTCCAAACGCGACCAACCGGGCCACCTCAAGCGGGAGGCCTGCATCCGCGACGATCTGACGGGCGATCGCATCCGTGCACACGCGTTCGCACCACAGAATCCGCTCTTGAACGGCGGTGACTGCCCGCAAGTCGGATTCAAAGATCAGCCTGAACGCGCCGTCCTCGCGGGCGACGAAGTCGAAGTAGGTCGCAATCGTTGCGTAGGTCCGTTGTTTGTGGTCGTCGGTGCTGTGTAGCGCCAGCTCGACCATCTCAACCAGGGCCTCGGTGTGCTTGTCGACCAGGGCGAGATAGAGCTCCAGCTTGCCCGGAAAGTGCTGATAGAGAACAGGTTTGGACACACCAGCGCGTTCGGCGATGTCCTCCATTCCGCTGCCGTGGTACCCCTTATGGACGAAGACATCCTGGGCGGCCTCGAGGATTTGGGCACGCCGAGCGGCGCGCGGGAGTCGAGTGCCGGGCGCCCGAGCTCGACCTGGCGCCCGAGCTCGACCTGGCTCCCGTGCCGCCATGGGGCCGCCTTCCGCCGAACTCGTGTGGGTCAATGTCCGTCGCCATGCTAGGTGACAACGCCGTACGCGCGTGACGTAGCCTCGCCCGGGTGAAACCTGTTGGCGGAATCGCGGGTGCGGAGCCGGGGAGCGCGGGGCCGTTGAGCGCGGAGCCGGGGAGCGTGGAGCCGGGGAGCGCGGGGCCGTTGAGCGCGGGGCCGTTGAGCGCGGAGCCGGGGAGCGTGGAGCCGGGGAGCGCGGGGCCGTTGAGCGCGGGGCCGTTGAGCGTGGCGGCCCGGGCGCGCTATGCCCGCCACCTGCTCCTTCCCGAAATCGGCGAAAGCGGCCAGCGGAACCTCACGGCGGCGCGCGTGCTCGTCATCGGAGCGGGCGGGTTGGGTTCCGTCACGGCGACCTACCTCGCCGCAGCCGGGGTCGGCACGCTGGGGATCGTCGATGACGACGTCGTCGATGTATCGAACCTGCAACGCCAGGTTATTCACGCCACCGTCGATGTCGGGCGCCCAAAAGTCGATTCGGCAGCGGACCGCATCGCCGCCATCAACCCGCTCGTGCGGGTCGAACGCCACCAGTTCCGGCTCACGGCGAGCAACGCGCGGCAGCTCGTCGCGGCATACGACCTTGTCGTGGACGGAGCCGACAACTTTGGCACCCGCTATGTCGTGGGTGACGCCTGCGCTCTGACGGGGCGCCCGCACGTGTGGGGTTCGATCCATCGCTTCGACGGGCAGGTTTCGGTGTGGTGGCCCCCGCACGGGCCCTGCTATCGGTGCGTCTTTCCGCTCGCTCCGCCGCCGGGGACCGTGCCCTCTTGTGGCGAGGCCGGGGTTTTGGGGTCACTGTGCGCCGCCATCGGCTCGGTGCAGGCCACCGAGGCAATCAAGTTGCTGACCGGGGCCGGCCGCCCGCTCGTCGGCCGATTGCTCCTGCACGATGCGCTCGCGCAGGAGTGGAGCGAGGTGCCGGTGCGAGCGAACCCGGACTGTGACTTGTGCGGGTCGTCCCCGACGATCACCGAGCCGACCGACCCGGACGCCAGCTGCGCAGCGCCGGCGAATCGGCTTACCGCGGCGCAGGTCCACGACTTGTTGGCCGTCCGCGCCGTCGGCAGCCTCGACTTCGACCTCATCGACGTGCGTGAACCCCACGAGTGGGTGACGGGCACGATTCCGGGCGCACTCCTGATTTCCTTAGCCGAACTTGAGCACGCCGATCTGGACCCGGCTCGACGGATCGTCCTGTACTGCGCGGCGGGCGGCCGATCGCAACAGGCCTTGGCTGCGCTCGAGGGCCGCGGGTTCGACGACGTGGCCGACCTCGTGGGGGGCGTCAGCGCCTGGCGCAACGCCGGGTTGCCGTTGTCGCCGCCGCGCTGAGCGTCACCGGGTGGGCTGTCGGTACCGCGTGGTGGAATCCGAGATGTGATTGACGTTCGCCGTGAAGCCGCACCCGCACTGGTCGGGATCGTCCCCGACCCCACTCAGGCGCGGGCCATGGCCCACCGTGGTCCGCTGCTGCGCATCCTCGGTGGCCCGGGGACGGGGAAGACCACGCTCGCCCTGGAAATCGTCGCGGATCGGGTCGCCCGAGGCGAGCTGAGCGCCGAGCAGGTGCTGCTCCTTTCGGCGACTCGCCGGGGGGCTGCCAATTTGCGCAGCCGGGTGACGACCCGACTGGGCTCGACCACCCGTGAGCCGCTCGCCCGCACGTTCTCCTCGTTCGGTTTCGGGATTCTGCGGCGGGCGGCCGTTGCCGACGATCGCCCAACGCCGCGATTGCTCACCGGGGCCGAGCAGGACGCGATCCTCAAGGAATTGCTCGCGGGGCACCGAGCCAATCCTCACCGGGTGCCCGCCTGGCCAGAGCCCCTCCTGGGCGCCCTCGCGACGCGCGGCTTCCGTGACGAGTTGCGTGACCTGTTGATGCGGGCCGTCGAGCACGGCCTCGATGCCGTCGACCTCGCCGAGCTCGGGGTCCGCCACAATCGGCCCGAGTGGGTGGCGGGCGCGGCGGTTCTCGACGAGTACGACCAGGTCACGGCGTTGTCCCGGCCGGGCGCCTACGATCCCGCGTGGATTCTCACCGCGGCCGCCGACGCCCTGGGGTGGGATCCGGCCGCCCTCGACGCGCTCGTCTCCGAGATCCGGCTCATCGTCATCGATGACACCCAGGAGGTGACCACCCCCGGCGCCCGGCTGGTGCGCCTGCTGGCACGAGGCGGCATACCGCTGGTCCTCCTTGGCGATCCCGACGCGGCTGTCCAAGGGTTTCGGGGGGCGGACCCGACGTTCATCGCCTCGACCTGGGCCGACTGCGGGCCTGGCGAGACCGTCGTGCTTGGCACCGGCCATCGTGTCCCCGCCGAAATCCACGCGTATGCCGCGCGCGCCGTCGGTGTCGTTGCCGCCCTCGGCGGGTCTCGCCAGCGCGTTGTCGCGCCGAGTCGAGCCGGTGGGGCCCTCGAGGTCCACGTGTTCCGGTCGGGTGCCCAAGAGGCGGCCTACGTCGCCGATGTGCTCCGCCGAGCGCACCTGCTCGACGGGCTGGCCTGGTCTGACATGGCGGTCCTTGTGCGCGGTCGCGCTCGGGCGCAGACCGTGCGTCGAGTGCTCGAGGCGGCGAACGTTCCGACGAGCGACGCCGAGGCTGGCTTGGCGCTGCGGGACGAGTCTGCCGTGCGCGCCGTGATGACTGTCTATGAGATTGCCCTGCGCTCCCACTCCGGCCGTGCTTCGGAGGCGGGTGTTTCGGAGGCCGGTGCTTCGGAAGTCGATATTTCGGAAGTCGATGTTGTCGAGGCCGGTGCGGATCCCGTCGAGGTCGCTCTGGTCGGACCAACGAGCGAGGAGGCGATTGATCTCCTCACCTCACCGTTCGGGGAGGCCGATGCGGTGACGGTGCGCCGACTTCGACGGACTCTGCGCCGCCGGGCACTCGATGACGGCCTCGCCGCTCCCGCGGACCGGCTGATCGCCGACGCCCTCACCAATCCTGGGCGCCTGGTGGGCATCGGACCGCACGGCGGGGGGGCACGGCGGATCGCTCGGATGCTCGGGGCGGCCACCGGTGCGCTCCGCGATCCGGCCGTGAACGCGCAGGAGGTGCTCTGGGCGATCTGGGCCGCCGCGGATGTCGCGACCGCCTGGCGCGCCAATGCGTTGGCGGGTGGCCGCGTCGGGCTGCGCTGCGACCGGCATCTCGATGCCATGGTCGCCCTATTCGCGGCGGCAGAGACTTTCGCCGACGAGTTTCCCGGGCATGGTCCGGCACCATTTCTCGACCACGTGCTCAGCCAAGACGTCGCCGTGGACTCGATCGTGCCGCGCAGCCCGGACAACGACGCGGTCGCCCTCGTTACCCCGCACGCCGCGGCCGGTCGCCAGTGGCGACTGGTCGCTGTCGTCGGGGTGCAGGAGGGATCTTGGCCCAACCTGAGGCCGCGCGGCTCCCTGCTCGGATCCGAGGCCCTCGTCGACGGGCTCAAGGGGCGTGACTCCGCGCCGCGGGCCGCGCTGAGTGCGTTGCGCCACGACGAGGCCCGGTTGTTCTATGTCGGGCTGACCCGCGCGACTGATCGGGTGCTCGTGAGCGCGGTTCGCTCGGATGATGAGCAAGCCTCACCGTTCCTCGACCTCATCGAGGGACCCCCGTCGGACGGTCTCGGTGGGGCGGTTCGGGCATTCACCGAGGTGGGGGATCCGATGACGCTCGTCGGCGTCGTGGGCCGCCATCGCCGTGCCTTGGTTGAGGATCCGACCAGGGGAGACGATGCGGCAGTTCTCGCAACGCTCGCCGAGGCGGGAGTCCGCGGCGCCGACCCGTCGAGTTGGTGGGCGATGCGGGCCGTGAGCGACTCCCGTCCTCGCCGGGATCCGGCCGCGCCCGTACGCGTCTCGCCGTCTTCCTTGGGGACCTTTGGGGAATGCCAACTGCGCTGGTTCCTCCAGGCCAGTGGGGGCGAGGGCCCGTCGATCGGCTCTGCCGCGGTGGGCACGTTGATTCATGAGGTGCTCGCCGAGTGCGGTGACGCCGATCTCGCGACCCTCGACGCGACCTTGACCACGAAGTGGGCTCGGCTAGGGCTTCCCACCGGCTGGATTGACCGCCGCAAACGGGCCGAGTCCGGCGACATGCTCATGCAGGCGGAGGCCTACGCGCACCACGCCCGCGCCGAGGGATGGGATCGGGTCGGCGCCGAGGTTCCGATGGAGGTTCGTGTGGGACGGGCGACGGTGGCCGGGACCGTGGATCGCCTCGAACGCCATCCCAACGGGACCGTTCGGGTCGTTGACTACAAGACTGGCAGCAGGAAACCGACCAAGGCGGAAGTCGAGACGGTGCCACAACTCGGCGCCTACCAACTCGCCGTCACCGGTGGCAGCTTCGCCGACGTCGGCACCGCAAGCGGAGGCGCGGCCCTCGTGCAACTTGGCAAGGCAGGCACTGGCCCGCCCACGAAGGTGGCGCAACGCGTCCAGATCCAGCGACCGCTCAACGAGGCGCAGGACCCACTCTGGGCCACCGAAGTGGTGGCGGATGCCGCCGAGGCCATGGGCGGGGCCCACTTCGTCGCCAGGTACGACACGGACAGCTGCAGGGTTTGCCCAGTGACCGCATGCTGCCCGATCCATCCGAACGGAGTGATGCTGACATGAGTGCCCTCTCCGCGAATCGGATCGCCGCCGCCCTCGGCATGCCCGAGCCGACCCCTGAGCAAGTTGCCGTGATCGAGCATCCCCCCGGTCGACTCCTCATCGTGGCCGGCGCCGGGTCCGGCAAGACCGAGACCATGGCCGCCCGGGTCGTCTGGCTGATCGCCAACGGCCACGTCGAGGCGGACCAGGTGCTGGGTTTGACCTTCACCCGCAAGGCGGCCGCCGAGCTCGGGCAGCGGGTGTCGGTTCGCTTGACCCGGCTCGCGGCAACCGGCCTGGTCGCGCCCACGGCGGATCTTCTTGCGGTCACCGAGGCGCCCACCGTTTCCACCTACCACGCGTATGCCGGTCGACTCGTCCGCGAGCATGGCCTGCGCCTCGGGATCGAGCCGGACACGCGGCTCCTCTCCGAGGCTGCGGCATGGCAGTTGGCTCACGAATGCGTCACCACGTATGACGGGCCCTTGGAGGCGCTCGGCTGGGCCGAAGCGACCATGACCAAGGCGATCGTCACCCTCTCCGGGGAAATGGCCGAGCACCTTATCGAGCCCGATGACCTCGATGCCTGGCACCGCCGATTCCTCGACCACCTGAGCACCCTCGAAGGGCGCGATGGTGCCTCCAAGGCGACCCGCGACCTTCGCCGAGTCCAGGCCGGTCGGGCTGCGCTGATCCCGGTGCTCCGCGAGTTCAGTCGTCTCAAAGCGGTGCGCTCCGCCCAGGACTTCGCAGATCAAATGTCCTGGGCGGCCCGGTTGGTGCACCGCTTTCCCGAGATCGGGGCATTGGAGCGGGCCAGGTTCGCCGCCGTGGTCCTCGACGAGTTTCAGGACACCTCGCATGCCCAACTGCAACTCCTGCAGGAGCTCTTTGGCGGACGCAACCGCACGTCAGTGACCGCCGTGGGCGATCCGTTTCAGGCGATCTATGCCTGGCGCGGGGCGAGCGCCGACACGCTCGCCTCGTTCCCAGAAGCATTCGCGGCCGAGAGCCAGCTCGCCCCGGTGCTCCCCCTGTCAACGACCTGGCGCAACGACCGCCACCTCCTTGAGGCGGCCAATGCCGTCGCCGAGCCGCTGCGTCGCTCTCCCGAGGGCGCGCGGGTCCTGGTGCGCCCGTTGGCGGCCGCCCCTTCGGCTCACCTGGGGCGCATCGACGCCGCGCGAGTGGAGACCGTCGAGGGGGAAGCTGACGTTGTGGCCAGGTGGATCGCCGCGGCACGAGCAGGCGGGGCCGCGTCGGCGGCGATCCTCTGCCGAAAACGCTCGCAGTTTCCACCGATCGTTGCCGCGCTGACGGCGCATGGGATCCCGTTTGAGGTGGTCGGGCTCGGCGGGCTACTCCAAACACCCGAGGTCGCGGATCTGGTGGCCATGCTGACCGTCGCCCATGACGCCGGCAGGGGAGACCGGCTGATGCGTCTGCTCACCGGACCCGTGGCCCGCCTTGGCGCCGCCGACATCGATGCGTTCGCGCAGTGGGCTCGGCAAACCCAGCGGATCGGCGGACGCCGCAAAGGTGCCGATCTCGCCGACGTCTCGGCGGAGCAGGCCAGCCTCGTCGAGGCACTCGTGGCCTTCAGCGAAGCGACGGCGGAGCAACGCGCCGAGGCCGACCTCAGTGACCGAGCGCAGAGGCGGCTGCTCGACCTCGCCGGCATGGTGGCGGCAGTGCGCCGCTGCGTCGGTCACGGCGTCGCGGACCTGGTCGGTGACGTCGAACGAATCCTCGGCCTCGACGTAGAGGTCCTGGCCCGTCCGGGATTTAGCCCGGCGTCGGCCCGGGCACACCTCGACGCCTTCACCGACGTCGCCGCCCGCTTCTCGGATACGAGCGACCGCCCGAGCCTCGGCGGCTTCCTCGCCTGGCTGGAGGCCGCGATGGCAGAGGAGCGCGGTCTGGATCGGGGGACCATTGAGGTGGCCCCGGGTGCCGTTCATGTGTTGACGGTGCATGCGGCCAAGGGGCTGGAGTGGGACGCGGTCGCGGTCCCGGGGCTCGTCGAAGGCACGTTCCCGGCGCACGATTCGGCGATTGCCCGCTGGCAAGAACCTGCCGCGAGCTGGGTGATCAACGAGCCGAAGGACAACGCGTGGACCCGCAAGCTCGATGAATTGCCGTACGACCTTCGCGGCGATCGATCGGTCCTGGCTCAGTACGGGTGGGCGTCGGCCCAGTCCTGCGCCGAGTTGGAGAAGCGTCGGCTCCAGTTTGCGCAGGATGCGGGTGCCGCGGGAGTCGCCGAGGAGCGTCGACTCGCCTACGTGGCCCTGACCCGGGCCCGGCACCGGTTGCTGCTCACGTCCTACCTTTGGGGGACCCAGTCGACCCCTCGGGTGTTGTCCCGGTTCCTGAGGGAGCTGACCGAGTTGCCATCGGATGTGGTCCACGTGCGCGAGTGGGCGCCCGACATCGAGGAGCAGGCCGTGAGCAACCCTCGTCTCAGGGCGCCGCAGGAGGCCGAGTGGCCGGTGTCGGAGCACGCTGGGACTCCTGCCACCGTCGAGGCGGCCGAGGCGGTGCGGGCGGCAGCTCGCCACCTCGGCGGTTCGGACCTCGCCGGGCCCCCGGCAGCCGAGCCGTTGACTCCCCACGTTGCCGCGTTGCTCGCGGAGCGGCGGGCGGGAGCCGAACGACATCGGGCCACAGTCGCCGTGGCCCGCCATCTGGCGACCTCTGATCTGGTGGCCCTGGCGGCAGACGCGGACGCGTTCTTCACCGACCTGCGCAGGCCCATGCCGACCCGGCCGAATCCCGCCGCCCGTCGTGGCACCGCCTTCCATGCATGGATCGAACGGCGTTTCCGGCGGGCGGCCCTCCTCGAGCCGGAGGACCTGCCCGGCAACGCCGACCAGCAGGTGCCCGACGCATTCGACCTCGCCGAGATGATCGCCCTGTTTGAGGCGAGCCCGTGGGCGCAACGCGAGCCGATTGCCGTCGAGCTCGCCCTGGAAACCGTCCTCGACGGGTTCGCCGTGCGGGGTCGGATCGACGCAGTCTTCGCCGAGCCCGATGGTGGTGTCACCATCGTTGACTGGAAGAGCGGACGACCCGACACGGGCGCCCGGGCCAGCACTCGGGCGCTCCAGCTCGCCTGCTACCGCACGGCATACGCGCGGCTTGTCGGTCTCGACGAGTCCCAGGTTGCCGCGGCCTTCTACTTCGCCGCGACCGGGACGACAGTCTTCCCGCCGCTGCCGTCTACCGCAGAGCTGGGCGCGCTACTGGATCTCATCCCAGAGTGAGCGCTGGGCGGCCTCGGCTCCCTCGCGAGGATCGGTGCCCGCCTGATGGGTCGACTTCGCCTTGGCCCGATTCTTGGCCTTTGACTTCGCCTTGCGCGCTGCCTTGGGCTTGGCCGGCGCGGCTGTCTTGGGCCCATCCTCGGGACTAGCCTCGCTCTCCCCGGCGGGAGAATCCTGCGCTTCGTCGTCGAACTCGAGGAATTCGTCCACGTCGTCGTTGGTCTCGTCGTCGTCGGTCTCGTCGTCGTCCTTGGGCTCGGCTTCGTCGTCGAACTCGAGGTACTCGTCCAACTCGTCGGCTTCGTCGTCCTCGAACTCGCCGTCTGCTTCGGGCTCGTCTTCGTTTTGGTCAAGCTCGTCGTCAAGCTCGTCGGCTTCGTCTTGCTCGTCGTCTTCGTCGGGCTCGTGTTCGTCGGGCTCTAGCTCGTCGGCTTCGTCTTGCTCGTCGTCTTCTTCGGGCTCGTGTTCGACGGGCTCGGCTTCGTCGCGTTCGACGTCGTCGTCACGCTCGTCGTCGTGC
>CAZACX010000009.1:19109-25108 GCA_964483685.1 uncultured Intrasporangiaceae bacterium
TTCGACGGGCTCGGCTTCGTCGCGTTCGACGTCGTCGTCACGCTCGTCGTCGTGCTCGGTGTCAGCGTCCGCCTCCTCCGGTGCGGCGCTTGCGTGGGGCTCGACGTCCGCGTCGAGATCGGCCACGCCCGTAGGTGCCGCTTCCGCGCCCGGAGAATCGACGACGATGGCCGCCGCTGCTGCGGTTGCCGAGGTTGACACCATTGGCGCCGCCGTGGTTTCCGCGAGCGCTCGCGCCTCGGGAATGGGCTGTGTGGCGGACTCGGGGACGCCAGGCGGGGCTTTCTCGGCTTCCGCCAGCGACTCCTCAAGCTGACGCAGTCGCTCGGTCTCGGCCTCCACATGCTGGGGGTAACCCACGGCCATCGCCTCGACGAGCGCCGACACATAGCGAAGTTCGGCGACCAAGTGGGCCCGGTCGAGCATGTGGCGGTCGGGCCGGACCGCCCGGCCGTGGACGTAGGCCCGCGCGAGCGCCGTCGTCGTCTCGGGTGAACAGTCGCGCACGATCGCCGCGAAGTCGTCGGCGGGGTCGGCCACCTTGGCGCGCCGCCAGCCGAGCACCCCCCGGATCGCCGCCGCACTCCCGTCGTCGCTCACGGTCACGAGGAGATGCCGACCCGACAGTCCGCCGTGGATCGGGGTGGGCGCAAACCGCCACAGGGCGGTGTTCTCCAGCCCATGCTCCCAACGGCTCAGCAACGAGGCCGGGACCCGACCCGTGGCGGCCGCCCGGTCGAGGTCGGCCAGGCGGCGCTCGCGGTATTCCTCGCTGGTGTAATTCTCCAGTCCCGCCTGGTCGAACAGGGCTGGGTCCAGGTTGTGGATCGACGCGATCAGCCGGCCAATGTTCCCGGTGAGGGCGTCGTCGGGCCGCAATCCGGAGAGGTCGAGTGGTTTCCCCGGCAGGGCCGCGTGGACGGCTGCACGGCCACCCTCTGGCAGGCTGACAAATCCACGGACGGTCGGTACCGATACCGGGAGGCGTCGCCCGAGCAACGTCGTCACTGCGGCGGCGGCTTCCAACTCCGCGCCCGCACCGGCCGTCAACGGTGCCCGGACGATCCAGCGGCGGCCCTGATCGTCCTCGATGAGGGCGGCCGCAAAGGGGGCCCCTGCGGCGAGGCCGAGGGACGCCACCGCGGCCGGGTCCAGGCCAGCGACAGCTGAGCTGGCAAGGGCGGCGAGGGAATAGATCGAGCGAGTCACGACAGTTACGGTATGCCGTTCCGGTCCCGTCCGTTCGCAACGCTCGCCCGCGGGTTCGTGCGCGTCGGTGTGGCAGGGTATGCCGATGGTCGATCCGGCGAGGCAGGCAGCCTGGGCCGCCCCCGCCTTGACGGATGTCCCGATGACGGCGATGGGGTTCGACCGGCGGGCACTTGTCCGCGACGATCCCGACCTCATTCCCGGCCTCCTTGCGCAGAACGCCACCCGGGTCCTTGAGATTCGGTCCGGCCACGCCCCGGCGCGCGAGTCGGGGGCGGGATTCGAGCTGGCTTGGCGAGAGCCACGGGCGGAGGATGGCGACGGGCTGGTGGTCTTCCTTGGCAGCGTCGGCGGGGCCAATCTTGTCGCCGCGCTGGCCGCACCGACGGTGGAACCTGACCCCGGGTGGCTGTCTTTGCGGGCCCTGGGCGAGGTTCTCGACGCCAGGGATGCGAGCGCCTTGGCGACGG
Organism: uncultured Intrasporangiaceae bacterium; assembly: GCA_964483685.1. Classification (GTDB taxonomy): domain Bacteria; phylum Actinomycetota; class Actinomycetes; order Actinomycetales; family Dermatophilaceae; genus Nostocoides_A. The sequence continues at coordinate 20,789 of CAZACX010000009.1, forward strand.
GCGTCGCGCTGGCGAACTGGCATGCCAGCCACACCCACTGCTCGCGGTGCGGCGCCGCAACGGTCGTCGCAAATTCGGGTTGGACGCGGCGTTGCCCCCGTGACAACAGTGACCATTTCCCGCGGACTGACCCGGCGGTCATCATGGCCGTTCTCGACCCCGACGATCGGCTCCTCCTTGCCCGGCATCCGGCCTGGCCAGTGGGGCGAATGTCGGTGCTTGCGGGGTTCGTCGAGCCCGGTGAGTCGCTTGCCGCCGCGGTGTGCCGGGAGGTTGCCGAGGAGGTTGGGGTCACCGTGACGCAGGTGCGCTATCTCGGCGACCAGCCGTGGCCGTTCCCGGCGTCGCTGATGATCGGATTCGAGGCGCGCACCGAGGACCCGACCTTGACGCTGGACCAGCACGAAATCGCCGAAGCCCGCTGGTTCACTCGGGAGGACTACCGTGCCGCCGTTGCCGCGGGCGCGGTCCGGGCGGGGACAGGACTGTCAATCTCGCGGCGCCTCGTCGAGCACTGGCTCGCCAGGGTCACGCCAACCGGCGTTGCACGTCCTTGAGGGAGGGGTTGGTGGCGCTCGTCCCGTCGGGAAAGAGGACGGTCGGCACTGTCTGGTTGCCCCCGTTGGCGGTTACGACGAAGTCGGCGGCCTCCTGGTCGGTCTCGATGTTGACCTCGGTGAAGGTGATCCCGGCCCGGGTCAGCTGGGCCTTGAGGCGCGTGCAGTAGCCGCACCACGTGGTCGTGAACATCGTCAGGGTGCCGCTTTCGGGCGTGGGGACGGGCATACGGGCTCCTTGGGTGTGATCGGTGGGGCGGCAATAACGGGCCCCGCGGTTGAGCAACGTCGGTGGGGCCACGTACCTTCCCAGAGGTGACCACTGCACCGGATGCCGACGCCATCCTCGCCGCGCTCGATCCAGAGCAGCGCGAGGTCGCGCGTCACCCCCTGGGCCCGATGGGGGTCATTGCCGGGGCGGGGACGGGCAAGACCCGGGCCATCACGCACAGGATCGCCTATGGGGTCCGTTCCGGGGCCTACTCGGGCCCACACGTCCTCGCGCTCACCTTCACCGCGCGCGCGGCGGGCGAGATGCGCACCCGGCTGCGGGAGCTCGGGGTCGCCGGGGTCCAGGCGCGCACCTTCCACGCGGCCGCGCTGCGGCAGTTGCACTACTTCTATCCGGCGGTCGTTGGCGGTGCGGCCCCCGAGGTGATGCCCGCAAAGGCTGCGGCGGTGGCGGAGGCGGCGGGTCGGTTGCGGATGCGGTTCGAGCGCACCGAGCTGCGCGATCTCGCCTCGGAGATCGAGTGGGCAAAGGTCATGCTGCTTACCCCCGACACGTATGCCGCGGCGGCCGCGCGCGCCGGTCGCACGCCCCCGGGGCTGGACTTGACGGCGATGGCCCGCGTGATGGGGGCGTATGAGGACGTCAAGGGGGACCGGGGGGTGATCGACTTCGAGGATGTCCTGCTCTTGACGCTCGCCATGGTGCGCGACCGGCCCGAGGTAGGCGAGGCGATCCGCGGGCAATACCGGCACTTTGTCGTGGACGAGTACCAAGACGTCAACACCGTCCAGCAGCGCCTCCTCGAGGCCTGGCTCGGGGGACGCGAGGACCTGTGCGTCGTCGGTGACCCGGCCCAGACGATCTACTCCTTCACGGGGGCCTCCGCCGTGCACCTGACCGAGTTTCCGAGGCGTTACCCGGCGGCCCCGGTGGTCCGACTGCACCGCAACTATCGTTCGACGAGCCCGATCGTCACCCTCGCGAATTCGATCAGTTCGGCGCCAGGCGGGGCGCGCCGGTGGGGTGGCGTCCAACTCGAGGCGCAAGCCCCGACGCCGACGGGCGCGCCGGGCCCGATCCTGCACGCTTTCCCCGATGACCCAGCCGAGGCGACGGGGATCGCCACCCTCGTCGCAGAAGCCATTGCGGCCGGGACCTCCCCGGGCGGTATCGCCATCCTCTTTCGCACCAACGGGCAGAGCGAGGCACTTGAGACGGCCCTTGCCGACCGCGAGATCCCCTATCTCATCCGCGGCGGTGAACGCTTCTTCGCCCGCCGCGAGGTCCGCGAAGCGCTCGTCCTCCTGCGCGGGGGCATGCGCGCGGACGCAGGCGCGGACGTATTGCCCGATCTCGTGCGGGCCATCCTCACGAGTGCCGGCTGGTCGCGGGCGGCGCCGACGACGGGCGGGGCAGTGCGCGAACGCTGGGAGTCTCTCGAGGCGCTCGCGCTCCTCGCCGACCAGCTGGCCGCCCTCAATTCGGCGGCGACCTTGCGCGATTTCGTCCGCGAGCTAGACGAGCGGGCCGCTGCTCAGCACGCACCGACCGTGGCGGGGGTGACGCTGGCGTCCCTCCACGCTGCCAAGGGGCTCGAGTGGGAGATCGTCATCATCGCCGGGTGCTCCGATGGGCTGATCCCGATCACGATGGCCGAGTCGGCGGCGGAAATCGACGAGGAGCGGCGCCTGCTCTATGTCGGCGTCACCCGAGCCCGCTCGGTCCTCCACCTCACCTGGGCGTCGACGCGCACCCCCGGGGGTCGCGGAGGTCGACGACCGTCACGATTCCTCGATGGGCTCCTTGGCGAGACGCGGTCGCGGGCCTCTGCGGGCGCCAAAGCTAAGGGCCGCAAACTGGTCAAGCTCGCGACCTGCCGCACCTGTCGGGCCCCCCTGAGCAGCGCCGCCGAACGCACCACCGGCCGGTGCGCCGATTGTCCCGCGACCTATGACGAGGCGTTGTTTGAGGCGCTGCGCAGCTGGCGGGCTGCGGTCGCCAAGGCGGCGAGCTGGCCGGCCTACGTCATATTCACCGACGCAACGTTGACCGCCATCGCCGAGGCCTGCCCGACGAACACGGCGGGTCTCGCGCAGATTTCCGGTGTGGGGCAACGAAAGCTCACGCTCTATGGGGAGCAGGTGCTGGCCGTCCTCGGCGGCGGCGACCCGCTGGCGACGGCCGCGTCCGGTGCCACCTCGCAGCCCAAGAAGTAGTGCTTCCGGTGCCACCTCGCAGCCCAAGAAGTAAATACGTGGCGCCGAAGCCCGCGAGCGTCTACCCTGGGGCGACGCCATCACTGGCGCCCCCCGCCACGATTGATCTGAGGAGGTCAACGATGAAGCGCACGTTTGAGTTTGCCGCCGTTTCGCTGACCGGGCCCTCGGCCGTTGGGTTCGCCGGTGTCCGTGCGAACGATTCGGTCTGCGCGACCCGCTTTGCCGCGTTCGGCCTGCTCGCGGTCAACGCGCTCCCGGTGTGGGGCAACGGCGATTCTCCGCCTGGAAGTCATCCGTGACGGCAACGTCACGCAGCGACCTCCAGGCCGCGGATCCCTTGGGATCCGCGGCCTGTTTCTTTTCCGGTCACGGTTCTTTCCAGTTACAACCCTTCCAGTCACAGCCCTTCCAGTCACGGTCTTTCCAAGGGGCCGGCCCTTTCCGAGCACTTGCTTTCTCGTCAGCGCATTTCCAGGCACCAACCAGTTCGCGCCGCACCCGGCGCACCACCCATCGCCACCTACCGGTGGTGTCACCAGGAGGTGAAGCACCCATGCAGCTCACCCAGCTGCTCGATCACGGCGCACGCGCCCAAACCCTGACCGGGGACATTCCCTGCCAACGCAATGATCCCGAGTTGTGGTTCGCCGAGACACCGGATGGCGTCGAGTTCGCCAAGGCGCTCTGCGTCTCATGTCCCATGGTCGCGGCCTGCCTCGACGGTGCGCTCGACCGCGCCGAACCCTGGGGCGTTTGGGGCGGTCAGCTTTTCGTCGACGGCACCACGGTCGCGCGGAAGCGGCCTCGGGGTCGGCCACGCAAGGATGCCGTCGCCGCATAGCCCGCCCGGCCCGGACGCGGACGTAGGCTCACCGTCGTGCGCCCGCTTCATGCCGAACACCGCCGAGTCGTCGACGCGTTGACGACCCCCGACCTCGCGAGCATCGTCGACCTCGTCGTGTGGGCAACCACCGACGAGGCCGACGGGCCCGCGGCATACGCAGCCAGTCATCTCGGACTCGTCCGGCTCCGGCCCGGGCGCCCGCACGAGGTCCTGAGCGGCATAGATCCGGTCCCCAATGAGGACCCGATGGCGTTCCTGCCGTATGCCGCGGAGCTTGCCTGCCCGTCACCGGTCACCTCGCTCGAAAACGCCTATCCGTATGCGGCGGAACGGATCCTGTCGTTCTTTGCCGATGAGGAGCGCAGTCCGGACCTCGCGATCGTTCATGCCCCGCGACATTTCTTTCCCGAGGTCGGCGGACACGTGGGCGAGCACGGGTCGCTCGACGTTATCCAGTCGCGGGCACCG
>CAZACX010000009.1:25208-26378 GCA_964483685.1 uncultured Intrasporangiaceae bacterium
CGGCGGACACGTGGGCGAGCACGGGTCGCTCGACGTTATCCAGTCGCGGGCACCGCTTATCCTCAGTGGCGCTCGGGTGCGCCGGGACGGCTATGTCGATGAGCATGCCCGGTTGATCGATGTTGGGCCGACGCTCGCCTCGCTGGCGGGTGTCCCGGACGCGGATCTGGTCGACCGGCACGGTGATCCGCTGGATGGGGTCGTTTGCCGCGCGTATCTCGAGGACGGGCCGCCGGTCAAGGTCGTTGGCATTTTGTGGGACGGGGCCCATTGCGGCGATTTGCTCCACCTCGCGCAGGCGGGGGAGCTGCCTGGGGTGGCGCGGCTGATCGCGCGTGGGGTGGCGCTGCGCGGCGGCGCGGTGGCCCAGTTCCCGAGTGTCACGCTGACGAACCACACCTCGATCCTCACGGGCGTGGGGCCGGGGCGTCACGGGGTGATGGGCAACGTCTACTTCGACCGGGTCACGGGGGAGCGGGTGGTGCCCAACGACTCCGCGACGTGGCACCGCAGCAGCGAGTGGCTGCACCCGCACGTGCGCACCGTCTTCGAGATGGTGGGCGACCACGTCGCCGCGACCGGGGCCACCGGGGCGTCTTTGGCCACCGGGGCGCCTCGCACGGCGAGCATCGACGAGGCAATCGATCGTGGCGCGGACTACTCGACGATGCAGCTGGTTCGGGCGACCGGCCACGCGCAAGGGGCGGGCGGACTGGATGACCACCTTCCCGATCCATCGACTTCTCCGTATCTCGCCGACCCGACACACCTGACCGATGACTACTTCTCGTGGGGTGTCCAGGTCGACGACATGGGGCTGTCCCAGGTCCTGCAGCTGTGGGCTGATCCAGCGCACGCCCCGCAGTTGACCTGGTGGGCCAACGTTGTCACGGACGCGGGACACCACGGCGGCGGGCCCCGGTCCGAGCTCGCCCGGGCGTCGCTGCGGCAATCCGATGCGCGGCTCGTGGCCTTCCTCGACCACCTGGAGCGGATTGGGGCCCTTGACGACGTGGCGATCCTCCTCACCGCCGATCACGGGTTCGAAGGTTCGGATGCGGCGGTCACCGGTTCGTGGACCCCGGCGCTTGATGCGCTCGGCATTGCGTACCGGGACGAGGGCCCTGGCCTCGTTTACCTGGTCTGACACGCGGTCTCGTTTCAGTCCTG
>CAZACX010000009.1:26478-72171 GCA_964483685.1 uncultured Intrasporangiaceae bacterium
CTGACACCGGCGCGCTCGGCGGGTAGCGTCTGCGGCATGCCCGATCCCGGCCAACCGACCCTGTGCATTGCCCAAGATCCGCACGCCGACGAGGTGCTGAGCACCGATGCCTTCGGGCTACTCGTTGGCATGCTCCTCGACCAACAGTTCCCGATGGAACGCGCCTTCGCCGGACCGGCGAAGATCCTTGACCGGTTCGGCACCCTGGATCCGGCGGCGATCGCGGCGGCGGAGCCCGAGGCGTTCGCGGATCTCTGCGCGACACCGCCAGCCATCCACCGCTACGGACGGTCGATGGCGGGGCGGGTGCAGCAACTGGCGCACCTCGTCGTCGAGGCGTACGACGGCGACGCCGCGGCCATCTGGTCCTCCAGCGGGGACGCGTCGACCCTGCTCGGGCGGCTCAAGGCCTTGCCCGGCTTCGGCGACCAAAAGGCCCGCATCTTCGCTGCCTTGCTTGGCAAACAGCTGGGCTTCCAGCCCGTCGGCTGGCGCGAGGCAATCGGGCCGTATGCCGAGGAGGGAAGCTTCCGGTCCGTCGCCGACGTGCGCGACGAGGCGTCCCTGCTGAAGGTCCGCGAGTTCAAGAAGGCAGCCAAGGCGGCGGCGAAGGTGAGCGCGGCGACGGTCAGCTGAACCTCTGGCCAGGCGAGCCCTTCCCGGCTCCAACGCGCCCGCCGGCGAGCCCGGCGCGGCTCTAACCGTTGGTACGCGCTCTGCCGGCTCCAACACGCCCGCGAGTGAGCCCTTCTCCTCGGCGGGTGAGTCCGTCAGGTCGTGCGTGAGTCGGCGCCTGCGGGCGAGCCCCTTCTCCCCGGCGGCTGAGTCCGTCAGGTCGTGCGTGAGTCGGCGCCTGCGGCGGCACGTTCGGGCGCCGGTTTCGGGGGTGTCGCCGTGGGGCAGGCGAGCTGGCCGCGCAATCTGGCCCGCAAGGCCCAGCTGAGCAGAGCCACACCCGCGACGGCGAGGAACGGCTGCACCGGGGCGAACCATTTGAGAGCGCCGCTGTAGCCAAGGGCAAGGAGTGCGAGCTTGTTGCAGACCGGGCACCCGACGGCAAAGAAGGTCAGGAGGCCACCGGCGGCTCCGCGGCGGTCAACCGTCGTTGCGGTGGGGGAGGCGATGCCCGGGTCGCGCACGTAGGTCGCCACAATCAACCCGCTGAGCACCGAGGTGCCCACGAGGACGGGCCAGGCCCACCTGGTCGTCGGGATCTCGCGCCCAAAGATCGGGTTCCGAATCATTGCTGTCGGGAGGGCCACGACAAGTGCCGTGATCACGGCTGCCGCGGCGGCCGTGATCCAGCGACGCGCGGTCCAGAGCCGCAAGGCATCAAACATGCCGAGACCATACCCCACTGGGTATGCGGTGCCGGGCTCTCTCGGGCGCGGCCGTCCACCTGCGTCGGCCGGGTCAGCGGTCCTTTTCGCGGTTCGGCAAGCGGCCCGGGGGGAGGCGATCGACGTCGAAGTCGGGCAGGTGCCGCGCCAGGGCCGCGCGCGGCGCGATGGTTCCACCGATCTGGCAAAGCACCCCTACCCCGCCAAGCCACACCCGGTGAATGAGGAGATAGTCGGGCGGCAGGTTGAGTTTCATCCCCACAGTCCACTCGGGTCGACGCACGTCGTTCATCCGCAACGCGACCCCACGCAGCCAGGTCCGGTCGAAGCGGAACTCGTCGTAGCCGAGTGGTTCGATAAACATCGAGAGGTAGGCGAGCACCGCGTCGGGGTTAACGGTGATCGTCGGCTTGATGAACCCCTCGTCACGCAACCCCTGCACGAGTCCCTCGGCGTCCCCGGCGAGGCTCAGGGTGAGCAAGCGGCCAATCGAGGGCGGCAAGCCGTGCGGCAACCGGTTGACGGCACCGAAGTCGAGCACCCCGAGGCGCCCGTCGGGGGTGATCCGGAAGTTTCCCGGATGCGGATCTGCATGGAGGTGATGGGAACGCTGCGGCCCCGCGAGGAGGAACTCCAAGTAGAGCTGGGCGGCGGCGTCCCGGGTGCCCTGGTCGCCCTCGGCGATGATCCGGCCCAGGGGCACCCCGTGAATCCACTCAGTGACCAGGACGTGCGGGGTCGAAAAGAGGACGTCGGGAATGGCGTAGTCCGGATCGTCGCGAAACACCTTGGCAACGGCCCGCTGGTGGGTGGCCTCGAGCTCGTAATCGAGTTCTTCGCTCATCCGGGCGGTGAGCTCGGACATGATCGGCTTGATGTCGAGGCCAGGAATCCAGCCGGCGGCCAGCCGAGCGACCCGACTGAGTTGGGTCAGGTCGCTGAGCAGCGCCTCCCGGGCCCCCGGGTACTGCACCTTGACGGCGACCTCGCGCCCATCGCGCCAGGTCGCTTGGTGCACCTGGCCAATGGATGCGGCCGCGCTGGGCACGTCGTCGAAATCGATGAACTTGCTGGTCCGCCACCGCGGTCCCAACTCCCGGGCAAGGACTCGATGAACCGAAGCCGGGGGCAGCGGGGGAGCGGCCTCCTGGAGTTTGGTCAAGGTCGCACGGTACGGTGCCGCCCACTCCTCCGGCATAGCGGCCTCCATCACCGAGAGGGCCTGCCCGACCTTCATCGCCCCGCCCTTGAGTTCGCCAAGGACGCTGAACAACTGCTCCGCTGTGCGGGCCTGCAATTCGGCGGCAACGAGCTCCGCGGGACGCCCACCGACGCGTTTGCCGAGCCCAATGGCGCTGCGTCCGGCCATTCGCAGCGGCAGGCCGGCCAGCTTGGCTGTTCGGGCGATGGTGCGCCGAGGGACTTCGCTCACCCCGCCATTGTCCCTGCCGCCGTGGAGCGAGGCACACCGCACTCGCAGTCGGGATGGCGCGGCCACCGTCGCTGGGTGAGTTCAGGCCACGGCAGGGTCAAGTCGAGGGCGAGTCCCGGTTCGATCGGTAGTCCGTCGAGGTGGGCGAGCGCCACCCGGGCCACCAACCCGGCGACGAGGGTGCCGAGCGCGACCTCGACCTCGGGCGAGCGGCATACGGTCTCGTCGGTGTCCCTGGCTTGGGCGCGCAGCAGCCACCAGGACGGGTCGAGTTCCGCGCGCACGAGGTCGAGACAGTGCAAGCAGGGCGCGCCCTCGGGTTCGATGAGGGGGCCGACGCTCGCGTGGGTCGCGGTCACGGTGACCGGCAGCAGCGGTATGCCGCGTGCCCGCCAGGGGCGGCCGTGCGCCTTGCTCGGGGGACTCGCCCGGATGAGGATGACCAATTGCGGGGCCCGGCGGGGCGGCGGCTCGGGTGTGCCTGCCGTGTCTGGGGCCCGGACGACGTGCCCGACCCCGGCCTGGCGCAGGACGTCACTGAGCGTCGCGGCCGGTTCGCCGCGCCCGAGCACCCAGACGGTGGCGCGTGGTCGGGCGAGAACAGCGGCGTACGCCGAGCCGTGCGCGTCCGGCGGCCCGGCCGAGCGAGCCTCGCGGTCGAGATGCAACCCGGCGAAGCGGCGCCGGCCCGGGGCGTCAGGTTCGTAGTCTCCAGCGACAAGCCCGGCGTCGCCGAGGAGGCTGAGGATGGCGTGCTCCCGGTCGGGCGCGATTCTCGGTTGCGTGGATGGCCCGCCGGCGGCGATGTCGACCACCCAGGCGACCTCGGCCTCGGTCAGCCCGGCCAGGCGCATCCCCTCGCCCGACTCAAGACCAAATTGGATCGTGCCGTCGTTGCGCACGAATGGCTGGGCGTGCGCCCGCAGGCGGGGTGCAGAGGTGTTCACGGACCGGATCCCTCCCTCGATCAGGCTCCCACTCTCGCAGAGCGGCCCCCATCGCGAACGGCTTCATCCACAGCCCCTGGCTTATCCACACCCCCGGGCATGACAAACGGGGCGTCGTGACCAGGTGGTCACAACGCCCCGTTCGGGAAACTCGGTCAGACCTTCTTGGCGAGGATCCGGTTGAGGTTCGTGCCACAAACCGGGCACTTCCCCTTGGCCATGCGACGGCCGTTCTCGGAGATTACGACCTTCCCTTCGGCCTCGCGCTTTTCCTTGCACTTGACGCAGTAAAACTCGCCCTTGTAGGTCTCGTCAGCCATCAGGCTTCTCCTTGTTGTCGTTCGCTGGTTCCCCAGGCTTTCCACCCGCGGATCGCATCCACCCTAACTGACGCCACGCTCAAACACGCTCAGGTCAAGCGTCGTGGCGACCTTGTGGCGGCTGCATGGGCGCCCGTGGCGGGGCATCAGGTCGGCGCCGACTCAGGTTGCGGCCCGGGACCCTATCCGAGAGCGACTTCGGATTCGAGCGCGACTTCGGGCGCAGCGACTAAAGTGCCCGGGTGGCTGAGCGCGAGGGGGATGGCGGGCTCACGTGCGTTGGGGGTGCCCCCTCGAAGGTGCCGACGGGTCCGGCCCGTGGCTGAGCAGCCCCCGATCGAGATCCGCCGCAGCGCCCGGCGTCGACGGACCGTGTCGGCGCGCCGGGAGGCGGACCGGATCGTCATCTTGATGCCGACCGGACTCAGCGCCTCGGCCGAGCAGGCGTGGGTGGCCCGGATGGTCACCAAGCTCGACCGGCAGGCCGCGCGGGCGCGAACCAGCGGTGCGGGCGGGCGCGGTGCGGGCAGCAGGCGCGGAGCGGATCGGGGAGCTGGCAGCGACGCGGCCCTCATGGAGCGCGCGCGGCGACTCTCCGCGGCCTACCTCGGCGGCCAGGCCCGACCTGTCTCGGTGACCTGGGTCAACAACCAACTCCGCCGCTGGGGATCGTGCACCCCAAGCCGAGGCACGATCCGGCTCACCGAGCGTCTGCAGTCAATGCCGGACGAGGTCATCGACGCCGTGCTGCTCCATGAGTTGGCGCACCTCCTGGAACCCAACCACTCGGCCCGGTTCTGGGCGCTGCTCGCTTCCTATCCGAAGCTCGAATGGGCGCGCGGATACCTCGCGGGAGTTGAACGTGCCGCGGGCCTCGACCTGGACGGCCCCAGCACCCTCTAGCGCTCCGGCCCCAGGTCGAAGGTGTCAGCACCGGCGCGACCAGCCCCGAGGGGCGGGATCCGCGTTGGCCCTAGCGTGGCAACGCGAGCTGGGCGGCGGCGATAAGTCGGGGCAGATCGGGGGAAGCCGGCTGCGGCAGCTCCGCCACCGGCCACCAGCCAAGTGACGTCGACTCGTCGCTGATCTGCAGCGGTTCGCCGGGGTCAGCGACTGCGGCAAACCGCACATCAAGGTGTTCGCTGCACTGGCCGAAGGCGCCGCCGAGGAGATGGCGATCCAACTCGATCGGGTCGGCAGACAGGACCAGGTCGGTGAGCCCCGATTCCTCGCAGGCCTCGCGTCGTGCGGTGGCCCTGAGCCCCTCGTCCGTGACCTCAAGGTGCCCACCGAATTGCATCCACATGGCGGCCTTGCCATGGAGGTGGAGCAGCACCTGCATGTGGTCGGGGGAGAGGACGAGGCAGGAAGCGGTCAGGTGCGCGGGCGGCCCCGACTTCGCCACCGCGTTGGGGTCGGCGGCCAAGGCAGCGAGGAAGCTGCGACGCAGCGCCTCCTGATCGCCATCGGGGGCGACCCAACCGATCAACGTGGCGAGCGCATCGTCATACAAATGCCGCACGGGTCGTGGTGCGAGGGCGGTCATCAGGTCTCTTCACGCAGGAGTTTGGCGAGTTCGGTGTCGAAGTCGTCGTGGGCGGGGGCGGTGGTGCGGCGCTCGACGTAGCCGAGGACGTCGTCGAGGTCGGCGGCGGTCGGTGCCAGGTCGGGGTGGGCCCAGCCGGCATCGCGCAGGCCCGGGCCACCGGCCGCGTCGAGGGCCGACCACAGGTTCGCCGCGTCCCGCAAGCGGCGGGGACGCAACTCGAGGCCGACCAGTGCGGCAAATGTCTTCTCGGCCGGTCCACCCGTGGCCCGTCGGCGGCGAACTGTCTCGCCGAGGGAGTTAGCGAGCGGCAAGTGGGCGCTCGTTGCGCGTTCGGTGACGACGTCGACCCAGCCCTCGATGAGGGCGAGCCAGGTTTCGAGGCGGGTCAGTGCCGCCCGCTGGGCCGGGGTGGGGGTCGGCGCAAACAGGCGATCGCTGAGCGCGCCCTGGAGCGAAGACGGGTCGGTGATGTCCGCGCCCTGCAGCGCTGTCGAGATGGCGTCGGTGTCGATGCTGATTCCGCGGGCGTAGTCGCCGACGGCCGCGAGGAGCTGTGGCCCCAACCAGGGCGCCCCGGCAAACAACCGAACCCGGGCGGTCTCGCGCACCGCGAGATAGAGCCACACCTGCTCGGCGTCGATCTCGAGCCCCTCCGCGAACACGGCGATGTTTGCCGGCAGCAGGGCCACGGTGTCCGGGCTGGTGATCGGCAGCGAAACCTCCGTCCCACCGAGCAATTCACCGGCGAGAGCGGCGAGGCCCTGGCCAAGTTGCATGGCGAACATCGTCGAACCAACCCGGGAGAGCATCGGGGCCAGCTGGGCCATCATGGCCGCCGGGTTGGTGCCGGGCGGGATGAGCCCCGGCGGCAGCGAGCCCAAGTCAGCGGAGCCGAACTGCTCCATGGCAGCCGCGGACATGGCCCTGGTCACCCCTTCGGCAACCGGGCTCACCAGTTGCTCCCACACCGGCATCGTGTCGAGAACCCACTCCGACCGCGACCACGCGACCCCCTCAAGGCCCGGGGCCTCAAGCTGGGTCACCTGGCTCAGCCACAGGTCGGCAACCCGCACGGCATCGGTGGCCAGCTTGCGTTCGCGCTCGCCCATCGATGGATCGCCCCCACCGGCCACGACTTTGCGCGCGACGTCAACAGCGACCGTCGTGGCCACGGGTCCTTCGTCGGGCGCATTGAACATCGCCTGCACTGCGGACATGACCTGCTGGAACTGCTCGGGAGGAACGTCGCCGAGTCCCATCGCTTTGAACTGGTCGAGTACCTCCGGTGGCAACTCGGCGCCCCCGGTCAACTGTCGCAAAACCTCGGCGATCCCCGGCGGGAGATCGCCGCTGGGGTCGGGTTCGGGCGTGCTGTCCTCGGGACGCTCGTCCTTCGGCACGATGTCGTCGGGCACGGAGAACTCCTAGTGGCCTGCGATGATGGGTCACCCAAGACAACCACGAGGGCACCTCGGGAGTTCCCGAAGGGCCACGCAGGAGCACGAAGAATGACGCATCCCGCCCTGCCTGACGGCGACCGGGCTGACCTGACCGGGGCCCCGCTCGACGGTTTCGGGCTCGGCGCGACGGTTGCCCTGTGCGCGTTGCAGGATCGCCCACTCTCGGCGGATGAAGTCCTCGACGCCCTCGCCGATCCCACGTGCGGCGGTCAGGTCCTTTTCCTCGGCCGGGTCCGCGACCACGATCACGAGCGCGCGGTGCGCACCCTCGACTATGAGGCGCACCCGGGCGCACAAGCGGCCATGCTTGGCGTATGCCGCGCGGTCGCCGCCGCGCACCCCGTCGCCAAGGTTGCGGTCGTCCACCGGGTTGGCGCCCTGGCTGTTGGTGATCTCGCGGTCATCATCGGTGCGGCTGCGGCCCATCGCGGCGCGGCGTTTGCGGCGGCTCGCGACCTGATTGACCAGCTCAAGGCGACGGTGCCGATCTGGAAGCACCAGGGTTTCACCGATGGGTCGACCGAGTGGGTGGGATTGCCGTGACCGAACCGTCGACCTCCGACCCGTCCCGTCTCTCGAAGCGAAGTCGAGCCCTGCTCTGGAGCGGTTTCATCGGGATGCTCGGCGCTGCCGGACTCGCCCTCGTGCCGCTGCCGTATGTCGTCATGCGGCCAGGTCCGGCCGTGAACGCCCTCGGAGACGACGGGAACGGCAGACCACTGATTTCGGTTTCCGGGGCGGCGACGTACCCCACCTCTGGGACCCTCGACTTCACGACGGTAAGCGTCGCGGGCGGACCGGGGTATCCCGTCAACGTGTGGGATGTCCTCTATGGCTGGGCGAGCCCGCGGGGCGAGGTGTTCAAGGAGGCGGACATCTTCCCTGACGACGTCACCACCGCCGAGGTCAAGCAACAGAACGCCGCAGAGATGACGCACTCGCAGGAGGAGGCGATCACGATCGCCTTGCGCAGTCTCGGTAAAAAGGTTGGCGAGCGGTATCTCATCTCCGAGGTCGCCGACGACTCGCCGGCGAAGAAGACCTTAGAACCGGAGGACCAGATCCTCTCCATCGATGGTGAAGACATCACGAACGTGGCCGACATCCAGCGCCTGGTGCGGGCTCGACCGGCAGGGAGCACCCTGGGGATGGACGTCAAGCGCGATGGCAAGATCCAGACGCTCTCGGTCAAGTCGATGTCTTCCGAGGGAACGGCGATCCTCGGGATCAGGCTGCGCATCGCGTTCGAGTACCCGTTCGACGTGCAGATCGACGCCCAGGGAGTGGGTGGTCCCTCCGCCGGAACGATGTTTGCGTTAGCCGTGCGCGACCTCTTGACCCCCGGGGAGATGACTGGGGGAAAGAAGATCGCCGGCACCGGAACGATCGACGAGGCCGGCAACGTCGGCCCAATCGGGGGCATTCGGCAGAAGGTGTTCGGTGCGCGCGACGCAGGGGCGGAGTTCTTTCTTACGCCGGCCGCGAACTGCGCCGACTTGTCGGGCAAGGTGCCACAAGGCCTCCAGGTCGTGAAGGTCGCGACATATGACGAAGCGGTCCATGCCGTGGAGGCCATCGCCGCCGGGACCGGGAGTTTGCCGCGCTGCTGAGCGCTCAGTTCAGCTGGGCGGCGAAGGTCAACGCCGCTCAGGTCACCGGGCGGCGAAGGTCAACGCCGCTCAGGTCACCGGGCGGCGAAGGTCGCGCAGCTGAACGCTCGGCTCACCGGGCGGCGAAGGTCGCGAGGAGGGCCTGGGTGAGGCCGGGGGCCAGATCGGGGCCGGTCCCGACGAGGTTGTCGGCGTCGTGGTCGCGTTGGCGCAGGAGGGCAATGTGGCGGCCGTCCTGGTGGATGGCGACGAGGAGGCGCACGTCCTTGCGCTCGGGGTGGGCGGCGAGCTGAGCGAGCGCGGCGGCCGGGTCTTGCGGAAGGTCGCGTTCGGCTTCTGGTGGCACGACGAGTCGCTCGACGCTGATCGCGGCACCGACAACGGCTGCGGGCCATGCGATCTGGGCGAGCATGCCCTCGAGGTCATCACTTGCCGGGAGGTTTTCTTGCTCGACCGCGCTCAGACCGGCGTCATCGACGGCGTCAGTTTCGCTCAGGCCGGGAACGACCTGAGCGAGCTCGCGTGTCGGGACGAGCGCAAAGAGGCGCGGCGGCTGGTCCCACCCGGCCGCCGACACATAACGCTCCGTTTCCGCTGCCACCGTGAGAAGTCCGTCCTGAGTCACGCCCCCATCCTTCCCCAACCCGTCGAGAACGGTTGACCGCGTGGCGTCGATGCCGGTGGGTCTGGGCCGCATCACCGGACCAGGCAAGCCGGAGGAGCAGACGCAAAAATGCAATAGTTACCTACGTGAGTGAACCGCAGTGGCCGACCGGCAGTGACCCCGACGACAAAAGTGAGCGACCAGGTCCAGCCGGTCCAACTCCGCCGGCTCCGCCGCAGCGGCCAATGATGGTGGCCGGGGCGACCCCGCGGGGGCCCCTGCTGCCGACGATGGTGATTGTCGGTGCGCTCCTGTTCCTCTCCACGATCCTCGCGGCCGTGTGGACCGATGTCCTGTGGTACCGATCCGTCCACTTCGCGGGGGTATTCACGACCAGCCTGCTCTCGCGCCTCGGACTCTTCGTTGCCGGATTTGTTGCCGCGGGAACGATTGTCGCCGCCAGCCTTGTTTTCGCCTACCGCAGCAGGCCCTTCTACGTTCCGCTTGCCGAAGACAACGAATCACTCGAGCAGTATCGCGAGGCCATCGAGCCCCTGCGACGGGTTGCCCTCATCATTATCCCCGGGATCATAGGCGCCCTTGCGGGGGCAGCTCTTTCCGGCCAATGGAAAACCTTCCTCGCGTGGCGCAATCAGATTTCATTCGGTCAGGTAGATGCCCACTTTGGTCGTGACATCTCATTCTTCATCTTCACGTTGCCTTGGATTGAAACGATCATCGGCTTCGTGACGATGATTCTCATTGCTGCCTTCTTTGCTGGAGCTTTCACGCATTACGTGTATGGCGGCTTGCGCATACCGGGGCGCGGTGACTCGTCGAGAGCGGCAATTATCCAGCTCTCAATCCTTGGTGCAGGTCTGGCGCTCACCCGCGCGGCCGCGTATTGGTTCGACCGGTTCGCGTTGTCGACCAAGGAATCGCCGTTGATGACCGGTATTCGGTACACGGACGCCCACGCGGTCCTCCCGACGAAGGCGATTCTCTCGCTCGCCGCGATCATGTGCGCCTTGATGTTCCTCGCGACGATCTACACGCGCTCGTGGCGGCTGCCGATCATCGGCGTCGCCCTCCTCACGGTGACGTCGATCGTCGTCGGGGGGATCTATCCCGCGGTCATCCAGTCCCTCCGGGTTAAGCCCTCGGAGAAGACTCTTGAGGCACCGTTCCTCCAGCGCTACATCGAGGCCACGCGGGCGGCATACGGGCTTGACGCTGTTGAGTCCACGCCCTATAAGGCCGTCACGAACGCGACGTCAGGGCAATTGCGCAATGACTCGGACACGATTCCGGGTATTCGGCTGGTCGACCCAATTGTTGTCGCGCCCACCTTCCGGCAACTGCAAGCCCTCAAGTCCTACTATGCATTCCCGGATGCTCTCGATGTCGATCGTTACCAGATCAACGGCAAAGAGGAAGACATCGTGATTGCCGTCCGGGAGCTCTCCCTCGCGGGAGTCCCGGCGGCTCAGCGCAATTGGCTGAACGACCACACTGTCTATACGCACGGCTTTGGTGTTGTCGCGGCATATGGCAACAAGCGCGACGCTGACGGGCAGCCCGTTTTCGCCCAGCGCAATATTCCTCCAACGGGAGCTTTGCCGAAGTTCGAACCTCGGATTTACTTCGGGGAAGGATCGCCCGAGTACTCGATTGTCGGGAGTGCCGCGGGAGCGACTCCTCGTGAGTTCGATTATCCGGACTCCAGTCCTCAGGGCCAGAAGAACACCACCTACAGCGGGGTCGGTGGGGTCCCGATGGGCTCCTTCTTGCGGCAAGCGGCGTATGCCGTGAAGTACCGCCAGTTCAACTTCCTCCTCTCGAACGCGGTCGGGAAGGACTCGCGGCTCATCGACCATCGTGCGCCGCTGGAGCGTGTCCAGCGAGTCGCCCCGTGGCTCACCCTCGACGGGAACCCCTACCCGGCGATCGTGGATGGGCGGGTCCTGTGGATCGTGGACGGGTACACGACATCGGCGAACTATCCGTATGCCGAGCTGGAGAACCTCGACGTGGCCACCTCGGACTCGACGACGGCCCGGGCAAAGAGCGTCGCGGCGATCAACGCGGGCAAGGTCAACTACATCCGCAACTCCATCAAGGCGACCGTTGACGCCTTCGACGGGTCCGTTCACCTGTACGCGTGGGATGAGAGCGACCCCGTGATGAAGACCTGGTCGCGGGCCTTCCCCGGGACGGTGGAGCCCCTTTCCGCGATCAGCGGCGATCTGATGTCCCATTTGCGCTACCCCGAGGACCTGTTCAAGGTGCAGCGCACGGTGCTGAGCCGCTTCCACGTCCAGCAGGCCGACAGCTTCTACGGCGGCCAGGACTTCTGGCGCGTGCCGACGGACCCGGCCCAGGAGTCCAAGTCGGTGAACCAGCCCCCCTACTACCTCACGTTGGCGATGCCAGGGCAGGACAAGCCCGCCTTCTCGTTGACGACGACGTTTATGCCAAGCGGGGATCGAGAGGTGCTGTCCGGGTTCTTGGCCGTGGACGCCGACGCCGGTGCGACGGCGGGGAAGCGCGCCGACGGGTACGGGAAACTTCGCTTGCTGGAGCTACCGCGTGACTCCAACGTCAAGGGGCCGGGGCAGGTCCAGAACGACATCAATTCCTCCAACGACAACTCACCCGGCTTCTCACTGACGTTGAGCCAGTTCCTCAACAACAACCGGCAACAAGGCTCCCGAGTGACTCTCGGGAATCTGCTCACCCTGCCGGTTGGCGGCGGGCTGCTCTATGTCCAGCCGATCTACGTCAGCGCGAACTCGGCGACCGCGTACCCGCTCTCCCGGGTGACGGTTGCCGCGTTCGGTGACAAGTTGGCCTGGTCGGACACCCTGGCCGGCGCTCTCGACGGACTCTTCGGTGGAAACGCCGGGGCCTCAGCGGGCGACTCGGGATCGGGCACCGGCACGGACGGGACCGTCGACCCCGGCACGGACGGGACCGTCGACCCCGGCACCGACGGAAGTACCGACGGGAGCACCGGGGGTACCGACACCCCCGCCCTCACCGCGGCCCTGGCCGACCTGCAGAAGGCCTTCGAGGACGGCAAGGTGGCGCTCGCGAAGGGCGACTTCGCGGCATACGGCGAGGCTCAGAAGCGGGCCCAATCGGCACTGGAGCGGGCGGTTGCCGCCCAGCCCAGTGGCGGGAGCACCGGCACCGGCTCCTCGACCTCGACAGGGACCTCGACCGGGACCTCGACAGGGACGTCAACCGGGACCTCAACGGGCACGGCGTCGGGGACCGGCACGGCGTCATCGAGCTCTTCGAGCGGGGGCTGATCGCGCCCGACCTGGTGATGCCCCTCAAGATGCGCGCCAAGCGGGGTTGGCTGCCGCACCCGCGCATTTTGAGGAGTCATCGCGCTCGATTTGGCTGCTCCGCTGCCGTCGCGTAGTCTTTGCGAACCGACGCGGGGTGGAGCAGCTCGGTAGCTCGCCGGGCTCATAACCCGGAGGTCGTAGGTTCAAATCCTACCCCCGCTACCAAACTGGTCCCACGCCACCTATCGACCCTCGGGTCAGGTTGACGTGGGACCGGATCGGTTAGAAGGCCCTCGCCGTTGGTTAGGGCCTTCTGCGTTGTCGGGTTGCGGGCGTTGGCAGTGGCCCGACCTAGGGACCGACGTCGAGTACACCGCCAGAGCGGCGGACTTCATACCCACGATTTCGCCACGCGAGGAGAACCTTCATGCAGATCAACGCTTACGCCGCACCGAAGGCTGGTGCCCCGCTCGGACTTACCACCATCGAACGGCGAGCAGTCGGGGTAAACGATGTCCTCATCAGCATCGAGTACGCAGGCATCTGCCACTCCGACATCCACACCATCAACGGCGACTGGGGACCCCAGCCGTTCCCGGTCGTCCCCGGACACGAGATCGTCGGCACCGTCACCGAGGTCGGAGCCGAGGTCACCAACCACAAGGTCGGAGACCGTGTCGGCGTCGGCTGCATGGTCAACGCCTGCCGCGAGTGCGCCAGCTGCCTGCGCGGCGACGAGCAATACTGCCTCGAGGGCTCCGTCGGCACCTACGCCGTCACCGACCGCGACGGCACCACCACCCAGGGCGGCTACTCCACTGCCGTCGTCGTCGACGCCAACTTCGTCCTCTCGATTCCCGACGGGATCGACCCCGCCGCGGCCGCACCGCTCCTGTGTGCCGGAATCACCACCTACACCCCGCTCAAGCACTGGAACGCCGGACCGGGCACCAAAGTCGCGGTCGTCGGCCTCGGCGGCCTCGGCCACATGGCAGTCAAGATCGCCCACGCCCTCGGTGCGGAAGTGACCGTGCTTTCGCAATCGCTGAAGAAGCAGGAAGACGGACTCCGACTCGGCGCCGACCACTACTACGCGACCTCGGACCCGGACACCTTCAAGGTATTGGCCAGCAGCTTCGACCTGATCATCAACACCGTCAGCGCGGCCATCGATGTCAACGCCTACCTCGGCCTCCTTGCCGTCGACGGCACGTTGGTCAACGTCGGCGCACCGCCCGAGTCGCTCCCGGTCAGCGTCAGGTCGTTGATTGGCGGCCGCCGCTCGTTCGCCGGCTCCATGATCGGCGGCATTGCGATGACCCAGGAGATGCTCAACTTCTGCGCTGAGCACGCCATCGCTTCCGAGGTCGAGGTCATCGCCGCTGACCAGGTTAATGAAGCCTACGAACGTGTGCTGGCCTCGGACGTCCGGTACCGATTCGTCATCGACACATCCACGATCTGAGCAGGAGGGCCGCCGTCGCTATCGCGACCGGCAAGAGGCCTCTCGTCGAAGGGCCACTGGTCGAAACTGGGACGGCCATCCGATCCGGCACGGTGTGGCCGGTCCCCTTCGCTCGCGCGAGGTCATTGCCGGGGATCGGTGGTCCCGTGGCCCTGGACTGCCGCGCTGGCGGTCGCGGCACCGCGCACCGCGCGGGGAGAGCATCCAAACCATCGGCGGGCCGCCCGGGAGAGGGTTGATTGCTCCCTGAATCCGACCATCAGGGCGACCTGGCCGAGGGGGAGGTCCGTCGTGGTCAGGTACCGGTAGGCCGCTTCGCGACGGACGTCGTCGAGGATGAGGGCAAACGAGGTGTCCTCGTCGGCGAGGCGGCGCTGCAGGGTCCGGGGGTGGAGGCTGAAGAGCCGGGCGATGCTCTCAAGCGTCGGCGGGGCTGTGCGCAGAGCCCCGGCAGCTCCGAGCCGAACCTTGGCCGCGAAGTGGAGCCGCGGGTCGTCGAACTGTCGGGAGAGGTGGTCGATCGCGACGGCCCGAATGACGGCCCGAATCGTGTGGTCGGCGTCGGCGAAGCCCTCCTCGAGCACGGATCGCTGCACGCACAGCGCCGGCACGTCGCCGCCGAACCGAACATCGGCGCCGAAGTAGTCGACGTAGCGCTGCACGGGTGAGAGCGGTTGGTGCGGGATGAGCACCGACCGCAGTGCTCGGGTGTCTCCGACCATGGACAGGGCGACGCGGTAGAACACCCCGAGCCCGAGCTCGATCCCCTGCGGGGAGTAGGTCGACTCCCGCAGGTCCTTGCGGTAGGTGAGGGCCACCACTCCGCGTCGTCCCAGCGGGTCATCCTCGATTTCGACGCGCAGGGCGGGGCTGTGTACGAACAGGAACCTCGATGCGCAGTCGACGGCCTCCCGTGCGGTCGAGGACGCCGCGATGGCGACGGCGAGGGGTCCGAGGACCGAGAGGTCCTGTGCCTGTGCGAGCCGCAGCCCCAGATCGGAGCAACGCAGCTCGCTGGCGGCGGCGTCGAGCATCAGGTCGTGAGCGGTGATCGGAACCAGGGCGTCGTCGTCGCTCAGCGATTCCTCGTCGATGCCGAATCTCGTCAGCAGCGCACCAGGCTCGCCGCCGAGCTCGTCGACGAGCGCGACGAACCCACGCAGGCTCGCGGCTCGGATCATCGGTCCCATCGCGCCATTGTCGCCTCAGAGCAAGTTTTATGTGCCTGACGCCGTCACTATTGGCGAAACACCCGACCAGGAGACAACAGATGACGACCACGAGCAACCCGGCGGCCGCGACCAACCCGGCGGCCCCCGCGACCGAGACCACGACCACGGCCGACGGATTGCGCCCGATCCCCGAGTTCGACGGGGTGCACGACGTATGGCCGCGTGGAGCGCGCCTCCAGGCGGTGCGGGAGGCGGCCGCGGCATACAAGGTGCGCTTCAAACAGCAGGGTCAGGTCAAAGCGGTCCGATCGGTCGACATCGCGGCAGCGCCCTACCCGGTCAAGTACGCCTTCCACGACGCCGTCTCGGTGCCGACGCTGCCGCTGATCTCGATGATCAACCGCATGATCGTCGTGCAGTATGACGACTGGAACGGGACCCCGCGCACGCTGGTCTTCGAGCCGACGGTGCCGGCCGGGTCGGCCGAGGCTCCGTTCTACTCCCACCTGCAGCGACTCACATACAAGGTCCCCGGCGGTCGCCTGCTCGAGAAGACGGTCCTCAAGTACTACAACGAACCCCAGGACGTGCTTGCCCAGTTGGGTCTGGCCGCCGCCGACATCGACTTCTGCACCTTCGACCACCTGCACGTCCAGGACCCCCGCATGATCCTGGGCTCGACCGAGGTCATCAACGGCGAATCCAGCCCTCGACAGCCGCTCTTCGGCGACGCCAAGATGCTCGTGCATAGCCGCGAGCTGGCGACCCTGCAGTCGCTGCACCCCATGCAGTGGGCGTGGTACGTCGAGGGTGGGCTCGGTGGGATCGACCCCGACAAGTTCGTCACCTTCGATGGCGACGTCGAGCTCGGCCCGGGGATCGCGCTGCTGTGGACGCCGGGCCACACCGACGGCAACCACTCCCTGGTCATCAACACCCCCGACGGGGTTTGGGTGTCGTCGGAGAACGGCATCTCGCTCGATAACTGGCAGCCCGAGCGCTCGAAGATCCCCGGTGTCCGCCGCTACCACGAGATGTTCGGACGCGAGGTCTGCCCCAACGCCAACACCCTGGAGGACTCCCTCGACCAGTACGACTCCATGGTCAAGGAGAAGACGCTCGCCGACCCGTGCGCGGCCGACCCCCGCTGGTTGCAGATCCTGCCGTCGACCGAGCTCGCTCCGTGGAAGCGGTTCTGGCCGGTGGTGCCGACCTACGTCCACGGCGGCATCTCCTACGGCGAGATCAAGGCCGGGCGGCGATGAGCGACGCGTCGGGCTCTCCGGCCGGCGCGGTGGTGACCGGTGCCGGTCGCGGGCTCGGTCGCCAGCTCGCCGAGCTCCTCGCCACCCGTGGTCACCGGGTGCTCGTCACCGACGTCGACGAGGCGGCAGCCCGGAAGGCGGCGGCGGAGATCGGCCGCGGGGCGATCGCCCTCGCGGTCGACGTCCGCGATCAGGAGCAAGTCGACGCCGCGCGTGACGCCATCCTTGAGCATGCCGGACGCCTGGATGTGTGGGTCAACAACGCCGGTGTCCTCATCACCGGGGCCGCCTGGGACCAGGATGACCAGACCCGGCGCCTTATGTTCGAGGTCAACGCGCTCGGCACCATCAACGGCACGGTTTCGGCGATCGGGGCGATGCGCGGGAACGGTGGAGGACACGTGGTCAACATCGCCTCCCTGGCCGGCCTCAGTGCCGTCGCGGGCGAGGCCGTCTATGCCGCCTCCAAGCACGCAGTTCTCGGCTTCAGCCTCAGCACCATGGCCGACCTTCGGATGGCCGGGGTCAAGGACATCGATATCTCCTGCATCTGCCCCGACGGCATCTGGACCCCGATGCTCCATGACAAGCTCGACGACCCGGCTTCCGCCCTGTCGTTCTCGGGGAAGCTCTTGCAACCCGAGGATGTCGTCGACGTCGTCCGCAAGGTGCTCGACAAGCCGCACCTCGTCACCGCGATCCCGGCGTGGCGTGGCCTGCAAGTCAGGTTCGCCGACGCGATCCCAGCGCTCGGTCTGCGCGCCGTGCCCCTCGTGATCGCCCAGGGGCGTCGCGCCCAGCGCAAGTTGGCTGCGAAAGGGTCGTCACCTATCTGAGCCAGCGCAGCCATCGGAGCGTGGGCTTGTCACGTGTCATCGACCCACGCTCCGGGTGACTACGGTGGGCGCCGATGTCGGAGTAAATGTCGGAGAAGATGTCGGAGTAAGCGGGCAACTCCTCCGGCTGCTGCGAGCGGACCCGACGCTCAGCGCGGCAGCCCTCGCGGACACGCTTGGCATCACGCCCCGGACCATCGAACGCCACCTCGCCGACCCCTCAAGGCCCACGGGCGACTGCGTCGTGACGGCCCCCCAAGAACGGCCGCTGGATAGTCGAGGAGACATGAGCTCAGCCCATATGTATCGATATAATGGATGATAATATCCGTTATATGAGAACATGCCCGCCCCTCCTCGCGCCGATCTTCCGATCGGACGGACAGGCTCGCCTGCTGTCGGTGGCCCTCCTCGGGGGAGGAGAACTCAGCATCCGCGACCTCGCCGGTCAAGCGGGGGTGGCTTACCCCACTGCGCATCGCGAGGTTGCCCGACTCATCAGTGCCGGCATTCTGCAAGAACGCCTTGTCGGCAAGTCACGCATGATTTTGGCTAACAGCGCGAGCCCGTTAGTGCCCCCGCTGCAAGAGATCCTGCGCATCGCCACCGGCCCCGTCCCGCTCCTAGCCGGGGAACTCACCGACGTGCCCGGTGTCGTCGCCGCCTTCCTATACGGCTCCTTCGCCGCCCGCCTGGCTGACGTGGACGGGGATTCCCCCCGGGACATCGACCTGATGGTGATCGGCACCCCGACACCCCTCGCCGTCTACGACGTGTGCGAGAGGGTCGAGCACCTGGTTGGGCGCCCAATCAACCCCACCATAATGACCAGTGACGAATATGGCCGCGACAGCGGATTCCGCACCCACCTCCTTGCCAATCCACGCATCCCCGTGATCGGAGATCTGCCGTGAGACCTCGTCCGCTGACAACCGCACAGCAAGATTCCGTCGAGGCGCTGCTTGCTGCCGGACGAGTGGCGATCGTCCCCGTCGACCTTGTGAGAGCAAGCGCGTTCCTCCAACAAGCCGATGACATCGCCGCAGACCTGCCGAACCTCACGAGACCGCAAAACCAGTGCAACCTCGCCTACGACGCGTGCCATGACATAGGAGAGGCGCTGCTCGCCGCGTACGGCTACCGCACCGTCAACGGCCCAGGCCAGCACGAGGTGCTTGGCCGATTCCTGAGAGCAGTGTTCGACCACCCGCCGGGCCAGCGGGCAGCCCAACGCTTCGAACAATTGCGCCGTTCCCGCAATCAGCAGCGTTATGCCGCCCGACCCGTCGGTTCTGCTGACGCGCAGGTCGCCACCCAGGCCGCCGCCGAGTTGCGGGCTGCCGCTCAAGCTCAAGGTCTGGTGGGCTCATGACGCTGGCGGGGAGGACGACGATATGAGCAACCGCTACGACGTGATCGCTCTGTCCAGCGAGAGCACCGTGGTGGCCGAGTACCTGCCCGACCAACGGACGGACACGGCATGCCAGTCGGAGTCGGCGCTGGAACGCGAGCTCATCGCGCACGTCGAGCGGTTTGTGGGCCTGAGCCCGTCGGCGGACTGATCTGCCCCTGCATCGATCAGGTCAGAGCCAGCACCATCATCGGGTCGGTGGTGGGATGCGGTGATCCACCCGCAGGTTCCAGGGTCAGGCCGATACCCGCTGCGGTTTTCGCGTCGCCGACGAGGACCACCTCCCCGTGGCCGTTGGTGCTCGGGGTGAGTAAGCCGGCCGGTTGCATGGCGTCCTCGGCTGTGACAAACCACAGCTGGTACGACTTGCCGGACGGTGCCGGCGGCAAACCCTCCACGATGATCGCGGCCTGACCCATCTGGCGGCTATACGCAACCTCTGCGTTCATCGCGCCCTTGCTCGTGCTCACCGTCTTGGCGTCTGCTGCCGCGGCCACCTTCGCCACCGCAGACAGACTTGCCGGACTGTCCGACCAAGGGCTCCACGCCACACCCCCCACGGTGATCACGACAGCAGCGGCAGCAGCCGCAAGCCAGGTGCCGGGCCGAACCCGCCGACGAAGTGAGATGACGTCGGCGACCGGTTCCGCGACATCTGCGACCGCCCGCGCCACGGCATCCGGAGCCGGCGTCACGGCATCCGAGGCCGGCGTCACCACGTCGACGGTCAGCGGCGGCAGCGGTCGGATCTGCGAGATACCGGACAACACCGAGGCCCGCAGCGACGGCGGGGGAGTGGTCTCCGTCAGGGCGCCCAGCGAGTGCGCGGCGGCTGTCAGCTCGGCGACCTCCGCGGCACAGTCGGCGCATCCGGCGAGGTGGCTTTCAAAGGCCAAGCGCTCGCCATCGTCGAGTGCGTCCACAGCATAGGCGCCGCAAAGGTGGTGCAAATCGGCGTTCATGCCGGGACTCCCATCGTGTCTCGCAGGCGGATTAAGCCGTCGCGTATTCGGGTCTTCGCGGTGCCCAGCGGCAGGTCGAGGAGTGTCGCGACCTCAGTGTGGCTGTATCCGCCGAGGTAGGCGAGTTCAACTGCGGCGCGCTGGGCGTCGGTCAGGGTGGCCAGGGCTCGGCGCACGCGTTGCGCCTCAAGTGAGGAGTGCGCAGCCTCCGCCGTGGTGTCAAAATCGATGACCTGGTGGGTGGCTGCGTGGGCGTCATCACGGACGCGGGCTGCTTGCGACGAGCGCACCCGGTCGACAGCGCTTCGGTGCGCAATGGTCATCAGCCAGGACATTGCGCTCCCCAGGGTGGGGTCAAAGCGGGAGCTGGTGCGCCAGACGTCGAGGAAGACTTCCTGGGTGACTTCCTCGGCCATGGCTTGGTCGCGCACAACCCGAAGCACGACTCCGTAGAGCCGTCGAGAGGTTGCGTCGTACAACTGCGCGAAGGCCGCTTCATCACCGCGCGAACTGCGGCGCAGCAGGTCACTCAGCACCTGGCCGAGGCCCGCTGCCTCTGGAGCGGCAGTCTCCTCCCCTGGGCTCGGGGGAGTCGGGGAGGAGACTGCCATGTTCCGCATTGTGGACTGTGACCTCAGGACGTGGGAAGGAGGACGCCGTCGATGATGTAAACGGTCGCGTTCGCGGTCTGGACGTCACCACAGATGACCTTGGCCTGACCGATCGCGAACTCCTCCCCGGAGCCGGTGACCGTGATCGAGGTTCCGGCCAGGGTCTTGTGTGTTCCGGCGACCATATCCGGAGCGAGTCGGCCGGCGACCACGTGGTTGGTCAGCACGGTGGTGAGCAAACCCTTGGGGTCAGCCAGGGCCTTATCCAAAGTGGCCTTGTCCATGGCAGCGAAGGCGTCATTGGTCGGCGCGAACACGGTGATGTCCTTGGTGGTGTTGAGGGTGTCACCCAGGCCGGCGCTCCCAACGGCCGTCACCAAAGTAGCGAGCAACGGGTTGTTGCTCGCTGCGGTGGCAACCGGGTCCTTGCCCATGCCGGCGAACGAGCCTGCTCCATCGGCCGGAACCGCCGCGCAGCCGGGGCCAAACGGGGCGCCGGCCATGGCGGTGGTCGTCGACTCCGAGGAGGACGGACTGGACATCGGGGATGAACTCATCTCGGACGAGCTCGTCGACGAGGACGAGCTGCTCATGGTGTCTGTCTCGCTGTCAGACCCGCAAGCGGCCAAAGACAATGGCAAGACGAGGGCGAGGGCGGCGATGGTGATTCGGGTGGAACGCATGGCGGATGCTCCTTGTGCTGAGGGTGTTGAGTGGGGCTTACATCAGTGGTTCGGTGCGAAGGAGCAGACGGATTGGTCTGCGCGGCAACGAGTTCTCGGCGCAGCGGTCGGTGGGTCGTCAGTCGATGGTGACGACGATGGTGTGCCACCCGCGTGCGCCATCGGGGAAGGGTGTGGTGCGCTTCTCGGGTTGCAACTCCCCGGTCAGGTCGGTCGCGCGCACACTCAGCGAGTGCCGCCCTGGTTGCGCGTCCCAGGCCAGGTACCACTGGCGCCAGTAGTCGATGCTGGCGTCGGGGCCGAGGGTGGCTGCCTGCCACGGGCCCTCATCAACGCGGACCTCAACTCCGGCGATACCCCGGTGTTGGGCCCACGCCACACCCCCGATGATGACCTGCCCGGCGTCGCGCCGGTCCAGTCCACGCGGGGTGTCAATCCGCGACTGGGTCAGGATCGGGGCGTCGGTCGCCCAGTCCCGCTGAGTCCAGTACGCCTGCGCGGCGGCATACGTCGTTGCCTCCAGTCGAGTCAGCCACTTGGTGGCGCCGACGAACCCGTAGAGACCGGGGGTGACCAGACGGGCCGGGAAGCCGTGTCTGGTCGGGAGCGGTACACCATTCATCGCGACAGCGACCAGAGCATCGCGGCCATCGGTCAGCGCCTGCACGGGCGTTGAGATCGTCATCCCCTCGGTGGAGTGGCTGAGGATCTGGTCGACGCCCGCGCGGATCCCGGCCCGATCCAACAGGTCTTTGGTGCGGACCCCCAACCACCGCGCGCTTCCCATGTATTCGCCGCCTACCTCGTTGGAGACGCAGGTCAAGGTGATGTCTGCCTCCACCATGGGCATCGCGAGCAACTCGTCATACGTGATCGAGAACGGACGGTCAACGTTGCCGTCGATCGTCAACCGCCACCGGTCCGTGGAGACGCGAGGGATCACCAACGCGGTGTCGATGCGGTAGAACTCGCTGTTCGGGGTGCGGAAGGCGGAGATGCCGCGTATGGATGCCTCCAGCCCACCGGGCAGCGTGGGGAGTGCTTCAGCTGCCAGCGGGAGCGCGACGATCGTCGGGGAGGCGCCGCGCGACAAGATCGTCCCGACGGTGCCACCAGTCGCCGCCGCCGCGCCCAGCCCGGCCGCCGCGCCAATCACCTTCCGTCGGTCCGTGCGCCCGTCACCGTGGTTGATGCCCCCTGAGGCCGCGTCCGCGCGAGCTGCGGGGTCGCGGTCGCGGGCCGCCCAGGTGTCCAGCAGGCCGAAGAATCCGCGTGCCGCGGCGACACCCACGACGGCGGTGACCAACCCCGGCAGCAGGTCCACCGCCGTGCTCGTGGGGCGCATGGCCGCGCCGAGCGCCGAGGTCAGGGCGAGAACCCCGAGAAGGGTGAGCCCCAATCGGCGCCGGGTGCGGGCGAGGTGGCCGATCCCCCCGGCGAGGAGCACCGCGCCCACGGCAACAGAGCCGATCAGGATCGGTTTGTCGGCCGTGCCGAACTGCGCAACGGCCCACTCCTTCACCGGGGTTGGGGTCGCGTCGATCACCGAGGAGCCCACCGCAAGAACGGGGGAGGCCTCCGGAGACACGAGCGCGGCCACGAGATGTCCCACCCCCGCCCCGGCTGCTGCTGCCAGGGCTGCGCCCCCGGCATACCAGCGGATGCGGGCATGGCCCCCGGCAGCGGGGTTGTTCTGCGGCATCCGGGTAGTGGTCATACTTCGAGGTTCGGAGCCGAGGGCGCAACTGGATGGGGGAGGGGCCCGACGTCAGTCCGGAACGCAGTTGTCGGCGAAGGTGGCCAATCACCATGGCTCATCGCGCGGCAACCTAGGGTGGGGCCCATGCCGTTGGACTACCCGATCAGCACGCGGACCCTGCCCAACGGGCTGCGGATCGTCATTTCACCCGATCACCGCGTTCCCACTGTGACCGTCAACCTTTGGGTCAACGTGGGTTCCCGACACGAGGTCGCCGGGCGGACTGGCTTTGCGCACCTCTTTGAGCACCTGATGTTCCAGGGTTCGCGCAATGTCGCCAGCGGTGAGCACTTCAGCCTGCTCATGGCCCAGGGCGGCCGCCTCAACGCCACCACCTGGTTCGACCGGACGAACTACTTCGAGAACGTGCCGACTGGCGCGCTTGACCTGGCGCTCTGGCTCGAGGCTGACCGGCACGGACACCTCCTCGACGCGGTCAACCAGACCAATCTCGACAACCAGCGAGATGTCGTCAAGGAAGAGAAACGCCAGCGCTACGACAACGTCCCCTACGGCAACGCCATGCGGGACATCTACGCGGCGACGTTCCCCCCGGACCATCCCTACCACCACCCGACAATCGGGTCGATGGACGACCTGGACGCGGCGAGCGTAGAGGACGTGCATGCGTTCTTCCGCCGCTATTACGGGCCCAACAACACCGTCCTGACCCTCGTGGGCGACATTGCCCCCGAGGACGGGTTCGCCAGGGTTGAACGCTACTTCGGTAGCCTGCCCGCGAGCGCCGAGCCGGCCCGGCCCAACCTTCCCCAAGTGCCCGCCCTCGAGGCCCCCGTGCGGGTCGAGGTCGTCGGACACGTCCCCAACGACCGGCTCCACCTCGCCTTCCGGCTCCCCGTCGAATCCGACCCCGACTACCTCGCCGCGGCCCTCGCCATCGAAGCCTTCGGTGGGCTCTCGATGTCACAACTCGTCCGCCGCCTGGTGCGCGACGAGCAGGTCGCCAACTCCGTCCAGGCCTTCACCCTCGGGTTCGTTGACGGCGTTTCGCTCGCACTCCTGACCATCGACGTGGCGACCGGGGCTGACCCCGACTACGTCGAAGGTGCCTTCCTGGAGGAATTGACGGGCTTCCTCCAACGGGGTCCCGGCGAGGCTGAACTGGAAGCCGCGCACGCCCAGGCCGAACGGGCCTGGCTCTCGTCTCTCGCGAGCATCGATGAACGGGCCGATCACATCAGCCATTGCGCGCTGCTCCACGACGATCCCGGGTACCTCAACACCTTCCTCGACAACCTCGCCGCGGTGACGCGAGCGGACGTCCTGCGCGTCGCGAATGCCTGGCTTCAGCCCCACTCCCGGGCCGTCGTCGCCTATCTGGCCGCAGCGGACCAGACCGCCGAGGACCAGGCCGCCGAGGACCAGGCCGCAGCGGGCCAACCCGCAGCGGACCAGGCCGAGGAGGACCAGAGCACCGCGGACCAGACCACCGCGCCCCAGACCAAAGAGGACCAGACCGTATGAACGCCCGCCCCGAGGTCACCGCCCCCACCCGCTGGGCCTTTCCCGAGCCGGAAACCACCACCCTCAGCAATGGGTTGACGGTCCAGCTGTATGACGTCCCCGGCCAGTACGTGCTCGCCGCCCGTCTCGTCGTCCCGCTCGCGCTGCGCGACGAACCACGTGATCGCGAGGGCGTCGCCACCTTGATGGCGCGGCTCCTCGACGAGGGCACCACCCGGCATACGACCGAGGAGTTCACCGAACTGCTCGAACGCAAGGGCATCGCCTTTGGTGCCGGGCTCTCCGACGGCGGACTCAGCGTGGATGCAGACGTTGCGCAGCGGCGGCTCGGAGAGGCGCTCGGCCTGATGCGGGACGCGGTGGCGACGCCGAGCTTCCCGGAGAAGGAATTTCGCCGGTTGGTCCGCACCCGTCTCGCCGAGATCGAGCAAGAACGTGCCTCGGCGACGCACCGTGGGGCCCGCGAATTCGCGGCGACCTACTTCGACCCGACCGAGCGGGCGAGCCGACCCAGCGCCGGAACGGCGAGCACCCTGAAACACCTGACCCGGGCCGACGTTGTCGACTTCCACGCGCGCTTCGTCGCGCCGAATGCGGCAACGCTCGTCATCGCCGGGGACCTCACCGGGGTTGACGTGCACCGGCTCGTCGAAGAGACCCTCGGTACGTGGCCGGCGAACCCGGGTACGGCGACCCCGCCGCGCCAGCCATCGGCGCGGGCGACCGACGCCGCCAGGATCGTCTTGGTGGACCGTCCCGACTCCGTGCAAAGCGACATCACCGTCGGCTGGGACGGTCCCGATCGCCACGTGAGCCCCGAATGGGCCCCGTTCCCCGTCCTCGGCTTCGTCATCGGCGGCTCGCCGAACGCCCGCGTCGACGCGGTTTTGCGCGAGGACAAGGGCTACACCTATGGGATGCGGTCGTCCTTCCGCCCGCGGTCTCGGGGCGGGCTGTTCCTGACCAATGGCTCGGTGCGCACCGAGGTGACCGGCGAATCGCTCCGCCTGCTCCTCGACATCCTCGATGGGGCCCGGGACGGGTTGAGCCCGCAGGAGTGTCGCGACGGGGTCGACTTCATCCGCAACACGGCACCGGGCCGGTTCGCGACCGCGGACGCTATCGCCGATGAAGCGGCGGCGCTCGCCCTCGACGGACTGCCCCCCACGTTCACGACCGCGAATCTCGATGCGATGTCGGACCTCACGGATGCGGACCTCACCGCCGCCTACGCCCGGTTCGTCGAAGGCACCTGGACGATCGTCGTTGTCGGAAATGCCGAGGCGTATGCCGCGCAGCTGCGCGACCTTGGCCGCGGCGAGGTCACGATCGTCCCCAACTGAGCCATCGTCCCCAACTGAGCCATCGTCCCCAACCGCGCGAGCTGGGGCCTGGTCCCGAACTGACCCACGTCCCCAACTGCGCGAGCTGGGGCTGGTCGAGCCCTCAGTCCTGCGTGGTGGGCGCGAGCGCGGCAAGGACCGCGTCGTGGAGGAGACCGTTGGTTGCGACCGCGTTGCCGCCAAAAGGTCCGGGCACGCCCTCAAGTGAGGTGAACCGGCCGCCCGCCTCGGTGACGATCGGCACGAGTGCGGCCATGTCGTGCAGGGCCAGCTCGGGTTCGGCAGCGATGTCGACGGCGCCCTCGGCGACGAGCATGTACGACCAGAAATCCCCGTAGGCGCGGGTGCGCCAGCAGCCGTCCATCAGGTCAAGCATCGCGTCCAGGCGGCCGCTCTCGTCCCAGGACGTGACATCTGAGATCGACAGGGACGCCTCGCCAAGGTCCGCGATCCCCGACACCTGGATCCGGTGGGCGGATGTGAGGCTGCGCCCGGACCATGCCCCGCTGCCGAGGGCCGCCCACCAACGCCGAGACAAGGCCGGGGCGGCGACGAGCCCGAGGACCGGCTTGTCGCCATCGACGAGGGCAATGAGGGTCGCCCACACCGGGACGCCACGCACGAAGTTGTTCGTCCCATCGATCGGGTCGATCACCCACCGGCGCGGTCCGTGCCCGGAATCAGGGAACTCTTCCCCGTGGACGGCGTCCCGTGGGCGGGTTCGGGCGAGCTGGCTGCGGATCAATTCCTCGGCCTCGCGGTCGGCGTCGCTGACCCACGTCAGGTCGGCCTTGGTGTCGACGTGCAGGTCCGCCGCCCGAAAGCGCGCCATCGTCACCCGTTCCACCGCGTCGGCGAGGACGTGGGCGAGGCGAAGGTCGTCGTCATACACAGGCATGTTGGCAACCGTAGCCCCGCGGGAGCATCTGCGGCCGGTTGGCCGGTCGGCGCGGCTGTTTGTCGCGAACTGACGCCCGCGGGTCACGTTTCTATTTCGGACTGGGGCGTCGAGGGCCTTCATCGCGACCGCTTGGACGTATGGTGCCTTTGCATCGTGCCTGCACGGCGCAAGGAGCCGACATCCTCGATCAGGGTTTTGGCTTCACTTCATGGCCGCCTCGACCACGGGGCGGCAGTACACGACGTAGGAGGACATCCATGCGAGGAACTACTCGCACGGTCGCAATTGCGGGGATCTCGGCCGCGGCGCTGCTCACGGCAGCATGTGGCGGATCTACCGACAGCGGCAGCACGAGCACAACCAGCACCGGGAGCGGCACCTCGTCCGCCATGGCCGCCGGGGGAGCGATCAGCATTCACGGCTGCACCCCGCAGAACCCCTTCATCCCCGCGATGACCAACGAGACCTGTGGCGGCAACATCCTCGATGCTGTTCTTGCCAAGCTCGTCCACTACAACGCGGACACCGCGGCGCCCGAGATGGACATCGCCGAGTCGATCGAGTCGACGGACAACCAAAACTTCACCGTGAAGCTCAAGAAGGGCTTTATGTTCTCCGATGGCACCGAGGTGAAGGCGAAGAACTTCGTCGATGCCTGGACCTGGAGCCGCGACCAGCGCAACGGGACCCTCAACTCGTACTTCTTCGACGTCATCGATGGGTCCATGGACCTCAACTGTGGCGTCTTCGCCAAGGACCAGGGCACGGGCGAGAACGACCCGAAGGCCGGCGACCCCGACTGTGAAGGCCAGCCGCCGAAGACCGACAAGTTCTCCGGGCTTGCCGTCACCGAC
This sequence comes from uncultured Intrasporangiaceae bacterium, assembly GCA_964483685.1. GTDB lineage: Bacteria > Actinomycetota > Actinomycetes > Actinomycetales > Dermatophilaceae > Nostocoides_A. The sequence goes on from CAZACX010000009.1 coordinate 53,784, forward strand.
GACTACACCTTCACGATCAAGACCTCCGAGAAGGTCTCGAACCTCCCGGTTCGCTTGGGCTACACCACGTTCGCCCCGCTCCCCGACTCCTTCTTCGCCGACAATGGCGTGGCGTTCGGCAAGCTGCCGATTGGCGCCGGCCCCTACAAGATGGACTCGTACGACCCGGCATCGGCCGTCGAGCTCTCGAAGAACGCCGACTACAAGGGCACCTTCGCGGGCAACGTGGACAAGATCACCTTCAAGATCTACCAGGACACCGAAGCCGCCTACAAGGACGTTCAGGCGGGTCAGCTCGACATCATCGACCAGCTCCCGGCGAGCGCCCTACCGGGTGACGCCTACAAGACGGACCTTCCCGACCGCACCGCCGAAAAGGCGACCGGAACCATCGCGACGATTACGTTCCCGCCGCCCAAGACGGACGCGACCTACGACAACCCCATGTTGCGTAAGGCCATTTCCATGGCGATTGACCGCGATGCGATCATCAAGTCGATCCTTGCGAACAACCGCACCGCGGCGACTGGCTGGGTTTCCCCGGTTGTCTCCGGTTATGTCGCGGATGTGTGTGGGGAGTTCTGCACCTACGACAAGGCCAAGGCCAAGGCGATGTTCGATGAGGCCGGCGGCTACGACGGGACCCTCACCCTGGGCTACAACGCGGACGGCGACCACAAGTCGTGGACCGAAGCGGCCTGCAACACGATTTCCGAGGCCCTTGGTGTCCCGTGCAAGGCAGTCGGCAGCCCCGACTTCGCGACCTTCCGCACCCTGATCACCGACCGCAAGATGAAGGGCATGTTCCGCACCGGTTGGCAGATGGACTACCCGTCGATTGAGAACTTCCTCGCCCCGCTTTACGGCACGGGCGCTGGCTCCAACGACGGCGACTACTCCAACGCGGACTTCGACGCTCTCCTCAAGGAAGCCGCGGCGCAGAGCACGGTCGACGCGGCCAACGCGAAGTACCAGGCAGCGGAGAAGCTCCTCGTGGAGAACATGCCGGCGATTCCGCTCTGGTACGGCAAGACCATCGCTGGCTGGAGCGAGAAGGTTGACAACGTCAAGGTCACCCCGTTCGGGACCATCGACCTCGCCGCTGTCACCGTTAAGTCCTGATAGCTCACGGTGCGGTGGCCACAGCCACCGCCCGGTAAGGGGCTGACGCAGTGAACGTGGCCCGCCGATCGACCAGATCGGCGGGCCACGTCGTGCTCGGCGCAGCGGTGCTCGTGACGCCGCCCGGGCAGTAGGTTTGACGCGCATTGGTGGCCGGATAGGGTCGCTGCCAGCGCGACGACGACGGCACACGACAAGGAGGATGGATGTCCAAATACATCATCCGGCGGCTACTCCAGATGATCCCGGTCGTCTTTGGTTCGACGTTCCTGATCTTCGCCATGGTCTTCGCCCTGCCGGGGGATCCCTTGGCAGGCAAGTGCGGCGAGCGGCCATGTCCGGCCGCCTTTGTCGCCAAGTTCCGGGCCGAGCACAATCTCGAAGACCCACTGCTCATCCGGTACTTCAAGTACGTGGGCGACCTCGCTCACGGGAACTTCGGGACCACCTTTCAGGGCTTGAACATCCTTGAGGAACTCCAGAAGCGCTACCTCATCACCGTCAAGCTCGCCGTCATCGCGATCGTCTTCGAAATCGTTGTCGGGATCCTTGCGGGGGTGCTTGCGGGGATTCGCAAGGGCAAGTTCATCGACAACCTGGTCCTGCTCTCCACCCTCCTCGTCATCTCGGTCCCGACGTTCGTCCTCGGCTCGGTCTCGCAGAACGTCTTCGGGCTCAAACTCGGACTCTTCCCCGTGACTGTGCCGGCCAAGCCGGGGTGGTTCGACCTGCTCTTGCCCGGGATGGTGCTCGGGTCACTGTCGGTTGCGTATGTCGCGCGGCTGACCCGCACGAACCTCGCGGAGAACCTGCGGGCCGACTATGTGCGCACCGCGGTCGCCAAGGGGCTGAGTCGATCGCGAACCATTGGCGTCCACACGTTGCGCAACTCGTTGATTCCGGTCGTCACCTTCATCGGGGCCGACTTCGGTGGCCTCCTCGGCGGCGCCATCATCACCGAGCGGATCTTCAACATCCGCGGCGTTGGCGGCTACATCTTCCAGAGCATCCACTCGCGTGATGGCGTGGCCGTTGTCGGGGCCGTGACGATGCTCGTCGTTGTTTACCTCTTCATGAACCTCATCGTCGATGTCCTTTACGGCGTTCTCGACCCAAGGATCAGCCATGACTGACGCAACGGTTGCCAACCCCAATCCAATGGGCAGCGTTCCCGTCCAGGCGGAGGATTCGGTCGGACAGGCCCAATCACTCACCGCCGAGGCGTGGAAAGAGTTGCGAAGCAACTACCTGTTCTGGGCCTCCCTCGTGCTCATCGTCACCTTCCTCGTGATGGCCGCTTTCCCGCGGGTGTTCACCTCGACCTCGCCGACCGCCTTCGACCTCGGGTTGAGTAGCACGCCCCCGTCGTCCTCGCAGTGGTTTGGGCGCGACTTGCAGGGATACGACGTCTTCGCGAGGACGATCTACGGGGCCCGGGCCTCGATCCTCGTGGGGGTCCTCACGACCGTCGTCACCGCCTTCCTTGGGGTCGTCATCGGCACCCTCGCCGGCTACTACGGCGGCATCCTGGACACCCTGGTGATGCGGTTGACCGACGTCTTCTTCGCCATCCCGTTCCTCCTCGGCGGGATCCTCTTCATGTCAACCTTCCCCAACAAGGTTGACAGCAGTTACTCGTCTGTCGTCGGCAAGGTCGTGCTCGCCCTGGCTGTCCTGGGCTGGCCGGGTATTGCTCGCCTCATGCGCGGCGCCGTGCTCCAAGTCAAGCCCAACGACTACGTCCAAGCGGCGCGCGCCCTGGGCGCCAGCCCCTGGCGCGTCATCCGATCGCATGTCCTGCCCAATGCGATGGCGCCGGTCATCGTCGTGTCCATGATCAACCTTGGTGCCTACATCGCCGCGGAGGCCGCCCTGAGCTTCCTTGGGATCGGCCTGGTCTCACCAGCGATCAGCTGGGGGGTGGCGATTTCCGACTCGCTGTCCCTGATGAGGACCTCGCCGTGGATCCTGCTCTTCCCGAGCCTCTTCCTCTCCCTCGCGGTGCTCGCGTTCATCATGCTCGGCGACGCCGTGCGTGACGCCTTCGACCCGAAGGGCCGGTGACCTCCATGGCCGCGACACAGACGCGCGAAGCAACGAGCCCGACAGGTTCGCGCTATCAGGCTCAAGAGGGCCTCCTCCTTGAGGTGGAAGACCTCTACGTCGAGTTCCGCACCCGCTACGGCGTGGCGAAAGCCATCAACGGGGTCGACTTCACCTTGCGTCAGGGCGAGACCTTGGCGATCCTCGGGGAGTCGGGGTCCGGAAAGTCGGTGACGGCGCAAGCCATCATGGGCATTCTCGACATGCCGCCGGCTGTCATCCCCGCAGGCGCGGTCCGTTATTGCGGCCACGACCTGCTCACCATGCCCGAGGCGCAGCGGCGCAAGACGCGTGGTCCCGAGATCTCGATGATCTTTCAGGATGCCCTCAGCTCGCTGAACCCGGTGTTCCCGGTGGGCTGGCAGATCGCCGAGATGTTCCGCGAGCACCGCGGGATGAACAAGTCGGATGCGTTGGTTCAGGCGATTCGCCTCATGGAGCGCGTCTCCATCCCGGCCGCCCGGGAGCGGGTCAAGGCATACCCGCACCAGTTCTCCGGCGGGATGCGCCAGCGCATCATGATCGCCATGGCCATTGCGCTCGACCCGGCGGTCCTCATCGCCGACGAACCGACAACGGCCCTCGACGTCACGGTGCAGGCGCAGATCATGGGCCTGCTGGAGGAACTCCAGCAGGAACGTCAGATGGGGCTGATCCTCATCACCCACGACCTTGGTGTTGTCGCCGATGTCGCGGACCGGATCGCCGTGATGTATGCCGGTCGCATCGTCGAACAGGCCGACGTCAACGACATCTACGCCCGCCCCGGGCACCCGTACACCAAGGGTCTGCTGGACTCGATTCCACGACTCGACCTCAAGGGGCTCGAGTTGTCGGCCATCGGTGGCTTGCCGCCGAACCTCATGCACATTCCCCCCGGGTGCTCCTTCAATCCGCGCTGCAAGATGGCGCAGGACATCTGCCGCAGCGAGCGGCCGGAGTTGCTCGATGTGGGGCATCACCGCAAGTCGGCATGCCACTTCACGCAGGAGGTACTCGGTGGCTGACGTCATCCTCAAGGCCACCGATCTGGTCAAGTACTACCCGATCAAGGGCGGCATCTTGCGGCTCACGGTCGGGCAGGTCAAGGCCGTCGATGGGGTTTCCTTCGAATTGCGCCAGGGGGAGACCCTGGGCATCGTCGGGGAGTCCGGCTGTGGCAAGTCGACCCTTGGGCGACTCTTGATGCGCCTGGAGGAGCCGACCTCGGGACATGTCGAGTTCCAGGGCGTCAACATGAACGCCCAGTCCGGGGGCGCCATGCGCCGCATGCGACGCGACATCCAGATCGTCTTCCAGGACCCCTACACCTCGCTCAATCCGCGCAAGACGGTCGGCGACATCATCGGGGAGCCCTTCGACATTCACCCCGACGTCGTGCCCAAGGGCAACCGCCGCCGCGCGGTGCAGGACCTGCTCGACAAGGTGGGCCTCAACCCCGAGCACATCAACCGCTTCCCGCACCAGTTCTCCGGCGGTCAGCGGCAGCGCATTGGCATCGCCCGCGGCATCGCGCTCAACCCGAAGGTGCTCATCTGCGACGAGCCCGTCTCGGCGCTCGATGTTTCGGTGCAGGCGCAGGTCGTCAACCTCATGGAGAAGTTGCAAGACGATCTTGGCCTTTCCTACGTCTTCATCGCGCACGACCTTTCCGTGGTTCGGCACATCTCCGACCGCGTCGGCGTCATGTACCTCGGCAAGATGGCCGAGTTGGGCGAGGAAGACGAGGTCTACGACCGGCCGACCCACCCCTACACCCAGGCGTTGCTCTCCGCCGTTCCGGTGCCCGATCCCAGCATGCGGGGCAAGCGCGATCAGATCGTCCTCGTCGGCGACGTGCCCTCACCAGCCAACCCGCCCTCGGGCTGCCGCTTCCACACCCGCTGCTGGCGGGCGCAGGACCTCTGCAAGGTCGAGGAACCGGTGTTGATGGACCGGCCCGATGGTGTTGGCGAACACCGGTCCGCGTGCCATTTCGCGGAAGTCCGGCACGTCATCGAGACGATCGTCGTCCACCCGGCCGCCGCGCAGGGCCCCTCGCATGCGGAGCAGACCCCCACCACGGCGGCCGCGAGCGCCGCTGCGGCTCCGGCGTCCGATACGCCTGCGTCCGGCGCCGCCCCGGTGTCCGATGTGGTCACCCCGGTGTCTGGCGTCGCCCCCGTGTCGGACGCCACGCACGACGGGTCCTGACGGGCCCGAGCTGCCGGCGGTTAGTCGCCTGCTTGCGCACCCCTGGTGCGCAGCAGGCGGCGCAGGCTGTCGAGCCGGTCGACCCCGGCCGGTCCGGCCGATCCGGACGCGACCCACCCGTCGAGTCCGCACTCGGCCTCGTCGTGGGTGCAGCCGCGTGGGCACCCGTCGGTGCCGGCCTCGAGGTCGGGAAAGTGCCCGACGATCCGGGACGGGTCGACGTGCGCGAGCCCGAACGAGCGGATCCCCGGGGTGTCCACGACCCACCCCCCCTCGGCAAGGGGGAGCGCCACGGCGGACGACGAGGTATGCCGCCCACGGCCCGTCGCGTCGTTGACGCGCCCGATGGCCCGGTCGGCCTGGGGGACAAGGGCATTGACCAACGTGGACTTCCCGACGCCGGAGTGGCCGACGAGGACGCTGACCCGCCCGATGAGGCGTTCCCGCACCGCCTCAAGGCCGTCAAAACCGCCGGTTTTGCTCGACGTGACGACGTGCGGGACCTCGAGCGGGATGTAGTTCGCGAGGAAGTCGGCGGAAGGGGCCAGGTCGGACTTGGTGAGCACAAGGAGCGGGTCCAGCCCCGCGTCATACGCAGCGACAAGGCAGCGATCGATGAGCCGTGAGCGTGGCTGAGGGTCAGCGAGCGCCGCGACAATGAGGAGTTGGTCCGCGTTGGCGACGATGACGCGTTCGATGTCGTCGGTGTCATCAGCGGTGCGCCGCAATGTGCTTCGCCGCGGCTCGATGCGCACGATCCGGGCGAGCGCATCGGGCCCGCCGCCGGTATCGCCGACCAGCGCGACCCGGTCCCCGACGACGATGCCCTTGCGGGCCAGCTCACGGGCCCTCATCGCGACAACGACCCGCTCGGCTCGCTCACCCTCGTCCAACAGCAGGGTGTAGCGACCACGATCGACCCCGGTGACGAACCCACTCACCGCGCGGGCATGCGCAGGCCGATCCTTCGAACGGGGGCGTGAGCCGCGGGGATTGGGTCGAACCCGGACGTCGTCCTCGTCATACACCCGACGGTGCCCACTCACTCGTCGCCGCCCAGCCCGAGCATCTGCTCCCACAACTGGGTGAACGTCGGCATTGTCTTCGCGACCGTGCCGACATCCTCGATGACGAGCCCGGGCACGGCCAGCCCGATAATCGCACCAGCCATCACCATGCGGTGATCGGCATACGTTCGCCACCGGGTCGGGCGCAACGACCCGGGAACGATCCGCAGGCCGTCGGTGCGCTCCTCGACGTGGGCGCCGACACGTTCGAGTTCGGTGCGCAGGGCCGACAATCGGTCGGTCTCGTGACCCCGAATGTGCCCGACCCCGCGGATGATGCTCGGGCCATCGGCGAGAGCGGCCACGGCGGCGAGGATGGGCGTCAGTTCGCTGGCTTCGTGGAGATCGATGTCGATGCCACCGATGGCGCCCTCCCCGGTCACGGTCAGACCGGCGCGATCGAGGCGAACCGAGCCGCCCATGGCGTCGATGATGTCGCGCAGGGCATCGCCGGCCTGGGTGGTGTGTTGCGGCCAGCCGGGCACCGTGACCCGTCCACCGGTGACAAGGGCCGCCGCGAGGAAGGCCCCGGCGTTCGACAAGTCGGGTTCGATAACGACGTCGAGGCCGGAGAGTTCGCCGGGCTCGACCCGCCAGCGATCCGGCTCGGTGTCATCGACAATGCCCCCGGCGTCGCGCAACGTTTCGACGGTCATCGCGATGTGCGGCAGGCTCGGAATTGGCGCGCCGACGTGGGCAATCTCGACACCGTTGTCATACCGGGCCCCCGCGAGCAACAGCGCGGAGACGAACTGTGAGGACGCGGAGGCATCGAGGGAGAGGGCGCCCCCGGGAACGCGACCAGTGCCGCCGACCCGGAACGGCATCGAACCTCCGCTGAAGTCATCGACGGGCGCCCCGAGCTGGCGCAACGCGTCGAGGACCGGACGCATCGGCCGCACCCGGGCCTGTTCGTCGCCGTCGAAGAGCACCGGAGCGGTACACAGGGCGGCGACCGCAGGAACGAACCGCATCACCGTCCCGGCGAGCCCGCAATCAACCCGGCCGCCGCCGACGAGGGGCCCCGGGGTGATCAGCCAGTCGCCGCCGCCGGCGTCCTCGACCCGGGCCCCCACGGCGCGCAACGCGCCGACCATGAGCAGGGTGTCGCGGGAGCGCAGCGGAGCGCGCAACCGGGAAGGTTCGTGGGCGAGCCCGGCGAGGATGAGGTAGCGGTTGGTCAGCGACTTGCTGCCGGGCAAGGCGACGGTTGCGCTCATGGGCCCCGCGGCTGGCGGCGCGTCCCAGGACGGCGAGTCCGGGGATGTCGGCTCAGACCGCATGGGACTCCGTCGGCGTGCTCGCGCAGACGTTTGGGCGAATCTCGGCGCAGATGAGGCGATCCCTTCGGGCAATGCGGCTATTGCCCTCACCCTAGTTGGCCCCGCCGTGCGCTCGACCCCCACGCACGCACTAGCGTCAACTCCATGTGTGGTCGGTATGCCGCGAGCGCGAACCTTGACGACGTGGTCGAGGAGTTCGACGTGGAGGTGGACCGTCGCGACGAGCCGACCCGCTCCATTCTCGTCAGCCCGCAATCCCCGCCCCCCGGATCGCCGGATTGGAATATGGCGCCGACGAAGCAAGCTCCGGTGATCGTCACCCGGGCCGACCGGCGCACGGCGAGCGCGGACCCGGTGCGGCAACTCCGGTTGCTCACCTGGGGGTTGGTGCCGAATTGGGCCAAGAGTCCGCGCGTCGGCGCCCGGATGATCAACGCCCGAGCCGAGGAGATCCTTGGTAAACCCTCCTTCACCCGGGCGCTCGCGGCTCGACGGGCGCTGGTCCCCGCGGCCGGATGGTACGAATGGCAAGTGTCGCCGACCGCGGTCGACGCGCCGGGGAAGCCGCGCAAGCAGCCGTTCTTCCTCGCCCGGGCCGACGGGGCCACCCTGGCCATGGCCGGTATTTACGAATTCTGGCGCGACCGGCGCGTGCGCGACACCGAAGACCCGATGGCCTGGTTGGTCACGTTCGCGGTGTTGACGACCGCAGCCGAACCCGGCCTGGACCGCATTCACGATCGGCAGCCCCTGATCCTCGACAAGGCCGATTGGGGTCGCTGGCTCGACCCGAACCTCACCAGCCCGGGCGACATCGGCGATCTCCTTGGGTATGCCGCGCCCGGCCGGTTCACCGCCTATCCCGTCTCGCGGGCCGTGAGTTCCAACCACAACAACGGGCCGCAACTGCTCGATCCGGCCGATCCCGCCGAGTTGATCGGTGTCCTTGACCCGACCACCGGGGAAATCATCGGGACCGGCTAACCCGGCGGGGGCCCCGTGCGGCGATGCGGGATGTAACCCGGCGGGGGCCCCGTGCGGCGATGCGGGATGTAACCCGGCGGGGGCCCCGTGCGGCGATGCGGGATGCTGGCCCCATGACCGCGATCGTTTGCGACGTCGAAACCACCCAGGGCCCGGGACGGATCCACGTGTTTGGCACCGGCACGCGCGCCGTCGTCGTTTTGGGGCACGGGGCCGGGGGAGGGATCAACGCTCCCGACCTGTCGGCGATAGCTGCGGAACTGCCCGCCGACGGGTTCACCGTCGTCCTGGTCGAGCAGCCCTGGCGCGTGGCCGGAAAGCGGATCGCCGGGCGGCCGCCGACCTTGGACGCCGCCTGGATTCCGCTCGTCGGCGCGGCCCTGAAGGTCACCAGCGGTGGGCCGTTGATCGTCGGGGGCCGAAGCGCCGGCGCCCGCGTCGCGTGTCGGACCGCAGCCGAGGTGGGAGCGCACGGGGTGCTCGCCCTTTCCTTCCCGCTGCACCCGCCGGGCAAGCCGAACAGTTCGCGCGCGGCCGAACTTCAGTTGCCCGCCATGACCGGCATTCCGGTACGGGTCATCCAAGGCACGACGGACCCGTTTGGCACGCCCGGTGAGGTGGGCGCGGAACTCGCGCAGGCGGCATACGTCACGGCCGTGGGGGGAGCGCATAGCTTCTCGCGCAACCCGATCGACGTCGTCGCGGCTGCTCGGGTGATCCTCGCCGAGCTGGCCGGCTGACCTGGCGAACAGAACGTAGGGTTAGGACTCCTGCATGCGACGCCAGCGGATTCCGGCTTCGAGGAACCCATCGATATCGCCGTCGAAGACGGCCTGCGGGTTGCCGACCTCGTGCTGGGTGCGCAGGTCCTTGACCATCTGGTAGGGCTGCAGGACATAGGAGCGCATCTGCTCGCCCCAGCTCGCCTTAATGTCGCCGGCAAGATCCTTGCGGGCCGCGGCCTCCTCGGCCTGACGTTGGATGAGCAGCCGCGACTGGAGCACCCGCAAGGCGGCCGCCCGGTTCTGGATCTGCGACTTCTCGTTCTGCATCGAGACGACGATCCCGGTGGGGATGTGGGTCATTCGCACCGCCGAGTCGGTCGTGTTGACACTTTGGCCACCCGGCCCCGAGGAGCGGAAAACATCAATCTTCAGTTCGTTCTCGGGGATCTCGATCGAGTCCGTCGACTCGATCAGCGGGATGACCTCGACAGCCGCGAACGAGGTTTGGCGCCGACCCTGGTTGTCGAACGGGCTGATCCGCACGAGGCGATGCGTGCCGCCCTCAACGGAGAGGTTCCCGTAGGCGTAAGGCACCTTGACCTCGAACGTCGCTGACTTCAGCCCGGCTTCCTCGGCATACGAGGTGTCGAGGACCGAGGTCGGGAAGCCGTGCCGCTCGGCCCATCGCAGGTACATCCGCAGCAGCATTTCGGCGAAGTCGGCGGCATCGACGCCGCCAGCGCCCGAGCGGATCGTTACGACGGCCTCGCGGGCGTCATACTCGCCCGAAAGCAGGGTGCGCACTTCGAGCTCCCCGACGAGGGTTTTGATCGAGGCGAGTTCCTTCTCCGCTTCGACCATCGTGTCGGCGTCCGCTTCCTCCTGCCCGAGCTGAACGAGCACCTCCAATTCGTCGATGCGCGAGTCCATCTCGAGGATCCGGTCGCGTTCGGAGGTGGCCCGTGACAGGGCCGACGTGACGAGTTGGGCGCGGTCGGGGTCGTCCCAGAGGTTGACCGTGCCCGCCTGTTGCTCGAGGTCGTCGATGCGGGCGCCGAGTGCGTCGAGATCGGTCACCTCACGCACCGACGACATCGTGGTGCGGAGGTCTTTGAGCTCTTGTGCATAATCGAGGGCCACGATCGTCAAGCCTAACCGGCGACGGGTTCGGGCATCAGCGACTTCGTCATAGGCTGGCGGCATGCCGAGTTCCACCACTGCGTCGTTCGCTAGCCTGCTTGCCGCCCAGGTGCGCAATGAGTTCACTGCGAGCCAGCAGTATGCCGCGGTCGCGGTCTGGTTCGACAACCACGACTTGCCCCGGTTGGCGGCGCACTTCTATCGGCAGAGCGTCGAGGAACGCAACCACGCGATGATGATGGTGCGCCACCTCCTCGATCGCGAGCTGCCGGTGACGATCACCGGCGTCGATGACGTTCGCAACGAGTTCAGCGCTCCCGCGGAGGTCATCGCGATGGCGCTCGCCCAAGAGCGCACAGTCACCGAACAGGTGGAGTCGATCTTCCGCGCGGCCCGGGCCGAGGGCGACCTCCTCGGCGAGCAATTCATGGGTTGGTTCCTCAAGGAGCAGGTGGAGGAGGTCGCCGCGATGAGCAGCCTCGTGACGATTTCGGAGCGCGCCAAGGACAACTGGTTCCAGATCGAGGATCACCTCGCCCGTGAAGCCGTCGGGGACGCCGGGGTTGACGCCTCCGCTCCCGCCGCGGCGGGTGGCCTGCTCTAAGTTCGGCAGAGTCGCGAGGCCATCCCGGCGTCCCGATCCTTGTCGAGGAGGCCACTGACACACAGCCTCAACGGTGCGCGTGCCCAGGCTGGCGACATATCCTCGGGGGCGAGTCGTGGTCCGTGTGGCCACTCCCAGCGTCACCCCGATCCCCACCGTGAGGCCCCGGCACGTCATGATCCGCTTCGAGAACGTCACGAAGAACTATCCCCGCACCTCCCGACCGGCACTTGACAACGTGTCGTTGGAGATCGAGAAGGGCCAGTTCGCCTTCATCGTCGGGCCGTCGGGCTCGGGAAAATCAACGATGTTGCGCCTGGTCATCCGGGAGGAGCCGACGACCTCGGGCAGTGTGCTCGTCGCCGGCTACGACCTGGGGATGCTGCCGCATCGCAAGATCCCCCGGCTGCGCCGACAGATCGGGACGGTGTTCCAGGACTTCCGGCTCCTCCCCAACAAGACGGTGGCCCAAAACGTTGCCTTCGCGTTGCAGGTGCTGGGGAAACCCACGAAGTTGATCCGCCAAATCGTGCCCGAGACGCTCGAGCTCGTCGGCCTCGACGGAAAAGGTCAGCGCCTTCCGCACGAACTCAGCGGCGGTGAGCAACAACGGGTGGCGATTGCCCGCGCCGTCGTCAACAACCCGCCGATCCTGCTCGCCGATGAACCGACGGGCAACCTCGACCCCGTGACGAGTCTCGACATTGTTCGACTCCTCGCCGAGATCAACGCCGCAGGAACGACGGTGGTCATGGCCACCCACGACAATGTCATCGTCGACGAAATGCGCCGCCGTGTCGTCGAACTAGAGGATGGGCACATCGTGCGCGACGAAGAGCAGGGCTATTACGTGCCCCGGCCCGCGGAGCAGCTGGGCGTAACGAAACCCGACCTCGAACCCGACGACTTGTGGGCCAATCCGGATGCGGGCGACTGGGCCGCTGGCGTTCTGCGAGGGGAGAGCTGACATGCATCTGCGGTTCCTCCTTTCCGATGTGTGGACCGGCCTGCGGCGCAACCTGTCGATGGCCATCTCCGTCGTCCTCGTGACGATGGTCTCGCTGTATTTGCTTGGCGCCGGGCTGCTCGCCCAGCGTCAGGCCGACCTCATGAAGGGCTACTGGTACGACCGGGTCCAAGTGACGATCTTCATGTGCTCGACCTCCTCCCTCCAGCCCAACTGCACGGGCGGGGTGACCGAGGAGCAGAAGGCCACGATCAAGTCGCAACTTGACCAGCTCCGCCCACTGGTCAAGGACGTGTTTTATGAGTCGGAGGAGGAAGCGTTCAAGCACTTCAACGACCAGTTCAAGGACACGCCGCTGATCGGCAACATTCGGGTGGGAGATATCCCGCAGAGCTACCGGGTGCAGCTGTCCGATCCAGCGAAGTTCGACGTCGTCGTCAGCACCTTCGAAAACGCGCCGGGAGTGGCGTCGGTCCAAGACCAGGACAAGGTGCTCAAGAAGTTCTTCACCGTCATCAACTACGTGACGCTCTTTGCTGTCCTCGTGGCCGCCCTGATGGTCTTGTGCGCGATCTTGCTCATGGCCACGACGATCCGCCAGGCGGCCTTCAGCCGACGGCGTGAGATCGGCATCATGCGACTTGTCGGCGCCTCCAATTTCGCCATCCGGACCCCGTTCATCGTCGAGACCGTGGTGTCTGGGCTCGTCGGCGCTGGCCTGGCCCTTGGCCTGCTCGCGGCGACGGTTCAGATGATCTTCGACCGGTTCTTGAGCACCGTCGTGCTCAACCAGGCGCTGTTGTCTCCGGGTGATGTGTGGGCGATCAGTCCCTATCTCATTGGCGGCGTGATCGTGTTGGCGATGGTCACCTCGACCGTGACGTTGTGGCGCTACCTGCGTGTCTGAGGCAGCCGCGACGAGACGCGGGGGGTGTGGTTCTTCGAATCGTGCCCTACTCTTGGGCGCAATGTTGAGGTTGAGAGATTCGCATCGAGCCCATTGGCGCCCCGTCCTCGGTGGTGTCCTCGTTTCTACGGTGGTCTGCGGAGCTGGGTTCTTCGGCACAAGCGCCAGCGCGGACCTGGGCGACGAAAAGGCGACGATCGACAAGAAGATCGCCTCGCTCGAGGACGACCTGGACGGCACGTCCGTCAAGCTGAACGCGGCCTACGGCGCCCTGACGACGACGCGCGCGCAACTGCCCGCCGCCGAGCAGGCGCTCGCTGATGCGCAGGCCGCCTCTGCAGCGGCTGACCAACGCAACGCCGCAGCAGTCGCCGCTCTCGCGGTGGCGAGAGCGGACGAGGCGGAGGCGCTCGCCGACTTTGAGGCGACCGAAGACGCCCTCACCCAAGTCCGGGACCGAGTCGCTGGCTTTGCCGCTCAGATGTACCAAGAGCAAGGCCTGGGTTCGCTGGAAGCCGTGCTTGGCGGCGGTGACCCAAGCCAAATTGCCGACCGGATGGCGATGGCGGATGTCGTCGTGGACGTCCAAAACGGCCAGCTCTCCTCGCTCGCGACGGCGGCGGCCGACCTCACGGCACAGCAAGACCGATTGAGCGCCCTGCGTGCGAAGGTTGCCGATGCGGTCACGTTGACCGAGCAGGCGCTGGCCGCGGCGAACGCGGCTCAGTCGACCGCCGCGCAGGCGAAGGCCGCACTGCTCGACTTGGAGAGTGAGCAGGCCGACGCCGCGGCGTCCCTCGAGACGCAGCGCGTGAACGAAGAAGTCCGGCTCGAGGGCTTGCAGGCCGACTCCGATGCCGTCGCGAAGAAGCTGCGCGCAATCGCGCGCGCGGAGGCCGCAGCGAAGAAGAAGGCCGACGCAGAGGCCAAGGCCGCAGAAGAGGCGAAGAACACCCCGTCGAGTCCGGCGACGACCGGCAACACCCCATCCCCGGTCGCGCCAACGCCTCCCCCGACGACCACCCCACCACCGTCGAGCGGCGGCTTCCTGTCGGCCCCGACGTCGGCCGGCGTAAGTTCGGAATTCGGCTGGCGATTCCACCCGATCTTGCACTACTACCGTTTGCACAGCGGACGCGACTACGGGGCCGCCTGCGGCACGCCGGTCTATGCCGCGGCCGACGGTTCGGTGGTTTCGGCGGGCTGGGCCGGTGGGTACGGGAACCAAATGGTCCTCTCGCACGGGATCCAACGTGGCGTTTCGCTCGGGACGACCTACAACCACCTCAGCCAGTTCGCCGTCACCGGTGGCAGCGTTGCGCGGGGTCAGGTCATCGGCTACGTCGGCACAACCGGCATGTCCACCGGCTGCCACCTGCACTTTGAGACTCGCGAAAACGGCACGCCGGTCGATCCCCGCAATTGGCTGTAGCGGCTTAGCTCGCGCATTCGCTACGCCGCCCGCGGGATAACGGCGGGCCAGGGGACCCTCTGGCGAGGTAGCGTTACCAGGTCAGGCCGCGCACGCGGCATACCAGGAGCAACGGGAGCGCGCAGCGGTGGCCAAGGAGCAGGGGCGCAAGGTCATTGCGAGCAATCGCAAGGCGCGCCACGACTACTTCATCGAGGACACCTACGAGGCGGGGCTCTCCCTCATGGGGACTGAGGTCAAGTCGCTGCGGATGGGGCGGGCTTCGCTCGTCGACGGCTTCGCGGTCTTCTATGGCGACGAGTTGTGGCTCGAAGGGGTTCACATTCCCGAGTACGTCCAGGGCACCTGGACAAATCACACGCCTCGCCGGCGACGCAAACTGCTGCTCAAACGTGCCGAGTTGACCAAGATTCTCGCCGCCACCCGTGAGTCGGGCCGCACCGTGGTGCCGCTGGCGATGTACTTCAAGGATGGCCGGGCCAAGGTGGAGATTGGCCTGGCGACCGGCAAGAAGAACTACGACAAACGGCACGCGTTGCGCGAACGGCAGGACGCCCGCGAGATCGCCCGCGCCCTCCACACTCGGGAGGGCTGAAATGGCGCAGACCACGACGACACGCCGCGGGTATGCCGCCCCGCCCCGTTGGTATGCCGTGCTGCTCGCGATCGGCGTGGGGCTGCTGGTCCTTCTCCCCGTCCGGGCAATTGCGGCCCCCGGCGTGGCCCCGGCGCTCCCGTTTCTGGCGGGTTTCGCGACCGCCTCCGAGGAGCGGGTCAGCGAATTTGACGTGACCCTTGATCTCCAGGCGGACGGTGCCGTCGTCATTACGGAGCGGTTGACCCAGGTCTTTCCTGCCGGAGCGGAGCGACACGGCATCACCCGCGACATCAAGGTCCGGGCCGGCTACCAGGACCGGGAAGATGTCTACCGGCTCTATCGGCTCACTGACCTGAGCGTGACCTCGCCGTCGGGAGCGCCGAGCGACGTGTCGCGGGAGGACTACGGCGCGTTCGTTCACCTGCGGATCGGCAGCCCTGATGAGACGGTTAGTGGGACCCAGACCTACGTCCTGACGTATCGCCTCGAGAACGTCGTCAACGAAATCGATGCCACCCATGCGGAGTTCGTTCACGACGTGGTCGGGCTCGCTAACGAGCAGATCTACGACGAGATCACGGCACGGGTTTCGTTCCCGGGTGGTGACCCGCTCCAGGTCGCCTGCAACTACGGCCCGTCCGGGTCGTCGTCGCTCTGCCAAGCCACCTCGGGCAACCCGGCGACCTTCGCCCACGCGAACTTGGCGCCCGGCGAGGCGCTGTCCGTCGCCGTCTCGATGGACCGGGCGGCTTTCGTCGGCCTGGCCCCGGAGCTCATCGAGGGAAGCACAGACAACGAGGGCTCCGGATCGGTGGTCACACCCGTGGTCGCGCACCGACTCGGCCTCCTGACCGCGGGCCTTGGCATGTTCTTCCCGGTGCTGGCCATCGCCCTCATGTCGATGTTGGTGTGGACCCGAGGCCGCGACGAGGCGTATGCCGGGTTGACGCCGGGTTTGGCCCCGGTCGCCGGGGAGCCCGCGCCCATCGTGCGCCAAAGTCGTCCAGGCACGGTGGCCGTCCAGTTCAACCCGCCGCCCGGGGTCCAACCGGGCATGATCGGCACGCTCGTTGATGAGCAAGCCAACACCGTCGATGTGACGGCAACGATCCTCGACCTCGCGGTGCGGGGCTATCTGACGATCACCGAGACGACGAAGTCCTTTGGTCGCACTGATTGGCTGCTGACTCGCACCGAACCCGTCGCCGCGCCGCGTGCGCTGAGCGAGTACGAAGCGATGCTCCTTGACGGACTGTTTGCGTCCGGGTCACCGGTGCCGCTCTCCGACCTGAAGAACACCTTCGCCGCGACGTTGGCCTCGGTCAAGGGGTCGATGTACGACGAGGTCGTCCGGCGCGGGTGGTTCCGCCGATCCCCGCAGTCGCAGCGGGCCTCCTGGAGTGGTCTGGGGATGCTGCTCATCTTCTTGGGGGCGATCTGCGCGTTCTTCCTCGGACAATCGATCCCGACCGGTTCACCGATCTCGGGCGTGCCCCTGAGTGGGACGACCATTCTCGGCGCCGGACTCGCCGTGAGCGGCGTCATCGTCAACGTGCTCGCGCAGCGCATGGCTTCACGGACCGCGGACGGCACCGCCATGCTGGCCCAGTCGCTCGGGTTCAAGAAGTACCTCGTCACCGCCGAGGCCAACCAGATCAAGTTCGAGGAAGCGCAGCAGATCTTCTCGGCCTATTTGCCTTACGCCATCGTGTTTGGGGTGGCCGACAAGTGGGCGAACACCTTTGATGAAGTGGCGGCAGCGGCTGCGGCGGCGGGCGTGACGATGGCTTCGCCGGTGTGGTACATCGGGCCCAACTTCGGCCAGGGCGGCTTCTTTGACTCGATCGCCTCGGGCGCCGACTCGTTCTCCACTCAGGCGGCCGGGACATTTGTGTCGACGGCGGGTTCGTCGGGGAGCTCGGTGTTTTCTGGTGGTGGCGGCGGATTCTCCGGTGGCGGGGGCTCCGGGTCATCCGGCGGGACCTGGTAGGCCTCGTCCCAACCACCCGGGATCCGCTCGGGTCCGCTACGGGCTTGAGTTGCGGGTTCCGCGCGAGGCGGCGTCGACTCGGGCCGCGGCGAGCGCCGGGACGCTATGGCGTCGGTGCGCAGCGACCGAGCATGTCATTGAGTGCGGCAGCCTCGGCCGGGGTGACACTGAGGTCGTAAGCGCGCTTGACCTCGACAACGGAACGGGCGAAGTCGCACTGATACGGCGTTGCTGGGCGCCAGGACTCCGGCCCTCGGTAGCTCTTCGTGAAGTTGATCGACCCGGCGACGGCCACGAGTTCAGGAACCGAAAGGTCGTGGGCAAACTGCACCCGACGCTTCGGCTCCCATGATGCCGCTCCGGAGACCCAGGCGTTGAAGAGCGAGACAACATGGTCGATCTGAATGGTCGCCGCCTGTTGAGGGTCCTTCATGTTCTCGGCCCCCAACACGTTGCCGGTATACGCATCGCGCCACTGCCCCGCGAGGACCTCCTCGCACGTGCTCCCATGGGAGCGGATCGGCCGGTCCGGACCGTGAGCGCCAAGCGCTTAAGGGTGTCTTGGCGCGCGTTGCAGCCGTTGTGGTCGAGGTCGAGCCACTCGCCTGGGCCAAAGGCGGCCCGGCAGTAGTCGTCGCCGCTCGAGCGCTCGGCAATCCGCAAGGTCGCGAGGTTGGCGCGTGCCGCGGTGGGGGAGGGCAGCGCCCGAAGTTGGCCAGGTTGGCGGGCGAGACCCGCCGGGCTGGCTTCGCGACAGCCGGCGGGAGTCATGTTCGTCGGTTGGGTCGCCCCGTTGCCTGGCGCACTCGCCGTGCTGGTCCCAGACGAACGCGACGAGCTGGCCGACGGGGCGTTGAGGCCGGCGGGCAGCGCACAACCAGCTGTTGTCACCAGGAGCACCGCGAAGACGCCGCCGAATCCCCCGTGGACGCGGCGACGACTGCGCGGCCGCGCGCGGGGGCGGGCCGGCGCGGGGACGGGCGGCAGGGGCGGCATACGCGAGGGCTCCTCGGAATGGACTTGGGTTGACCGGTGTTACCGGTCATACTGGAGGACCGGGGCGACAAGCCTCGCCTCGGGACAACTGAACAGCGTGATGTGACCGCCTTCCTTGGGGGTGATCGGTTTCGACATTGATCGGCCAATCAGGGGAAGCGGGTCGAGGACGCACGGTTATCTCGTCAACGCTCCGTGCAAACCAATAGGTGCCAACTCAAAGCGCACCGACTTCGCCCTCGCCGCCTGAGCGAGCCTCGAAGTCCGTCAGCCTGAG
>CAZACX010000010.1:0-12374 GCA_964483685.1 uncultured Intrasporangiaceae bacterium
TCGGGGACGGGCACCTCACCCTGCCACTTGACAGGAGGTCGCTACATATCAGCTGTCGCGTTCGGCGGTCTGCGCCACGACGGACACCTCGTCGGCGAGATCCTCCGACCACAGCGCGACCTCGATTCGGGCGCACCGCCGCCCCACGGCATACGCATCACCGCCGGACACGGTGACCACCCACCGGGGGCTGTGCGCCGCGACGCTCACCTGAGCGTCGCTGATGGGCTCACCGAGGGACGCGACCCGAAGCGCGCGCGCGAGCCGGTCCGCCGACGCCTCGGGATGGACCGCGCGAATGCCGACCTGGGTGGCGGCGTCCGACCCGGGGCCGACCCCCAGCGCCGCCCGAATCGCCTCAACGTGACCCATCGCAAAGAAGTCCCCGGGGCCCCGGCGCAGCAACCCCGCAGCTCCCGGGCCGTGCTCACCTGGCGGGAGCACCCAGGCGGCGGCGCCGCGGATGAGGGCCACCGGGCAGGCCTGCACCTTGCCCTTGACGAGATCCGCCGCCGCCGCGAGTTCATCGGCGATCGCGCGGACCGTCACGCCCATCGGCCGACCATCAACGTCGACGTCATCGCGATGGTCGGCGACGACCGCCACACCGGCAGCCCCCAACGCGAAGTCCGTTTGGCCCGTACGCCAGGGCCGCCCCGCGGTATCGCTGAGGATCACGCCGATCCGCACCCCCGGGCACCGGGCTTCGAAGGCTGCCCGCAACTGCCTCGCAACCGCGTCGGGGTCGGCCGGGAGCAGCAGGAGGTGGCCCGTCGGTCCGACATTCGAGGCGTCGACACCCGCCGCGGCGGCCACCACCCCGCTGCGGCCCTCGACGATTTGGGCGACCCCGGACGGCGTCGACCGCTCTGCGACAACCCGCACGCTTTGCTCGGCGACCACCTTGGCGCGCTCGTGCAGCGGCCCGCGCAGGTCGAGAGATTTCGAGACGACCTTGCTCGTCACGACGAGGACGTCGCCATCCGCCAGCGGACCGGCGTCCTGCGCGCCGCGGAGGTCGGCGTCGGCCCGGACGTCGCCCTGGGGGTCGGCCCGGGGCCCGCCGCGGAGGCCGGCGAAGATGAGCGCGACGAGGTCATCCCCGGCGAGCACCTCGGGAATGCCCCACACCGGCTGGACCGTCAGGCTCCCGCTGCTGACGTGATCTGGCGCAGCGCCCGGGTGCCCCGCGTGCTCAGCCACGCACGTTCATCGCGAGGTCGAGCGCCGCCTGGGCAATGGCCGCGGAGGTGGGCCGATCATTCATCAGGAGCGGGCCGTCATACGTGCGAACGGCGACAGAGCGCAGCGACGCGGGCACCGGCGCGGCATCCGCGGGGTCGATGAGCCAGCCATCGAGGAAGTCGGCATACAACCCGGCGACACCCAGGGCGCTCGCCTCGACCCCAATCGCGGCAAGGCACGCATCCGCATGACCCCGCACGGGACGACCCCCGATCAGCGGGGAGACACCGACGACGGGGGCAGTGGTGCCACGCAGGGCGTCGCGCACCCCGGGAACCCCGAGAATTATCCCGATCGAGACGACCGGATTGCTTGGTGGCAGCAACACGACGTCGGCGGTACGGATCGCCTCGAGCACGCCCGGGGCCGCCTGGGCACGATCGAGTCCGGCGGCCACAAAGCGCTGCGCCGGGATTCGGGCACCCTCCTTGACCCACCATTCTTGGAAGTGGATTGCGACGGGCCCGCCGTCCCGCTCGACCACGACATGGGTCTCCACCGGCGTGTCGGCCATCGGCAACAGGGTGATTCCCCGCTGGGGCAGCCCCCATCGTGCGGCCAGGCGCGCAGTGACTTCGCTCAATGACACGCCCTGGCCGAGCCATTGGGAGCGGGCAATGTGGGTCCCGAAGTCGAGGTCGCCCAAGCCAAACCACTGCGGTTCCAGTCCGTATGCCGCGAGCTCACCCTGGACGCGGAAGGTCTCCTCGGCGCGCCCCCAACCCTGATCCTCGGCAACGCCAGCACCGAGGGTGTAGAGCAAAGTGTCGACGTCGGGGCTGACCCGCAGACCGAACAACGTGATGTCGTCCCCGGTGTTGGCGATGACCGTCAGGGACGATTCGGCGAGTTCGGGGGAGGCGTCCAACGTGTCGCGCAGCCCGCGGAGGAAGCGTGCTCCACCGACTCCACCGGCCAGTGCCGTGATTCTCATGGGGCAATCCTCGCCTATACCGTTCCTGCGCTTGACTTTCGGGGTACGACACGCGTGTAATTCCCGTGGTTGGTAATTGGTTCAGGCTGCGGGAGCGGTCGCGGGTGTGAGGGACTGGAGGGTTCGCTTTGCAGGAATTCGTGTTGCTGAACGGCCAGGGCGATGGGGAGTCGTCCTGGCAGGAGCGTTCCCTCTGTGCGCAAACCGATCCGGAGGCGTTCTTCCCGGAGAAGGGCGGCTCGACGCGAGACGCCAAGAAGGTCTGTGTCGGCTGCGAGGTGCGTTCGGAGTGTCTCGAGTACGCGTTGGCCAAGGACGAGCGGTTCGGCATCTGGGGCGGCCTCTCGGAGCGAGAGCGTCGGAAGCTCAAGAAACAGGCCGTTTGACGCCGCGGTCGTCGGCGGGTCACCCTGGTCGTCGGCCGCGCCACCCTGGTCGTCGCCCCGCGCCACCCTGGATATCGAGGCAATGTCAGTGACCGCAACTCCCGACTCCGTTGAGCCGTCGACCAGCCCAGGGGAAACCGCCTTCGGAGCCGAGGAATCGGCGCCCGGCCTCGGTGGAACCGCCTTCGGCCCCGGTGAGCGCGTCGCCGCGATCGTGTATGCCGCCGAAGCGGACGAGTACCTCCGCGACGCCATCGCGGCCATCGCCGATCAATCCCGCAAGCCCGACGTTCTGATCCTGCTCGATGGCACGCCGTCGGGGGACCTTCAGGGTGTGCTCGCAGGAGAATCGGGGCTTTTCGATCAGCTTCCCCGGACCCGGGTGGAACGCGTCGAGCCGGGGACCTCCGCGCGTGCCGCCTTTGGCTGGGCCGCGGCCAGGGTGTCCGACGATGTCGGTGCCTTGTGGTTTCTCACCGGTGAAATGGCGCCGGGTCCGCAGGCCCTGAGTCAGCTGCGCACCACGTTGGCGGAGTCGGCGGTGACCGGGTTGGTTGCCCCGAAACTCGTCGAGTGGGATCGGCCGACGCGGTTGCAACGGTTCGGCATCCAGGCGACCCGCACCGGTCGACTGCGGCTGACCCCGAGGCCAGGACAACCGGATCAGCAGCAGTTCGATGGCGCCACCGAAGCCCTCGCTGCGCCTCTCGACGGCCTCCTTGTTCGGCATTCGGTGTTCGTTGAGTTGGGTGGTCCGGCCCTTGAGCTGACCGACCTGGCAAGCGATCTCGATTTCGGGTGGCGGGCCCAGTTGGCTGGCCACCGGGTGGCGTTGGCGCCCAAGGCTGTTGTCCGACTCGCGGAGCGACCCGAATACCCTCCGGCCGCGGCCACACGCCGCGACGCTCGCCGGGTCGCCCTGGCCCGATGTGGCCCTTGGGTAGCCCCCGCGCTCGCGCTGTGGATGGCTGTGACCAGTCTGGCGCTGAGCCTGGGATTCCTGCTTCTCAAGCGCCCGTCGCGGGCTCTACGCGAGTTCCGTGACCTCGGTGGCGTGCTGGACCCCTGGCGACCCATCGCCGCCCGATGGCGTTTCCGAGGGTCCCAGATCGTGCATCGGCGGGACCTGCGGGGCCTGTTTGTTACGGGAGCGGCGACGTTCGCTCAAGGCGCGGACCGCCTCCATGACGTCATCGTGCCCAGCTCAACCCCGCGATTCGAAGGTCAGGACGCCGCCGGCGAGGAGCCCGTCCTCGCGGCGCCCGAATCGAACCAACTCCTGCGCAACCCGGGGATGTGGGCTGTGCTCGTGACGATTGTGGCCGCCGCGGTTGCCGGCCGAACGCTACCGAAGGGCATTCTCGGCGGCCTGACGGAGGGTTTTCGTGGCGGTGAGCTGACCGGTATCCGCGCCACCGCCGCCGACGCCTGGGCAAGTTGGTGGGACGGATGGCACGGCCCCGGATTGGGCAGCGACCAGAGCACCTCGAGTGGGATGGCGGTACTTGCCGCTCTGGGATGGGTGCGTGAACACGTGCCGTTCCTCGACCCGAGTACCAACCCGGTCGGGAGCGTCGTGGGGCTCCTCGTCATCGCGACCCTCCCGATGGCGACAACCTCCGCCTACCTGGCCGCTCGAGTTGTTTCGACCCGGCGTTGGGCGCGGGCCTTGGCCGCGTTGGCGTGGGCGACAGGTCCGGTGGCAATGGCCGCGGTCGCGCAGGGTCGGCTCGGGGCCCTGGCGGCGCTGGTGATCCTTCCGGCCCTCGGTGCCGGGCTCGTGCGGCTCAGTGCACCCGACGCCCGTCCCGGGTTGGTCCCCGCGACGGCGCTCCTCGTCGCGCTCCTCGCGGCGCTCGCACCCGGACTCCTCGTCCTTGTCGCGTTGGCCGTGCTCGCCATGCTCGTTGCCGGGTCGGCGCCCAGTCGCCGCAGGGCCGCGTTGCTCGCACTCTTCACGATCGTGGCCGCGGCACCTACCCTGCTCGCCGTGTGGGAGCGCCCAACCCGCCTGCTCAGCGGCTGGGGATTGCTCGAGCGTGACGCCGAACCGCTCGCACCGTGGCGGCTCCTTCTCCTTCAAACCGGCACGGAAGCGCAGTGGCGAGTGTTTGTCGTGCTGCCGCTCGTCGTGGTTGGCCTGGCGGGATTGTTGCGACCCTCGCCGCGGCGCGCGCTCGCCTGGGCCCTTGCGGTGACCGGCCTGGTTGGGCTCACCGTGGCGGTTGCCCTGCCCCGGATCATCGTCACAGCCAACGGTGACGGTGTTGCTTCGGGCTGGTCGGGGAGCGGTCAACTCCTCCTCACCTTGGCTTTGCTCGCCTCAGCATTGCTCGGGATCGAAGGGGTCGACCTTCGTTCCGGTTCCCGACCGCGTGGCTTGTTGGCCTGGCCGGCGACCGCGCTGGGGGTCGTCACCGCGCTCGCTTTCGTCGGCACCTGTGCCTGGACGGGTTTCGGCTCCCTGCTGGTCCCGGCGGAGGATCCGCGGCCCGCGGTGGCAATTGACCAGGCAAGCGGTCCCGCCTCCTCCCGCACGCTGCTCCTGACGGTCTCGGAAGACACCATTTCGTATGCCGTCCGGGGGCGTGAGCCTGGGCTCCCGGCCCGGGATTTGCCGGTGGCGCTCGATCCCGGCGTTATCGCTGACACCGTGGGTCAGCTCTTCGGCGACGCACCCCCCGCAAAGGAAAATCCGGTGAGCCGACTCGCGTCCTGGGCAATTGGCTTTGTCGCCGTCGAGGGGGCCGGAAGCACAACGGGGCGGCAGCTCGACGCCCTCGACGGGTTGACCCGCATCGGTGACACCGAGACGGCCAAGGTGTGGCGCGTCACGCCCAGCGCTGACGGTCGCGGGCTGAACTCGCCGTCACGGGTGTCCCTCGTGGCCGGGGCCACGGCCACCGTCGTTCCCGTCACCGGAAGTCACGCGTCGACGACGGCGAAGTTCCTTGCGACGTCCGGTTCCTCCCTCGTCATTGCCGAACCCGCCGGATGGGTGGACACCGCGATAGTGACGGCAAACGGTCGGCCCCTGCCACTGACGATTGGTGCCGACGGCAGGGTGCGGGCGGACCTGCCCACCGGCCCGATTACCCTGACCATTGATTCCCGACCCGGATTTGCGCCGTTTGCGTGGGGTTACCTCCTCGTGCTGGCGCTCCTTGGGTACCTCGCCCTTCCGTTGGGAGCGGCCCCGCAGATGGAACGTCGATGACCCGCCTCCAGACAGATGCGCTCCTTCGTGGGGCCGTGACCCTCGCGCTCGCGTCCGCGTTGACGCTCGCCGCGGGGCGAAGCGACACGAGGCTCGATGTCGCCGAGTCGACGACTCCGGGCGCCGCCGCAACGTCGGCCGATTCGGCCCAATTGATCTGTCCCGGGACCGAACTCGCCGGTGTTTCCGGCGTGGCGGACATCGACACCAGCACCCAGGTCGTCGCCGATTTCGCACCCGACGTAGCCCTGGGCGCGGCGGTGGTGTCTGGGCCGGGTTCGCTCGCTGGGCGGGACTTGTCCGACGGAGCACCGTTGGGTGTGGCGACGAGCAAACGGCAGACAGCCTTTGGGGTCGAATTGACCTCCCCGTTTCCCCTGCGCCTGGTGGCCTCCGGCTCCCTGGCCCCCGGCTTGACGGCCTCCTCGGAGTCCCTTGTCGACACCGCGGTGGCGCGTGGGCTCATGGGGGTTGCGTGCGGCACGCCCGCGGCGGAGTCGTGGTTGATTGGCGGCGCCGAGGCCCCGGGGCGCCAAGAGCGAATTCTGCTCGTTAATTCAGGCGCGAACCCGGTCACGGTCGACTTGGATGTCTTTGGTCGTACCGGCCAAATTGCGGCGCCCGCAGCTCAGGGCATCACCGTCCCCGCGCAGGGCCGCACAACGTTCCTCCTCGATGCCGTCGCCGGTTCCGAGGCTGCGCCGCTGGTTCGGGTGCGCACGCGTGGTGGCCTCGTGCAGGCGCTGCTCAACGACAGCTGGCTCGATGGGATCACCCCGCGTGGGGTGGAGAACGTCGGCGCCACCGCAGCGCCAGCGTTGCGGCAGGTCCTTCCGGCGGTGCCCGGAGGACTCGCGGGTCGGGTCCGGGTCGCGGCTGTCGGTGACGAGCCCGCGGTGGTTTCGGTGCGGGTGCTGACGTCCAAGGGGCCGGTGGTCCTGCCAAAGGGGTCCGGAGTCGCGACACTTGCCAACGGGGAGAGCAGAGACTTCCCGTTCGGTGCCCTGACGGGGGACGCGCTGGCGATCGAAGTCACGGCTGATCACCCCATCGTCGCTGCCGCCCTCACGGAGGTCGTCGCGAAGGGGGTGCGCGACTTCGCGTGGTCGCCCGCCGCCCCCGCGGGGGCGGGACTGGTCGGCACGGCATACCCCGTGGGTAAAGGCGGGGACGACCGGATCCGCCGCACGTTGTCGCTGGTGGCCACGGGTGGCGCAGCGCGTGCCCGGGTCGTGTTCGTCGGCACCTCCGGGGTCGTCTCACAGCGCACCGTCGCGCTTGCTGCGGACTCGTCCGCGGCGGTGTCCCTCGACGGCACTCGCGCCGTGTGGGTGCTGCGGTCCGCAGGTCCAGGCGAGCTGCGGGCTGGCCTGATCAGCGCAACCGGGGAGGGCGCGACGAGGTCAATCGCTGCGCGCCCGCTGGCCAAGTCCCGAGTGAGCGCCCAGGACATCGCCGTCGTTCCACTCCCGGAGTAGCCAATCGTGATCCGGGCGTCGGCAACGACGCGCATCGGAGAGCTGCCGAGGCACTCCGGTCGCTAACGCGCGTCGTGCCCCGACATGGGGGGCAGATCCTCCGGGCCAACGCCGAGCAGGGCGGCAACGTGCTCGGCGACGACATCGGCGATCAGCGCGGCGCGTTCGCTCTCATCGAGGCCCCGGCTCTCGATCGGCCGCCGATAGAGGACGATCCGGGCCGGGATGCGGCCATGTGGCGGAAAGAGCCGCCCCAAGGTGATGCTCTCCTCCCAGGGGAGGGGGTCGAGCGGCGGCACTTCCTCGACCGCAAACTCGGTGTCCGCGAATCGCGAACCGAGGGCGAGCGAGAGCCTGTCCGCCGCCTCCAAGACCAGGGTGTCGAAATCCCGAGCCCTCGTCGTCATCGCGGGCACGGGTGGCCAGGCGACCGGGCCTCGCCGCCCTCGCCCACGCCGATCGCGTCCCTTGCCACGCCGTTCCGTCGTCACGATCCCGATGCTACGGCGCGCCCAGTGGGGCCGATGTCGCCGCCGTGTCTTAGGCTGCCCCCGTGACGTTGTCCCGGAGGTGTTCGCGCACGGCGTGCGGGCGTGCAGCAGTCGCCACGCTCACCTACGTGTATGCCGATTCGGTCGCCGTGCTTGGGCCCCTCGCGACCTACGCCGAACCCCATGCCTATGACTTGTGCGACCAGCACGCCCAACGGCTCACCGCGCCGCGCGGCTGGGAGGTGGTGCGGTTGGCGATGGACCTGGCACCCGAATCGCATGACGACTTGGTCGCCCTCGCTAATGTCGTGCGCGAAGCACGTCGTCCGGCCACGGGCCGTGGCCACGTCACGGCCCGACCCGGTGCCGCCGAGGCTCCACGCTCGTCGGCCGAACCAGCGCCTGCGCCGGGCGCCCGGCGCGGTCACCTCCGGGCGGTTCCCACCTCTCCGGAGTGACGAGCCCTCGCTCGACGCCGTAGGCTTGCGTTTTGTGCCGAATCGTGACCTGTCCGACATTGTCAAGGCGTACGACGTCCGAGGCGTCGTCCCCGATCAACTCGACCCCGACGTCGCCTATGCCTTAGGCGTCGCGTTCGCCGAAATCATCGCCAAACCCGAAGGTGCGACCCGGGTCGCGATCGGGCGCGACATGCGCGATTCCTCCCCCAGCCTTGCCGACGCCTTCGCCGCTGGCGTCTGCGCGAGCGGGCTCGACGCGATCGACATCGGGCTGGCGAGCACTGACGGCCTCTACTTCGCGAGTGGGCAGTTGGGGATCCCCGGGGCGATGTTCACCGCCAGCCACAACCCGGCGAAGTACAACGGGATCAAGCTGACCCGAGCCGGCGCTAAGCCGGTCGGTCAGGACACCGGGCTTGTCGCGATCAGGACGAGGGCCGCGGAACTCCTCGCCGGGCAGAGCCCCGCCGCGGCAACGCCCGGCGAAGTCGTCCGCCAGGACCTCCTCGACGCCTACGCCCGGTTCTTGCGTGAACTGGTCGACCTCACCCCGATCCGACAGTTGCGCGTCGTTGTCGATGCGGGAAATGGGATGGCCGGACATACCGTTCCTGCCGTTCTCGGCACTGGCGCGGGACTCCCGGCGCTGCCCTTGACGATCATCCCGCTCTACTTCGACCTGGACGGCAACTTCCCCAACCACGAAGCCAACCCCCTGGATCCAGCCAACCTCGTCGATCTGCAGGCCGCCGTCCTTGAGCACGGTGCCGACCTCGGCCTTGCCTTCGATGGGGACGCCGATCGATGCTTCGTTGTCGACGAGCGCGGCCAACCGATCAGCCCGAGCGCGATCACCGCGCTCGTCGCCGTCCGGGAAATTGCCAAAGAGGTTGCCGCGGGGACCCCGGCGAGCGACATTCGAATCGTCCACAATGTCATCACGTCGGCCACCGTGCCCGACGTCATCCGAGCCCACGGCGCCGAGGCGGTGCGCACCCGGGTTGGGCACTCGTTCATCAAGGCCGAGATGGCTGCCGCCAATGCGGTCTTCGGCGGCGAACACAGTGCCCATTACTACTTCCGCGACTTCTGGTTCGCCGATACCGGGATGCTCGCCGCCATGCACGTCCTGGCTGCGTTGGGCGGCCAGGACGGCCCGCTGTCCGGGCTGGTTGCGCCGTTCTCGCCGTATGCCGCCTCGGGCGAGGTCAACTCGACCGTCGCCGATGCGTCCCTGGCGACGGCGAGAGTGCGTCAGTGGGCGCAGGGCCAGGGCCTGTCCATCGAAGAGCTCGACGGGCTGACCGTCACCCACCCCAGCACACCGGCGGAACCGATGTGGTGGTTCAACCTGCGCGCGTCCAATACCGAACCGCTCCTGCGGCTCAACGTCGAGGCTGCCGACGCGGCGACCATGGCCCGGGTGCGCGATGACGTGCTCGCGATGGTGACCGCGGACGTGGATCAGCCTGCCACCGCTGCCGAGGCATCCGGGTCGGATCACGCGGCCGAGTCAGGTGCAGTGGCCGATGTGGGGGCGACCCCAACCTCACCCATCGCCGAATGGGTGCGCACCATCTTGCGCTGCCCCGCGTGCCTCGGGGAGCTGGCGGACGTTGTCGAGGACGGCACCTTCGAGTTGGCGTGTTTGGGCGAGTGCGGACGTCGTTACCCGGTCACCAATGGCATCCCCGAACTCCTCATCGACTCGGCCCGCCCGGGCCGATAGCGCAGCGACCAAGGAGCCGACCGAGGAGATGGCCGTGTTTGATGTCAGCCGACTTGACGATGGCGACGGCCCGATCAGCGGGGTCGGGGCGGAGTCGCTTCGCGCCCTGGCTACGGCTGGGGCCCAGGTGCGCCGGATGTCGACCGCGGCGGCGGAGGCCGGCGTGCTCGCGCTCACCCAGGAGAATCGGCCACGCAACGTCCTCGTCGCCGCGATGGGTGCCGACCATTTCGTCACGGACGTGGCCTCCACGGTCGCAGACCGAACCTCCGCGGTTGCCGTCGTTGGCGCGAGCAACGTTCCCCTCCCGGGGTGGGTCGGTGCCCTCGATCTCGTCATCGCCGTGTCCTTGTCGGGTCGCGCGCGGGGACCGTTACAGCTCGCGGCCGAGGCGGGCCGTCGCGGCGCCCAACTCCTCAGCGTCGGCGCACCCGACTCGCCGCTGGCCGAAGTCACCGCCCGGGCCCGCGGGATCCATGTGGCCGTCGACGGGGACGGGCTTAGCTCCCGGACCGCAGCGTGGTCATTGCTCACCCCGGTGGTGCTCGCCCTCGGCCAATTGGGTGTCCTCCAGCTGAGTCCGGAGGTCCTTCCTGCACTTGCGGATCGATTGGACGCTCAGGCTCAGGTATGTCGGCCGAGCTCCGAGTCTTTCGTCAACCCGGCGAAGGTGCTCGCACTTGACGTGGCGGGCCGGATTCCCATGATCCTCGGTGACGGACCGCTCACCGCGGTCGTGGCCCGTCGCTTCGGCTCCATGCTGACCCGAACCGCGCGGGTCCCCGCCATGACCGGCGAGCTCCCTGATGCGGCGTCGGCGTTGCTCGCCTGCCTCGACGGACCCTTCGTCGCTTCGGGGATCGAAGGCGGGCGGGACATCTTCGCTGACCCCTTCGACGCGGCCCCGCCCACCGAATTGGCTCTCGTGGCACTCCGTGACCCGATCGGCGACCCGGGCGAGCTCCTCGATGTGGCGCGGCACAACCTCACCCAAGGGTTGCTGGACCTCGCTTCGGAAAGTGGCGCCCTCGTCCGGGAGGTGAGCGCGGCTCCCGGCCCCGACCTGGTGCGCATCGCCGAACTCGTGGCCCGTACCGATTTTGCGGCGACTTACCTGGCCCTCGGCTACGGTCACAATCCCCGCCACTCCGCGCACGTGACCCGCCTTCGCGACCTGCTCGGCTGACGCCCGGGACCGGCCCGGGGCGCGCTGCTCGCCGCGCCCATCGCCGGTCGCCCGCCGGTTGGGCACTAACCGGCCGGACGCTCGGGCGCTGCCACCAGCGGTTGGGCACTAACCGGGCGGACGCGCTCGGGCCTGTCGCGGCATACGAAGGCAGGCGTGGTCAGTGGGCGGTGACCTCGGCGGCCTTGCGGCGGGGGAGCACGTGGAGGACGAGCACGACGATCGCGCCGACTACCAGCCCAATGATGGCCGAGGCAAGGGTGTTGACGCCCCAGCCGAGAGCGCCACCAAGAGCCCCGGTTGCCTCGTGAACCGATGCCTCGAGGTGATGAACGAACGCGTAGAGCGGGTGCCAGCCAAGGTCATCCGTCCCGACGAGGAGGATGTGCCCACCCACCCAGAGCATCGCCACCGTGCCGACGACGGCAAGGACGTTGAGGAACTTCGGCATCCCGGACACCAATCCGCGGCCGAAGGCTTGGACCGGTCGTGCCGTGCCCTGGGCGAGACGCAACCCGATGTCGTCCATTTTCACGATGAGGGCCACCACGCCGTAGACGCCGACGGTGATCGCCAACGCGACGATGGCCAAGATGATCGCGCGTGACACAAACGGCTCGTCGGCGACCTCATTGAGGGCGATCACCATGATCTCCGCCGACAGGATGAAGTCCGTACGAATGGCGCCTGCGACCATCGACTCCTCGACGTCACCGCTCTGCTCAACGGCGGGCGTCTCGTGCCCGCTGGAGTGACCGGCCACCTTTTCCCACAGTTTCTCCGCGCCCTCATACGCGAGGTAGGTCCCCCCGACCATGAGCAGCGGCGTCAGCGCCCAGGGCAGGAACTGGCTCAACAGGAGCGCGGCGGGAAGGATCATCAAGAGTTTGTTGCGGAGCGAGCCGACGGCGATCCGCCGGATGATCGGCAATTCGCGTTCGGGGGAGAAACCGTGGACATAGCGCGGCGTCACCGCCGTGTCGTCGACAACGACCCCGGCCGCCTTGACGCTCGCCCGTCCCGCGGCGGCGCTGACGTCGTCAATGGAGGCGGCGGCAACCTTCGCGAGGGCGGCAATATCGTCGAGGAGGGCGACGAGACCACCGCTCATGACCCCACCCGCAGGTGCCGCGTAGCCCTCGACAGCTCCAAATCCATCATGGGGAAAGTCTAGGCATCGCGGGCGAGGGCCGGGCGGGCCGCTCGTCGGCGGCCGGGCGGGCCTCTCGTCGGCGGCCGGGCGGGCC
>CAZACX010000010.1:12474-20366 GCA_964483685.1 uncultured Intrasporangiaceae bacterium
CTCGTCGGCGGCCGGGCGGGCCTCTCGTCGGCGGCCGGCGGCGCCACTCGTGGGCGCCGGGCGGGGCCTCTCGGCGGCGGCCTGGGGCGCCGCTCGTGGGCGGCCGGGCGGGCCTCTCGTCGGCGGCCTGGGGCGCCGCGCGCCTACGGGTAGAATTGCGCTCAGTTCGGCGCGGGTGATGCCCCCACACGTCCAGTTGGACGGCGCCGGTCACCCCACATCTGACAAAGGGAGCTTCCCAATGCCGTTCGACTTCAAGGTGGCCGACCTCGCCCTCGCCGAGGCAGGCCGACACCAGATTCGCCTCGCCGAGCACGAAATGCCCGGCCTCATGGCGCTGCGCGAAGAGTATGCCGCGAGCGCGCCCCTGCGCGGGGCCCGGATCGCCGGTTCGCTGCACATGACGGTTCAAACCGCCGTGCTCATCGAAACGCTCGTCGCTCTCGGCGCCGAGGTTCGCTGGGCGTCGTGCAACATCTACTCGACCCAGGATGAGGCCGCAGCAGCGGTTGTCGTTGGTCCGACGGGCACCCCGCAGGCGCCCCAAGGGGTACCGGTCTTTGCCTGGAAGGGTGAGACGTTGCCCGAGTACTGGGCCTGCACCGAGCAGATCCTCACCTGGCCGGGCGGCGCCGAGCAAGGCGCCAACATGATCCTCGACGACGGCGGCGACGCGACGATGCTCGTCCACAAGGGCAAGGAGTGGGAGGCGGCCGGCCAGGTCCCGCCCACCACCGAGGAGGACTCCGAGGAGTTCGCCGTGTTCAAGGACCTCGTTCGCGCAACGCTCGCCACCGACCCGCAGAAGTGGACGGCCGTGGCGGCCCAGATCAAGGGGGTCACCGAGGAAACAACGACGGGTGTCCACCGGCTCTACCAGCTCGCCGAGATCGGTGAGCTGCTCTTCCCGGCGATCAACGTCAACGACTCCGTCACCAAGAGCAAGTTCGACAACAAGTACGGCTGCCGCCACTCCCTCATCGATGGCCTCAATCGCGCCACCGACGTCCTCATCGGGGGGAAGGTCGCCGTCGTCGCCGGCTTCGGTGACGTGGGCAAGGGCTGTGCGGACTCACTGGCTGGCCAGGGCGCGCGCGTCATCATCACCGAGATCGACCCGATCTGCGCCCTCCAGGCGGCGATGGAGGGCTACCAGGTCACGACGATGGACGAGGCGTGCGCATACGGCGACATCTTCATCACCGCGACCGGCTGCTTCGACGTCATCACCGCTGAGCACATGTCGAAGATGAAGAACAAGGCGATCGTCGCCAACATTGGCCACTTCGACAACGAGATCGACATGGCGGGCCTGGCAAAGCTTCCCGGGATCAGCAAGACCGAGATCAAACCGCAGGTCCACGAGTGGGGCTTCGAGGACGGGCGCTCGATCATCGTGCTCTCCGAGGGCCGCTTGATGAACCTCGGCAACGCGACGGGGCACCCGAGCTTCGTCATGTCGAACTCGTTCAGCAACCAGACGATCGCGCAGATCGAAATGTTCGCGCGCGCCGAGGCGTATGTCGACGAGGCCGGTCGCCCCACGGTGACGACCCTGCCGAAGCACCTCGACGAGAAGGTGGCCAAGCTGCACCTTGGCGCCCTTGGTGTCCAGTTGACTTTGCTCACCAAGACGCAGGCCGAGTACCTCGGGGTCGACATCGCGGGCCCCTACAAGCCTGAGCACTACCGCTACTGAGGCGTCGGTATGCCGCGCGCGCCCCGACCCGGGCGCGCGCGGCATACGCCGTGGGTATGTGATGATTGGGCAGGATTTTGCCGGGGGAGGAAAGGAAGCGCGCGCACGTGAAGGGTCGCGTTCTTATCGTCGATGACGATCTTGCGCTCGCCGAGATGCTGGGCATCGTCCTTCGGGGCGAGGGCCTTGAGGTCGTGCATGTGGCCGACGGGAGTTCGGCGATGGCCGTCTTCCGCGACTCCCGCCCCGACATCGTGCTGCTCGACGTCATGTTGCCTGGCCTCGACGGCATCCAGGTCTGCCGCCGGATCCGGGCGGAGTCGGGCGTTCCCATCGTCATGTTGACCGCCCGCACCGACACCGTCGACATCGTCGTGGGGTTGGAGTCGGGCGCCGACGACTACGTGGTCAAGCCGTTCAAGCCCGCCGAACTCGTCGCGCGCGTTCGGGCCAGGCTGCGCCGTGGCGAAGAGGCGGAGCCGGAAAGCCTAGAGATTGGCGACCTCGTCATCGACGTGGCCGGCCACACGGTCAAACGCGACGGCCGGCAGATCCCGCTCACGCCGCTGGAGTTCGACCTCCTGGTGGCCCTCGCGCGCCGTCCCTGGCAGGTCTACACCCGCGAAGTGCTCCTTGAGCAGGTCTGGGGATACCGACACACCGGCGATACCAGGCTCGTCAACGTCCACGTTCAGCGGTTGCGCTCCAAGATTGAGCACGACCCGGAGAACCCGAGGATTGTCGTCACCGTGCGCGGCGTCGGTTACAAGGCGGGACCCACGTAGTCATGCCGCGCGCGTTCGGCGCCCTGCTCGGCCGCTGGCAGGCCTCGTTGCAGTTGCGCGTTGTGACCTCGACGGTGGCCCTCGGGCTGTTCGCGATCTCCATCCTTGGCGCATACCTCTTCAACCAGATCGCGAGCGGCCTGCGCGAGGACCGGGTCGTCACCGCGCAGGCCGAGTCGCGTCTCCTCGCGGAGCGGGCTCAGGCCTTTTTCGACGACACTGACCGCACCCAAAACGCGGAGTCCCTCAACTACTTCGCGAACGCGACCGTCGTGCAGCAACTCGCCCCGCCGGCGACGGACCCCAACCGGTACGTCGTCTTCACGCGGGCCCTCGGCAACACGAATCCGGTCATCCTCGACACCGTTTTGACGGGGGGCTTGACGACGTCCCCGGTTCCGATGGCGTTGCGTCAGGCGGTCGGCGCGGACGTCACCCGGCAGCAGGCGATGATCATCGACTTGCCGCGTCCCGAGGCGTCGGTTGCGGCCGTCGTTGTCGGATCCCAGGTGCAGGTGCCAACCGCTGGGGGCTACGACCTCTACTTCGTTTACCCGATGGATCGGGAGCAGGTCACGCTCGCCCTGATCCGGCGGCTGTTCGCTTTCGGGGGGCTCGCCCTCGTCTCGTTGGTCGGCGCGATCGCATGGGTCGTTACCCGGCAGGTGGTGCGCCCGGTTCGACGGGCCGCCGACGTCGCTCATCGACTGTCCACCGGCCACCTCAACGAGCGGATGGACGTGGTCGGACGCGACGATCTCGCGTTGCTGGCGTCCTCCTTCAATGACATGGCTGAGCACCTCCAAAGCCAGATCCGTCAGCTCGAGGACCTCTCGCGCCTCCAACAGGTCTTTGTTTCCGACGTTTCGCACGAGCTGCGCACCCCGCTGACGACGATCCGGATGGCCGCGGACGTCATCCACGACCGGCGGGCGACGTTTGCTCTCGACCTTGGCCGTTCGGCCGAACTGCTCAATACCGAACTCGACCGGTTCGAGGAGCTGCTCGCGGACCTGCTCGAAATCAGCCGCTTTGACGCCGGAGCGGCCAACCTTGAGGCCGACCCGACGGACCTGCGTGCCGTCGTCGCGCGCGTCGTCGTGGCGCTGGCGCCCTTGGCCGCGGCCCGCGGAAGCGCGCTGGTCGTCGACGCGCCGAGCCAGCCGGTCGTCGCCGAGATCGATGCGCGCCGAGTCGAGCGGATCCTGCGCAACCTCGTCGTCAACGCGGTCGAACACGGTGAGGGCAATCCGGTGGTCCTCGCAATCGCGCAGAACAAGGCCGCAGTCGCCGTCGCCGTGCGCGACCGGGGCGTGGGCCTGCGTCAGGGAGATGCGGAGCTCGTCTTCAACCGGTTCTGGCGGGCTGATCCGGCGCGGGCCCGAACCACCGGGGGCACCGGGCTCGGCCTCGCGATCTCCCTTGCGGATGCCCGCCTCCACCATGGGTGGCTGGAAGCGTGGGGGGAGCCCGGCCGCGGGTCGGTCTTCCGGCTGACCCTTCCCCGGACGACGAGCACCGCGATCCACACCTCCCCGTTGCCCCTGGAGCCACCGCCGGAGCCCGCCGTCGAACCGCGCGCCAGCCGGGCCCCGTCCGGCGCGAACGCGGGGGACGCGTCAGCCGACCTTGACGATCAGCCGACGATGAAGCTGCGGCCACCGACCCGGAGTCGAACGCCGTGAGGGCGTCTCGGGCCGGCCTGGTGGCGCTCCTTGTGGCCGCCATGCTCGGGGGCTGTCTCGGCGGTCAGGGCGATGGCCGAGTCCGTCCCGGGTTGGACATCAACGCCCCCGGCGGGGAACCGGCCATCTACCTTCCGCCCGGGCCGCAGGTGGGCGCCGCGCCCGAGTCGATCATCCGGGGTTTCCTGCGGGCCGGTGCCGTGACCGGTGACGCGATCACGGTCGCCCAGTCCTTCCTGACGCGCTCGGCGACGCCCCGCTGGAATCCAGACCTCGGGACCGTCGTGATCGGCGGCGAGAACGAAGTGAAGGTGGTCGACAACGGCGATGGCCGGTATGCCGTGTCCGCCTCCCTGGTGGGGCGGATCGACGCCCGGGGCCGGTACTCGAGGGCGTCGACCGCGGCGGAGGTGACGATGTCGGTGCGCCTCGTGAGCGTCGAGGGCCAGTGGCGACTGACGGAACTTCCCGGCGACTTCGGCCGGTGGATGACCCAAGGGGGCGTTCGGCAACTCTTGCAGCCGGTGGCCGTCCACTATGTCGCCGCGTCGAGCGACGCGCTGATTCCCGATGTCCGCTGGCTCTCCGGCGACAGGTTGGCTACCCGGCTCGTGCGCGCCCAACTGGGCGCGGTGCCGAACTACCTGGAGGGAGCCGCGCGGACGGATCTCGGCGGCGGCGTCAAGCTGGTCGTGGACGCCGTTCCGGTGGTCGACGGGATCGCGACCGTGGATCTGGGGACCGTGGGCTTGCCCACCGATGTCTCGGCTCGACGCAACATCTGGGCGCAACTCGTTGCGACGTTGCTGCAGGCACCGAATGTCGTTGCTGTGGAGGTGGCCGTGGAGGGGGCACCGCTGGAGCTGCCGGGCGTCTCGGGGCCGGTGTCCTCGCTGAGCCAGTTGGGGCTGCGCACGGTCGCGCTGCCCAGCGAGGCCGACTCCTTGTTGCGGATCGGAGCGCGGGTGTATCCCGTTGACCTGGACCACGTGTTGGAGCCGGGCCTTGAATCGCTCACTGCAGCGGGATCGACGTTTCCCGCCATCTCGGGGCAGTGGACCAACCTCGCCCGGTCGTTCGTCGGGAACGAGATCGCTGCGGTGAGCGTCAACGGGACCGCCTTGGCGCGGTGGCATCCCACCGGGGCCCTCCCGCCGGCGGTGTTCGCCTCGCGGCTGACCCGTCCCACGTATGACCGAACCAACGTGCTGTGGGTCGGTGGCCTAGGCAGCGGTGCGAACGCGTCGGCAAGGCTTTGGGCACTCAACGCCGCGGTGGACCCAACGAACGGCGAGGCGTCGACTCCCTACCCGGTCGAGGTGGTTTGGCTGAGCGATCGGGTGGTCCGCAGCGTCGATGTCTCGCTCGACGGGTTGCGCGTCGCGATTGTCTCCACCGATTCGGCCGGGGTTGATGCCCGCCTTGACGTGGCGGGCATCAACCGCCGACCCAACGGCTTGCCCGTCGCACTTGCCGCGGTTCCGATGCGATTGGCGGCGCACCTCGTTGATATCCGGGATGCCACCTGGATTTCCCCCACGGAACTCGGCGTGCTGGGGCGTGATCCGCAGGAGGCGGAAGGCGGCCCGTTCTTTGTCACGCTTGGCGATGACACCCGGAAGCTGTCGCCTTTGGAGGGTGCTCACGCGCTCACGACCCTTGGCGGCGAGCGCGGGCTCGCGTTGATCACGGCAAACTCGGTCGCGTTGCGCGCCGGAACCCGCTGGATCACCCTGCCGTCGGCGACCGACCTGGCCGTCCCCGCCCGCTGACCCCCGGCGCCAGCCCTGATCCCTCCCTTGGTCCACAGGAAGGGTCCGGCCCGAGCGCGGTCCACAACAAGCGCGGGCGCGCTCGCGGGCGGGGCGTTGGCATACGACAGTGAGCGCCATGACGAACGGCATCAACGGGTATGCCGCTGCCCGCGCGGTTCGCGAGATGGTGGCGGCCGTTGCGGACCTCGTCATGCCCCGGCGGTGCGCGATGTGCGGCGCCGACGGGGGACCACTGTGCCCCGACTGCACCGAGTCCTTTGTCGGGGCCTTCTTCCGAGACGGCCCGGCCCAGGTGCGGCCGTCCCCCAGCCCGCCGGGTTTACCGCCGGTCTACGCGGCTGGAGCCTATGCCGCGAGCCTCGCGCAGGCCATCAGCGCCTACAAGGACGAGGACCGACGGGACCTGGGCCCCCTCCTGGCCCTCCCGCTCGCCACTGCCATCGATGCCGCTGCCGCTTCTGGCGCCGCTGTCGCCGCCGCTTCTGGCGCCGCTGCCGCTGCCGCTTCTGGCGCCGCGGCCACTGCTGCCCTTGGTGCCGCCGCCCGAGCGGAGGCCGCGCCGGGGCTCGGTGTCCTCGTCGTGCCGACCCCGAGCTCCGCAGCTGCCCGCCGACGACGCGGGGACGCGCCGGTGAGTGATCTCGTGCGGGCGGCCTGTCGCGGGGGGCCGCATCAGTTCCGCTCGATCCTGCGCGTGGGTCGGAAGGTGGCCGACCAGTCGGGGCTGAATGCCGAGGATCGGCGCGTGAATGTGGCGGGGTCGGTGCTGATTCGGGCGCGCGCACAACCGCCGTCGGGGCCGGTGATTCTCGTCGATGACGTGCTCACCACGGGCGCCACGCTCGCCGAATGTGTGCGCGCGTTGCGCGCCGCCCAGTACGACGTCCTTGGGTGCGCCGTTCTCGCGGTGGCCGCCCGGGACGTGCGGCGCCGTGCCCCGCCAAAACTCGGTGACGTGAGCTAGCGTCAATCTATGGAGCTCACAATTGGCCGCCCCAACCGGGCACCGACGAGGTGATGCCGCGGCAGCTATCGTTCCGCACACCCTGAGCGTTTGCCCGGCACGCGGGCCAGTCGTCACCGCTAACAAGGAGCATCGATGGACGTTGTCGTCGCCGGTCGTCACCAGCAGCTGAGTGAGCGCTTTCGGGCGCACGTGAGCGAGCGATTGGAAAAGGTCGAGCAGCTAGCCCCTCGTGCGTTGCGCGTCGAGGTGCTCGTCAGTCACGAGCCGAATCGTCGAGCGACCAAAGCGACGGAGCGGGTCGAGATCACGGCCCATGTGCGCGGGCCGGTGATTCGAGCTGAGGCGACGCACGACGACAAGTACGGTGCGTTCGAGCTGGCGATGGACAAACTCCTCGAGCGGCTGCGACGCGCGAGTGACCGACGGCGAGTCAACCGTGGGCGCGGCGCCGAGACGATCCGCGCCGGTGCGGGACTCACCGGGCCCCTTCCCGAGCTGACCCCCGTTGCACCGGAGCCGCCGTCAGCGGACGCGGATCTGTTTGGTGCCGTGGGGGACTCGCCGATCGAGGTCCGCGAGAAGGTCCACCAAAGTCGTCCGATGACCCTGGAGGACGCGTTGCGCGAAATGGAACTCGTCGGTCACGACTTTTTCCTCTTCCTCGACAGCGAAACCGGCCAGCCGAGTGTTGTTTATCGGCGCCGCGGCTGGGCATACGGCGTCATCCATCTTGAGGTGGCGGCCTCCTGACCGGGCGGTCCTCGCCCTCCCGTCGCCAGCTGGCGGGCGCCGCATCCGCGGGCCTGCGCTAAGGCGTGACAGCGCTTGAGTTAACGACTGCGCAGGCTCGCCGCGTCGCCGTGGCCGCGCAAGGATTTGCGCGGCCCCGCCCGCCGGGGCCCGTGTAGATGCGTGTCGGTCAGCGGGGCATCGACACCGGTGGCGTTTTTCAGATAGACAGTGTCCAAGTCCGCGTCCGCA
>CAZACX010000010.1:20376-59772 GCA_964483685.1 uncultured Intrasporangiaceae bacterium
CCCCCCGCGGCGGGGCGCCCGTGGGGGTCCACGGGGCGATCTAACCCCCCGGCGCGGGCCCCCCGCGGGCGCGGGCCCGCCCCGGCCCGCCGCCCCCCACGCCCGCCGGGCCCCGTGACGATGCGTGACGTTCAGCGGGTCATCGACACCGTTGGCGTTATTCAGATCGACAGTGTCAATGTCCTCGTCCGAAGCCAGTACCTGCCGTTCTTCTCCCGGCTCGGCCGATATGACCGCGCGCTGCTCGATCGGGCCCGTGACGTCGCGCCCCGGCGGGTCATCGAGTACTGGGCGCATGAGGCGAGCCTGATCCCGCCCGCAACGTGGCCCTTGCTCGCCGTCCGGATGCGGGCGGACCACGCCTGGGGCGGGATGCAGCGCGTCGCCCGTGAGCACCCCGACGTGGTCGATGCGGTCCGCGCCGAGGTCCTCACCCGCGGACCGCTGACCGCCCGCGAGGTCGAGGCCGCCCTGGAAAGTGGCCAGCCCAGCGGCGGCGATCAGTGGGGTTGGAACTGGTCGGTCGTCAAGCACGCCCTTGAGCATCTCTTCTGGATCGGGGAGATCACGTCCGCCGGCCGCACGCTCCAGTTTGAACGCCGGTATGCCGCGCCCGCCCGGGTCCTGCCCCCGGCGCAGCGTGACTCGTCGCTGAAGTCGCTCGTGTCGCTCAAGTCGCTCAAGTCGGCCGAGGGCCCAGAGGGCGCGGAGGCGATTCGGCGGCTCATCGAGATTGCCGCCAGAGCCCACGGCGTCGGCACCGAGCAGTGTCTGCGGGACTACTTTCGACTATCGCCGCAGCAGGCCCGCCCTGCACTGGCGGCGCTCGTCGAGGATGGCACCCTGATCGCGGCCCGGATCGCCGGGTGGCGTCGGCCGGCCTACCTGCATGTCGAGGCCCGGCGGCCGCGACGGGTTGAGGCCCGGGCACTCCTGAGCCCGTTTGACTCCTTGGTGTGGCAACGGGATCGCACCCGGGCAATCTTCGGCTTCGATTACCGGCTCGAGATCTATGTACCGGCCCCGCAACGGGTCCATGGGTACTACGTGCTTCCGTTCCTGCTCGGCGACGAGCTGATTGGGCGGGTGGACCTGAAGGCCGACCGAGCAGCCGGCCGGTTGCTGGTTCAGCGGCTGACCTGGGAGGTCGGGCGTGGCGGCATCAGCGACCGTGCGGCACTGACGGACGAACTCGACGAGCTGGCCAGCTGGCTTGACGTCTCCCGAGCCTGACGGTTCCCCCCGACTGTGGGCATTGGGGTGGCGGCGGGCCTCGGCGAGGGTCCGGTCGCGCGACCGGTCGCGGGACCGGTCGAGGGACCGGTCGAGGGACCGGCGGTTTACCGCGGGACCAGCGGTTGTCGCGGGACCGGCGGTTACCGCGGTCATCGCGAGGGGTTAGTCGCAGACCAATGGTCGGCGCCGCTCACCGAACCGTCCGGTGCCGTCGCGTCGGACTCGTGCCCCCAGCGGGTGAACCCTAGGGCCGCCAAGATCGCGTTGCTGGCCGCGTTGTCCGAGGCGGTCTCGGCGACAAGTCGGCGCAAACCGAGACCGTCCTCGGTGGTCGGGCTGAAGGCATGGGCGAGCGCCATGGCGGCCGCGGCCTTGGCGACGCCTCGCCCGCGGGCGCTCGGGAACAGGTAGTAGCCAAGCTCGGCGGTGTCGGCTTCGGCGAGCTCGCCACCTCGAACAAAGATTGTGAGGCCGCCGAGAGCTCGGTCGCTTCCCCGATCAGCGATACACCACGACAGGCCGCCTCCGCTCGCGAGCTGCTCTTGCCGTCGTCGCCACCAGGCGTCGAAGGTGGTCGGGGTCGGGACCGCCCGAGCGGGCAGGAAATGCGGGAGATGGTCCGCCGGTTCGCTCGCCGCGACGTCCGCCTCGCGCCAGGGGCGCAGCCGAATGCTCTCTTGCGCGAGGACCGCGACCGTGGGTCGGGTCGGCGGGGTGGGGTCGTCGAGGTCAATGGCGCCGTGCCACTCGTCACTCAGCTCGCCGGTGCGCAAGGCCGTGCTCAAATGCGTCACCGTGTCGAACCGGAACCCAACGGCTTGGACGACTCCCCAGGATGGGAGGTTGCCGGCAAACGCCCGCCAGGTCACCCGACGCCCACCGGCTTCCTGGAACCACCACTGCACCGCGAGCCTGACGGCTGCCGTCATCAGGCCCCGGCCCCGGGCTTCGGGATGCAACATGAAGCCAATTTCGGCGAGGCCGCCACCTCGCGGGCGCAGGTCGATGGAGCCGAGCAGTGTCTCGGTCGGGTCGTTCGCGGCACTAATGGCCCAGTACCGGAGATCGTCGGGTTTCGACCACTCCTGCGCCACGGCGGCGAGGAACTGGTGCGCGTCGGCGGTTGCGTACGGCGCCGGGACGGTGGTCCACCGCTGTGACTCGGGGTCGGTGCACATCTCGACGATCCGCTCGACGTCCCGGGCGTCGTGCGCGCGCAACGCCACCAGCGCGTCGCTGAGCCGGGGGACACAGGAGGGGAACGGCATACCTGATTGTCTCGTTCCAGGCAGAGATGGTCGAACGACTTTCCCAGGGTCGGGTCGGTCTGGCCCCGTGGGGGCCTCGATTACCCTTAGCAGGTTCACGTCAACGTCAGGAGTCCCGCCGTGCCCAAGTTCGTCGAGCGGTTGCTACGTGCCGGAGAGGGCCGGATTGTCAAGCGCCTCGAAGGCATTGCTGCCCAGGTCAACGCCATCGAGGCGGACTTCGAGAAGCTGACCGACGCCGAGCTGCGTGCCGAAACCGATCACTTCAAGCAGCGGCTCGCGCACGGGGCCACGCTCGATGACTTGCTGCCCGAGGCGTTTGCCGCGGTGCGCGAGGCAAGCAAGCGCACCCTGGGCAAGCGGCACTTCGATGTGCAGATCATGGGTGGTGCGGCGTTGCACCAGGGGAATGTTGCTGAAATGAAAACTGGTGAAGGGAAGACGCTGGTCGCGACTCTTCCCAGTTATCTTAATGCCCTGTCTGGCAAGGGTGTCCACGTTGTCACCGTCAATGACTATCTCGCCAGCTACCAGGCCGAGCTCATGGGCCGAATCCACCGGATGCTCGGTTTGGGGACCGGTTGCATCATGTCGCACATGACGCCCGAGGAGCGACGGGTCGAATACGCGAAAGACATCACCTATGGCACGAATAATGAGTTCGGCTTCGACTATTTGCGCGACAACATGGCTTGGTCGACCGACGAACTTGTTCAGCGCGGCCACAACTTCGCCATCGTCGATGAAGTCGACTCGATCCTCATCGACGAAGCGCGCACCCCACTCATCATCTCCGGCCCGGCCGACCAGCCGACCCGGTGGTACCAGGAGTTTGCCCGCCTCGTCACCCGTTTGGAGCGGGGCGAGTTTGAGTCGGGCGAGGGTGACTACGAGGTTGACGAGAAGAAGAAGACCGTCGGTGTCCTCGAGTCGGGCATCGACAAGGTTGAGGACTACCTGGGGATTGAGAATCTCTATGAGGCCGTCAACACGCCGTTGATTGGCTACCTCAATAATGCGATCAAGGCCAAAGAGCTCTTCCACCGAGACAAAGACTACGTCGTCATGAACGGCGAAATTCTCATTGTTGACGAGCACACCGGGCGAATGTTGTCCGGGCGGCGCTATAACGACGGCATGCACCAGGCGATCGAGGCCAAGGAGGGGGTCGAGATCAAGAATGAGAACCAGACTCTGGCGACTATTACCCTCCAGAACTATTTCCGCATGTACTCCGTCCTTTCCGGGATGACAGGTACGGCCCAAACCGAGGCCGCGGAGTTGTACTCGATCTACAAGCTTGGCGTGGTGCCCATTCGGACGAATCAACCCATGATCCGCAAGGATCAACCCGATCTGGTTTACCGCACCGAAGAGGCGAAGTACGCCGCGGTTGTCGAGGACATCGCGCAGCGTTATGACCGTGGTCAACCGGTCCTTGTCGGCACCGTTAGTGTCGAGAAGAGTGAGTACCTCGCCGACCAGCTTCGGCGCCGTGGGGTCCGGCACGAGGTGCTCAACGCCAAGCAACATGCCCGGGAAGCGGCGATTGTTGCCGAGGCCGGGCGGCGCGGCGCGGTGACCGTCGCGACGAACATGGCGGGCCGGGGTACCGACATCATGTTGGGTGGCAACCCGGAGTTTCGGGCGATCGCGGCGCTGAAG
The DNA here is from genome assembly GCA_964483685.1 of uncultured Intrasporangiaceae bacterium. Taxonomy (GTDB): domain Bacteria; phylum Actinomycetota; class Actinomycetes; order Actinomycetales; family Dermatophilaceae; genus Nostocoides_A. Next base: position 24,546 of record CAZACX010000010.1, read on the forward strand.
GCCCGCGGACTTGACCCGGAGGAGACGCCGGACGAATACGAAGCGGCTTGGGACGAGGCGTTGGCCGTCGCCGAGGAAGCGGTCGCGACTGAGCACGACGAGGTCACCGAACTCGGGGGGCTCTACGTCCTGGGTACCGAGCGACACGAATCCCGTCGTATCGACAACCAGTTGCGCGGCCGGTCGGGCCGCCAGGGCGACCCGGGGGAGTCCCGCTTCTACCTGTCGTTGCAGGACAACCTCATGCGGTTGTTCAACGCCGGATTCGTCGACCGGGTGATGACGACGGCGAAGATGGACGACAACACACCCATCGAAGGCAAGCTCCTCAGCCGCTCCATCGAGAGCGCGCAAAGCCAGATCGAAGGCCAGAACTTCGAGATCCGCAAGAACGTCCTCAAGTACGACGACGTCCTCAACCGGCAACGCCAGGTCGTCTACGAGGAGCGGCGCCTCGTCCTCAAGGGCCAAGACCTCGAGGAGCAGGTGCGGCACTTCCTCAGCGACGTCGTCGGCGGCTACGTCGACTCCGAGTCGCGCGAGGGCTATGCCGAGGGCTGGGACCTCGATCGGCTCTGGAGCGCGCTCAAGGGCCTCTACCCGGTAGGTGTCACGCCCGATCAGGTGGAGGCGGCGGCCGGTGGCCGGATGGCATTGACTAATGAGTCCCTGCGCGAGGAACTGCTCTCCGACGTTCACCACGCGTATGACGCGCGGGAAGCGAGCCTTGGCCCGGAGGTCACCCGCGAGTTGGAGCGGCGGGTCGTGCTGTCGGTGCTCGACCGCAAGTGGCGCGAGCACCTTTATGAGATGGACTACCTCAAGGAGGGCATCGGCCTGCGCGCGATGGCCCAGCGCGACCCGCTTGTTGAGTACCAGCGGGAGGGCTATCAGCTCTTTGAGGCGATGAATGAGTCGATCAAAGAGGAGGTAGTCGGCTACCTCTTCAACGCGGAGGTCCAGGTGCAAGCCGCGGAGCCGACACCGCTGCAACCGATTGCCGTGGCGGACATGCTCGGTGATTTGGCGGCTCCCAAGGCTGCCGATGGGTCGCCCTCCCGCCAGGGCTCGGCGGAAGCCATGCTCGCGCAGGCGGCGACGCCCGGCATCGCCGGGTCAGACACCCAACCGCGGGACCGAGCCGAAGCCCCGGTTGCCGACGCGGTGGAGCAAACCCCGCCGGTGCAGGCGCCGCACCCTGCGATCCATGCCAAGGGGTTGGACGAGCCGCGCCGCCCGAAGCAGTTGCACTACTCGGCCCCGACGGAGGACGGCTCGGTAGACGAGCGCGATGTGGTGACCGAGGCGGCCACGCAGTTGACTGCCGAGCAGCGGGCCGGGGCGAAGCGCAACGAAGCCTGCCCGTGCGGCTCTGGCAAGAAGTTCAAGATGTGCCACGGCCGCTCCTGACGAGCCGCGGCGGTGGTCGGCTCAAGGCCGGCCACCGCCGCGGGTGATCGGGGGGCGCTGGCGTGCGTCTCGATGAGATGCCGCGCGGAGATGCCGCGCGTTCGTCTCGATGAGAGGCGGCATGGGCGTCTCGAGGCGATGCGGGGTGGGCATAGCGAAGGCGGGGCCTAAATGAGGACCAGCGTCACGACCCGCCAGTCGGCCGACGTCGCCTCCAGGCGCATCGCCATCGCCCGCGCACGGCAGCCGTCAACGATGACGACCGTCAGCTCAGCGACCCCCTCGGCCGGACGGCACGCGAACACGCGGCGGACGACGAGACGACGACCTCCCGGTTGTCCGGCCGCTGCCGCGGTGCTCGCCCGGCGCCGGGACCCCGCGTGTCGGCGGGCGACATCGACAAAGACCTCCGCGGTCGTATGCCGCACCACCTGGGCCGGGGCGCGGAGCCCGGCCATGACCTCGATCAGGGCCTGGCCGACCCTCAGGCCCCAGCCCTGCGGGTCGGGCAGCTGCTCATCGAAGGTCAGCGCCGCTGTGGTGGCCGGGACATCGTTGGCGAGGTCGAACGCCAGCGCGTCCTGAACGTACGGGCGCTCGGCCGATCGTTCGCCCGGGGTGATCGGCGGCGGCCGGTGATCGGGGATGGGCACGACCCGAATGGAGCCGGGAGTGAGCCGCGTCAGGGCCGTCATCGGGTTCCCCCTGCTGTTGCCGGAATGCGAAGGATCTGGCCGGGGAGGAGCAGATTCGGGTCGGCGCCGATGGTGGACCGGTTGAGGGCGAACCACACCGGCACGGCTCGAGCCACCTCGACGGCGCTGGCCTTTGGCCCGAGGTGCAACTCAACGAGATCCCAGAGGCAGTCGCCGCGACGCACGACGAGGGTGACCGGTTGCGCGGCCTCCCCGTGTCCGCCGGGGAAGGCGATTTCCTCGGTGGGGCGTCCCGGGAGCGTGGGCACCCACCCGGGGTCGGGCGCTCCTTCCCGCGCGCCGGAGGCCGGAATTCCTTCCGCGGCCACGGCGGCGGTGGGGGTCACGGCGCCGTGGGCGCCGGTGGCCGCGACTGTTGGCCAGATGGTCAGGCCGAGGAGAGTGGCGGCGACCCGGTTGCGCCACGTCCCGCCGGTGCCGATCGGCGTCGGCCGATCGGCAGCGAGGTCGGCAGCCAACCGGTGGACGTCCGCCAGGAGCGCCACCGTGAATCCGAACATGACGCAAACGGCCGTAACGACGGTGACCGCGATCAGGATGTCCTCGAGAGCGGCCGGGCGCACCGTGAGCGTGGCCGCCAGGAGCTGACCGCTCCACCACGTGGCGCAGCCCAGGATGGCCGCGACGACGGTCAGGCTGAACCGGACGCCAAGGGCTCGTGCCGACGAGGCCGGATGCGGGTTCATCGTGTGGTCCTCTCAACACCGGTCCAGATGGCGCTCACCCTCGCCGGGAAGAAGATGCGAGCATTGCGCCGTTAGTAGCGATTGACGTTAGTTTGGCATCAGATGCGAACGGTTGTCAACGGTTAGGCGACTCTTAAGAATTTCTGCTTCTTGCGGGTCCGTAGGATGCCGATATGGAGTGGGGCCATCGATGGGCACGGCTGTTCGATGACCTCGAGGCTGCCTCGCAGGCACAGGCACGCCGCGAACTCGATAGCGAGATCGCCGACCGAACCCGGCGCGAGCGTGCGCGGATCCCACTGATCGAGCGGTTGTGCGCCCATCGCGGGGCGCACCTCCAACTGCGCCTCGTGGGTGGGGCCCGGGCCAACGGCACCCTCGTCGACGTGGGCGTGGACTGGTTGGCGCTCGCTCCGAGTGCGTCGCGGGGTCTCGTCGTCCCGCTCGGGGCCGTTGCCTCGGCGAGCGGGCTCACGGCGCGAAGTGAAGCCGGGGCGTCGGCGCGACGTTTCCTCCTCGGTTCGGCGCTGCGGGAAATCAGCCGAGACCGCCTTCCGGCGCAAGTCACGGATCGGTTTGGTTCGAGCTACACCGGCACCATCGACGTTGTGGGCGCGGACTTTCTCGATCTCGCGGAACACCCAGTGGATGAGGCCCGCAGGTCTGCCAACGTCCGCAGCGTCCGCACCCTGCCGTTCACGTCGCTCGCGAGCGTCCAAACCGGTTGAGCGAGCGTCCAAACCGGTTGAGCGCACCCCAGCCGCGTGCCCAAGCGGCGAGAAACTCGGAGCTCAGGCGTCCTCGGGCGCCGCGCCGCTCGGGTGGGCACTGACGAAGGCGCGGGTCGCGGCATACATGCGCTGGATGTAGTCCTCGAGCGCGGTGATCTCCACGCGCCATTGGCCGCGGCCGCCCAGCTTGATCGCGGGCAACTCACCTGAGCGGACCAGGGCGTAGGTCTGCGCCGAAGAAATGTCGAGGATCTCGGCGACCTCGGTGAGTTGAATGAACCGCTTCTGCATGGGTCAAGTCTGCCCTATCGCACGCAAAATCAGCCAAAACGACGCACGCTGTGGGTAACCACGCGATGCCCTGTGGATAGTGAAGATGCCGACCTCGCACCGGTGCGCCATGATGCAGCGAGGGCCGAGGGGATCGGCGCCGACGAGGGGGAGACATGGTGGCGTTCGCCCAACCAGTTGCCAAGCGCCTGGCGAAACCGTCTTGGCGGGACGCGCGACTGCTCGCCGGCCTGGTGCTCATCTTGCTCGCCACGGCGATTGGTGCACTCGGGCTGCGCGCCGCCGACAGTCGGGTGCCGATGTATGTCGCGAGCGAGGTCTTGCTCCCAGGGCAGGCCCTGTCCGCAGAGCGGATCGCCCGCGTGGACGTTCAGCTTTCGGGTACCCAGGAGGCCTACTACGCGGCGAACGACCCGCTGCCCATCAACGGATTCGTGCTGCGGGAGGTGCGCGCGGGGGAGCTCCTTCCGCGGTCGGCCGTCGGTCAGGCGTCACAGATTGCCGTCCAGCCGCTGGCCCTGGCTGTGGAGGCCGCCTCCGCGACCAACTTGGTGGCCGGGTCCATGGTCGACGTCTACGCCAATCGCCCGACGAACGTGACGAGCGGGGAAAAGTGGGCAGGGCCGCAACGCATCCTCGAGGCCGTCGCTGTGGGCCGAGTCGCCGCCGTCGGCGGTGGTTTGGGCTCAAGCACCGCGAGGTCGACGGTCCAACTCCTCGTGCCAACCGCATCGATTGCCGACGTGATCGACCTCGTCGATGCGGGCGCAAAAGTCACCCTCGTCCCCGTGCCCGGCTCGGCGTTGCGGACGGCCCCATGACCGTCCGGGTCCTGACCGCCGTCGACCATCGGCGGGAAGCAGCCCTCGTCGCCCGCCTCGACGGCGACGCGGAGGTGACGGTCGTGCGCCGCTGCGCGGACCTCGCCGATCTCGTGGCGGCCGCCAGCGCAGGTTTAGCCGATGTCGCCGTCGTCTCGGGTGGTCTACGGGGCCTGGATCGCGACGCTCTGGCGCACATTGGGGGAGCCGGAGTGGTGGTCGTCGGGCTCACCGAGAGTGAGCTCGAGGAGCGTCGGCTGCGGCAGCTCGGGGTCGCCGAACTCGTGGCCGGCGATCGTGCCGTCGAGCAGTTGCCGCAGCTGCTGCGGGCCTTGGTGGCCCCGGGTCCGCAGCCGCCGGATGGCTCGGGGGCGAGCCTTGACGAGGAGTTGGCGGCGGTCGAGGCGGGACTTGACCCGTGCGGCATACCGGGAGTTGAGCCGGAGTCTCACCAGGACGAGGACCCGGAGCCGCCGGAGGAGGAAACCAACGGGCGTCTCATTGCGGTCTGGGGGCCATCAGGGGCGCCTGGCCGCACCACGGTGGCCGTCAATGTCGCCGCCGAGTTGGCCGCAGCGGGGGCCCGGGTCCTCCTCATTGACGCCGATACGTATGCCGCGAGCCTCGCCCAAGTGCTCGGCCTCCTTGACGAGTCCCCGGGGATGGCCGCGGCAGCGCGGGCCGCCGAGTTGGGCACCCTCGATCTGCCGACGCTGGCCCGCCTTGCTCCGACCGCCGCGCCCCGCCTTCGGGTGCTCACCGGGCTGCCGAGTGCGAGTCGATGGACGGAATTGCGCGGGGAGTCAATGACCCACCTGCTCGCGCTATCCCGGCAACTGTGCGACGCCGTCGTGGTCGATTGTGGGTTTTGCCTCGAGGATGACGAGGAACTCAGCTACGACACGCGGGCGCCCCGGCGCAACGCGTCGACGCGCGCGGTGTTGGCCGAGGCGGACGATCTCTTAGCGGTGGGGAGCGCGGACCCCGTCGGACTCCAACGCCTGGTCCGCGGGCTCGACGAGTTGGGCTCAATTCAGTCGCCGACACCGGCGATCGTCGTCAACCGGGTCCGCTCCAGCGCGGTGGGGAGTTCACCGGAGAACCGGATCGCCGAGGCCCTCACCCGGTTCGCCGACGTCGAGGTGGACCACTTCGTCCCCGACGATCGCAGCAGCCTCGATCGGTGCGTGCTCGCCGGGCGCACACTTCGAGAAGAGGCAGCTGGGAGCGTTGTTCGGGAGCGACTTCGGCAAGTGGCCGCCTCGTTCCTGCCGAGGGAGCCGTCGGCTGTGCCGAGCGCAGCACGCAGCCGACGCCGCCTGTCTGTCACGATGGGCAGATGGTCGACCGCCTGAGCACCCAAGACACCTCCTTCCTCTCCCTCGAGGATGGGCTGACGCCGATGCACGTGGGCCAAGTCTTGATCTGTCAACAACCTCCCAACAAGCTCGGCAGCGACGCGATCGTCGCCAAGATCGGCGCCCGGCTCGATGCGCTGCCGCGTTACCGGCAGCGGGTGCGCTATGTCCCGGGCTGGCTGGCGAACCCGGTGTGGGTTGACGACGACAACTTCGAACTCGATTATCACGTGCGGCGCTCCGCGTTGCCGTCGCCCGGGTCCGACGAGCAATTGTCCGAGTTCGTCGCGCGCGTCTCGGCGCGACCCCTCGACCTCAGCCGCCCGCTCTGGGAGGTCTACGTCGTCGAAGACTTGCAACGAGACCGCTTTGCCGTCATCACCAAAACCCACCAGTCCCTCGTCGACACCGCCCACGCTCTCGACATTGCGGGGATCCTGCTCGATGAGGGCGTGCATGAGGACAACGAAACCCCCACCTCCTGGACGCCCCGCCCGGCCCCCAACGGCGCGAGCCTCATGGCGGACGCGGTCTTGGACAACCTGCGTCGCCCAGGTCAGGTGATCGACACGGTGCGCTCCGGCTTCGGTGACCTGCGGGAGACCGGCCGACGGGCCCTGCGCGTCGGTGGCACCGTGCTGCGCGCCTCCGCGAGCCCAGCCCACGATTCCCCGTTCCAAGCGCCGGTTGGCACGGCCCGTCGTTTTGTCATGGTTTCGAGCGACCTCGCCGACTACCGCGAGGTGCGCCGTGCACTCGGCGACGCCGACGCCGTCACGTCGGTGACGGTCAACGATGTTGCCCTCGCGACGATCACAGGGGCGCTACGCAACTGGCATCAGATGCGCGGTGACCACGTCCGCACGGGTGCCTCTGTCCGGGCCATGGTTCCGGTCACGGTCGCGGATGAACACGAGCCCAGCGGACGCCGTGTGCAGGCCGCGTTCGTCGATCTGCCGATTGGCGAGAACTCACCGGGCATGCGGTTGCGCCAGATCTCCTTTGCAATGCGGCAACAGATGGAGGTCGGCAAGGCCGTCGGGGCAGACACGCTCGCCGGTCTCTCCGGGTTCGCCCCGCCGGCGATGCATTCCCTAGGTGCCCGGCTTGGCAGCGCGATGACGCGTCGCCTCTTCAACCTCGTCATCACCAATGTGCCTGGGCCGCAACGGGTGCTGTATGCCGGCGAGGCCCCCTTGGTGGCCACCTATCCGGTCATGCCGCTGGCTCGCGGCCAGGCGCTCGCGATCGGGATGACGAGTTACAACGGCAAGATCTATTACGGGATCAACGCCGACCGGGATGCGCTCCCCGATGTCGACCTCCTTGGGGAGGCCCTGGCCGAGGCTCTCGAGGAATTGCTGGAGAGCGGCGCCGCGGGGAACGTGCGATGACCGACGTGCGCGCCTACCTTCCCGCCGTGCCCGCCGACCTGCGGGCACTCATCGAGGCGGGCACCCTCGCCGCAGCTGGCCGGATGGTGTGCGCCGTGAGCCCCACCCTTCGCACGGCGACTCCGCGGGCCGACGATGAGGAGCGCGAGGACGTCGCGTTCGTTGAAGCGGTCGCTGCCGCCGCGCAGATCGCCGACGGGTCGCCGCGGATGGTGCTTGCCGTCGATGTCCCGCAGGCCGCGATCGCCTGGTCGGGGCGGGGGGCGGAGGGGGCCTTGACGGTGGGTTTGGTCCGCCGCGACCTCGTCTCGATCCACGTCGACGACACCCCGGGTGACCAACTCGCCCGACTCTCCTGGTACGACGCCACCGAGGCCGCGCACGTGCTCGACAACGTGTCTTAACCCGAGCGAAGGAGGATGCCATGGATGCGGTCACTGCCGTTCCGGCCCCCGTCAACGAGCCCGTTCGGGACTATGCCCCGGGCAGCCGCGAGCGCGCGGAACTGGAAGCTGCGCTCAACGATCTCGACGGGGTAACCCACGACCTGCCGCACATCATCGGGGGCCGGCGAGTCACCGGCTCAGGTCCAGCGATCGTGGTGCCGCAACCGCATGCGCACCGCGAGATCCTCGGGACCATGACGAGCGCGACCACTCTCGAAGCGGCCGCGGCCGTCGACGCGGCGATCGCGGCGGCCCCGGGGTGGCGGGCGCTCTCCTTTGACGATCGGGCTGCGATCCTCCTCAAGGCCGCCGATCTCCTCGCGGGACCGTGGCGGGCGCGCATCAATGCGGCGACGATGCTGGGACAGAGCAAGACGGCATACCAGGCGGAGATCGACAGTGCCTGCGAGCTGATCGACTTCTGGCGCTTCAACGTGCATTTTGCGCGGCAGATCCTCAGCGAACAGCCACCGGTCAACGCCCGCGGGGTATGGAACCGCACCGACTATCGCCCCTTGGAGGGCTTCGTCTATGCGGTGACGCCGTTCAACTTCACTGCCATAGCCGGCAACTTGCCGACGGCTCCGGCATTGATGGGCAATACCGTCGTCTGGAAGCCGTCCCACTCGCAACAGCTCGCGGCGTCGTTGACGATGGAGTTGCTCCAGGAGGCGGGCATGCCACCTGGCGTCATCAATCTCGTCGCCGGTCACGGCCCGGAGGTGTCGTCGGTTGTGCTGGCGCACAACGAGTTTGCCGGACTGCATTTCACTGGTTCGACGCGCGTCTTCCACGAGCTTTGGCAGCAGGTGGGGAGCAATTTGGCCAATTACCGCCACTACCCACGACTCGTCGGGGAGACCGGGGGCAAGGACTTCATCATGGCGCACCCGTCGGCGGCCCCCGAGGTGTTGCGGACGGCGCTCATTCGCGGCGCATTCGATTACCAAGGGCAGAAGTGCTCCGCGGCCTCCAGGGCCTATGTCCCGAGCAGCCTCTGGCGGGCCATTAAGGACGACTTGGTCGACCTCACCGAGGCGCTGCCAATGGGTGATGTCCGCGACTTCTCGAACTTTATGGGCGCCGTCATCGACGAGCGTGCTTTTGCCAAACACAAGCACGCGATCGACCGGGCGCGGTCAACGGCGCACCTTTCCGTCGTCGCGGGGGGAACCTATGACGACCGGGTTGGCTGGTTCGTTCGACCGACGATCGTCACGACGAGCGATCCCACCGATGAGATGCTCGCCACGGAATACTTCGGACCCATCCTCACGGTGCACGTCTACCCCGACCGTCAGTACGCGAGGGTTATCGATCAGATGGAGTCGTTCTCCCCGTACGCGCTGACCGGCTCGATTCTCGCGCAGGATCGCACCGTCATCGCGGCCGCGACGGAGAAGCTGCGTTTCGCGGCGGGAAACTTCTATATCAACGACAAACCGACGGGGGCCGTCGTCGGTCAGCAGCCGTTCGGTGGGGGCCGGGCCTCGGGGACCAACGACAAGGCCGGTTCGGCCCAGAACCTGCTGCGCTGGACCTCGCCGCGGTCCATCAAGGAGACCTTCGTCCCGCCGACGCGACACGAGTATCCCCACATGGGTTGAGGCCGTCACGCGAAGTTCGTTGGGGGACCGGGGCGACGCGGCGCCAGGCGCCGACTATGTTGGCGGCATGAAAATCGCGAAGATCGTCGAGTTGATCGGGTCCCCGCAGGATGTCTTCGCGACCCGGGCGACCCGGGCGTTCCAGGAGGCCAAGCTCGTGGCGAGCCGGGCACTGGAGCACGAGGTCGACATCGTCGAGGCCGGGGACCGCACCGTCATCACGACGAAGCGCGCGATGTCCACAAGTGGGTTTCCGGAGGCGGCAAAGAGTTTCGTCGGGAGCAAGCTGACGATCCATGAGGTCCAAGACTGGGGACCGGCCGAGCCCGACGGACGCCGACGGGCCGACATCAAGATCTCCATCGACGGTGCCCCCGTCGCGCTCACGGGGACCGTCACGGTGGCCCCTGCGGGGGAGGGCAGCGTCGAATCCCTCGAGGGCGACCTCAAGGCGTCGATTCCCTTCCTCGGCGGCAAGATCGAGAAGCTCGCTGCTCCGGCCATCGAGGCGGGCTTCGACATCGAGACGATGCTGCTCAACGAATGGCTCTTCGGCGACGACCAACCACACGACGGCTAGCCACACGACGCCTAACCACACCTTGTCCCAGCCGATGAGGGGCGCCCGCAGTCACCGGAGGCTGTCGGCGACGACCTGAACTGCGTGGGTATGCCGCGCGAGCGCGGCCTGGAGCGTCGCGGACTCCTCGCGACGTCGCTGAGCCACGACGCTCGCCTGCGCGGTGAACACGTCTCGAAGCGTGGCCGCTCGCGCCACCTCGGCGGGGTCGGCGAGGCCCCGAATCCCTGGGAGTGGGGTGACGCGAGCGCCATGGACACCAAGGCCGGCCGCTCCCGCCGCCACCGCGAGAGCCGCCTCGTCGTGAACGAGCTTGGCTTCGGCATACGCGTACGTCAACAATGCGCCGCCGACCGCCTCGGCGCTGACCTCAACGGACCGCAGCGCCTGTGCCAACTCCGCGAGTCGCCGGCGGGTGGCCGCGGGGTGGCGGCCCCCGGCCCGGTGGGGGCCATACGCGGCGAGTTCGCGGGCCGGGTCGGCGAGCATGCGGCTTAGGGCGCGCAGCTGACTCGAGACGTCGGCCACGGCAGCGGGGGTCATCTGCGCGCCCACTCGCGCAAGGACCTGCCGGTCTCGGCGTCTCGACCGCCTGGCTCGGATCCCCGCTCGTCTGCCTCGCTTCCCCGCTGGTGGGCCGTTTGCGCCGCCACCGCAGTCGCCTCGGCGTCGAGCATGCGCAAGGCATCAAGGAGATGATCGAGGAACAGGTCGAGGGCACGGGCAGACTCCCGATCGGGCAGCAGCGGGAACGTCGCGAGCAACTCCTCGCAGGCATTCCGAGAAAGGTCGCGGACCTGCTGGAGCGCTCGATGCGGGTCGGGGAGAGCCTCGCGCGGCGGCATACGGCGACTGTATCGGTGAACGGCGAACCCGGGCCAAAGTTATCCACAGGCTCGTGGGCCGGATCATCAGGGACGGCGATAAGCTGCGAGAGCAGGCGAGCAGTGCCGCTCGCCGGTCCACGACGTCGGAAGAGCGCGCAGCAGCGATGACGGATGTTCAGTTGCAGGCCACAGTCGAACGTATCCACGAGGCCGCCGAGCACGGCCGAGTCAAGGGTGGGCCACCGTTGGAGGACTTCCTGCGCGACTACTACCGCCACGTTCCGGAGGTGGACCTCCTCGAGCGCACCCCCGACGATCTCCTCTCGATCGCGCTCACCCACCGCGACCTTGCCGCACAGCGACCGGTTGGCAGGGCCAACCTCACGTGTTTCAACCCGACCCTCGACAGTGACGGCTGGACGAGCTCCCACACGATCATCCAGGTCGTCACCGACGACATGCCGTTCCTCGTCGACTCAGTCAGCGCCCGACTCGGCGCCCTCGGTCGGCCCATTCACCGGCTCATTCACCCTCAAATCCACGTACGGCGCTCGGCAACGGGGGACCTTGAGGAGGTCGTCAGCACCGCCGCCGCCGAGGCAGCGGCCAAAGCGGCGGTTGACGGCGTGGGCAAGGCAGGCAAGACGGGCAAGGCAGCCGCGACTCGAGCCGCAGGCGCCGAAGGGGCGGGCGCCGGAACGGCGGAGGTCACTGCCGAGGGAGCCGTGCGTCCCTTCGGTGACCTGCGCGAGTCGTGGATTCACCTGGAAATCGACCGGGAAAGCGACGAACGCGAATGCGCCGAGATCGCCGAGTCGCTGCGCCGGGTCCTCTCCGATGTGCGGGAGGCGGTCGAGGATTGGGGCAAGATGAGGGCCTCCGCGCGGTTGGCGGCGAGCGAGCTGCGTGCGGCGCCGCCGATCGGGCTTGATCCCGACGAGATCTCCTCGGCGGCGGATTTCCTCGAGTGGATGGCCGACGGCCAGTTCACGTTCCTGGGCGCCCGCGACTACGACCTGACCAAAGAGGGAGCGGGCGCGGTCGTGGTCCCGGTCGCCGGGAGTGGGCTGGGGCTGCTCCGCAACGACCCGCCGATGAACCGGGTGCGGCCAATTCTCACCGGGAAAGCACTCGAGACGGCCCAACAGCGCCAGGTCCTTTTCGTCACCAAGGCCAATTCGCGCGCGACCGTCCATCGGTCCGTGTTCATGGACTACGTGGGCGTACGCCGCTTTGACGCGAATGGTCTCGTCATCGGCGAGCACCGGTTTCTCGGCCTATTCACGGCGAGCGCGTATGCCGAGTCGGTCTCTCGGATTCCTTATCTCAAGGACAAGGTCGACCACATCATGCGGCTCTCGGGTTTCGACCCGGACAGTCACTCCGGGAAGGACCTGCTCGGGATTCTTGAGGATTACCCCCGCGACGAACTCCTTCAGGCAAGCATCGAGGATCTGCTCGATGTTGGGACACAGATCATGCACCTACCGGAACGGCGGGGCACCCGGATCTTCCTTCGGCCCGATGACTTTGGCCGATTCGTCTCCTGCCTGGTGTTCATCCCGCGGGACCGCTACAACACGTCGGTCCGGGTCAAGATGCAATCGATTCTTGCGGAGGCCTATGGCGGCACGGTCGACTACACGACCCGGGTCTCGGAATCGGCTCTCGCGCGACTTCACTTCGTCGTTCGGCTCCCGGCGGGCCAACGCATCCCCCCGCTCGACGAGAGTGCGTTGGAGAGCAAAATCGCCGACGCCACCCGAACGTGGGACGAGGACTTCCTCGAGGCTGCGCAACGCGAGTACGGCGAGGAAGAAAGCGCGCGGCTCGCGGCGGCATACGGGCTTGCCTTTTCCACCTCCTACAAGGAGGATTTCGAGGTCAAGCAGGGGGTCGCGGACCTTCGCCACCTGGAGGAACTTACCCAGGAGGACTCGACGAGGCTCGTGCTTTATAAGCCGCGCTGGAGTCCCGACACCGTGCGCCGTTTCAAACTGTTCCGGCGCAGCCCACTCTCCCTCACCCAGGTCCTGCCGCTCTTCACCCATATGGGTGTTGAAGTTGTCGACGAACGGCCGTATGAGGTTGCGCGCCACGATGGTGTGCGTTTGTACGTGTACGACTTCGGGCTGCAGGTGCGGGACGTCACCCTCTGGGGGTCGATGACCCATGCCCGGCTGCGGGAGCTCTTTGAGGCGGCCGTTGGGGCGGTGTGGTCGGGCGAAGCGGAGTCGGACGGTTTCAACTCCCTCGTGCTGCGGGCGCAGTTGACCTGGCGTCAGGTCGTCATCGTCCGCATGGTCGCGAAGTACCTGCGCCAGACCGGGTCGGCGTTCAGCCAGAGCTATCTTGAGGATGCCCTGCTGCACAACTGGCAGATCGCCGCCAAACTTGTTGCGCTGTTTGAGGCCCGGTTCGATCCCGACCGCGACTCGGCGTCTCGGGCGAAGGCCGAGGAGGTCCTCACTGCACAGATCCTTGAGAGCCTCGACGCGGTGACTTCCCTCGACGAGGATCGGATCGTTCGCGCCTTCCTCGGGGTGATCAAGGCGAGCCTGCGGACGAACTACTACCAGCGCACCGCCGAGGGTGCCGCGAAGACGTATGTCTCGCTCAAGCTCGACCCCCAGCAGGTGCCGGACCTTCCGGCCCCTCGCCCGGCCTTCGAGATCTGGGTCTACAGCCCCCGCGTGGAGGGGGTGCACCTGCGTTTTGGTCCCGTCGCGCGTGGTGGGTTGCGCTGGAGCGACCGGCGCGAGGACTTCCGCACCGAGGTTCTCGGGTTGGTCAAGGCGCAGATGGTCAAGAACGCCGTCATTGTCCCGACCGGGTCCAAGGGTGGGTTCTTCGCCAAGCAGCTGCCCGACCCGGCGCTCGATCGCGGTGCCTGGGTCGCCGAAGGCATCGAGGCGTACAAGATCTTCATCCGGAGCCTGCTCGACCTCACGGACAATCGGGTGGACGCGAACGTGGTGCCACCCGAGCGAGTTGTGCGCCATGACGGCGATGACTCCTACCTCGTCGTCGCCGCAGACAAGGGCACCGCGACCTTCTCGGACATTGCCAACGGGGTGTCCCAAGATTTCGGCTTCTGGCTCGACGACGCCTTCGCGTCGGGTGGTTCGAGCGGCTACGACCACAAGGCGATGGGCATCACCGCCCGCGGCGCGTGGGAATCGGTCAAACGCCACTTCCGCGAACTCGGCCATGACACCCAGAGTGAGGACTTCACCGTTGTCGGTGTCGGCGACATGAGTGGTGACGTCTTCGGCAACGGCATGCTGCTCTCCGAGCACATCCGCCTCGTGGCGGCTTTCGACCACCGGCACATCTTCCTCGACCCGACACCTGACGCAGCCAGCTCGTATGCCGAGCGCGCGCGCCTTTTCGCCCTGCCCTCCTCGTCGTGGGCCGACTACGACGCGGCGTTGCTCAGCGAAGGCGGCGGGATCTTCCCTCGCTCAGCGAAGTCGATCCCGGTCACTGACCCCATGGCCACGGCCCTCAATTTGCCCACGGGCACCCGCGCGATGACGCCAACTGAGCTGATCCATGCCCTCTTGCTTGCCCCGGTGGACTTGCTCTGGAACGGCGGGATCGGCACCTACGTCAAGGCATCGACGGAGTCGCACGCCGACGTCGGGGATCGCGCGAACGATGCCATCCGGGTGGACGGGAGGCAGTTGCGGGTCAAGGTGGTCGGCGAGGGCGGCAACCTCGGCCTCTCGCAGCGTGGCCGGATCGAGGCGGCCCTTGCCGGGAGGCGAGTCAACACCGACGCCATCGACAACTCGGCCGGGGTAGACACCTCCGACCATGAAGTCAACATCAAGATCTTGCTTAGCCAAGCCGTCCGAGAAGGGGATCTCACCCAAAAGCAGCGCAACACCTTGCTCGCCTCGATGACCAAGGAGGTCGGAGCGGCTGTGCTGCGGGACAACTACGAGCAAAACGTCCTGCTCGGCAACGCCCGCGCCCAAGACGTCGCCATGCTGGCCGTGCATCAACGACTCATTCACGAACTTGAGGAGCGCGGCTCCCTCGACCGTGCCCTGGAGTTCCTTCCCAACGACAACGTCCTCGCCGAGCGATTGGAGGCGGGCGTAGGGCTGACGTCACCCGAAATTGCTGTGCTCGTGGCCTACAGCAAGCTCGGTCTCAAGGAGGATCTGCTGTCCTCGGGGCTGCCCGACGACCCGTGGTTCGTGACGACACTCAGTTCCTATTTCCCCACAGCCCTGCGCGAGCGATTTGCGACCGAGCTCGCGCAACACCCCCTGCGTCGCGAGATCATCACGACCGCCGTTGCCAACTCGATGGTCAACTGGGGCGGGATGACCTTTGCTTTCCGGGCCACCGAGGAGACGGGGGCAACTCCGGAGCAAGTCGCGCGCGCCTTTGTCATCGCGCGTGAGGTGTTCGACCTCGGCAGCTACGTCGCGGAGCTTGAAGCACTTGACAATGTCGTGACGACCCAGGTGCAAACCCGGCTCTATCTCGAGGTCCGGCGACTCCTCGATCGCGTTGTTCGTTGGTTCCTCTCCTCCCGGCCGACAGCGTTGGATGTTGCTGCCGAGGTAAAGAGGTACGGTCCGACGATCAAGACGTGGGGAGACCAAGTCCCCGGCTTGCTTGTCGGGGTCGAGGGGGAGCGCTACGCCGCTCAGGTGGCCGGCGCGGTCGCCGACGGCGTCCCACCTCAGGTCGCGGCCCGCGGTTGCGCCCTGCTCGACACATTCTCCCTGCTCGATATCGTGGATGTTTGCGGCCCCACCGAGGCCGACCCGGAAGACGTGCTCAAGCTCTACTTCGTCGTGAGCGAGCGCCTACGCGTGGATTCGCTGTTGCAGAAGATCACTGCGCTCCCGCGCGATAACCGCTGGGATTCCCTCGCCCGCGGCGCGTTGCGCGACGACCTCTACGGCGTGCTCGTTGAGATTACCCGCGGCGTGCTCGAGTCCACCCCGCAGGGCGCGGGCAGCCCCCCGGAGGAACGTTTCGCCACGTGGTCGGAGGTTCATCGGGGCTCTCTGGAGCGGACCGAGCGCTCACTCGCCGCCATCGAGCGACTGGACAGGCCGACGATCGCCGCCCTTTCGGTAGCCCTGCGCACGCTGCGTTCCCTCGTGCGCTCTGGTTCGGCCCCGTCGGCCTGACCATGTGGCGTCCCTACGTGGCTCCCAGGCGGGGGCGACTGGCATAAGCTCCGGCCCGTGGCCAGCACCCTTGCCGAGCAGCTGACTCGGGACACCGAACTCGACGCGAGCGCCGTCGAGCGGGTCCACCTGCTCATGGGCGACTGGCAATTGCTCGCAGACCTCTCGTTCGCCGACCTCGTGCTGTGGGTCGGGGTCGTTGACGGGCGTTGGCGCGCCGTCGGGCACGTGCGACCCAACACCGGCCAGATGGTCTTCTTTGAAGATGTCGTCGGGCAATACGCCGTCGGGGATCGGGCCCAACTGCTCCAGCGGGCCCATGACGAGCGTGCCGTGATCCGGCGAGCCGGCCCAGTCCTCGACCGGGATCACGCGATCCGGGAGGAGGCCTTCCCCGTCAGTGCCGAGGGGCGGGTGCTCGCCGTCGTCACCCGTCATACGAACCTGGCGGCGCTGCGAACCCCAAGCCGTATGGAGCTCTCCTTCCAGGCGCTAGCGACCGCCTTGGTGCGGATGATCGCCTCCGGGGAGTGGCCGAATCCCAGTGCCCCGACCGGGATGCGGCGTGGTGCCCCGCGGATCAGCGACGGGGTGATTCATCTCAACGCCGACGGACTCGTGCTCTATGCCAGTCCCAACGCGTTGAGCGCCATCCACCGCCTGGGGCATCAGGGCGACGTTATCGGCGAGGTCCTGGCGCAGGTGCTCACTGGCGTGATGCGCGACCAGGGGCCCGTCGACGAGTCGTTGGCGATGGTCACCACGGGACGCGCCTCCTGGCGCGCAGATGTCTCCACGCGCGGCGGCGCGGTCGCGCTGCGGGCGATTCCGTTGACCGAGCGAGGCACCCGGGTCGGGGCGCTGCTCCTGCTTCGCGACGTCTCGGAGTTGCGGCGGCGTGAGGAGGAGTTACTTTCCAAGGACGCGACGATTCGGGAGATCCATCACCGGGTCAAGAACAATCTCCAGACCGTTGCGGCCCTGCTCCGCCTCCAGGGGAGGCGATTGCCCGAGGGGTCTGGTCGAACGGCCCTCGAGGAGGCAGTTCGCCGCGTCGGCACGATCGCTCTTGTCCACGAGACCCTCAGCCAGGGGTTCGACGAGACCGTGGACTTCGACGGCATTGCCGCGCGGGGCCTGCGGGCTGTCGTCGAGGTGGCGACCACCGGGCACCCCATCGAATCTCGGTTCAGCGGCAGCTTTGGGCGGATGCGGGCCGAGGACGCGATGGCACTGGCGATGGTGATTTCCGAGCTCGTCCAAAATGCCGCCGAACACGGCCTCGCCACCCGAAGCGGCACCATCTCGGTCACCGCGGAGCGCGAGGTTGATGGTGATGTCGACCTGCTGCAGGTGTCGATCACGGATGACGGCATCGGGATTCCACCGGGGTTTCGTCCCGGGCAGGCCGGCCTCGGCACCCAGATTGTCAACTCGCTGGTGCAAGACCTGCGCGGGGCGATCCGCTGGGAGGACGTCGACCCGCAAGGCACCAGGGTGCGGTTCTACGCGAGGTTGCGCTCGCTGGAGGGGCCGACCAACTAACCGGCGCGGCGGGCGCGGGCGTTGCGGCGCTTGAGGGCTCGACGCTCGTCCTCGGACATCCCGCCCCACACACCGGAGTCCTGGCCACTCTCGATGGCCCACTTCAGGCAGGTTTCAACGACGTCGCATCGACGACATACGACTTTGGCTTCCTCGATCTGGAGGATGGCCGGGCCGGTGTTCCCGATGGGGAAGAACAGCTCGGGGTCCTCGTCGAGGCATGCAGCGCGGTCGCGCCAATCCATGAGGTCGTGCTCCTTCAATTGCTGGTTGCGCCAGGAAACCTGACGGTGATGTGGAAACTACGGCCCCGAGGAATGATGCCCGACCGGTCTAAGGTGCTTGAGAACGTGACGAATGTCAAGAGAGAACGCTTACATCTCGTACCCTGCCTTCGTGACATCGAGCACCCCAGCGCGTCCGAACCTTGCTCTCTTGGGGGTCACGGTGGCGCTAATCGAAGCCGCCGCGCTCGCTGGTTTTGCCCTAGCGTATGCCGTTGGCCTTGGCACGCACGCGGCCGCGAGCCGCTCGCGAACCCTCGCGTCGATCGCGCTGTTCCTCGTTGGCGCGATGCTGTTGTTGGCGATCGCCCGGGGATTTCGCCGGGGGCAAACCTGGGAGCGGAGCGCGAGTTTGGTGTTCAACGCCTTGCTTGTGCCCGTCTCGCTGACCGTGATCACGGGCAACGGTCCGTTCGTTGGGATTCCGGTGCTCGCCCTCGCCATCGTCGGCATCGTCGCGGCCCTGCTGATGAATGGTGTCGACGACGCGGCGTGACGGTTCCGAGAGCCGCCTTGCCGGGGAGCGGCCAGCCCGCTCAACGCGGTCCGAGCTCGTCGAGGATCGCCGGAACGACGTCATGGAGGTCGCCGATCACCGCATAGTGGGCCTTCGTCACCATCGGCGCGTCCGGGTCGGTGTTGATGGCGATGATCGTCTTGCTCGACTGGCAGCCCGCCCAATGCTGGATGGCGCCGCTAATCCCACAGGGCAGATAGACGTCGGGGGAGATGCGAGAACCCGTCTGGCCGACTTGCTCGGCGTGTGGTCGCCACCCGAGCGAGGTGACGACTCGGGAAACGCCCAGTGCCCCGCCCAGCCGGTCCGCGAGGGCGATGACCGACTCGAACCCGTCCTGGCGGCCGACGCCGCGACCGGCGCCGACGACGACGCGAGCCGACGTCAACTTGGCGGTGTCGCTGCGGGCCCCGGTCTCGACACGCGCGACGCGGGCACGGAGGTCCTTGGGATCGATGGCCGGGGTGTGGGTGCGAAGTTCCGCTTCGCCCGGGGTGTCGGCTGGGGCCGGCTCCAGGCAGTGGCCAGCGACGGTGAACACGCGCAGGCTTGCGTCCAGGGGCAGTTGTTCGAGGGCGGCGCCGCCAACAACCTGACGCTCCACGACGAGCGGCGTGGCCACGACGACGCGCACGACGTTCGCCGCCATGGGGACCTCGGCGCGCGCGGCGAGATGGGCGAGCACCTCGGTTCCGCGGGCGCTCCCGCCGGCGAGGACGGTCGTGGCTCCACACGTGGACGCGGCGTGCGCGACGGCGGCGGCCCGGGCGGCCGCGGCATACGTCTCGAGTTGTGGAGTGATCGCCTCGTGGACGACGCGAACGCCGTAGTCCCGGCAGTCGGCCATGGCGGCCGCAGCGGACCCCACGACGATCGCGTGGAGGTCCCCGCGCAGTTGCCGGGCGAAGGTGAGGGCCTCACGCGAAACGATCGAGAGCGCATCGCCGTCGAGTTCGACGAGAACGAGGACAGTCATCGTGACACCACCCCCAACGAGACGAGCACGTCGACGACGCCGCGCGCTCCCGCGGCCCCCTCGCCCAAGATGGTGACGGCGGTCGGCGGCGGTGCGGGGACGGTGAGGGCGATCCGACCGGACCCGGCCGGTTCGCCCCTCGGCGTGCAGATTTCGAGCGGGGCCCTCTTGGCCTTCATCCGGCCCATCACCGAGGGATAGCGCGGGTTGACCCCGCCTTCGAGGATGGTGGCGACGGCGGGCAGCGCCACCTCGTAGACGTCAGTTCCGTGCGGCCCGTCGCCGCGCAACGTGGCGAGCGAGCCGTCCACGGTGATCGTCTTGACCCCGGCGACGACCGGCCGGTCGAGGGCATAGGCGAGTCGGATCCCGACCTGGAAATCCCCTGTGTCGGCGGCGTCATTGCCGAGCAAGATCAGCTCGTATGTCGTCCCGCTCGCCTCCCGGGCCGCAACGACGTCCGCGATCGCGGCGGCAACGTCGGCTGGGCCGAAGGCGAAGGCGTCGGCGTCGATCCGGATGGCGTCACCGACACCGACCGCGCAGGCCGCCCGCAACTGCTCGAGCGCGTCCTCGCGCCCAAGTGTCAGCACGGTGGCAACCCCGCCGCTCGCCTCGGCGATACGGATCGCGAGTTCGACGGCGCAGTCCTCATGGGCGCTTGTCGTGTAGCCGGCGTATCGGCCGTCGACCCCCATCCCATCGGCGGTCAGCACGACCTCACCGGTCGGGTCGGGGACTCGTTTGACGCACACCAAGACGTTTGCCATCAGCCCTCACCTCGGATCCGGGCATTCTCGGGGTCGAAGAGGGGCGTTGCGTCGGCGGCCGCGACGGTGACCGGGTAGAGCTCCTCCATATAGGAGACGGCGAGTTGAGTCCCGACGACGGCCTGCTCCGGTGGGAGGAAGGCCATGAGGACGTGCTTGCCAAGACTCGGGGCGGACCCGGCGCTCGTCACGTAGGGGTGGTGCCCATGACCATCGGTGAGGATGCTGCCGTCGGGGGCGAGGAGAGGTTCACCGCCCAGCATGTACCGGGGCACGCCGCGTGCGGACGTGTGATCGTCCACGGTGAGCGAGCAGAGCACGGCGGCCGGGGCCACGCCGGCCTGGGCTTCCAATGCCGCCTTTCCGATGAAGTCCGCCGCCTTGAGCTTCTTGCGTTCGAGCCCGGTCTCGGCGAGGGTGCGCTCCGTGTCGAGCTCGTAACCGTAAGCGCGGTAACCCTTTTCGAGGCGCCCAGTGGTGGCGTAGACGCCGATTCCGGCCGGGATGAGGCCAAACGGTTGGCCGGCCTCCATGAGTCGCTCCCACAGGGCGGCGCCCTGCTCGAAGGGGACGTAAAGCTCCCAACCGAACTCACCGACATACGAAATCCGCGAGGCGAGGACCGCGAGGTTGCCGACCTCGATGGTGCGGCAGGTGCCGAACGGGAAGGCGGCGTTCGTCAGTGCCTCGGCTGCGGTGGTGGCGGCTCCGCCGGTCGTCATCGCGGCGGTCAGGACCTCGCGGGCGTTGGGTCCCCACAGCCCGATTGTGCTGGAGGCGGAGGTGACGTCGAGCACGGCGGCGCCCTCGGGCATCCGGTCGCTGAACCACTTCTTGTCCGCCATCCCGTGAGCGCCGCCGGTGACGACCCGGAAGTGGTTGTGCGCCAGCCGCATCACCGTCAGGTCGGAGCGGAAGCCGCCCCGGCTGTCGAGGACCGGGGTGTAGATGACGCGGCCGACCTTGACGTCGGCTTGGCTGACGATGATCGACTGGACCGCCTCGAGCGCAGCCGGTCCGAAAACGTCAAAGATCGCGAAGGCGGTGAGGTCGATCAGGGCCGCCGTCTCGCGCATCTGCAAGTGCTCGGCGTTGATGATGGGTGACCACCAGCGGGAATCCCACTCGTGCGCGCGCGGCATACAGGCGTCACCGAACTTGTCGACAAGGCCCGCGTTCGAGGCGTACCAGTGTGGGCGCTCCCACCCGGCCGTTTCGAAGAACACGGCACCGAGGGACTTCTGGGCCGCGTGCATGGGGGCGAGTCGGACGTTGCGGCTGCTGCTCCACTGCTCGCTCGGGTGGACGATCCCGTAGGTCTTGTTGAAGGCCTCGCTCGTGCGGGCCCTGACGTGGGCCCTGGTTTGTTGGTGCGGATAGAACCGGGCGATGTCGCTGTGCCCCAGGTCAATCTCGGGGTTGCCGTGCGTCATCCACTCGGCGACGGCGCGTGCGGTGCCGGGGCCTTCCTTGATCCAGACTGCTGCCGCCGACCAGAGTCCCTTGACTTCGGGAGTCTCGCCGAGAATCGGGTAGCCGTCCGGGGTGAGCGAGAGCAGCCCGTTGATCGCGTAGCGGATCTCGGCGCGCTCGTCGCCGAGGAGCTCGGGCATGAGCTCGAGTGCCTGCTCCAACTGCGGGTCGAAGTCGTCGTCGGTGAAGGGGAGTTCGGTCGGGGAGAGCTTCGCCTGGTCGATGGTCGGGATGTCTTCGGGGTCCCACAAGATGGCCCGGTGGGCGTAGGAGCCGACCTCCATGTCCGATCCGTGTTGGCGCTCGTAGCAAAAGGTGTCCATGTCGCGCACGATCGGGAAGCTGATCTCGCCGGGGATCGCGGCGAGGGCCTCGCAGGGTCCGACCGAAATCATCTGGTGAACGGCCGGGGTGAGCGGAATGTGGGCGCCGGCCATCTTGGCGACCTTGGGGCTCCACACCCCACAGCAGATGACGACGGTGTCGGCCTCAATGCGGCCCTGGTTGGTTTCCACGGCCCGGATGCGGCCGTTCTCCACGGTCATCCCGGTGACTTCGACATTGGGGACGACCGTCAGGGCCCCCATCTCCTGGGCCCGTTCGCGCATGATCGTGCCGGCGCGCAGCGAGTCGACCACGCCCACCGTGGGGAACCAGGCGGCGCCGACGATGACGCTGGGGTCGAGGAAGGGGACCTTCTCAACGACCTGGGCTGGGGTGACGATCTCGGCGGGGATGCCCCAGGCCTTGGCGCTGCTCAGGCGCCGACGAAGTTCCTCCATGCGCTCCTGCGTCCGCGCGACCTCATACCCGCCGGACTGGGTGAAGACGCCGAGCTCCTCGTATTGCCTGACCGAGTCCATCGTGATGTCAGCGAACTCGCGCGAGTGGTCGACCGGGAAGATGAAGTTTGAGGCGTGGCCGGTGGAGCCGCCCGGGTTCGGCAGCGGACCCTTGTCGAGTTGGACGATGTCGGTCCAGCCGAGCTTCGCCAGGTGGTAGGCGAGCGAGTTGCCGACGATGCCCGCGCCGATGACGACGACCTTCGCGGTGGCGGGGAGGGTAGCCATGGTGTCCTCTCAAAAGGTTGCGTATTATGCAACGTGATGCACAATACGCGGCTATGATGCCAGACGTGTTCCGGCCTGTCACGGGGGTGAACAGGTCCATTTCGGCGGACCGGGCGTCGGTGGGGCGCCGGCTTAGGCGTCGGCGAGGCGCCAGCCGAGGCGCGCAGAGATCTCCGCGGCCGCGGGGAGCAGCTTCGCGCGCACGGCGTTGACGCCGTCCTCATCAAGTCGGAACGTGGGACCGGAGACGCTCACCGAAGCGGTGATCTCCCCGTGCGCGTTGCGCACCGGAGCGGCCAGCGCGGTGAGCCCCTCCTCGTACTCATCGACGGCCATCGCGTAGCCCTGCCGCCTGACCGCATCGAGC
Source organism: uncultured Intrasporangiaceae bacterium (assembly GCA_964483685.1). Classification (GTDB taxonomy): domain Bacteria; phylum Actinomycetota; class Actinomycetes; order Actinomycetales; family Dermatophilaceae; genus Nostocoides_A. Next base: position 47,574 of record CAZACX010000010.1, read on the forward strand.
TCGCGGCGCAATGCTCGCCAGGTTGTCAGCGTGGCGCCGGTCAGAGCGACGAGCGTCCCCACGAGGGCGCGAGCCTGGCCGTCGTCCAGTTCGCAGAGCAACACCTTGCCGTTACTGGTGGCGTGCAACGGGATTCGCTGACCGACCCAGTTGTACGACTGCAGGGCCGAAGTCCCGGCCACCTGGTCGAGATAGAGCGCCTGCCCATGGGTGCGGACCGCGAGGTTGACGGTCAGCCCCGTCGCCGCGGCGAGGCGGCGGCATACCGGCCGGGCTTGTTCGACGAGGTCGAGGCCCGCAGCCGCGTTGCCGGCGAGGCGCAAGAGCCCGACCCCCAGGTGGTATTTCCCCCGGCCCTCCCGCTGGGCGACGAGTTCCCACCCTTCAAGCGTAGCGAGCAGGCGGGAGGCGGTGCTCTTGTGAACCCCGAGGAGGCGGCTGAGATCGGTGACGCTCATCGGACCACGGCTGGCCAGCGCGTCAAGGATGGCGGCTGCCCGGTCGACGGATTGGACCGGCCCCGATGCACCCGCCAGTTCGTTGCGCATAACGGAACACTAACGCGTATGCCGCGACGCGCCGCGCGGGTTAGCATCCCTTGCGTGACCTCGGAATACGTCCTCGTCCTCTCCTGTCCCGACCGCCCGGGGATCGTCGCGGGGGTGGCCACCTATCTTGCCGGAGCCGGTGGCAACATCCTCGAAAGTCAGCAATTCGACGATCGGCGCACGGCACGGTTCTTCATGAGGGTGCACTTCGAGATGGCTGCCATAGGAGCCACCCTCGACTCGCTGCGTGCCGGATTTGACGTCGTGGCAACGGAGTTCGCGATGGCGTGGCAACTGCGGGACGCCGCCGCGCCGTATCGGACGCTGCTGATGGTGTCGAAATTCGGCCACTGCCTCAACGACCTCTTGTTCCGTTGGCGCAGCGGTGGCCTCAACGCGCAGATCCCCGCGATCGTGTCAAACCACCCGGACCTGGCGAACCTTGCGGCGGCTTATGACATCCCCTTCCACCACATTCCGATCACCGCGGACACCAAACCACAGGCCGAGGCGCAACTCTTGCGACTCGTCGAGGAGTATGACGTTGACCTGATCGTCCTCGCCCGCTACATGCAGGTGCTCTCGGACGACCTTGCGGCCCGGATGTCGGGGCGGATCATCAACATCCACCACTCCTTCCTGCCGTCCTTCAAGGGAGCCAAGCCCTATCACCAGGCGTTCGGCCGGGGCGTCAAGCTCGTCGGCGCGACGGCGCACTATGTGACCGCCGACCTCGACGAGGGCCCGATCATCGAGCAGGACGTCATCCGGGCGGATCATCGGATGCAGGCCGAGGATCTCGTGCGGGCCGGCGAGGAATGTGAATCGCGGGTGCTCACCCGGGCGGTCCGTTGGCACTGCGACTCCCGGGTGCTGCTCAACGGTGACCGGACGGTCGTGTTCAGCTAAGCAGACGCCGACTCTCCGTCCGGGAAACGTCAGTCCCCGAGCTCGTGACGTCGGCGCGCGACGTAGGCCTGGAGTTGCGCCTTGATCGCCGCATCGATAGGGGGCTCCTCGTACTGCTCAAGTTTGGTGCGCCAGATCTGCGCAGCCCGGGCCGCGGTGTCGAGCCCGCCGCCACGCATCCACCGCTCGTAGTTCTCCGAGCTGGACAGGAACGGGCGGTAGAAGCACGTCCGGAAGCGATCCATCGTGTGGGCCGCACCGAGGAAGTGGCCGCCATGGCCGACCTCGACGTGGGCGTCGAACGCCAGCGACGCCTCGTCGATCTCCAGGGGCGTGAACTCATGTTGCAGCATCTCGACGAGCTGGATGTCGATGATGAACTTCTCGAAACCAGCGACAAGCCCACCCTCAAGCCAACCGGCGGCATGCATCACGAAGTTGGTTCCGGCGAGGAACGTCGGCATCAACGTCATCAGGGCCTCGTAGCCGGCCTGGGCGTCCGGTACCTGAGCCGAAGTCAGGCCGCCGCCGGTGCGAAACGGCAGCCCGAACCGGCGCGCGATCTGGCCGGTGCAGAGCAACCCGATGCCCGACTCCGGCGTGCCGAATGTCGGTGAGCCGCTTTGCATATCGATGTTGGACAGGAACGACCCAAACACGACGGGGCACCCCGGGCGGATCAACTGGGTCAGGGCAATCCCAGAGAGGGCCTCGGCGATCTGCTGCACGAGGGCGGCCGGAATGGTGACCGGGGACATGGCGCCCATGAGGATGAACGGCGTGACGACAACGGGCTGCGCCGCCTTGCAATACGTGAAGAGGGCATCAAGCATCCGGTCATCCCACCGCAGCGGGGAGTTGCAGTTGATCAGTGAGATGGACACGGGCGTCGCCTCGATCTGCTCCCGCCCACCAAAGAGAATCTCGCCCATCGCAATCGTGTCGGCCGCGTTGACGCCGGAGACGACGTTGCCCATATAGATCTTGTCGGTCAGCGTTTGCAGCGCGTACGTCATGTCGAGGTGTCGGCTGTCGAGTGGGGCGTCGTTTGGTTCGCACACCACGCCGCCTGCGGAATCCAGTGCGGCGTACGACTGGGAGAGGCGCGCGAAGTCGCGAAAGTCCGCCATCGTCCCATCCCGGCGGACCGCGCCATCCCGCACAAAAGGCGGCCCGTAGACCGCGCCGAACACCATCGAGTCGCCGCCGATGTGGACGTTGTTTGCCGGGTTGCGCGCCTGCATATCGAACTGTCGCGGAGCCTTGGCGACCTGCTCAAGGACAAACTCCGGGTCAAGAAAGACGGTGTTTTCCTCGACGCGCTGACCCGCCGCGCGGAAGAGGCCGAGGGCCTCCTCGCTCATGAACTCGACCCCGACCTCACTGATCAGGCGTCGCCAGCCCCGGTCCAGCGCTGCCATCGCGTCCTCGCTGAGAATCTCGTAGCGCGGCATCGTGTTGCGGAACATCGGCGTCCTTTCGGGGTGGTCAGTGGGCTTGACTGAGAGGTGGGCCACATCATAACCTCACGATATGGAATTGAAGTTCCACACTATGGAACGGCCGTGCCGGGGCACGTGGAACCCCCGCGCGGCTGCGCCGGGACCTGACTCGTGAAGCCCGCCCACCGCCTCGTGAAGTCGGAAGCGAGCACGGGTACCCAGGCAGTCGATCGGGCGACGGACCTGGTCGCCCTGGTCGTGCGGGCATCAACACCTCTGTCGTTCAGTGAGATTCAGTCGATCAGTGGTCTCGCCCGGTCGACGACATCCCGACTGTTATCGGCACTAGAGCGTCAAGGGATGCTGGCTCGAACCTCAAGTGGCAGCTTCGTTCCTGGTGCGCTCTTCGTTGCGTATGCCGCGACCGACTCCCCCGAGGCGGCGCTCGTTCGCCTGGCCCGGCCGGCGATGGAGTCCCTCAGCCGACTGACCGGCGAAACGGTCAACCTCGCCATTGCCAAAGGCGCGGACGTCGTCCAGGTCGCGCAAGTCGATTCCCGATTCGTCCTCGGTTCCCGGGAATGGGTCGGCGTGGACGTGCCCGCGCACTGCTCAGCCCTCGGCAAGATTCTCTACGCCTTCGAAGCTCTGCCCATGGCGAGAGAGCCGCTCGCGGCGCCCACACCGCATACTGTCGCAAGCGTTGCCGACCTCACCGAGCAGTGCACGCAGGCGCGTCGCCGCGGCTATGCCACTGCCGTCGATGAGTTGGAGATCGGTCTTTGCGCGGTCGCGGTCCCGATCCTCGGTGGCCGGGGTCGCGCCCTCGCCGCGCTCGGCGTCTCTGGGCCCGCAGACCGCCTCGTCGACCAGTTTGACCGCGTCGCCGAACTCCTGCGCCAGCATTCCGCAGTTGTCGCCAAACGGCTATCCACCCATCACAAAGAAGGTGCCGCATGACTCCCGAGGAGATCCTCACCAGCCTCTACGAACAGACCTTGGTGGGCAACGGCCCGGAGGTTCTCGCCCTCACCAATCAAGGACTCGATCTCGGCATGACGCCGGGATCACTACTGTTCGAGGCACTCATTCCGTCCCTGGAAGAGGTGGGCGCGCGCTTCGAACGCGGCGACTTCTTCGTCCCGGAGATGCTCATCGCCGGTCGTGCGATGGCAGGAGCGATGGAGCGACTGCGGCCGCTGCTCGCCGAGACCGGCGTCGAAACCATCGGCAAGTTCCTCATGGGGACGGTCAAGGGCGATGTGCACGACATCGGCAAGAACCTCGTCAACATCATGTTGGAGGGCGCGGGCTTTGAGGTGATTGACCTCGGCGTCCAAGTGGCCCCCGAGAAGTTCGTCGCGGCGATTGTGGAGCACCAGCCGGACATCGTCGGCTTCTCCGCGTTCCTCACGACGACGATGCCGATGTTCAAGGCCAACATCAACGCCCTCGTCAAGGCCGGTCTGCGTGACGAGGTCATCGTCATGGTCGGGGGTGCCCCCGTCACGCAGGAATACGCCGACGCGGTCGGTGCGGATGGGTATGCCGCTGACGCCTCCGCGACGGTCAAGCGCGCGAAGCAACTCCTCGCGACCAAGCGGGCGCTGGTCGGAGCCACCTCGTGATTCCTGGCCCGGTTGCGCTGCGTGAGACCGTCATTCGGTCGGCAACCAAGGAGGTGACGATCGGTCACAACCGGCCCTTCTGCGTCATCGGGGAACGGATAAACCCCACCGGCCGGAAGATCTTCCAGGAGCAGTTGCGCGCCGGTGACCTTAGCGCCATTGACCGGGACGTCGCGGCCCAGGTGGCGGGTGGCGCGGACGTTCTGGACGTCAACATGGGGGTTCCACTCACCGATGAGGCGCAGTTGCTCGACGCGGCCGTTCGCCGGATCCAAGCACAATCGGACCTGCCGATTTGCATCGATTCCTCGGTCGTCGAGGCTCTTGAAGCCGGTCTCGCGGCCTACAACGGCCGAGCGCTCGTCAACTCGGTCACGGCCGAGGACGACCGTCTGGCCGCGATCTTGCCGCTCGTCAAGAAGTACAACGCCGCGGTGATCGCCCTCCCCAACGATGCCGACGAGATCCCGATGGAGGTCGACAAGCGACTTGTCCTTGTCGCGAAGATCGTCGCGGTGGCGACGCAGGAGTACGGCATTGCGATTGAGGATCTCGTCATTGATCCGCTCGCGATGCCGATTGGTGCCGACGGCAGCGTTGGCCAGAGCGCCCTGGAGACGATCCGCCAGATCAAGGCCCGCTGGGGCCTCAACATGACCTGTGGTGCCTCCAACGTTTCCTTCGGTATGCCGGGTCGGCCCGCGATCAACGCCGCGTGGCTCCCGATGGCCATGACAGCCGGGTTGACGAGCGCCATCATGGATGCTCGGACGCCTCAGGTCGTCGACGCGGTGCGCGGCGCGGACCTCCTGCTCGGACACGACGAGTGGGGTGCAACCTGGATTCGCAGGCACCGGGCCAAGCAGGCGGGCGCCGCCGTCGCGTCGGGTGGCGCCCCCGGTTCGGGTGCCGCGCCCACCACCGGCCTACCGGCTTAGGCAGCGCTCACGTGACGACGAACGGCGAGCGCCGGGACGGCAGTGCCGAGGACGGTTCGGTGGGCTCGCGACGGGAGACGCGTATCGACGGGCCGCCCGCCTCGGTGGCGCCCCATGAGGGGACCGGGCGGGTGGTGCTGCGGTTCGCCCCGTCGGGGCGCGAAGTGCGGGTGCCCCCAGGGGTTGCCGTTTTCGACGCGGCGTCATGGAACGGCATTGCCATCGACTCGACCTGCGGTGGACACGGGACCTGTCGCAAGTGCAAGGTGCAACTCACTGTCGGCACCGCACCGGTGACGAGCCATGACCGGCGGACCTTCACCGACGCGGACCTCGCGTCGGGGTGGCGACTGGCCTGCCTTATCAACGCCACCTCGGATTTGTCGGTCACGGTGCCACCTCTGGTCACCCGACCAAAGGCCGCCACGGTGGGTGTCGGGCGCCAGGTCATCCTCCGGCCCGCCGTGCAGAAGCGTTTCGTCGAGCTGACCGAGCCCGACCTCGCCGACCAGCGCACCGACCTCCAGCGACTCCTCGACGCGGTGGACGACCTTGACCTGCGGGCCGACCTACACGCCCTGCGTCGTCTGCCAAAAGTGTTGCGCGCCAGCGACTTCAAGGTGACCGCAGTCATCGTCGATGAGGCTCTCATCGACGTCGAGGGCGGCGACACGACGGCGGCGCGCTACGGCCTGGCGTTCGACCTTGGAACGACGACCGTGGTCGCGACCCTCGTCGATTTGTCGACCGGTACCCCCCTGGCCGTGTCCTCCATGCTCAACAAACAGCAACCGTTCGGCGGCGATGTCATCACCCGCATCAGCGCGACGATGATGGACCCGGAGGCGCTGGGGCGCCTTCGCCAACTCGCCCACGAAACCCTCGCCGAACTGGCCGACCAGGTCTTCGTGGAGTCGGGCCTCAACGCGCAGCAGGTCTACGAAGTGGCGCTCGCCGGCAACGCGACGATGACGGCCCTGCTGTTCGGAGTTGACCCCGAACCCCTTGGCGTCGCGCCCTTCATCATGTCCGCCAGCGGGTTTCCGGTCGTTCCGGCCAGCGAGATCGGGCTCCAGCTGCATCCGGGCGCTCGGGTGTTCACATTTCCCGCCCTCGGCGCCTACGTCGGCGGCGACATCGTTGCCGGAATGCTCGCGACGGGGATGGATCGGGACAAGCGGGCTCGCCTGTTTATCGATGTCGGCACCAACTGCGAGATCGTCCTCTCCGACGGGGATCGGCTCGTCGCCACCGCGGCCCCGGCCGGACCGGCCTTCGAAGGTGGCGCCATCCGCCGAGGGATGCGGGCCGCGGAGGGGGCGATCGAGGTCGTGCGGTTCGGTGACGACGAGGAGGTTCACCTCGGGGTCATCGGCGACTGCGAGCCCGTCGGCCTCTGCGGGTCCGGCCTCGTGGACGCCGTCGCCGAGCTGGTCCGGGTCGGTCTGCTTGACACCTCGGGACGCTTTTTGCCCGATGACGTTGCCGCCCAACAGGTTCCGCACCTGTCGGGGCGGCTGACCGCCATCGACAAGGAACGGGTGTTCATCCTCCACCGGCCGCACCCCGACGCCCCGCCCGCGGAGTGCGTCTACCTCTCCCAGCGCGACATCCGGGAGCTTCAGTTCGCCAAGGCGGCCATCGCGACCGGTTGGTCCCTGCTCCTGGAGGAGTTGGGCCTCTGCCCGACCGATGTCCAGCAGGTGCTCCTCGCCGGGTCCTTCGGGAGTTACCTCTCGCCGGCCGCAGCAATCCGGATCGGGTTGGTCCCCAAACTCCCGGTCTTGCGCATCATCTCGGCGGGCAATGTCGCGGGGGAGGGCGCCAAGATGGTCCTGCTCAGTGCCCGGGAGCGCGCCGGCGCCGCGACCCTCCTCGAGGAGGTGCAGTATCTCGAACTCTCCGATCGCGCCGACTTCAACGACCGCTTCATTGAGCAACTCTCCTTCCCCGGCTAGCGCCCAGGGAGTCGACGCGACACCACCGAGGGTTGCCCTGGTTGCCTGTGGCGCGATCGCCGCGGATGCGGCCCGGATCGCCGCCGATCGCGGGTGGCGACTCGACGCCCATCCGTTGCCGCCATTGCTCCATAACCATCCGGAACGTATCGCTCCCGACGTCGAAGCGCGCATTGGGTCGCTCGCCGCGGACTATGCCCACGTCATTGTCGGGTATGCCGACTGCGGCACCTATGGGGCATTGGACCGGCTTTGCGCGCGGCTGGGGGTCAGGCGCCTTCGGGGGCTGCACTGCTATGACATGTATGCCGGTCCGGCACGCATCGAGGAGCTCTTACGGACCCAGCCCGGCACGTACCTTCTCACCGATTTCCTCGTGCGGTCCTTCCAACGGACCGTCATCCAAGAGTTGGGGCTCGACCGCTACCCGGAGCTTCGCGACGACTATTTCCGTCACTATGAGCGGATCGTCTGGCTGGCCCAGGCACCCGATGACGAGCTGCGTGCCCTTGCGGAGAGGGCGGCACGGCGCCTCGGGTTGCCCCTGGTCACCGTGGAGACCGGCTGCAATGGGCTGGAGGCCGAACTTCTGGTGTTGCTCAGCGACGCCGGAATTCTTCAGGAGTGGGGGAACGCGAGGCCCCTTGTCCTCTAGATTGAGGACTTGACGACGTAGGCGCGCCACCCCAGGATCGCCAAATGGGCCAAAAATGGGGGCGACCGGTCGCTGCGCTGATGTGGATCGTGCTCTTCTTGGCCGGGAGCGGCTCGGCTCAAGCGCAGGGCACAAGTCGAGAGGACGCGACCGCGGGACCGTCCGCGGCCTCATTCATCTCGATCCTTTGGGGTCGTTCCAATTGGGTCGCGACGAATGGCCCCGGTTGCGTTGTTCAGCCTGCGGAGGCGAGGACCCTTGAGCAGAACGCGCAGGACCTCGCGGCTCTGGGCCTTTCCGCCACTGCGCAAGTGACCATTGACCGCACCTCCGAAACGGAACGAATCTGCGTTTCCGGATATGCAAGGCAGACGTCCTGGGAAGACCTTGCTCGGTTCCGAGATGTCTATCACTGGTCCGTTGTCTCGCAAGGGCAGCACTACGCGGACATGACCCAATTCACGACTGCCGCGGAACGCTATGGCGAAACGGCGGCAACGCTACCAGTCTTTCAGAGCCACGGTTTCGGGCGTGCCTGGGGGAGCTTCGCGTACGCGAACAACAAGCGGGACGTCGCGGCGCAGACACTGACCACCCGCTATTTTGGGTTCGGGCGCGTGTATTCGGAAAAGAGGAACACTGAAGCGAGTGTCTCGGTCTTCCCCTACTCGATGCTGACGAAGTCCGTCAACGGAGGGCGTTGTCACAACCCCGCACTACCGTGCTACTCCATGTCCGTAACGAATGATCGGCAAACCAGCTCTCCGCTTCTCCTGGGCTCCGTGCTCAACCCCGCGCCGGGCGAGTGGGGAGTTGTCCAATTCTATCGCCTGGTCGAGGGCCGATATGGGTCGCTCGGTCAAGGGTTTGCTTGGGACTGCAGTCCCTCAAATTGGCAAGATCGTTGGACCAGCCAACCCGAGCTTTACTGTCGCAACAACTTCCTCCTGGCACTCGATGGGCGAAATCGGACCGCTATCGATACTGACCCGACGACGATGGCCGAACGCTGGGGGCGAGACCCGGCGAGGTTTCTCCCCCTTGGCGCTGCTCCCCGCGCCCGATGACGGCGCCAAGTCATTGCCCACACACGACGCCACCAGCGCAATTCACGAGTGATTGAGGGGTAGCTAATTGGATACCGAAGCACCAACAACCGTGCATCGAATCGCGAGGCGACGGGGCGGGTTCTCCCGTCGCGCGATCATGGCTCTGGCGACGACTGCGTTCCTCGTGACCGGCCTTGGTGGCGCATGGGCGCAGGAACCGCGAGTGGGTGCCCCCACGGTGACGGCGGTGCGTCCCAGCTCGGGGGCCCCGCGGGGCGGGATGGTCGTGACGTTGACTGGATCGGGATTCACCGGGGCTTCCCGGGTCATGTTTGGCCCAACCGCAGGAACGTCCATGAAGGTTATCTCGGCAAGCACCATCACGGTGGTGTCGCCGGCTCGTCCGGTCGGAGTCGTTAACGTGCGCGTTGTCGCCCGGTCGGGCACCTCGGCGCTGGCGCCCGCGAATCGGTTCACGTACGTGAGCTCGCCCTCGATATCAGGGGTCAGTCCGGCGCTCGCGGCGATCACGGGCAGGGTTTCCGTGACGATCACGGGAGCCCGTTTCGTCGGTGTGACGGCCGTGACGTTCGGAAGCGCGAAGGCCACCTCTTACACCGTGACGTCATCAACGAGTCTCGTGGCGATGGCTCCGGCCGCGGCCGTCGCCGGCGTCGCCGGCGTCGTCGACGTGCGCGTCACGACGCGCTCAGGAACTTCGCCCCTCACGACTGCCGATCGGTTCACGTATGCCGCGACCGGCCCGGTCCTGCGCAGCCTGATGCCCTCGTCAGGCCCAGTCGAGGGAGGACCCGTCACCATCAGCGGCACCGGATTCACCGGTGTGACAGCGGTCCGTTTTGGAACGGTCGATGCCGCCTTTCGCGTGATCTCGGATACCGAAATCACCACCACCGCTCCGGTGGGTGCCCCTGGGCGACTGGACGTGACCGTGACGGGCCCCGACGGGACCTCACCCGTGTCCGCAGCAAGCGGCTACACCTATACGTGGGATGGTCCGACAGTCACGTCGGTCGACCCGGCCGCTGGCCCGGCCGAGGGTGGCACGCCCGTCACCATCACGGGCGCCCAGCTCACGGGGGCCACCGGCGTTCTCTTCGGCGCCGTGGCCGCAACCTCGGTGGTGGTCATCTCGGACTCCGAGGTGAGTGCCGTCGCACCCGCGGGGTCCCTCGGCGGCGTCGACGTCGTCGTCCAGACTCCCCTTGGCGACTCCCTGGGAGCGGCCGCCGGACGGTTTAGCTACGTGGCACCGACGAGCGGCAGCATTCTGGCGACCGGGAGCGCGCATACGTGCAGCATCACGCCCGCGGGGGGCGTTGAGTGTTGGGGTTGGAACGGCCATGGCCAGTTGGGGGACGCCACCACGACGTCGAAGCGGTCGCGAACCCCGGTTGTCGGACTCGCCAGTGGCGTGACCGCCATCTCCGCCGCCGGCAGCACGACCTGCGCCCTCCACCAATCGGGTGAAGTCCGCTGCTGGGGATGGAATGCCTTTGGGCAACTTGGGGACGGGACGCGCACGGATCGCCCCACCCCTGCGGCCGTCGCCGACCTCGCCGACGCGACCTCGGTATCGGTCGGGAACGGCCATGTCTGCGCCCTGTCGCGCAGCCGTGGAGCCGTCTGCTGGGGCTGGAACGCCTACGGACAACTCGGTGACGGAACCACGGTCGATCGCCTCACGCCTACGCGTGTGGCCGGTGCGCCCCTGACGTCTTCGGCCGTCTCCGCCGGCGACCAGCACACCTGCATGACAACGACGGCCGGAGCCCTGGCGTGTTGGGGCGACAACGCCCGGGGACAGCTCGGCGACGGCACGAACGATCGACGCCTCCTTCCGGTCCCCGTCATCGGTCTCGGGTCCGGTGTCACTGTCGTGTCCGCGGGCGTGCTGCACACCTGTGCGGTGCGCGCTGGGGCAACCCTGTGCTGGGGCCGCAATGGCATGGGCCAAGTCGGCGATGGCACCACGACCTCGCGGAACGAACCCGCCGTCGTCGGTCAGCTTGGCGCCGTCGGCACCCAGGTGGATGCGGATGGCTACTCGTGTGCCGTCTCGGCGGGCATCGCCTCGTGTTGGGGTGACAACACTTTCGGTGGCGTCGGCGATGGTTCGATGACGATGCGCACCTCCGGGGTCGTGGTTCGCAACCTTCCCGTGGGGGTGAGTGCCGTCAGCGTGGGGAACGACCACGCCTGCGCCATCGATGCAGCCAACCGCGCCTGGTGCTGGGGGGATAACGCACAGGGTCAACTCGGTGACGGGACGACCGCTGATCGCCTTACCGCGGTGCCGGTGGCTTCATGACGCGGCAGCGTCATGAGGAGTCAGCCGCCGTCAAGACTGCCCGTGTCGAGGTTCCGACTCTGGATCAGCGGTATCCCACCCCCCAGAAATTCGACCCGCAGGACGGGGTAGGGGAAGTCAAGGGCCGCCTGAACGTCCTCCATGCTCATGTCGAGCAGCCGACTCTCGCGAGAAAAGACGAAGATCTTGACCCCGTTTCCGAATGGCGCCCCGGCCAATCCTGCGTTGGGCACAGTGGGGTCGGCGGGTAGCTTCGCGAGCGCCTCAGCCAGTTCGCGTTCCCCGTAAGCGGCGTCCTCCACCTTCAACGCTACGCCCGCCGTCGCAGCCGCCGCCAGGATGGGATCCAAAGGAGTGCGGTTGTCCCCCCGCCACGCGACGATGACCGTTTCGCCACTCATCCTGACGCCGGCGAAGTCGGGATTGTCTCTCAGTGCATCGACGACCTCGTCGGACGCAAACGCAGCAGACATCGCTGCGACATGGTCGTACGGCGATCCATCCGGAAGAACCGCAGGAGCAGATTTGGCCTCAACCTCCAGCGCCGAACGCCCCGACTCGAAGGCGACGGATGCTGACGATGTGCCCAGCGCCCCCGAACTTGTCGCGTCCGATTCAGACAGACATGCTGCCGCGACCGTGGAACTCACCAAGAGCACCCAGACACCGTTGCGCATCGCCGCCCCCTTCCCTCGGTGGATCGAACTCACTACCCAACTCTACTCTCGATTCGCGGACCC
>CAZACX010000011.1:0-9307 GCA_964483685.1 uncultured Intrasporangiaceae bacterium
TGCTAGATGATCGTTGTCAACCAAAAGGATTTTCGTTCGATTCGGGACACGCCAAATCTGATGATTTGACTTGCCTTCCTCGAGACGAGGTTATTGGCATCGATTTTTGACACGCTGTTGAGTTCTCAAGGTTCGGACGCGCACCGCACCCCTAGCCAGCTTCAGCTGGTCAGCGATTTGGGGCAACCGTTCTAAGTTACCGCATCCATGCTTGGGCGTCAAGTGCCGGTCTGCCTTGTGGGCGTTCCTTGGTCTTCGCGCTTGGATCTTTGCGGATTTGCCTCTTGCGGGGCGGTGGTCTGGCCCTGGGACCGGCCGGCTTCGACAGGAGTATCGCTCCTGCGGTGGCGTCCGTTCCTCCCTTGCGGGCTGACAACGAGAACGTTAGACGACAGTTGGAGCATTTGCAAAATCGGCCGCCGTCGAAGCCTATTTCTGCAGGTCAGGCGGTTGTGATCCGACCGGCGGCCAGCGACTTGCGGCCGCGGCGCAGCAGGACGACCCTCCCGTGGAGGAAGTCCGTGGGCGCCAAGATCCGGTCCGGGTCGGTCTCCTTGACCCCGTTGATGGAGGCGGCCCCTTCCCCGATCGTCCGACGGGCGACATTGCGGGAGTCGGCGAGACCCACCGTGACCAAGGCGTCGAGGAGGGTTGTCCCCGGGGTCAGCTCGCCACCGGGAAGTTCCGCGGTCGCGTCTCGCAAAGTTGCCGCATCGAGCGTCCCGACATCTCCCTTGCCAAACAGCGCGTCCGACGCCGCGGACACGTCTGCGGCCGCCTTCGGTCCGTGGACGAGCGCCGTGACCTCCGCCGCGAGCCTCCGCTGGGCCTGGCGGCGGAACGGCTCGTCGCGCACTTGCGTCTCGAGCGCATCGACCTCGTCCCGAGGCAGGTCAGTGAACACCTTGAGCAGGGCGATCACGGAGGCGTCTTCGACGTTGAGGAAGTACTGGTAGAAGGCGTAGGGGCTCGTCATGTCCGCGGACAGCCAGATGGCGTTGCCCTCCGACTTGCCGTACTTCACCCCGGACGCGTCGGTGAGAAGCGGCGAAGTCAGCACATGGACGGCGGCCCCTTCGACCTTGTGGATGAGGTCGACGCCGGCGGTGAGGTTGCCCCACTGGTCACTCCCCCCGACCTGCAAGGTGCAACCAAACTCCCGATACAGGTGGAGGTAGTCGAGCGCTTGGAGGAGTTGGTAGCTGAACTCGGTGAACGAGATGCCTTCGTAGCTTTGGAGGCGCGCGGCGACCGCCTCCTTGCGGATCATCTGGTTGACCCGGAAGTGCTTCCCAACGTCCCGCAGGAAGTCGAGCGCCGTCATCGGCGCCGTCCAGTCGAGGTTGTCCACGAGGATGGCGGGGTGGAGCCCATCGCCCCCCTCGAAGTCGAGGAAGGGCGCCACGAGCGACTTGATCCGCGCGACGTTCGCCGCCGTGGCCTCCTTCGATTTCAGCACCCGCTCAGCCGTCGGCTTGGGGTCGCCGATCAGGCCGGTTGACCCACCCACGAGACAAATGACCTTGTGCCCGGCCCGCTGCAACCGACGCAGCGCCACCAGTTGAACAAAGTTCCCGAAGTGCAGGGATGGCGCCGTCGGGTCGAAGCCGCAATAGGCCGTGACCGGTCCCCTCGCGAGGGCCTCGCGGAGCGCGGTTTCGTCGGTCGTTTGCGCCACCGCGCCGCGCCAGTGCAACTCCTCAAGAATGTCGGTCACGGCGATTTCGCTCCAGTTCCGCTCGGCTCCAGCACCCGCGGCATACCGTATGCCGGGTTGTCGGCAAGCCTGCCACGGCGCGAGCGCGCGGCCAGCGCCCGCCCAACCGGTGGGAGCGGGCGATGTTGCCCTCGTGATCGGGCTACGTCGTGGTGGCCCGGCCGATCGGTTCCCGACTCCAGACCCGGTCCGTGCCGAGCCGCGTGCGCGCCTGGGCCAACTGTTCACGGACGCGCACGGGCGCGGTCCCTCCGAGCGCGTCGCGGGAGGCCACGGAGCCGTGAATCGTCAGCACCTCCTTCACCCCCGGCGTGAGGTGTGGGCTCAGCGCACGCAGCTGAGCCTCGGTGAGGTCCCAAAGCTCGATCCCCCGGGTCTCGCACTCGCGCACGCACGCGCCCGCAACCTCATGGGCCACCCGAAAGGCCACGCCCTCCCGCACGAGCCACTCGGCGATATCGGTGGCGAGCGAAAAACCTTGCGGCGCAAGCTCTTCCAGACGCTCGGTGTTGAACTTCAGGGTCGCCACCATCCCAGCGAACGCCGGCAGCAGCACCGTGAGGGTGTCCACCGCGTCGAAGACAGGCTCCTTGTCTTCCTGGAGGTCTCGGTTGTAGGCCAGCGGCAAACCCTTGAGCGTCGCCAGCAGCCCGGCGAGGTCCCCGATGAGGCGACCGGCCTTGCCTCGGGCGAGTTCCGCCACATCGGGGTTCTTCTTCTGCGGCATGATGCTCGAACCGGTCGAGTAGGCGTCGTCGAGGGTGACGAAGCCGAATTCCTTTGTTGCCCAGAGGATGACCTCCTCGGCGAGCCGAGAGACGTCGACAGCGATCATCGCGGTGACGAAGGCAAACTCCGCGGCAAAGTCCCGGGAGGCGGTGCCATCAATGCTGTTCTCGACGGCGCCCAGGAAGCCGAGGTCTGCGGCGACCGCGGCGGGATCAAGGTGCAGGGAACTGCCCGCGAGCGCGCCGGAGCCATAGGGCGAGAGGCCCGCGCGCCGGTCCCAGTCCCGCAACCGGTCGACATCCCGAAGGAGTGGCCAGACGTGGGCGAGGAGGTGGTGGCTGAGGAGGACCGGCTGAGCGTGCTGCAGGTGGGTCCGCCCCGGCATGATCACGCCAAGGTGCCGATCGGCTTGCTCGGCCAGCGCCTCGACGACATCGAGCACGAGGGCTGCGACCAGGCGGGCGTGATCGCGCAGGTACATCCGAAAGAGGGTGGCGACCTGATCGTTGCGGGAGCGCCCGGCCCGCAACCGGCCGCCCACCTCGGCGCCGACCCGGTCGATGAGTCCCCGCTCCAAGGCCGTATGCACGTCTTCGTCACCGGGTGCGGGGACAAAGGTTCCCCCCCGGACGTCCGTCGCGAGGCGCTCGAGCCCGTCGAGGAGCGCGTCCCTCGTGGCGTCGTCCAGCAGCTGGGCCGTGTGGAGCACCCGCACGTGCGCCTTCGAGCCGGCCACGTCGTAGGGCGCCAACCGCCAGTCGAAGTGCGTCGACTTGCTCAGCGCGGCAAGGGCATCGGCGGGGCCACCGGCAAAACGGCCGCCCCACAGGCTCAGGGACGGGGCTTCGGGGTCGGTCACGGCGATTCCTTTCCGGCAAGGGCGAGCAATTGATGGGCGGCCGCTTTGCTGGCGGCCAACCCGGTGGTGACGACAAGGACGGTGTCATCGCCGGCGATGGACCCGCAAATGCCGACGACATTCCCATGGTCGAGCGCCGCAGCGAGGAAGCTCGCGGCGCCCGGCGGCGTGCGCAACACGACGATATTGGCGGAGACGTGCGCCGAGACGAGGAGTTCTTGGCACCGTTGCTGCAACCGGGCCGACACCTCGTCGGCGTTCGGGGCGGCCCGCACGGTGCGATCACCGCCTTGGCCGGGCACGGCATACACCAGGCTCTTGCCGACCCGAACGCGCTCGGCCCCGACGTCAACGAGGTCACGTGAAAGCGTCGCCTGGGTGACGTCGATGCCCTCCGCCGCAAGGAGATTGAGCAGTTGGGGCTGCGATTTGACGGGTTGCTCGCCGAGCAGGTCAACGATGCGCTGGTGACGTGCGCTGCGGCTGGTCGAGACGGTCACCGAGTTCGCGCCTCCTCGACCAACCAGGAGAGCACGGCCTTTTGGACATGGAGCCGGTTTTCCGATTCTTGCCAGACCACCGACTGGGGTCCATCGATGACCTCGGCCATGACCTCGAAGCCGCGGTAGGCGGGCAGACAGTGCAAGAAGATCGCGTCCGGCGCGGCGGCGGCCATCAATGCCGCGTCGACGGCGTAGCCAACAAACGGTGACTCCTGCCCCCGACGAGAGTCCTTCTCCGCTTCCTTGCCCATCGAGACCCACGTGTCCGTGGCGACCGCGTCAGCACCAGCGACCGCGGCATACGGGTCGTGCGTGATCGTCACTGAGCCACCCTGCTCGGCGGCGATCGCGGTGGCGCGGGCAAGGATCTGCGGGTCCGGCGCGAAACCCGCGGGGGTCCCGATCCGCACGTGCAGACCCGCCAGCGCACCCCCGAGGAGGTAGGAGTGGGTCATGTTGTTGCCGCCGTCCCCGACATAAGCAAAGGTCAGGCCGGGCAGGCGGCCCTTGTGTTCGGTGATGGTCAAGAGGTCGGCGAGGATCTGGCACGGGTGGAATTCGTCGGTGAGGGCATTGACGACGGGTACCTGGGCGAAGGCGGCCATCTCGTCGAGGCGTTCCTGCCCGTAGGTGCGCCAGACGATGGCGAGCGCCTCGCGGCCGAGGACGCGGGCAGTGTCGGCGATCGATTCACGGACCCCGACCTGGGCGAGGTTCCCGTCGATCACCATCGGAAATCCGCCGAGGTGGGCAATCGCCGCCGTGAAAGACACCTGAGTCCGCAAGGTCTGCTTGTCGAAGAGCACCGCAACGACCTGCGGGCCCTCCAGGCACCGATTGGCGAATGGGGCCAACTTAAGGTCGGCGGCCCGGGCCAAAAGGGCCGCCTGTTCGGCTGCAGTGATGTCGTCATCGCGCAGGAAGTGGCGCAGGGTCATGAGTGCTCCTTCGTGGCGCCCGCGGCGTCCAGGGCGGCGGGCAGGTGGTCGACGAAGTTGTCGAGTTCCGCGGTGGTGATGATGAGCGGGGGGGCGAGCCGAAGGGCGTTGGGCGCCACCGGATTAACGAGAATGCCCCGCTCCCGAAACGCCGCCGCGACGGCAGGGGCGATGTCCCGGGCGAGGGTCAGCGCCCGCAGCAGACCCACGCCGCGGACCCCGGTGACTGCCGGATGTCGCAGCGCCGCGACGCGCTCGCTCAGGTGTTCACCAACCGCGACGGCGTGCGCCCGCAGATCGGCGCGCTCGATTTCGTTAATGACGGCGAGCCCGGCGGCGCTCGCGAGGGGATTACCGCCGAACGTCGAGCCGTGGCCTCCCGGCTGGAGCAGCGTGGCCACCTCCGGCCCGAGGGCCAGCAAGGCGCCAATGGGCACGCCGCCGCCCAGTCCCTTGGCGATGGTGATCGCATCGGGGACGATGTCGGCGGCCTGGAAGGCGAACCAGCTTCCGGTGCGGCCCATGCCGCTCTGGATCTCGTCGAGGATCAGGAGCGCCCCGCGGGCCGCAGTGATCTCGCGGGCCGCGCGCAGGTAGTTTGCCGTGGCGGGGATCACGCCCGCTTCCCCTTGAATCGGTTCCAGGAAGAGCGCGGCGGTCTCCTCGGTGACAGCGGCATCGAGGGCATCGACGTCCCCGAACGGAATGTGCCTCACCCCAGGAAGCAGCGGTTCAAACGGCACCCGGTAGGCCGCCTTCGACGTCAGCGCCAGCGCGCCGGTGGTCCGACCATGGAAGGCCCCATCCGCGGCCACCAGTGCGGTGCGGCCCGTGCGGCGGGCCAATTTGATGGCCGCTTCGATGGCCTCAGCGCCGGAATTGGCAAAGAAGACCCCCGACCCGGCGGGGGCCTGGGCAATCCGAAGGAGGGCCTCGGCCAGCTCGATCTGGGCGGGTGTCGTAAAGAAGTTGGAGACATGGATCGCCGCGGCCGCTTGGCGGGTGATCGCCTCGACGAGGGCGGGGTGGTTGTGGCCGAGGGTGTTGACGGCGATGCCGCCGATGAGGTCGAGGTAACGCCTGCCCTCGACGTCGTAGACCCAGCATCCCTGCCCATGGTCGAGGACGAGTGCGGGCGTGCCGAAAACCCCGAGCAGGCTCGACTGGTAGCGCGCAAGGTATGCCGCGGAGCCGGTCATGACGCTGCCTCCGCTTCGCCAGCGGGGCCGGCGCCCTCGGGCCCCGATGCCTCGGGCCCGGGTTCATCGGGCTCGCGTTCATCGAGCACGGGTTCATCGGGCCCGGGTTCATCGGGCTCGGGTTCATCGGGAAGGACCATCGTGCCGATTCCTTCGGAGGTGAAGACCTCGAGCAGCAGCGAGTGGGCCTTGCGGCCATCGATGACGTGGGCTTGCGGGACTCCCCCGTCGACCGCGGCGATGCATGCCTCGAGTTTCGGGATCATGCCGGCGTCGACGCGGCTGCGCAGGTCGCGCGCAGCCGTGGCCGACAGCTTCGAAAGCAGGCTGTCGCGATTGGGCCAATTGCTGTAGACGCCCTCGACATCGGTGAGGACAACGAGCTTGCGAGCACCCAAAGCCACCGCCAAAGCCGCAGCGGCCGTGTCGGCGTTGACGTTGAGGACCGCCGCGTCACTATCGAGGTCGGGTGCCACCGTGGAGACCACGGGAATACGACCGGCGGCCAGGAGATCTTCGACGGCCGAGGGGTCGACGGCGACAACCTCCCCCACCAGCCCAATGTCGTGCTCGACCCCGTCGACGATGACGCCGCGACGTCGGGCCGAGAACAACCCGGCATCCTCGCCGGACAACCCCACCGCCACCGGCCCGTGCTGATTGAGCAAGCCAACCAACTCCCGTCCGACTTGACCGGTAAGCACCATCCGAACGACGTCCATCACCTCCGGGGTCGTCACCCGCAGGCCGCCCTTGAATTCGCTGGTCAGGCCAAGGCGCCCGAGCATCGACTGGATCTGGGGGCCGCCGCCATGGACGACCACCACCCGCAACCCGGCGTAATGCATGAAGACGATGTCTTGCGCGAACGCGCGCTTGAGGTTGTCGTCGATCATCGCGTTGCCGCCGTACTTGACGACGACGACCGCGCCCCGGAAGCGTTCGAGCCAGGGCAACGCCTCAACGAGGGTCGCGGCCTTGGCGGTGGCGACGCGGTGGGCGGCGGCGTCGATAACGCCCCGCAGGGTCTGCGCTCCTGGTGGGGTCATGTGCTGTAGGCCGAATTCTCGTGAACGTACTCAGTGGTCAGATCATTGGTCCATACGGTGGCGGCCTTCTCCCCGGCGTGCAGGTCGACGACGACGTGCACCTCCCGCGCCCCCAGGTTCACCAAGGTGCGATCGGCACCGACTCCGCCGGCGCGGCATACCTCGACGCCGTTGATGGCAACGTCGAGCGCGTCCGGGTCGAAGGCTGCGGATGTGGTGCCCACGGCGGCGAGCACCCGGCCCCAGTTGGGGTCGCCCCCAAAGATCGCGCACTTGAAGAGGTTGTTGCGGGCCACCGACCGGGCCACTTCGAGGGCATCCGCCTCGGTGGCCGCGCTCTGGACATCGATACGGATGTCGTGAGCGGCCCCCTCGGCGTCGCCGATGAGTTGCCTGGCGAGGTCGGCGCACACCTCGGTGACCGCGCGGATCAAGGCGTCCTGAGGGACGGGGAACCCAGCGGCCCCGGACGCGAGGAGGACAACGGTGTCGTTGGTCGACATACAGCCGTCGGAATCGATTCGGTCAAAAGTTGCCGCCGTCGCGGCCCGTAGCGCCTCGCCGAGTTGATCGCTGTCCGCCTCGACGTCGGTCGTCAAGACGACGAGCATCGTCGCGAGGCTGGGGGCGAGCATGCCGGCCCCTTTGGCCATCCCGCCGACGCTCCAGCCGGTGCCCTCGAAGCAACTCGTCTTCGCGAGGGTGTCCGTGGTCATGATCGCCGACGCCGCATCGAGGCCGCCGTCCGGTCTTAGGGCGGTGATCGCGCGCTCCACCCCGGCGAGCAGGATCGGCATCGGCAAGAGCTCGCCGATCAGTCCGGTCGAGCAGACGACGACGTCACCGGCGGAGATGCCGAGTCCGTTGGCAACCGCCTCGGCCGTGGCATGGGTGTCTTGGAAACCCTGGTGACCGGTGCACGCGTTGGCCCCGCCGGAGTTGAGCACCACGGCGTCGATCCGCCCGTCAGTGACGGCGGCACGCGACCAGCGCACCGGGGCGGCCTGCACCCGATTCCGGGTGAAAACAGCCGCGCCGGAATGGAGTGGGCCGTCGTTGACGACGAGGGCAACGTCGGGTCGTCCGCTCGTCTTGAGTCCGGCGATCACGCCAGCCGCGCGGAAGCCGCCCGGGGTCGTCACGCTCATACTGGGTCGCTTCCCGGCCAAGAGGTGGCCATGTTCAGGGGGCTAACCCGGCGAGGGTAAGTCCCAGTGTCTCGGGCAGACCGAAGGCGAGGTTAAAGCACTGAACGGCTGCGCCTGCGGTCCCCTTCGTGAGGTTATCGATTGCCGCAACGGCGACGACACGGCCCGCGCGCGCATCCAGTGCCACCTGGACGTGTGCCACGTTGCTGCCGAGGACGTCGCTCGTGCGTGGCCAGTGACCTAACGGCAGGACGGAAACGCACGGCTCCTCGGCATACGCGGCGGTCCACGCGGCTCGCACGACCTCGTCGCTCGCGCCCGGTGTCGCCCGGCCGGAACACGTGGCGAGGATGCCTCGGGGCATCGGGGCAAGCGTCGGGGTAAACGAGACCCGCACCGGCGCGCCCGCGGCCCAGCCGAGGTTTTGCTCCAGTTCCGGCGTATGCCGGTGGACCCCCCCGACGCCGTAGGGGCTCATCGCGCCCATCACCTCGCTGCCCAGCAGGTGTGGTCTGAGGGACTTACCGGCGCCGGAGGTCCCCGAGGCGGCGACGACGACGAGATCGTCGGGCTCGACGAGACCCGCGGCCAGGCCGGGTGCCAGCGCCAAACTCACCGCCGTGGGGTAACAGCCGGGGATGGCAATCCGGCTGTGCCCCAGGAGGTTCGCCCGTTGTCGACCGCCGCCGGCGAGCGGAAGCTCGGGCAGGCCGTAGGGCCAGTGGCCTGCGTACGGGGTGTCGTAGAAGGTGGTCCAGGCGACGTCGTCGACGAGGCGATAGTCGGCGCCGCAGTCGAGGACCACGGTGCTCTGGTCGAGCTCTTGGACGAGGGCCGCGCTATGGCCGTGCGGGAGCGCGACAAAGACGGCGTCGTGTCCGGCGAGCACTTCCGGCGTCGTCTCGGCGAGAACGCGCCCCGCCAACGGAGTGAGGTGCGGGTGGATCGCACCCACTGTGGCGCCCGCGTTCTTCGACGCGGTGAGGGCGCCCAACTCGACCTCGGGGTGGCCAAGCAGGAGACGGAGAAGTTCGCCGCCGGCATACCCACTGGCACCGGCGACAGCGACACGAAACATGAGCATAACTATACAGAACAAGACAATTCCATACACACCGGGGTCGCGGGTCGTCGCGGCCAGGCGGCGCCCGCGGGCGCCCGCGCG
>CAZACX010000011.1:9407-59154 GCA_964483685.1 uncultured Intrasporangiaceae bacterium
ACACACCGGGGTCGCGGGTCGTCGCGGCCAGGCGGCGCCCGCGGGCGCCCGCGCGCGTGGCGTCCTCGCGGCCAGGCGGCGCCCGCGGGCGCCCGCGCGAGTGGCGCACTCGCGCGCCAGGACGGGTCCCCGCAACGCAGCAGGCGTCAGCGCAGTCACAACGGGCGCCCGCGGGCGCCAGGACGGGTCCCCGGGTGGGCGGCCGCCCGCGGATGCGAGCGCTCGAGTCAGGTGCGTTGGCGGGCTCCGGTGGCAGCCGCGGCAGCGGCCACAGCCTGGTCCCGGAGCCGCGAGACCTCCTCGGTGGTCAAGGTCCGATCGGCCCGAAAGGTGAGCCGGAACGCGAGGGATTTGAGGTCACTGCCGAGCTGGTCACCGCGATAGATGTCGAACAAGGCCAGGTCGTCGAGGTACTCCCCCGCACCCGCGCGCAAGGCCCGCTCGACCTCAGCGACGGCGACGTCCGGCGCGACGGTGAGCGCGACATCCGTCGTGGCCACCGGGAACGCCGAGAGGCGCCGAGCCTGCGTACGGGGTTCACTCGCCGCAGCAAGGACATCCAGGTCCAACTCCCCTGCCACCGTTCGGGCTGGGAGCTCGAGCGCGGCAAGGACCTTTGGATGAAGTTCCCCGACGTGCCCTACCCGGGTGCCGTCTTGGAGGGTGAGGCGGGCGCAGCGGCCCGGATGCCAGGGAGCAACCGCATCCGCGGCGACGACGAGGTCGAGGCCCAGGCACGCGCCGACGATCCTCGCCCAGGCCACCGCGTCGGTCGTATCGAAGGCGCGGGCGGAACCCCATGGACCCGCCGGGGTGGCCAACCCCGACGCGGCGAAGGCAACGTGTCGTGGTTGCGGGGGGACGGCCGCCGTCATCGCCGCGATCTGTGCGTCCGAGGGTCGCTCGCCCATCGCCGGAATCGGCGCGCCACCCGTCGGAACTTCCCCGAGGGTAACGAGACCCATCTCGAATATGGCGACGTCCTTGCTGCCCCGAGACAGGTTGCGGCGCAACGTTTCCAGCATTGTGTCGAGCAGGGAGGTACGCATTAGCGGCGCCTCGTCTTGCAACGGATTCGCCAGGGCCACCGTGCGGCGGCGCTCATCGTCTCCCGGGTAGCTGAGCCGGTCGAAGAGGTCCGGTGACACGAATGGGTAGCTGAGGACCTCGACGAGTCCGCCCGCGGCTAGTGTCGCCGCGACGATGCGTCGCGACCGCTGCCCATGGGTCAACCCGGGGCCCTCGAACCGAGGCACCACGGCCGGGATGTGATCAAAGCCGCGGACCCGGGCGACCTCCTCGACGAGTTCGGGCCCGTCGGTGAGATCGGGCCGCCACGACGGTGGGGTCACCTCGACGAAGTCACCCCCTCGCTCGACGAGCGCGCACCCGAGGGCGCGCAGCGTTGCCAGGACCTCGCCGCGGGGGTACTCGAGCCCGACGAGCCGGGTCGGCAGGGTGACATCGAAGTCGAACGGGGCCGGGGAAAGCGGCTGCCCTTCGTCGGTGACGGCGTCGTCGAGGCGCCCGCCGCCGTGCTCGACGAGCAGGTGCGCAGCGAGCTGCGCGGCGACCCCAGCGAGCGCGGGATCCACGCCGCGTTCATAGCGCTTGGAAGCCTCCGTGATGAGCCGGTGCCGACGCGAGGATCGGGCGACAGTGACCGGGTCGAAGTGCGCGGCCTCGATGAGGACGTTGCGGGTTGTCGCCGTGACCTCCGACGGCTCCCCGCCCATGACGCCGGCGATCGCCAGCGGCACCTCGCCGCCATCGGTGATCAGCAGGTCCTGCGGTGAGAGGGTGCGTTCGACGCCATCGAGGGTTGTCAGCCGCTCCCCGGCGCGAGCCCGCCGCACCTCGATCGAACCCGAGAGACGGTCGAGATCGAAGGCGTGCAGGGGCTGACCGAGCAACATCATCACGTAGTTCGTCACGTCTACGGCAAGCGAGATAGGTCGCATCCCGACCTCGGTGAGGCGTTGGCGCATCCAGGCCGGCGAGGACGCATTCGCGTCGACGGAGCGCACGATGCGCGCGACATACCGATCGCACCCCGCTGCCCCACCGAGCGGGGTCGCGTCCGCGAGCCGCACGGCATACCCGTCGGGGGTTGCCGTTGGCGCGATGAGACTCGCGGGATCGTCGTATGCCGCTCCGGTCGCCAAGGCGTATTCGCGCGCCACCCCGCGCATCGAGAAGCAGTAGCCCCGGTCGGGCGTGACGTTGACTTCGATGACCTCGCGGTCGAGCCCGAGCAGAGCGATTGCGTCCATGCCCGGCGTCAGCGAGGCGAGCACGTCGGGACGGTCGGCGAAGTAGTCCCCCAAGACGAGGATGCCGTCGTGGTTGTCGCCGAGGCCCAGCTCCCGCTCGGAGCAGATCATCCCGTTGGACACATGGCCGTAGGTTTTGCGAGCGGAAATCGCGAACCCGCCCGGCAACACCCCGCCGGGCAGGATGCAGACCACCCAGTCGCCCGCATCGAAGTTGTGCGCGCCGCAAACGATCTCTTGGGGAATTCCGTCGCGCACTTGCTGACCGTTAGCGCCGACGTCGACGTGGCACCAGTGGACGGTCTTGCCGTTCTTCTGCGGCTCCGGCACCTGGGAGAGGACCCGGCCGACAACGAGCGGGCCGGTGATCTCGCCACCAAAGAGGGCCTCCTCTTCGAGGCCGACCTTGACGAGGCTCGCGGCGATGTCGTGGCCACGAAGTCCGGGCTCGACCGACACGAGCTCGCGCAACCACTCGACGGGGACGCGCATCTAGAGCTCCATTCCGAACTGGCGACTGAACCGAATGTCACCCTCGACGATGTCGTGCATGTCTTCGACGCCATGCCGGAGCATGAGCGAGCGTTCGATGCCGAGGCCGAAAGCGAAACCGGTGTACTCGTCGGGGTCGATTCCGCCCGCAGCGAGCACGCGCCGGTTGACCATCCCGCTGCCGCCCATCTCGATCCACCCGGTCCCCCGGCACACCCGGCAGGCGCGATCTTCCCCTCGGCAAATCCAGCACTGACAATCGATCTCCGCGCTCGGTTCGGTGAACGGGAAGTAGGACGGTCGGAGGCGGGTGACGATCCCCTCGCCGAAGAGGCGCTGGACGAAGGCATCGAGACTGCCCTTGAGGTGGGCCATCGTGATGCCCTTGTCCACGACGAGACCCTCGAACTGGTGAAAGACGGGGGTGTGGGTCGCGTCGAGATCGTCGGTGCGAAACACCTTGCCCGGGCACAGCACATATATCGGTGGTCGCCGGGTGAGCATCGTGCGTACCTGCACCGGCGAGGTGTGGGTGCGTAACACGAGGCCCGAAGTTTGAGCGGGCGCGACGAAGAAGGTGTCCTGCATCTGGCGGGCCGGGTGATCCGGGCCGAGGTTGAGGGCATCGAAGGTGAGCCATTCGGCCTCGACCTCCGGGCCCTCGGCGATCTCCCAGCCCATCGCGACGAAGATGTCTTCGACGCGCTCGGAGACGAGGCTGATGGGATGCCGCGCCCCAAGGGGACGCCGCGGTACCCGGACTGTGAGATCGAGGACCTCCGCAACGAGGAGCTGCTCATCGCGGTCCTCTTCAAGCGCCTCCTGCCGGGCCACGAACGCTGCCGCCACTTCGGCGCGCGCCGTCCCGACCCGCCGGCCGACCTCCGCCTTCTCGCGGGCCGGCAGGGCCCCGATGGCCCGGTTGGCGGCGGCGAGTGCGCTGCGATCGCCCTGGTGGCGGACGCGGGCCTCCTTGAGTTCCGCCAGGTTGCTCGCCTGGGCAGCGGCGGCCAACGCGGCGGCTACGGCCGCGGACACGGTCGCCTCATCGTGGCCGGGCGTACCCGAGCCAGTGGGTGTGGACGATTCAGTCATGACGGGTCTCTCACCGGCCTCTAGACGAGGGAAGAATTGGGGTCACACGACGGTCGGTGAGTCTACGTGGGGTCCGGGCAGCGGCGCAGCGTGGATTACGGGCCGGGCGATCCCGCCGCGACGATTTGGCGCAGGACCCGGCGCGGCTGCGCACCGTGCCTCGCGCGGGCACGGCATACTCTCTCTGAACCCGGCAGCGCACCGAGCCGGCGCATCGAGCCGCGTTAGGACGTCCCCATGTCGAACTTGGCGCCCACGCCGGCGCCCTCCCGCGTCGCCGCGGCCTTGGTTCACACCTACACCGCGTCCGGGAGCGTCCTCGCGTTCTTCATGATCGTTGCTGCGGTCAAGGGCGAGGCCAAGACTGCCTTGTGGCTGTTCTTTGTCGCCATGGTCATCGACGGAACGGATGGGCTCCTTGCCCGCCATTTCAAGGTCAAGATATCGATGCCCGAATTTGACGGCGCACTTCTTGACAATATCGTCGACTATCTGACGTACGTCTTTGCGCCGGTTGTGCTCATGTGGGCCGGGGGGCACCTCCCCTCCGGCCAAGTTGGCTGGATCGTCGCCTCGCTACCCCTGCTGGCCTCGACATACCAGTTCTGCCGCGCTGACGCGAAGACCGAGGATCACTTCTTCTTGGGCTTTCCGTCCTACTGGAACGTTGTCGCGTTCTATGTCATCGTGCTTGAACTAGGGCAGACCACGACCGCCTGGCTCATCACGATTCTTGCCATCTTGGTCTTCGTTCCCGTCAAGTACGTTTACCCGTCGCGCACCGCCGACCTGTGGTACCTCAACATGGGACTGGCGACGGTCTGGCTTTGCCTCTACTTGGTCATCGTTATGCAGTGGCCAAACCCGACACCTGCCTTGTTGTGGCTGTCCCTGAGCTACGTGGCGTTCTACACGGCAGAGTCCTTGGCGCTGACGTACCGACACCACCGATCCGCCCAGCCGAACTCGGCTCAGCCGAGCTGACGTCGCCCTGACCTGACGCCCGCCTGACCTGACGCCCGCCTGGCCTGACGCCCCCGCCTGACCTGACGCCCGCCTGGCCTGACGCCCCCGGCGGGCCTGACGCCCGCCTGGCCTGACGCCCCCGGCGGGCCGCTCAGGCTTCGTGCAAGGCCCTCGCCGAGGCATACAAGCAGACAGTGGCGGCCATCGCGAGGTTGAGCGACTCGGCCTTCCCATAGATGGGGATGGCGACGCTGTCATCGCACCTCGCCGCCAACTCGGCGGGGAGCCCCCAGGCCTCGTTGCCCAAGACCCAGGCGTGTGGCCGGTCCAGTGGAACGCTCCCGAGCGTATGCCGCGCGTTCCCGTCCGCGGCATACGTCACGATCTCCTCCGCTCGGAGACGGTCGAGCAGTGCGTCAACGGCGAGGCCCCCAAGGACGGGGAGGTGGAAGAGGGAGCCCGCGGTCGAGCGGACCACCTTGGGCGAGGTGATGTCGACGGAATTCGCGGTGACGAGCACGGCGTCCGCGCCGGCGGCGTCGGCGGCCCGAATGACGGTGCCCGCATTTCCGGGGTCGCGCACCTGGGCAAGCACGACGAGCAGCCGGGGTCGGCCGCTCAACACCTCGTCGAGCGTCGGCTCGGCGCGTTGCGCGACGGCCAGCAGGCCCTGCGGGGCCTCGGCATCGGCCATCGCCGCGAGCACCTCGTCGCTGACCTCGTGGACGAAACACCCGGCGGCGACGGCAGGTTCCACGATGTCGGGGTACCGCGACCAGGCACTCGAGGTGACGTACAGGTCGACAACGTGCGCGGCGGCATACCGGACGAGTTCCCGACAGCCCTGGGGGCCTTCAACGAGGAAGCGGCCGCTGCCCGAACGCGCCGAGCGCCGAGCCAGCGCCGCGACCGCCCGCACCCGATCGGATCGGGGGTTGGTCAGGGCGCCAACTCGGCGCTCGGGTTCGGGGGTCTGCATGC
Organism: uncultured Intrasporangiaceae bacterium; assembly: GCA_964483685.1. Classification (GTDB taxonomy): domain Bacteria; phylum Actinomycetota; class Actinomycetes; order Actinomycetales; family Dermatophilaceae; genus Nostocoides_A. The sequence goes on from CAZACX010000011.1 coordinate 15,215, forward strand.
GGGCCTTTCGGCGTCGTCGGCGAACCCCAAAGGGGATCTAGGCGTCGACCGTCGCGGCCGGAGCCTCGATGGCGGGGACATTCGCCTTCGCGATCTCGACAAGGACGGTGAACGCGGCCGCATCGTTGACCGCGAGCTCGGCGAGCATGCGGCGATCAACCTCGATTTCGGCGGCGCGAAGGCCCTGGATGAACCGGTTGTAGGTCATCCCGTTGGCCCGAGCACCCGCGTTGATCCGCTGGATCCAGAGGCGACGGAAGTCGCCCTTGCGGGCGCGACGGTCTCGGTAGGCGTAGCCGAGCGAGTGGTTGAGCTGCTCCTTGGCCTTCCGGTAAAGACGACCGCGTTGACCGCGGTAACCGCTTGCGCGTTCGAGAACTACTCGGCGCTTCTTGTGGGCGTTAACCGCCCGCTTCACGCGTGCCACGTGATTACTCCTTGGGTGAGTGCGTTAAGGGGGGCGGGCTTACATGCCCAGGAGTCGCTTGACGACCTTGGTGTCGGCGGCGGCGACGATGACTTCGTTCGCCAGTCGGCGAGCGTGCTGCGGGCTCTTCTCGTGGAACTTGTGGACGTGGTTGGCGCGCTGACGCATCAGCTTGCCGGTGCCCGTCACGCGAAAGCGCTTCTTTGCACCACTGTGGGTCTTGTTCTTCGGCATGGCGTGCCGATCTCCTTTGCTGGCTGTGTTGCTGTGACGCTCCAAGGCAGGGGCGCCACCAGGTGGGCAGGTGGGGTTACGTGTCGAGCGGCTCGACCGTCTCAGTGATTGGTCGATCGGCCGGCGCGGCGGGCTTTGCGGACTTGGCTGGCGCACGGGGCGCCGGCTTGACCGGCACCGCGGGCGTGCTCGGCTTCGCCGGTACCGCCGGCTTGGCCGGTACGGCCGGCTTGGCCGGTGCCGCTGGGGTGGCCGGCTTGGCCGGTGCCGCTGGGGTGGCCGGCTTGGCCGGCGCCGCAGGCGTGCTCGGCTTGACCGGCGCAGGTGTCGGTTCCGGCGCGGGTTCCAATTCGGGCTCCGGCTCCGGGTCGCCTTCAGGGGCCAACTCCCGTGGTTGCGGGGTGGACTCGTTCGGTGCCAAGTCGTCGGATGCCAAGTCGTCGGGTGCCACGTTGTCGGGTGCCAACTCGCTGTGGTCCAGCTCGGTGTACTCGAACTCGGTGTGCTCAAACTCGCCGGACATCGGGTCGGTCAGGTCGGTCGGTGCCGGTGAGGCGGGTGCGTCGACTCCGTGCGTGGCGGCGACCTCGGCGTCATGCCGACGGCGCAACTCTGCTCGGGCCTCCGACTTCTTCTTCGTCGGACCGATCACCATGACCATGTTGCGGCCGTCCTGCTTGGGCGTCGACTCGACGAAGCCCAACTCGACAACGTCCTGCGCGAGCTTTTGGAGGAGCCGGAAACCCAGCTCCGGGCGGGACTGCTCGCGTCCGCGGAACATGATCGTCACCTTGACCTTGTCACCGGCCTTGAGGAACCGCTCGACGTGGCCCTTCTTGGTGCCGTAGTCGTGCCGGTCGATCTTGGGGCGGAGTTTGATCTCCTTGATGACCGTGTTGACCTGGTTCTTGCGGGCTTCCCGGGCCTTCATGGCTGCTTCGTACTTGAACTTGCCGTAGTCCATGAGCTTGGCGACGGGAGGCTTTGCCATCGGGGCAACTTCGACGAGGTCGAGGTCGGCTTCGGCGGCCAGGCGCAGCGCATCCTCAACGCGGACGATGCCGACCTGTTCGCCGTTTGGCCCGACCAGGCGCACCTCAGGGACGCGGATCCGGTCGTTGATGCGGGGCTCGCTGATGTGAGGCTCCTTCGGTTTGGGACATCGGGTCAGCATCGCGCCTGGCGCCCGACTGTCGTCTCAAAACCGACATTGTCGCCTCAAACGCCACCGTTGTCTCACAACAACAGCTTCGCCCAAGACGAGGAAGGGCCCCTCGCTCGATGGTTCGCGAGAGGCCGTTGGCAGCCGTCCGGATCGCTTGCTCGGGCGCATTGTGGGCACCCTCGCGATGAGGAACACCCACGAGGGGCGCACCACATACGAACCGGTCGACCCGGCGACCAAAGGCCAACGCGGGTGGAAGGTGGCTGCCGCCAACTTCTCTTGAACGCCGTTCGTGCACGCACGAACGGCCGGTTGAGGCCAATGGTAGCGCACCGGTCCGTGTGCCCCTCACTCCGTTGTCCTCGGGCGAGTTCAGCGTGTGCTCGGGCGAGTTCAGCGTGTGCTCGGGCGAGTTCAGCGTGTGCTCGGGCGAGTTCAGCGTGTCCTCGGGCGTACTCAGCGCAGCCGGAAGTCAGTTCAGCGCAGCCGGAAGTCAGTTCAGCGCAGCCGGAAGGTGAGTCCGTCGATCCGGACGCGGAACTCACCATCGGTGGCGAGATCCTCCCCGAGCGCCGTGACGACCGCTTCAACGGCGGCCCGGCCTAGCCCCGGGGCCAGGGCCAGTTCCACGCCGAGAATGCCCCGTCCGATTGGCTCGCCAGCAAACACGCTGTGGGCGACCACGGCCTCCTGGCGCCCGACCGCGGCGGCGACCGCGCGACATACGAAGGGGTCCACCTCCGGGGGCAACCAGGGCTGCCGCTGCGCGAGGGCCCACACCTGGCTGGGGCGCAACACCCGAGTGGCGCTGGTCCCGGGTGGGCTGGGCACGCCGGTGGGGCTGGGGTTGATGACGATGACGTCGCACTGCTCAGTGATCGCCGACTGGGCCAGGCGTTCGGCGGTCACGGGAACCGGGCGCGCGCTCGCGTCCCACGCCAAGAGAGCGTCGAGGCCGGTGAAGGCCGGCAGTGCCCGGGCGCCGTCCGGTGCCACCAGGGTGACGAGGGCCATGTCGACGGCGGCATCGACGCTCAGCCCGTCCTGGTTGGGCTGGATTTCGTCGGCGTGGGCGAGCACGGCAACGAGGAACCGTGCCGCCGCCGCCACGGTCATCCACGTCGCGTCGTCGCCGCCTAGCGCGGCGAGGACGCGTGGGTCCGAGGCCCCCGTATCCTGCTCGAATCCGCTCGGGGACAGCACGCGGCCGGCCCACGTCGCGCCATGCGAGTCGGTCGCGTCGGCGCCATGAACGTGCGACGCGTGGCGGGCGTGATCGCGCGGATTGGTCACGGTCGGCCGGCGATGTCCAGCGCCTGCGGCAGGGTAAAGGCGCCCTTGTAGAGCGCCGAACCGATGATCGCACCCTCGACGCCCGCCGGCACCAGGGCCCGGATCGTCGCGATGTCCTCAAGCGTGGAAACGCCGCCGGAGGCGACCAACGGTGCCTTCGTATGCCGCGCCACCTCCTGGAGGAGTTCGAGATTCGGTCCGGCGAGCATGCCGTCCTTGTTGACGTCGGTGACGACGTAGCGCGCGCACCCGGCGGCGTCGAGACGAGCCAGGGCCTCCCAGAGGTTGCCGCCGGTGCTCGTCCACCCCCGCGCCGCGAGGGTCTCGCCGCGCACATCGAGCCCAACGGCGACGCGGTCACCATGCGTGGCGATGGCGTGGGCGGTCCATTCGGGATCCTCCAGCGCCGCAGTGCCGACATTGACCCGACGGCACCCGGTAGCGAGGGCCGCCTCCAGGGTTGCCGCGTCTCGGATGCCGCCACTCATTTCGACGAGAATGTCGAGTCGCCCGACGATTTCGGCGAGCAACGGCGCGTTGGACCCAACGCCGAACGCCGCATCGAGGTCGACAAGGTGAATCCACTCGGCGCCCTGCTCCTGCCAGCGCAACGCCGCGTCGATCGGGTCACCGAACTCCCACCCGCTGCCGGCGACGCCTTGTTGCAGTTGGACGGCGCGGCCGTTGCGGACGTCAACGGCGGGAAGGAGTTCGAGGCGGGCTGCGCCACTCATGCGGGTCCTCCGGTTTTGGGTGGAACGAATGGGACTGCGGGGAGAAGGGGGCCCACCGGAGGGGCGAGCGGTTCTGGCGCACTCACAACGCGTTCACCCAGTTCTCCAGGAGGTGCAGGCCGGCATCCCCCGACTTCTCCGGGTGGAACTGGGTCGCGCTCAGCGGTCCGTTCTCCACCGCGGCAACAAACGACGTGCCGTAGTCGCAGGTCGTCACCAACGGGGTCCGGGCGGCCATCGAACCCGAACCCGGGCGCATCTCCCAGGTGAGGGCGGCATACGAATGGACGAAGTAGAAACGTTCGTGCTCGACCCCAGCAAAGAGGGCGGACCCGCTCGGGACGGCGACGGTGTTCCAGCCCATATGGGGAACGACCTGAGCGGGCAGCCGGGCGACCCGGCCGGGCCACTGCCCGATCCCGTCCAAAGGTGTCGGGCTCGCCTCATCGGACCCGTCAAAGAGGACCTGCATCCCCACACAAATCCCCAGCACGGGTCGCCCGCCGGAAAGGCGCACGTCGATGAGCCGAGGGCCCTGCGCGGCGGCAAGGCCCGACATACAGGCATGGAAGTTGCCGACGCCCGGCACGATCAAACCATCGGCGTTGAGCGCTGCCGTGGGGTCCGCAGTCAAGGTGACCGCGGCGCCGACACGTTCGAGAGCCCGAACCGCCGAGTGGGTGTTGCCGCTGCCATAGTCGAGAACGACGACGGTGCGCGTCACGAGCGACCTCCGGGTCGAGGGGTGGGCGGCGCGACCTCGGCGAGGTGGGCGGCATGCTCACGCATCATCGCGTCGAACCGGGCCAACGAGTCCGGGCCCGGTTCCACGAGGAGGCCGCGCGGCGCGTCGGGGTCGGTGAGGAGCGCTCGCCCAGGCAGCGCGAGAGCGGTATGGACACCACCGAGCCATCCGAGTGGGCCAGCGTGCGCCTCCCGTAGGGCGCCGAGGAGGCGCGGGACTCCGCTGGCCCCGATCCCGGCGAGGGCGGCGAGGTCGCGTGGTCTCGCTGCGGGGAGCCGCGGGCTGCGCACGACACCCACCCCGGGCGACCACACCACCCACCGTTGGACGGCGCGCCAGCCAGGGGATTGGAGCACGATCACGCCACGGCGGCCGGCGGCAAAGAACCCGATCGCCGGGCGCAAGTTCGTACTCAGTGGACGGGCGACCAACGCCGTGCGGGCGTCGTCGTAGGGGGCGATGGCCCTCCCCCGCCGCTCGGCGACGGTGACCGCCGTCCAGTCGCCAAGGGGGGTGACGTGGGCGGCGACTACCCCGCGGGAGACCCAGCTCACGATCTTCTCGGGGCTCGCGCGGACGAGCAACAGACCCCCGATGGGGTTCCCTGCAGCAGAGAGCGGCACGGTCAGAGCGCGCCCTTCGTGCTCGGTATGCCGCTGACCCGAGGGTCTTGGGCAACGGCGGCGCGAAGAGCCCGCGCTACCGCCTTGAATTGGGCTTCGACGAGGTGGTGCGGGTCGCGCCCGGCCAACACCCGCACGTGCAGGGCGATCCCAGCTCGGTGGGCGAGCGTCTCGAAAACATGACGGGTCAGTGCGCCGGCATATTGGCCGCCGATGACCGCATAGGCCTGCCCCTCGGGCTCCCCGGTGTGCACGCAATAGGGGCGCCCGGCGACATCGACAACCGCCTGGACGAGAGCCTCGTCCAGTGGCACCGTTGCCTCGCCGAATCGGGCGATGCCGCGTTTGTCGCCGAGGGCCTGCGCGAGGGCCTCCCCGAGGACGATCGCGACATCCTCGACGGTGTGGTGGGCGTCGACCTCGAGGTCCCCGCTCGCCTGGATCTCCAGGTCGATCAGGGAATGCTTCGCGAGCGAAATGAGCATGTGGTCGTAGAAGCCGATGCCGGTCGAGACCACCGCCGTTCCGGTTCCGTCAAGGTCGACTCGCACCCGCACGGAGGATTCGCTGGTTTCCCGCGCGCACTGAGCACTGCGTGCCATCAACTGCCCGCCTTCCGGTGTCGTGGATCCAGCGCGCCCATCGCCTCAAGGAAGGCATCCGTCTCGGCAGGCGTCCCGGCCGTCACTCGAAGATAGTGCGGGATACCGACATCCCGGACGAGAACGCCACCCGCAAGCAACACCGACCAGGTGTCCGCCGCGTCCGCGAGCCCGCCGAACAGCACGAAGTTGGCGTCGCTGGGCACCGGGTCAAACCCAAGGTGGGCCAGTTCCCGGACAAGCCGGTCGCGCTGCGCCATGATCGCGCCCACGCTCGCAAGCATCAGGTCCGTATGCCGCAGCGCGGCCAGCGCGATTGCCTGAGTCTGCGCGGACAAGTGGTAGGGCAACCGTACGAGCCGCAGGGCGTTTGCGAGAGCTGGGTCAGCCACGAGATAGCCGAGTCGCCCACCGGCGAGAGCGAACGCCTTGCTCATCGTCCGGGTGACGACCAACCGCGGTCGACCCGCGAGGAGGGTCAGGGCGCTTCGGGTCCCGGGCCGGGCGAATTCGGCATACGCCTCGTCGACGACGACGACGGCCCTGGGGGCACTCTCGTAGGCCGCCTCGACGACGTCGAGGCCGAGAGCCGTCCCGGTGGGGTTGTTGGGTGAGCAGAGGAAGACGAGGTGTGGGTCGGCGGCCTCAAGTTGGGTGGCCACGGATTCGGCGTCCAGGGTGAACAACGTTGCCGGGTCGCTCGAGCGCTTCCCGTCGACCCAGGCGGTCGCGCTCGTCGCGGCAATGTTCGCGTGCATCGAGTAGGACGGGGTGAACCCGATCGCCACCCGACCAGGTCCGCCGAAGGCCTGAAGGAGGTGGAGGAGCACTTCGTTGGAACCGTTACCGGCCCACACCTGTGCCGGGTCGATGAGGGTTCCGCTGCGGGAGAGGCCAGCGGCCAGTGCCCCGCGCAACGCGGTGAAGTCGCGATCCGGGTAGCGGTTGAGGGTCGGCAGGGTCGCGGCGAGGTCCTTGAGCATCGCGGCCACCACGACGTCCGGGACGGGATAAGAGTTCTCGTTCGTGTTGAGGGCCGCGGCAACGTCGAGTTGGGGCGCACCGTATGCCGTGCGGCCGCGCAAGTCCGCGCGGAGCACGGCGTCAACGGCACTGGTGGGCGTGCTCGTCATGGACGCTCCTCGAATCGCGCGCTGATCGCTTCACCGTGCGCGGGCAAGTCCTCGGCGACGGCGAGGGTGCGGGCGTGTTCCGAGACCTCGGCCAGGGCCGCTTGCGAGTAGTCAACGATGTGAATACCGCGCAGGAACGACTGCACCGAAAGCCCGCTGCTGTGCCCCGCAGACCCTCCCGTGGGCAACACATGGTTGGAACCGGCGACATAGTCCCCGAGGGAGACCGGCGAGTGCGGGCCCACGAAGATCGCCCCCGCATTGCGGATGCGCGCGGCCACCCCCGCCGCGTCCCGGGTGTGGATTTCGAGGTGCTCAGCGGCATACGCATCGACAACCGCGACCCCGGCGTCGAGGTCGTCGACAAGGACGATGGCCGATTGCCGTCCCCGCAACGCCTCGATCACCCGGGTGCTGTGCTTCGTCGCCGCCGCCCGTCGCGCGAGGGCGAGGGCGACGGCGTCGGCGAGGTCAGCACTCGGGGTGACGAGGACGGCGGCCGCGAGGGTGTCATGCTCGGCCTGGCTGATCATGTCGGCGGCGATGAATTCGGGGTCGGCGCCGTCATCGGCAAGGATCGCGACTTCCGTCGGCCCGGCCTCGGCATCGATCCCGATCAAGCCCTTGAGCAGGCGCTTGGCGGCGGCGACATAGATGTTCCCGGGCCCGGTGACCAGGCTGACCGGCGCGCATTCGACGCCTTCGTCGACGAATCCGTAGGCGAAGGCAGCGATGGCTTGGGCGCCGCCGACGGCATACACCTCACTGACCCCGAGAAGGGCGCACGCGGCCAGGATCGTCGGGTGCGGATATCCCGCGAAGGCGCCGGTGGAGTCCCGTTGTGGTGGGCTCGCCACGGCGATCGACGCGACCTTTGCGACCTGGGCCGGCACGACGTTCATCACCACGGAGGAGGGGTAGACGGCCACGCCGCCGGGGACATAGAGGCCGACCCGATCGACCGGGATCCACCGTTCGGTGACGGTCCCGCAGGTGGCCACGCTCGTCGTCACGTCGGTGCGGCGTTGATCCAGGTGGACGCGGCGGGCCCGGTCGATCGCCACCTCCAGGGCGGCACGCACCGCCGGATCGAGGTCGGCCAGGGCCTGCGCAAGGACGTCGGGGGGGACCGCGAGCCGGGGAGGGCGGACCCCGTCGAAGCGCTCCCCCAACTCATAGAGGGCGTGGGCGCCGCGGTCTCGCACCTCGGCGCACAGCGGGGCGACAACACCGAGGGCCGCGTCGATGTCGAATTCGGCGCGGGGAAGGGCCGCCCGCAACTCCGGCGAGGTGAACGTCCGACCTCGCAGGTCCAACCGACTGATCATGGGCGCGATTCTAGGTTGCCGCGCCCGCCGGACCGGTGTCGCTTTCGCCATAGAAGACGCGGCTGACGACGGCACGGGCCCGCCGTGCCACCCGGCGGTACTGCTCGTCGAGCTCCTGCCCGGAGCCCGGCGGCATCCCCATGATCCGTGCGGTTCCGTCGGCGGCGCGCACATCGATCGGGACCGCGTCGACCGCGCGACCCCGAAAGAGCATGGCCGCGTTGCGCGCGTGACTCGCGAGCGACCACGCCTCTGCGAGGGCGGCGGCGTCGGCGCTCGTCACCAATCTCGCCTGAACCGCGGCACTGAGCGCGGGGAGGGTGGCGGTCGTGCGCAGCGTGGGATAGGCGTGCGCGTGCTCCAGTTGGAGAAGTTGGACGGTCCATTCGACGTCGGACAGCCCGCCGGTGCCGAGCTTGAAGTGGGTGCGCTTGTCTGCGCCACGGGGCATTCGCTCGGCCTCCATCCGGGCCTTGAGCCGGCGGATCTCGCGCACTTGCAAGAGGTCAAGGCCGTGATCTCGCCACCGGATTGGCTCGATGAGGTCGAGGAACTTGGCGGCAAGGTCGGGGTCCCCGGCGACCGGCCGGGCTCGCACCAACGCCTGAGCCTCCCAAATCATCGCCCACCGGTCGTAATAGGCCCGGTACGAGTCGAGCGTGCGAACGATGGGGCCGTTCTTGCCCTCGGGGCGCAGGTCCGCGTCGAGCCCGATGGCGGGGTCAGGCCCGGGAACTTGGAGGTGTCGTTGCAACTCCTTGACGACGAGCGTCGCCTGGGCTTGTGCCCGGCGCTCGTCGGCGCCGACGTGCGGGTCGTGGACGAACATCACGTCGGCGTCGGAGGCGTAGCCGCATTCGCCGCCACCGAGTCGGCCCATCCCGACAATGAGCAGATCGGTCACCAGTGGTTCCCCGGTGGCGGTGGTGACGCTCTCGATGACGCACTCGAGGGCGACAGCGATGGTCGCCGCGGTGAGGTCGGCGAGGCTGCGGCCCACCTCCGCTTGCGCAAGTCCCCCGACGAGGTCGGCGACGGCGATCCGGAACAGTTCAACCTTGCGCACCTGCCGCGCCGCGGCGATCGCCTTTTCGGCGGACTTCTTTGGACCGGCCGCAGCCCGCATCCGGCGCTCGATGTCCTCCCGGGAATGCGGGGCCACCCCGCCGGGTTCGCCGAGGATTTGGACCCCCTCGGGTGCGGCCAACAAGACGTCGGCGGCGAAGGTACTGCGGGCCAGGGTGCGGGCCAACTGCTCAGCGGCCGAGGACTCGTCGCGCAGCAGACGGAGGTACCAGTGGGTGGCGCCGAGGGCCTCGCTGACCTTGCGGAAGGCGAGCAGGCCCCCATCAGGGTTGGCTTCCTCGGCAAACCACCCGAGCATGACGGGCAGCAAATGGCGTTGGATCGTCGCGCGCCGGGACACCCCCTCGGTGAGGGCCTCGATGTGCCGCAGTGCCCCGGCCGGATCACGAAAACCTAGGGCCGACAACCGATCCCGGGCGGCCTGCGGCGAGAGCCGCGCCTCGTCGGTGCTCAGTTTGGCCACCGCGTTGAGCAGGGGCCGATAGAAGAGCCTTTCGTGGAGTCGCCGCACTTCGCGGGCCTCCGCCTTCCAGGTCTGAACGACGGCGGCTGCCGGGTCTTGGCGGTGGCCAAGCGCCCGGCCGAGTCGGCGCAACTCGGACTGGCTGGTCGGCATGAGGTGGGTGCGACGGAGGCGCAGGAGTTGCACGCGGTGCTCAAGGGTGCGCAACAGCCGGTATGCCGCGGCGAGGACTGCCGCGTCCTCGCGCCCGACGTATCCTCCCGCGGCGAGGGCTGCGAGCCCGTCGAGGGTGGTGCCCGACCGCACCGACGGGTCGGAGCGGCCGTGAACGAGTTGGAGGAGTTGGACGCTGAACTCGATGTCGCGCAGACCGCCAGGACCGAGCTTCAGTTGGCGTTCGGCTTCGGCGCTCGGGATGAGGGACTCGACTCGTCGACGCATGGCCTGGACGTCATCAACGAAATTCTCGCGTGAGGCGGCCTGCCACACCATGGGCTGGACGGCCTCAAGATAGGTGGCGCCGAGGTCACGGTCACCGGCGACGACGCGCGCCTTGAGGAGAGCCTGGAACTCCCACGTCTTGGCCCAGCGCTCGTAGTAGGCGCGGTGGCTCGACACCGTCCGCACGAGGGGCCCCTGTTTGCCCTCGGGTCGCAACGCCGCATCCACCTGCCAGAGCGATCCGTGCGCGGTCGAGGCGCCACAGGCGGCCATGAGCCTCGTCGCGAGGCCGGTTGCCACCTTGAGCGCGACGTCCTCGGCGACACCTTCCGCCGGTTCGGCGACGAAAATGACGTCGACGTCGCTGATGAAGTTGAGTTCGCGGCCACCGGTCTTCCCCATGGCGATGACGGCGAATCGGCATTGGGCCGCGGCGTCCCCGGCGTCGTCGCGGGCGATCACCATGGCGGCCTCAAGCGCTGCCTCGGCGAGATCGGCGAGCGCGGCGGCGGTGACCGGCATCGCGACGAGGGGATCCGGGGCGACCAGGTCGAGGGCGGCGATCCCGAGCAGGCCACGCCGATAGGCGACCCGCAGGGCGTCGTCGGGGGTCAGTTTCCCGGGATTGCGAACCGCGTCGACGAGTCCGGCGATTCGGTCTTTCGGCACCATCGGACCGACTTCGGCAACGCTGCGCCAATGCTCCGGATGAGCAACGAGGTGATCGCCAAGGGCAATCGAGGCACCGAGCACCGCGAGCAATCGAGCGCGCGCGACGCCGGGGGTGCGCAGCGCCGCAATGAGCGCCGGGACCTCTTGGTCGAGATCATCGTCATCGGGATGGGCGGCGACCTTGGCCCGGAGCGACTCCATGAGCCGCACCAACGTCAAGAGGGCCAAATCGGGGTCGGCGACCACGCCGAGGGCCTCGATGACGCCGTCGGAGAAGGACTCGTCCATGGGGTCGATGAGGCCAGCGAGGGACTTGTCCTCCGCGAGCAGCCGCGCTCTCGCCGGGTCTGCGAAGCCGAGCCTGGTGTACGTCGCCGAGGCGCTCTCGACCCGCGGATTCGTCACCTGAGAAAGCTAACAGCGAGGCAAGGGCAGCGGGGGCAGTGACCACGTCCCGATGCCGGTCGGGAGCCACCGCACCGCAACAACGACACCCCCCCCGATGAGCCCACCTGCCCGATGAGCCCACCTGCTGCGGGGCCTCAGAGTCGGGGCAGCAACCGGTCCAGCTCGAAGGCCGTCACCTGGTGGCGGTAGTCCTCCCACTCTCGACGCTTGTTGCGCAAGAAGTAGTCGAAGACATGCTCCCCGAGGGTCTCGGCGACAAGCTCACTGCGCTCCATTGCGGTGATCGCTTCTTGCAGGGAGCCTGGCAACGGTTCGATGCCGAGGGCCCGGCGCTCCCCCGCACTCAGCCGCCACACGTCGTCTTCCGCCTCGGGAGGCAACTCGTAATCCTCTTCAATGCCCTTGAGGCCAGCCGAGAGCAGGACGGCGAACGCAAGGTAGGGGTTGCACGCCGGGTCGACGGTGCGAACTTCGACGCGACTGCTTTGGCCCTTGAGCGGTTTGTACATCGGCACACGCACCATGGCGGAGCGGTTGTTGTGCCCCCAGGTGAGGTGGGCTGGCGCCTCGCCGCCGCCCCACAGGCGCTTATAGGAATTGACCCACTGGTTGGTGACCGCGGTGAGCTCGCTGCCGTGGCGGAGGATCCCGGCGATGAACTTCCGACCGGTCGCCGAAAGTTGATAGGGCGCTCCGGCCTCGTAGAAGGCATTGACATCGCCCTCGAACAGCGACATGTGGGTGTGCATGCCGGAACCGGGGTACTCGGCAAACGGCTTTGGCATGAAGGTGGCGTAGATCCCGCGCTCGAGGGCCACCTCCTTGATGACGGTGCGGAAGGTCATGATGTTGTCCGCCGTCGTGAGCGCGTCGGCATACCGCAGGTCGATCTCGTTCTGGCCGGGGGCGCCCTCGTGGTGGCTGAATTCGACGGAGATGCCGATCTGCTCCAGCATCGAGATCGCCGCGCGCCGGAAGTCATGCGCCGCCCCCTTTGGGACGTGGTCGAAATAGCCCGCCTGGTCGATCGGCTCCGGCCGCTCCCCCGGTGCGAAGCCCGACTTGAGCAGGAAGAACTCGATCTCGGGGTGGGTATAGAACGTGAAGCCCATGTCGGCAGCCTTGCCGAGGGCACGCTGGAGCACATTGCGCGGATCGGCGATGCTCGGCGTCCCATCCGGCAACGTGATGTCGCAGAACATTCGGGCCGTGCCGGGGTGCTCGTCGCGCCAGGGCAGCACCTGGAAGGTGGCCGGGTCGGGTTTGGCCAACATGTCTGACTCGTAGACGCGGGCGAACCCCTCGATGACCGAGCCGTCGAACCCGATGCCCTCGGCGAATGCCCCGTCTAGCTCAGCGGGCGCAATCGCGACGGACTTCAAGGTGCCAAGGACGTCCGTGAACCAGAGGCGCACGAACCTGATGTCTCGTTCTTCGATGGTCCGCAGGACGAACTCCTGCTGACGATCCATGTTGGCCATCAAACCCCACGCGTGTTACGCCCGCGTTACGAGCGAGGGTGATCGCGGTGTTCGGGGTGATCGGGGTTGCCGGTGCTCGCCGAGGACAACGGCCAGCGGCCCTGGGAGGCTTTCGCCTTCCAGGGCCGCTGGGCTGTGCGGTGAGATTCCACCACGAGGGGGTGCGGGTTACTTGAAGCGGACCTTAAGGTCCATGACCCAGCCTTGGCTCGCGGTGCGGTCGACCGTAATCATCGTGCCACTGCCGGCGACCGCGGTCGAGGCCCACGGGTTGTCCTTGTTCCAGTAGCGCGTCTTCATGGAGTCGTCGAACGTCGGCATGGCCGGGCTCGCCTTCACCCTGACGGCAACGCCGTTCTTGTGGAACGTGACCGGCTCGGTGGCCTCCTGGCCGAAGGCCGCATCGAAGGCACCGCGACGGTTGGAGACAACGCCACCGTTCGAGGCCACAATCGGCGCCGGGCGCGCATCCACGGGCAACGAGAATCCGCCGCCGGGGTGCACGGAGGTGTTGTTGTCGTCGAAGGCGCCGTCCTGGTACCAGACGACCAACCCGTTCTGGTAACGGAACCGCTCAACCCAGTTGGGCTTCGTGTCCGCCCAACCGAAGTTGTACGGGCCGGTCGCGAGGGTCTTGTCGTAGTTGCTGTAGACGCGGTTCTCGGCGAGGTAGTAGTGCGAGACCATCTCGGTCGTCGTGCCACCCATCCGGCTGAACCCGTCGGCGACCCAACCATTGTCGCCCGCTTCGACGTCATCGGAGAGCAGGGTCGTCGACCCAGCCATCACCTTGATGTTGTCGAGGAACGGGCCGCCGTAGTGCACGCCACCGTCCGTCGCGTAGCGCCAGCGGAACATGATCTTCTTACCGGAGTACGCCGAGAGACTCCACGACGTTGACACCCAGGCCGGGTCCTGCCCGGTGATGGGGGTACCGACCTGAGTCCAGGTGCTGCCGCCGTTGGTGGAGACCTCACCGTAGAGGTAGTCGTAATCCTCTTCGATGTCCGCCCACAACATGGCGCTGACACTGGCATTGGTCTTACCGGTCAGGTCAATGGGACGGGCAAGCGTGTTCTGGACATTGTCCGCTGAGCCGCCCCACCATTCATACGAACCCGAGTATGGCTTGTTGTAGCTGACCACCTTCGGCTTCTTGGGGAGGGTAACGGCCAGGGCCTGCGGCATTTGGTAGCCGTCTTGATCCGCCGGGCCGACCCGGACGTTGCGATTTTGGCCGTACTTGACCAGGGCGTAGTCGAGCCAGCCGAGAAGCATCTTCTCGTGCGGGCCCATGTAGCCGGGCTTCGTCCCGATCGAATCGCCGCCCGTGTTGAGCCACGAGCCGCTCGACATGAGCGTCCAGAACGCGGTGCTGTTGTCGCCGCCCGCGGTGTCGTAGTAGTCGGCAAGTCCGAGGTCGTGACCGAACTCGTGCGTAAAGACGCCGAGCCCGCCGTTCTCTGGCTCGGTGGTGTAGTCACCAACCCAAATCCCGGAGTTGCCGATCTGCACGCCACCACCCTTGAAGTTCGCGGGGCCGGTGGAGCCGATGCCGTCGGAGAAGGCGTACCAGCGGTGCGACCAGATCGCGTCCTCACCCTGAGCCCCGCCGCCGGCCTCTTCGCCTTCACCTGCGTGGATGTCCTGGAAGTGGTCGATGTAGCCGTCCGGCTCCATGTACACGCCATCGCCGTCATAGTCGTACCGGTCGACCTTATCGAAGGCCTTGAGGTAAGACTTCACCTGTGCGTCGGTCTTCCCCATGCTCTTCTGGTTCATGTACCAGGAGTCGAGGGAGTCCTTGATGAAGTTCCAATAGCCATCGGCTTCGGAAATTTCGTTCGAGCCATATCGGGCCTCGTTGTACGGAACACGCGCCCATGGTGAGACGTCGCCCTTGGCAAGGAATCGTCCATTGGACTGCTTGAGGTAGAAGTCCTTGAACGAGTTCGTCTCACCGAACATCATCTTCTTGAAGTGCGCCGTATTGAAGTCGGGAACCCAGTAGGTCGCGTTGTCATCCGTCGAATTCCCGTCCCAGTTCCGGTCGGGCTTGGGGATCTGGTTCTTGCGTGGCCCTGCGGTACCGCCCGAGGCGGACATCTTCTTGTCGCCGAACTCGGTCAGAATCGTAAAGATCGACTCTTCCCGCTCAACGGGGTACCAGACCCATCTCGCTTTGCCTGCCGCGGTCCCACGCGCACCAGGGGCGGTGCTGCCCGGGATCTTGATGACGCGCGACGCGCCGCTGCCTTCCAGGGTTGCCTCCCCGGAGAGCAGCTTCGCCACTCCCTCAGCCCGCAGCTTCGCTTGCGCGTCGGCGAGGGGGTTTGGCAGATTGTCACTTCGCGATGTGGCCGCGGCCTCGCGGTCACCTGCTGCGGCGGGCGCTGCGCCCGCGCTTGACGGGGCCATACTCAGAGCGAGCGCCGCGATGGCGACCCCCGAGACGGCTCCCACGTGACGTTTCTTCACGGGTCTTCCTCCCAGATTTTCCGGTGCGGCCGCCGGGAGGCGACCTGAGGGTCTAGGCAAGCACGGATCCGCCCCGGTTTGCGGGATAGACGCCGAAAAGTTCCCGATCGACGCCGAAAAGTTCCCGCAAGGTCCACCCCCCGCACTTCTTTCTTCGGCCCGACGTTCCGATCGCCACGGAGCGCCCCACCCCCGGGCCCGCCGCCTAGGATCGCAGACATGGCCGACGCGACACGCAGCCCCAGCAACCCCGCACCGGAGAACACGCCGCCGTATGGCAGCGGCCAGGCCGGCTCTACGCCCGCGCCAGTCAAAAGGGTCCGGATCCCGCAGCTGACGGCCATGAAGGAGCGCGGCGAGCGTTGGGCCATGTTGACGGCCTACGACCAATACAGCGCCGAGATCTTCGACGAGGCTGGCATCCCCGTGTTGCTCGTCGGCGACAGCGCGGGCAACAACGTCTATGGCTTCGAGACGACAGTGCCGGTGACCGTCGAGCATCTCCTGCCCCTGTGTGCGGCAGTGACCCGCTCGGTGCGCCGGGCCATGGTGGTCGCCGACCTCCCGTTCGGCAGCTACCAGGCTGGTCCGGAGCAGGCGCTGGCAACGGCGACCCGATTCATGAAGGAGGGACTCGCCCACGCGGTCAAGCTCGAAGGCGGTGTCGACGTCGTTCCGCAGGTCAAACTCCTCGTCCAGGCCGGAATCCCCGTGATGGGACACATCGGCTTCACCCCGCAAAGCGAATACACGATCGGCGGCTATCGCGTCCAGGGCCGCGGCGACGCCGGCGACCAGCTCCTCGCGGATGGCCTCGCCTTGCAGGAGGCCGGGGCCTTCGCTCTCGTCATGGAAATGGTCCCCGCCCCCGTTGCCCAGCGAGTCACCAGCGCCCTCGCGATCCCCACCGTCGGCATCGGCGCCGGGCCGCATTGCGACGCCCAGGTCCTCGTGTGGCAGGACATGGCGGGTTTGCGGGGCGGCAAGATGGCGCGCTTCGTCAAGCAATACGCCAACCTGCGCGTGACCCTCAGCGAGGCTGCCCAGGCGTATGCCGCCGAGGTCGCCTCCGGTGCGTTCCCCGCGGCCGAACACTCGTTCGAGGCCTAACGGCCGCGTTCGACTCCCACCGACCGGCCCGGGCGAGGCGCCCTACCGCCTAGGGTTTGGTCCCTCTCTTTGCGGACTTCTGCGAGGCGAGCACCGCGGCGCCAATGATCCCGGCCCGGTTTTGCAGGGTGGCAGCGACAATCGGGGTGCGCAACTTCAGCAGGGGCAGGAAATGGGCGGCGTCGCTGGAGACCCCGCCCCCAACGACGATGAGCTCTGGCCACAACACGTTCTCGAGGTGGGAGTAGTAGCGCTGGAGACGCTCGGCCCAGGCCTCCCAACTGAGGTTCTCGCGTTCCTGCACGGAGGCGGCTGCCTGGGTTTCCGCGTCGTGGCCGTCGATCTCCAGGTGCCCAAGTTCGGAGTTGGGGACGAGGACGCCGTTGTGGATGACGGCCGTGCCGATGCCGGTGCCGAGGGTCGTCATGATGACGAGTCCCCGCTGCCCCTTGGCCGCACCGTAGTGCACCTCCGCCACACCGGCCGCGTCGGCGTCGTTGACGAGGACGACGTCGTGGCGCAACTTGTCTTCGAGCATCGCCTCAGCGTCGAAGTCGATCCAGCCCTTGTCGATGTTGGCCGCAGTACGAACAATTCCATGCGTGACGACGCCGGGGATCGTAATCCCGATCGGTGAGCCACCGCGCACGTCATCGAAGGCATCGACGATGTCGGCGATAACGGCGCCGACGGCATCCGGGGTCGCTGGCTGGGGGGTGGGGATCCTCAGACGTTTGTGGGCGAATTCGCCGCGTTCGAGGTCGACCGGAGCGCCCTTGACGCCGCTCCCGCCCACGTCGATCCCGAGGGGAAGTCCGTGCTCAGCCATCTGGTCTCCTTGGTGTAGCGCCGCGGGTGGGTTGGGGGGTGGGGCGCGCTCAGACGAGCGTGTCGCGCTCAGACAAGCGTGAGGATCTCGTTGCCGGTCGCCGTGATCACGATGGTGTGTTCGAACTGGGCCGACCGCTGGCCATCCTTGGTGACCACGGTCCACCCGTCGTCCCACGTCACGTAGTCGTGGCTGCCGAGGTTGAGCATGGGCTCGATGGTGAACGTCATGCCCGGCTCGATCAACGTCTCATATGCGGGCGCTGCGTCGTAGTGCGGGACGACCAACCCACTGTGGAAGGCGGTCCCGATTCCGTGGCCGGTGAAGTCGCGCACGACGCCATAACCGAAGCGGCGGGCATAACTCTCGATGACGCGACCGATGATGTTGATCTGTCGCCCGGGCTGCGCAGCTTTGATGCCACGCATCATTGCTTCATGGGTGCGCTCGACGAGCAACCGGCTCTCCTCATCGACGTCGCCAACCAGGTACGTCGCGTCGGTATCACCGTGGACGCCCCCGATGAACGCGGTGATGTCGATGTTGACGATGTCACCGTCGGCAAGTGGGCGACTGTCCGGGATTCCGTGACAAATGACCTCGTTGACGGAGGTGCACAGCGACTTCGGGAACCCGCGATAGCCGAGGGTCGAGGGGTAGGCCCCGTGATCGAGGAGGAACTCGTGGCCGACCCGGTCGATCTCATCGGTGGTCACCCCGGGGGCGATGATCTCCGCGGCGGCGGCCAACGCCTGCGCCGCGATCCGCCCGGCGACCCTCATCCGGGCGATCGTCTCCTCGTCCTTGACCTCCGGGCCGTTGTAGCGCTCGGGGCCGGGCCGGTCGACGTATTCGGGGCGGACGATCGCTTTGGGCACCGCACGACGAGGCGAGAGTGCCCCCGGAACGACACGTGCGGGGCTCGGCGGCATACGGTGGAGTCTAGGCAACGCGCGTGGGTGCGCGTTCGACGCGATAAGGGAGGGCCAATGCCGTATTGGTTCAATGTGGCGACCGGGGAGGTCGAGACGGAGGAGAACCGCAGCCGCAATGACGATGTGCTCGGCCCCTATGAGTCACGTGCGGAGGCCGCTGCGGCGTTGGAAATCGCCGCCGAGCGCACCAAGGCGTGGGACAAGGACGACGAGGACTGGGAGAACTACGGCGCGGACCGGACCTGAGGCGTCGCCTCGCTCGTCACTGCGCCGCGCGGTGCGCTCCCCCGTGGTGGGCTCGCACCCGTTGTCAGCCCACCACGGGGGTCGCGTTCCGCCTGACCGAGTCGACGTGGTCCCGCGCGGTCAGCGTTTGGCGTGGATGCGGTCAGCGTTTGGAGTGGATCGAGACCGCATAACCACCGCGGGCCTCGAACGGTTCCCGCGCCCACGAGCCATACCGGGAGATGAACGCAAGATCCGCACCGTCACAGGCCCGGTCGTATGCCGTCAGCGCCGTCACGGTGGCCCCCGGTGGTAAGTGCGCAGCGTCGAGACCGAAGCCGGCGATAACGAGCCCGCTTGGTTCAAGATGATGCGCGATGCCGGCCATCACCCGAGACAGGGTGCCGGGCGCGAGGAGCGGGACGACATTGCCCGCGAGGAGGATGGCGTGGAACGCGCGACCGGCGAGGTTCATGGTCGCCAGATCCGCGACCTGGAATTCGGTGATCCGATCCCGGGCCATGGCAACCGCGACCATCGCTGGGTCCGCGTCGATGCCCACGCATCGATAGCCGAGTGCGGTGAGCCGGGTCGACACCCGACCGGTGCCGCACCCGGCATCGAGAATCCGCGTCGACCTGGTGACCATACTCGCGACGAATGTCGCTTCCCCGTGAACGTCGAAGCCGTTGGCCTCTTGCACGTCGAATCGGCGCTGGTAATCGGCCGGGCTCAGCCCGCGCCGCCAGTCGGTCTGCTCCCACCGAGTGGGAACCTCACCGACGATGCTGTCCATGGGACCCACATTAGGACCGGACTCCCCGTCACGTCGTGCCATTTCCTGCCCTCACTTTCGAGGACAAGCGACCGGCTGCTCAGTCGCCTTGGGCATCGGCGGCTACCGTGTCCGCGCGGCCTTGGCGTCACTCTTGGGGATGTCCTTGACCACGACAAACCGCCGTTTCCCGATCTTGTCTGCGTGCCCAAGGGCGGCGAGCCGGGACAGCACGATCGGGCAGTTCTTGCAGCGCGGCTTGCTCTGGCAGCACGACTTCTTAGCCTTGCGTTCCTTGCCGGACCCCGATTTGCCCACGGCGATCAGTCCTTCTCGATGGCGGTTGCGCCGACACCGGCGAGGTCGCGAATCGTCGTGTTGCCCAGCGCCCGCGCCTGGGAAAGGTAGAGCTTGCGGCCGGTCACGTTGAGGAGTCCGTCGTGGATGGGAATCGCCTCGCGGGCACCGACGCGGCGCAGAAACGCGACCATGTCAGCGCTGCGTTGCCACGGCGCGTTCAGCGGGAATGCGGTCACGTCAACGTCACCCGGATCCTCCGCCAGCGTGTCGCCGGGGTGGTAGAACGTCGGCTCACCCGGCGCCGACAACCGCACGCCAACATTGGCGACCCGCGGGATGTCCTCATGGATGAGGGCATGGATCGAGCCGATCGGCGCAAGCGTGACGCCGCCGACGAGGTGCGGGGCGCCGTCCTGGGCGATCGCGTCGAACCCGAGATCATTGAGCAGCGCCGCGCTTTGCGGATCGGCAATGATCACCGCGTCCGGGTTGCGGCGCACGAGGTCCGGGAAGCGGGCCTTGTCGAGATGGTCGATGTGTTGATGGGTGACGATGATCGCCGCCACGTCGGTCGCGGGCGCGAAGTCGGCGGTGAACTCCCCCGGGTCAACGAGCACCCGCGTGCCCGCCATCTCGAGGAGGAGGCACGCGTGCCCAAGGTGAGTCACCTGCATACGGTCACAGTAGTGGCGGCTAAGGTGTGCCGCGGATGAGTCGACCAGGCGGTCGCGCTGTCCTTGGCCGGAAGGTTGGGGGTATCGAGGAACGTCCGGACTCCACAGGGCAAGGTGGTGGCTAACGGCCACCCGGGGCGACCCGCGGGACAGTGCCACAGAAACAGACCGCCCCAGCCGGTTCGCTGGCCGGGGTAAGGGTGAAACGGTGGTGTAAGAGACCACCAGCGATTCGGGTGACCGGATCGGCTAGGTAAACCCCACCTGGAGCAAGCTCAGACAGTGTGCGTTTGAGGGCGGCCCGCCCGAGTACACGGGTAGGGCGCACGAGCCCGTCAGCAATGGCGGGCCTAGATGGATGACCGTCGCCGGTGTCGCGGGAAACCGTGGCACCGGAACAGAATCCGGCGTACCGGTCGACTCATCCACTCACCCTGCAACCTTCGCCGTCGTGGTTGGCGCGATGAGTTGGAAGAGGACCGTGCCCGTGGCGATCGTCGCCTCGATCAGGCGGGCGGTGACGAGGTCACCCGGTGCAGCTGCGGAGTCGACGGCCATGGCGATAACGGCCGGGTCGATGAGCTGGAGCACGAGCCGCCCCCGCTCGGCCCGATCCACGACGACGGCGGCGAAGTCCTCCCCGACTCGGTGCGCGAGGATCGCCGCCTCGACCGTGTCCGTGCAGGCCCGCTCGACCCCGCTGGCGACCCGCCCGGTCGTCGCCATGATGTCGGGCAACGTCGGCAGGGCCTCGATGACCCACGTCGGGACCGGCTGCCCGGCGCAGATACATTCCGCGATAACCAGACCAAAACGGTCGACCAATCGCCGCAACGGCGCCGTCACGTGGGCGTAGTGGCCGGCGATCGCGGAATGCTCCGACTGCGGGGGCACCGCACCATTGACGGCGACGTAACTGGATCCGCGGAAGAGCGACGTCGCTTCGTAGATGAGGGCCAGGTGTTTGGGGTCGGACCGATCGAGACGGCGGAGAAGGTCGCCATACCGCTCCTGGGGCGGCCACGCCACCCCGAGCGCCGCCGCCTGTCGCCGGAAGCGAGCCACCGCGCCCTGATCCGGCGGCGGCAGGGCACGCAGGAGCCCAACCTTCGCGGTCATCATGAGATCTGCCGCAGCCATCCCCGTCATCAGCGAAATCTGGGCGTTCCACTCCTCGGCCCGTTGGGGCGGGCGGAAGCTGAGCGCGAACACACCGTCGGCGTCCTGGGTGACTTGCTGCTCGGGCATCGGCAGGCTTGCCCCGCCGCGCGCCTTCTCGAGAGCCAACCGCCGCTCGCCCACGTCGGCGAGAAGGCGCAGCCGCTCATCGTCGGTGCCGCCGTCGATCGCTGACTGGACCTCCTCGTAGTCGAACCGATTGACGCTGCGCACCAACGCCCGGTAGACCTTCGCCGAGGTCACCGCGCCCGACTCAGCCAGCTCCATATCCCAGACGTAGGCCGCACGCACCGCATCTGGCAGGAGGCTCGCGGCGCCCTCGGAGAGCGCCGGTGGATGCAGCGGGGTGCGCGCATCGGGGGCATAGATGGTCTGGCCGCGGCGACGCGCTTCGGTATCGAGGGCGCCGCCCGGAACGACATAGGCAGGCAGATAGGCGATGGCGTAACGCACCCGGAAACCGACGCCCGACCGCTCGATGTGCAGGGCTTGATCGAGATCCATCGAGCCCGGCGGATCGATGGTGAGGAACGGCACGGCGGTTTCGTCGCGGCTCGGCCACTCGACCGGGTCGGCGACGACCGCCGTCGCCTCGGCGAGCACGTCGGCCGGGAAGTCCACCGGGACCTCGAATTGCGCGCGAATCGCGGCAAATCGGGCGGGCAAGCCGCGGTCGGGCACCGACCCGGGCAGGGGTTGGTCGGTGTAGCGGACGCGAATGGCGGGCTTGGACATATCGGCAACCTACCTGGGCCGATTCCCTAGAGTGACGACGTGCTCGTGCTGCTGCCGCCCTCAGAGACCAAGGCTCGGGCGACCCGCGGTAGTGCAACCCGGCTCGCGGAATTGTCGTTCCCGGAGTTGACCGCCACCCGCGCGCAGGTGCGCGCGGCGCTCGTCGCCTCGTCCTTGGCCCCCGATGCACTGAATCTCTTGGGGGTGCCGCCTTCGCTCGGCGCCGAGGTGACGGCGAACGCGCTCGTCGCCAGCGCCCCGTCTCGACCTGCACGTGAGGTTTACACCGGCGTCCTCTACGACGCGCTCGCTTTTGCTCAGCTCGACGCCGCCGCGCGCCGCCGGGCGAACGCCCGTCTGCTCATCGTCTCCGCCCTCTATGGGGCCGTGCGTCCGGGCGACCGGATCGCGGCATACCGGCTCTCGATGGCCGTCAACCTCCCCGAGGTCGGACCCCTGGCCCGGCTATGGCGCCCCGAGCTGGCCCGTGCGTTGCCGGCGGCGGCGGGGCGTGGGTTGATCGTTGATTGCCGCTCCAGCACGTATGCCGCGGCCTGGGTTCCGCAGGGCGACCTCGCCCGCCGCTGGGTTGCGGTGCGGGTGCCGGGGGCGACCCATCTGGCGAAGCACACCCGGGGGTTGGTGGCCCGGGCGCTCTGTGAGTCGGCGGCCGATCCTCGCCGGCCTTCGGCGCTCGCGGAACTGCTCAGTGACCGGTTCGAGGTTGCCCTGCACGCGCCCGCGCGGCCCGGCCGACCGTGGGTGCTCGACGCCCTCGAACGCGAGTCGTCGCCCGTTGAGCCCGGCCCTGGTTAGCCCAAGGTGGCGAGCGCCTCGGCGAGGTCGTCGATGAGATCGCGGGGGTCTTCGAGGCCCACCGAGAGGCGCACCGTCCCGGCGACAATGCCGAGCGCCGTGCGCTGATCGGCGGGGATCCGCGAGTGCGTCGTCGTCGACGGGTGGGTGATGAGCGACTTTGCGTCGCCGAGGTTGTTGCTGATGTCGATGAGCCGCAGGGTGTTCATCACCCCGAAAGTGCCCGCCTGGTCGGTGTCGAGGGTGGCGGTGACGACGGTCCCGCCGCCGAGCATTTGACGGCGGGCCAGCCCGTGCTGCGGGTGGGAGGCTAGCCACGGGTAGAGCACCGAGTCGACCCGCGGGTGTTCGGCGAGGTACTCGGCGATCGCGAGCGCGTTGGCGGCCTGCCGGTTGACCCGCAGCGACATCGTCTCCAGGGATTTGACGAGCACCCAGGCGGCGAATGGGGACAGCGTGAGCCCGAGGTTGCGGACCATCCCACGCACCGGGCCTTGGATGAGGTCGCGCGACCCGAGCACGGCCCCACCGAGGACGCGCCCTTGTCCATCGATGTGTTTCGTCGCGGAATAGACGACGAGATCGGCGCCATGATCGAGCGGCCGGGAAAACACGGGGGTGCCGAAGACGTTGTCGACAACGACGGTCGCACCCGCGGCGTGGGCCAGTTCGCTCACTGCGGCGATGTCGACGAGTTGCATGGTCGGGTTGCTGGGGGTCTCAAAGAACACCACGGTGGTGGGGACGGAGAGGGCTTCGCGCCACTGCTCGAGATCGGTGCCGTCGACGAAGACGGTCTCGACTCCCCAGCGCGGGAGGACTTCGTTGCAGATCGTGTAGCAGGTGCCAAAGAGGGCCTTCGCGGCGACGATCCGCGACCCGGCGCCGCAGAGCCCACCGAGCGCGGCAAAGACGGCCGCCATCCCGGTCGCCGTGGCGTGGCAGTCCTCGGCCCCGTCGAGGAGGCGCAGCCGCTCTTCAAACATCGACACCGTGGGGTTGTGATAACGGCTGTAGGAGTAGCGGGTGATCTCCTCTTTGAAGGTCGCCTCGGCTTCCTCCGCATTCGAGTAGACGAAACCCGAGGTGAGATAGAGCGCCTCGGCGGTCTCCTCGAAGCTGCTGCGCATCAGCCCGCCCCGCACCGCAAGCGTGTCGGGTCGGTAGGCGCGCGCGGCCGGATCGGCCTCGAGGTTGGTCATGTGAGGAGGGTAGCCAGCATCGGGTCTCGGTGGCCTCGGCGCTCGCGAATTGGGGCGCTCTCCATGCGACGACCGCGGCCCCGGTCGTGCCCTCAGTGGGTCGCCGCAGCGATCGGCCAGGCGAGGGCAAGGAAGCGCCCCGCTCGGCCGATGGTGCACGCGGTGACAAAGACCGCGAAGGGCGTTTTGCGTGTCCCCGCGACGACCGACACGATCGCCAGCGGTGGAATGCCGATCGTCGCCGCCGCGAGCACGACGAGGAACGACTGCACCGGCCGATCAAGCAGCTCAAGCATGAGCCGGCCCCACAGGGCCACCCGTAGGCGCCAGCCGGTCAGCTCGCGCGCGGGGCCGCCCTCCTGCCGGCGTCGGCGACGCTCCAGCCAGCTCGCGCCGTGTCGAGCCCCGAGGAACATCACGCATTTGCCGACCGTCTGGCCCATCGAGAGGGCAAGAACCGGCCACCACCACCCGTTGGCGAGGGCCGCGACCGCGGCCGCCACGAAGAGTTCTGCGTTGAGGAACGGCAAGAACGCGGAGCCAAACCCATAGGCGAGCGCGACCGGCACCACATTGCTCGTCGTCAGGTCGATGGCGAGCACCCGGTTATGCCTTCGTGGGAGGGACCGGAGCGGGCGGGGCCTTCGTGGGCGGGGCCTTCGTGGGCGGGGCCTTCGCGGACGAGGCCGGCGCAGCGGCCGTGCGGCCCGAGAGGATCGCGTGCAGCCGTGCGAGGGACCAACTCTTGAGAGCCGTCATCAACAGTGCCCACGCGAGGGCTGGCCAGGGCTGGCCGATGAGGCAGAGCAGCACGACAACGCCCGTATTGGACGCCTTCGCAATGGGCGACCAGTTGAGGAGATAGATCGGCTTGTCGACGCGAGCAAAGTAGTTCGGGCTGATGATCCCCGGGAAATAGAGGAACGAGAGCGTCAAGAGGGTGTCGAGCAGGCAGAACTGGATGAGGAAGACCGCCATCGGCGCACCAATATCCGGGCGCAGCGCAATGAACGCCGCGGCCGCCAACGTCGTGTTCGCCCGATCGGCGATGACGTCATAGACGGCGCCGATCACGGTCTCCTGGTCAAGGAACCGCGCCGCAATCCCATCGAGGATGTCGCCGACCCAGTAGACGGCATACGCCGCGACGAGGAGCGCGAACGAGCCTTGAGCGAGTGCGAGCACGGCGAGGACCATGCTGATGATCGACCGCACCGTCGTGACCACGTTCGCCACGGTCGTTACCTGCTCACGCGCCCGCTCCCCCATGACTGCCAACCTACGTCCGATTCGTGAAGGCGATGGTTGCCACGCCGTTCGTCCAGGCTTCAACACCGCTCATCGAACCCGGCGCGGTCTCAACTCGCCAGCCCCGTTCCATGGTCAGACCCAGGACGTGGGCAAGCACGACCATGATCGGCTTGCGGTGACAGACGACGACGATGGTGCCGCCGCGACCCACCAACTCCTCGTATGCCGCGAGCACGCGTGCCGTGAGGTCGAGATGGCTTTCGCCGCCGGGCCGTTTGTAGCGCGGGTCGGCTCGCAGGTGGCCAACGTCGGCCCGCTGCGTCGTGAGCAGGTCCGCCATCGCGGCACCGTCCCAGTCACCGAAGTTCTGCTCATCCCAGGCATCGTCGACCTGCGCCTCGACGCCGAGCGCGGCGGCAATCAGCGCGCCGGTTTCCTTGGCCCGCGCGAGCGCCGAGGTGACGACCGGTGCCGGGTGGCCCGCCAAGAGTTCCGCGACGAGGCGTGCGGCATTCGCCCCTTGCTCCCGTCCAAGCTCGCTCAGCGATGGATCGAGGCCGCCGCGACCGTCGAGTCGCATCTGCTCCGTCAAGGCGGTCACCCCGTGGCGAACAAGCACCAGTCGGGTTGGCTTGCCCTTGGGGAAGGGGTCGGTGGGGTGGGCAAAGGCCACGATCGGTGGTTCCTCGTCCGCGCAGCCGGCGCCGCGGCAGATGTCGAGGCCGTCCATACCGTCGTTCGAGAGTTTGTCGGCATCTCCGTTGGCGGCGCGGGGAATCCAGGTGTATCGGACGTGTCCGCCGGCCGCGGTGATCTGGGCGACGAGGTCGCGAGCCTCCAGGGCGAGGCGGCGCATGTCCTCGTGCTTGATCTTCCAGCGGCCAGACATCTGCTCGACCACGAGTTTGGAGTCCATGGCCACCGTCACTGCGGCGGCGCGGTCGATCGCGAGGACCGCCCGTAACCCGGCGAGGAGGCCCGAGTATTCGGCCACATTGTTGGAGGCCAAACCGAGCGGTTGGGCGC
The DNA here is from genome assembly GCA_964483685.1 of uncultured Intrasporangiaceae bacterium. Classification (GTDB taxonomy): domain Bacteria; phylum Actinomycetota; class Actinomycetes; order Actinomycetales; family Dermatophilaceae; genus Nostocoides_A. The sequence continues at coordinate 41,585 of CAZACX010000011.1, forward strand.
GCTCCGCGAGGACCTCACCGGTGGCTTCGTCACGGATGAGGGCGCCATACCCCGCTACCCCCGGGTTACCCCGAGAGCCGCCATCCGCCTCGACGCGCAGGCGTCGTTGGGTGCTCATCGAGGCATGAGGTGGCGTCGCCGGGAGGTAGCCGCGGGGCGAGGGCACCCAGCCGCGGGGCGAGGGCACCCGGCCACGGGGCGCGAGGGGGCGAGGGCTGGCATGCGGGTGCCCTCAGAGGCCCGACTCGGGGATCCGCACGAGGATGCGGCCGCACTCTTCGCAGCGGATGACCTCGTCCGCGGCGGCTGCCCGGATTTCCTCCAGATCGGCGGCGTTGAGTTGCAGCTGGCACCCGAGGCAGCGGCGCTGGTGGAGGGCGGCGGCGCCGACGCCGTTGTGGCTGGCCCGAAGCTTCTCGTAGAGCGCCAGCAGGTCCGCGCCGACCTCGTCAGTGAGGCCGACCCGCGGGGCGCCAACGCTGGCGATCTGGGCGTCGAGGTCGCCGAGCGCCTCGTCGTGTTCGGCGCTCGCGGCGGCGACCTGGGCATCGAGGTCGGCGACGGCCGCGTTGGCAGCGGCGACAATTTCGTCTGCCCGCTCGGCGCGCTCCATGACTTCGATCTCGATGTCTTCGAGTTCGGCCTGCCGCCTCGCGAGGGAGGTCAACTCATGGGTGATGGCCTGCAGGTCCTTCGCGGTCCCGGTGCCGGCGTCAAGTCGGGCCTGATCACGGGCCGCCCGATCGCGCACGAGTTGGACGTCGCCATCGGCCTTGGCGACTTCGCGCTTAACGTCGCTTTGGGCCGTCTGCGCGCGCACGAGATGGTCCTTGGCGGCGGCGGCTTTCGCCGTGAGATCGGCGAGCTGAGCCCGCACCGGCAGGTGGGCCCGCTTGTGGGCGAGCTGGTCGAGCCGGGTGTCGACCCCTTGCAGGTCGAGTAGCCGCATCTGACGCGAGTGCTCGGCTTTCACGGCATACCTCTTTCCAGGAGTCGGGGATGGCGGCGGGGCCACGGCCATGTGGCCCCAACCTATATCCCCGCCGATTCGGGTGTTGTGCCGCCGACGCTCGCCTCGTGGTGGGCCTGGGTCGACCAGGAGCGCGGGTCCTTGCTGGGGTAGCGCGGCTACGGTGCGGAGATAACGCGGGGGCGGGGGACGTCAATCGACGACGAACGTCCAGGGGTCGGTGCACAGTTGGCTGATCGATGTGTCGACCTGCGCGTCCTGGTCCGAGTCCAAGGCCACCCCGAGTTCGCCGATGAGATCCCGCTCAACGTGGGCGAGCCAGAGCGATTCGGTGGCCCAGTGACCCGCGTCGATCAAGTACGGCGGCCCACCCCGGGCCTCCTCGCGGGCCTCCAGTGCCGGGTGATGACGCAAATCCGCGGTGACGTACACATCGGCCCGGCTCGCCCGAACGGCGCCGAAGAGGCTGTCCCCCGCACCCCCAAGCACGGCCACCCGCCGCACTGGGGCGTCCGGTGGACCGGCGACCCGGATCCCCCCGGCGGCCTTCGGCAACCGGTCGGCGAGCGCTGCGGCGAACTCCCGGAGGGTCACCTCCGCGGGCAGGGACCCGAGTCGCCCGGTCGGCTGGCCGTTCTCCATAACGAGCGGCGTGATGTCTTCGAGGTTGCAGGCTGCCGCCAGCGCGTCCGAGACTCCCCTCGGTGCGACGTCGGCATTCGTGTGGGCGACATAGAGCGCGACGTCACCGACGACCAGCGACGTGATGGATGCGCCCTTGGCCGATGTGGTGGCCACGCTGTGCACTCCCCGCAAGAGCAGCGGGTGGTGGGTGATGAGGACGTCAGCCCCCACGGCGCGGGCCTCCTCGATCACCGCAAGGGTGGGGTCGAGGGCGAAGTGAATCCGCCGCACTGGCTGCTCAAGGTCCCCGGTCACCAGCCCAATCTGATCCCACGGTTGGGCGGTTGCGATGGGGTAGAGCCGCTCCATCGCGGCGACAACATCAGCGAGGATCACGGGCGGCATGTGGGCCCGGCCGGGCTCGAACCGACGACATCCACGGTGTAAACGTGGCGCTCTACCAACTGAGCTACAGGCCCTAGACACCCGGGACATCGCCGGGTGGGCCACATTCTGTCAGGTGCCCGGCGTCAGGGTGCCCGGCAACCGGCGTCAGGGTGCCCGGCGTCAGGTGCCCGAGGTCGCGGTCGAAGGTTCGAGGCTGCCCAGACCAGTCAAGGCGGCGAGCGCCTCGTGATAGCCGCTGAAGTCGCGGGACGTCCCGGGCGGGTTGACCAACGACCAGCGGACGATGCCGTCACGGTCGATGAGGAAGGTGCCGCGCACGGCCATTCCGGCCTGGTCGTCAAAGACGCCGTATGCCGCCGCGGTCGCGCCGTGCGGCCAGAAGTCGCTGAGCAGCGGGAAGAAGTAGCCCTCGTGATCGGCCCACGCGCGCAAGGTGAACATCGGGTCACACGAGAGCGCGAGCACTTGCACCTCGTCGGACTCGAAGGCGCCAAGGTTGTCACGGATCTCACCCAGCTCGCCGGTGCAGATCCCAGAGAAGGCGAAGGGATAGAACACGAGGAACACGTTCTTCTGCCCGAGCAGCGACGAGAGGGTGACCGTTTCACCGTTCTGGTTGGGCAAGGCGAAGTGTGGAGCGCGGTCCCCCACGAGCAATGAAGTCATGGCCGCCATCTTTCCATCAACGGCCCCAGGCGAGGGCAGTCAGCGGCGCGCCGACTTGGGTGCCACGAGCTTGGTCCCGGCCCAGTCTGCGCCGATGCTCACGGTGCCGGTGGCGTGCAGTCCGGTGGCCAGGGCAGCCTCTGCGATTTCCGCGGCATCCACTTCCCCGAACCGGCCAGCCTTCGGCGTCAACACGAAGATCCCGGCACCCTCGGCGAGGTTCGTCAGCGTGTCGACGAGCGCATCGACGAGATCCCCATCATCTTCGCGCCACCACAACAGGACGGCGTCGGCGACTCCGGTGAAATCGTCGTACTCCAGTTCACTGCCGATGAGGTCCTCGACGGCATAGCGAAAGTCCTCGTCGACGTCATCGCCGTAACCAAACTCCTGGACCACGTGGCCTGGGACAAACCCGAGGCGCGCCACCGGACCCGTCGGCCCCTGCGCCGGTGTCGGGACATTCACGCCGTTCACTCCATCCGCAATGACGATCGCGAGTCCCCCGTCGTGGACTCGCTCAAGCTTGACGATAGTGCACCGGGGACGCCTTGGTCAGCCGGTGGCCTCGCACTCCCATCGGCTCGGCGGGCGAGCGCGCAGCGCACCATCTGGTCGCCAATGAGTGCGGTCGCGTCGGTGATCGATAGGTGACGGACCTCCGGGACAACCGGGCCCATCGTGGAGAGGGTCCGGACGGAGGCCAGTTTCAGTCGCCGTTCAAGGGGGCCTTGTTTCAATTGCAACGATTGCATCCGCGCATGCGGCACCAACTGGGTGTGCCGCCCCAGCCACCCGCCGCGGGTAATGAGGGCCGCCGACGTGACGGCATAACCGGTCCGTTGCCAGGAGAGGGGGTCGAGCCAGCGCGCCGCGGTCGGTGCCGAGACGAAGTGGGGGGATCTCCCAGGGGCATCCATGCCCTCGATCACCTCGGGTATCGACCAGGTGGGCCCCATCGCGGCAAGGATCGCGAGCACCTCGGCGCGGGTCCCGATGGGAATGAGCGCAGTCTCGGTGGGGTCGATCTGGAGAACCCCCGCGACGTTGACCTGAACCTTCCACCAGTCGAAGGGCCGCCAAAGGAGCGGCTGGCTGACCTCGATGGCCTGGACCCGCCGCACCGGGATGGTCGCGGAGCGCAACTCGGTGAGCCCGTGTCGCACGAGGATCGCGTCGTCGGTGGCGAGCACCCGGAAGTTGGCCCAGCTCGTCAACTTTCCCGCCTGCTGACCGATGAGTGCGAGCACCATCGGACCGAGCCACGGCAGGATCCCCAAAGACCGATTGATGAGGGCGAAGATCAGCACCGGGATCGCCGGGATGAGGAACAGGGTGCTGCCGCTGAACCCGGTCGCTGCCCACACCCTCGCCGCGGGGATCGCGGCGATCTGCTGGGCCCCATCGATCACGTCGTCACTGCCCATCGGTATGCCGCGCCACCGCGCCGGAACTTCCCCGGCCGCCGCGAGAGCAGGCTGCACGCGTGGGGCGCCCGGGGCCAGCCCGTCAACTGGGGCGCCGGGAGCGAGCCCGTCAACTGGGGCGCCCTCGGGCGCGGGCAAGTCATAGGCAGCGCCCTGCGGAGCAGGCCAGATCGCGGCGTCGGGAAAGCTGCCCGAAACGGGGGCCGCGGGCATCACGCCGACACCTTGCTCACTCGACGCCCGCGGCCCCGCGACCTCACGCGAGCGGGCCTGCGCCAAGAGGTCGGCGCGGATGTCAAGGGCCTGCGCGTGCGGGAGGTAGGCCAGCTGAATGCTCGACATCAGGCCACCAGCCGCCTCGACCTTGACCGACGAGAGCCCCACGAGTCTCGCCATCAACGGCCGGGTGATCTCGACAGCTTGAATCCGGTCATAGCGCACCTGCCGGTGCTGGCGAAAGACGACGCCAGATTTGAGCTCGACGGTGCTCGAGCCCAGGCGGTAGCGCGCGGCGCGCCAACTGATCCAGTCGAGCAGAACGCCGCCGGAAACCACAACGACGATGCCGACGGCGGCGATGCCCCAGTGGCCCCCGGTCGGGTCATCTGCGGGCGCGCCGAAAACTCTGCTGAACTGTTGGCTAAGGAGCCAGCCGAACACGGCAGCGATCATCACCCCTCCGCGCAGGAAGGGGGTCAGTGGGTGGAAGCGATGCCAGGTCATGGGCGCGCTCTCCTCACAGCCCGGCCCGCTGCGCTTCACCCATCGACGTCAACCGGTCGCGAAGGGACTCGGCCTCGGCCAGGGGCAGGCCCGGCAGGGTGCCGGCGCTGGAAGGGGCAGCAGTGTGGATCGTCACGGAGGCGAGGCCAAACTGTCGCGCCAGCGGGCCCGAACCCATGTCGGCATACTGCAGTCGACCGTAGGGAATGCTCACCAAGCTTCGCCAGACGCGGCCCTTGCGGATGACCAACTCCTCGGGCAACTCGGCATACGAAATCGCACTGACCTGGCGGTGAACAAGCCAAAGCACCCACCCGAGCAGCACGAGAACGATCCCCGCCGGGATCCACACCCAACGGGCAGCCGTCACCGCGAGGGCGACGAGGATCAATAGCACCGGCCCGAATGTGAGCAAGGCAAGGAGGCTGCGCGCCCTCGCAAGCGCCGCGGAAACCGGTCGCCACGCGATGTCCCCCGAGTCGTACAGACCGATATTCATGGGACCAGTCTGCCTGTCGGGACTGACAACCCGTTGGTGTGACAGCGGCCACGTTGAGGTAGAGGATGGACCCAAACCAGGCAATGCCGTCCGCGACCGCGGAGCGTCACGACGTTGGCAGATCGCCGAAGCACCGCAGAGAGGACCAAGACCGTGGTCGGTCGCGACAACGCCGGACCCATTCTCAATGGGATTCCCAGCCACCTCCCGGACATCGACCCGGACGAAACCCAGGAGTGGCTCGACTCGCTGACCTCGGTCATCGACGACAACGGCCGCGCGCGGGCTCGGTATCTCATGCTCCGGCTCCTCGAAAAGGCCCGCGAGATGCAGGTCGGCGTTCCGTCTGTGACGACGAGCGACTACATCAACACCATCCCCGCTGAGCACGAACCGTGGTACCCGGGCGATGAAAAGATCGAGAAGCAGATCCGCCGGATGACCCGCTGGAATGCGGCGATGCTCGTCCACCGCGCTCAGCGACCCGGCATCGGCGTCGGCGGTCACATTTCGACGTACGCCTCGGCCGCGACCCTCTATGAGGTCGGGCTCAACCACTTCTTCCGCGGCAAGAGCCACCCCGGCGGGGGCGACCAGATCTTCGTCCAGGGGCACGCCTCCCCCGGTATGTACGCCCGCGCGTTCATTGAGGGCCGACTCAGCGAAGCCCAGCTCGACGGGTTCCGCCAGGAAAAGAGTCACCTCGTCGACGGCAAGCCACTCGCATTGCCCTCCTACCCGCACCCGCGGTTGATGCCCAACTTCTGGGAGTTCCCCACGGTGTCGATGGGCCTGGGCCCGATGAACGCGATCTACCAGGCCCAATTCAACCGCTATCTGCACAACCGGGGCATGAAGGACACCTCCCAGCAACATGTCTGGGCCTTCCTCGGCGACGGCGAAATGGACGAGGTCGAATCCCGCGGCCTGCTCCAAACAGCGGCGAACGACGAGCTCGACAACCTCACCTTCGTCGTCAACTGCAACCTCCAGCGTCTCGATGGCCCCGTGCGCGGCAACGGCAAGATCGTTCAGGAACTCGAGGCCTACTTCCGTGGGGCCGGCTGGAACGTCATCAAGGTGATTTGGGGTCGCGGCTGGGACCCGCTCCTTGCGGCCGATGCCGACGGCGCCCTCGTCCACCTGATGAACAGCACGAGCGACGGCGACTACCAGACCTTCCGGGCGAACAACGGCAAGTACGTGCGCGACGAGTTCTTCGGACGCGACTCCCGTACCCGGAAACTCGTGTCCAACTGGACCGATGAGGACATTTGGTGGCGCCTCAAGCGCGGGGGCCACGACTACCACAAGGTGTATGCGGCATACCGGGCTGCGCTGGCCCACGAAGGCCAACCGACCGTCGTCCTCGTCAAGACCATCAAGGGGTACACCCTCGGGACGTCCTTCGCCGGCCGCAATGCGACGCACCAGATGAAGAAGCTCACCCTGGCCGACCTCAAATCGTTCCGGGACACCCTCAACATCCCCATCACCGACACCCAACTCGAGGCCGACCCCTACCGTCCGCCCTACTTCCACCCGGGACCGCAGGACGAAGCGGTGCAGTACGCGATGGAGGTCCGCGCCAAGTTGGGCGGTGGGCTGCCCGAGCGACGGGTGTCGTATGCCGCGTTGCCGCTGCCGAGTGACGCCGCCTATGCGGGGGTCAAGAAGGGATCGGGCAAGCAGCACGTCGCGACGACCATGGCGTGGGTGCGTTTGCTGCGCGACATGATGCGGGAGAAGGGGTTCGGCGACCGCGTTGTGCCGATCATCCCCGACGAGGCGCGGACATTCGGGATGGACAGCTTCTTCCCGACGATCAAGATTTACAACCCGCACGGCCAGAACTACACGTCGGTCGATGCCGACCTCATGCTCGCCTACAAGGAGTCCGAGCAGGGCCAGATCCTGCACACCGGCATCAATGAGGCCGGCTCGATGGCCGCCTTCACCGCCGCGGGCACCTCCTACGCCACCCACGGCGAGCCGATGATCCCGATGTACATCTTCTATTCGATGTTTGGGTTCCAGCGCACCGCCGACTCGATCTGGGCTGCGGCTGACCAGATGTCGCGCGGCTTCCTCCTCGGGGCTACCGCGGGCCGCACGACCCTCACGGGTGAGGGCCTCCAGCATGCCGACGGTCATTCGCAGTTGCTCGCGGCAACGAACCCGGCCGTCGTCGCCTATGACCCGGCCTACGGGTACGAGATCGCCCACATCATGCGCACCGGTTTGGAGCGGATGTATGGGGAGGTCGGCGACGGGGACGACAAGAACCTCATCTACTACCTGACGCTCTACAACGAGCCGATGGCCCAACCCGCCGAACCCGACAACGTCGACGTCGACGGAATCGTCGCCGGGATGCACCGCATTGCCCCGGCCAATCGGGACGGGCTCGACAATCCCCCCACCGCCCAGCTGCTCGCCAGCGGCGTCGGCGTCTCCTGGGCCCTGGAGGCACAGCAGTTGCTTCGCGACGACTGGGGCGTGGCCGCGGATGTGTGGTCAGTGACGTCCTGGAGCGAGTTGCGACGCGAAGCGATGCGCGTCGACGAGGCCCGTTTCCTGCACCCGGAGCACCCGGTCGACGACCCCTATGTCACCCGCCGGCTCCGCGAAGGCAGCGGCCCGGTGGTGGCCGTTTCCGATTACATGCGCCAGGTCCAAGACCAGATTGCCCAGTGGGTGCCGAGCGACTTCCACTCGCTCGGCGCGGACGGGTTCGGGTTCTCCGACACGCGCGCGGCGGCGCGACGCTACTTCCACATCGACGGCCCGTCGATGGCGGTGCGCACGCTTCAGGCGCTCGCGGCCCGTGGGGACATCGAGGCGGCGGTGCCCGGCCAAGCGGCCGAGCGGTACCGGCTGCTCGACGTGACGGCGGGCAACTCTGGCGGCACGGGCGGCGAGGCCTAAGCGGCGGACCTGAGCGGCGGCGAAGCTGAGCAGCCGGCAACTCTGGCGGCACGGGCGGCGAGGCCTAAGTAGCGGGCAACTCGTGCGGCGAGGCCGCATCGGCGAGGCTAATCGTCGAGGCTAATCGTCGACGAGGGTGGTGAGGGCCTCAAGGACAAGGTCAGGTTGATCGGTGATCACCGTGTCGAGGCCCGCCTGCACAAAGGCGGCCACCTCCGTCGCCAAGTCGCCGTATTCCGCCGGGTCGTCGCTGCTGCGCAGGTCGGCCGGGAGGAAGGCGTTCTCCGCCCGGAAAGTCCAACAGCCGACCGACAACCCCGCACGCCGGGCATCGTCAAAAAGCGTCGACGGCGAACCCAGCGTGTCGCCCGGCCCGCGAGGCACGAGCACGTTCTTGCCCGGCCCGATCGCGTCGGCAACCGTGGCGACTTCGGCAAGCCCGGCCGGAGTCCGGAAATGGGCGAAGGTGCGCTCCGCCGTCGTGCCGACGAGATCCGGCGGCACCCCGTCGTCCTCCAGGAGAAAGACGAGCGTATTCGGCAACCCGCGCTGGCGCAGTTTGCGCAGATGGGTCCATTCGAAGGACATCACCCGTACGGGCCCGGCCGCCTCGGCGAGCCCGTACTTGCTCAACGCCTCAGTCAGCGGGGCCTCGACCTCCAGTCCCGCGTCGGCGAAGTAGCGCGCCCCCTTGACCTCGACGTGCAGTCCGATCGTCCGGCCGAGTTCCTCGGTGAGGCGTTCTCGCAGGTTGAGGACGTCGACGAGCGAGGCGATCGGGAAGGCGCCGTCGAAGCGCCGGTTGCGTGGGCGTTGCGCGGGGAACGTCTCGATGGCCCGCAGCCCACGCAACTCCGCCAACGTGAAGTCCTCGGTGAACCACCCGGTGCGCACGACCCCGTCGACCTCCTTGGTGCGGCGGCGATCGGCGAACTCCGCCAACGTGGCGACGGTCGTCGTGCCGCTGAGCTCGTTCTCGTGCCGGGCAACAAGGTGATGGTCCTTGGTGACGACGACATCAAGTTCGAGCGAATCCGCGCCGAGGAGCGCGCCAAGCTCATAGGCGGCGAGGGTGTGCTCCGGCCGATAACCGGAGGCCCCGCGGTGCGCCACCACGATCGGTCGTTCTCTTGCTGGACGGGACGGTCCCTCACTCCTCACACAATGAACCTTAGGCTGATCCGCATGTCTAAGGTGCTCACTTCTCTGCCCATCGGCGAACGCGTCGGCATCGCCTTCTCCGGAGGCCTCGATACGTCCGTAGCCGTGGCGTGGATGCGTGAGCGTGGGGCGATTCCCTGTACCTACACGGCGGACATAGGCCAGTACGACGAACCCGACATTGGGAGCGTTCCCGGGCGCGCGGCGGCATACGGCGCAGAGCTGAGCCGACTTGTCGACTGCAAGGCCGCACTCGTCGAGGAGGGGTTCTCGGCAATCGCCTGTGGGGCGTTTCATATCCGCAGCGGCGGCCGGGCGTACTACAACACCACGCCGCTGGGACGAGCCGTGACCGGCACGTTGCTCGTGCGCGCGATGCACACCGACGACGTCGACATCTGGGGCGATGGGTCGACGTTTAAGGGCAACGACATCGAGCGTTTCTACCGGTATGGCCTGCTCGCGAATCCGAGCCTGCGCATCTATAAGCCGTGGCTGGACACCGACTTCGTCGCGGAGCTCGGCGGGCGCACCGGGATGTCAACGTGGCTTGCCGAGCGCAACCTGCCCTACCGCGACAGCGTCGAGAAGGCCTATTCGACCGACGCGAACATTTGGGGCGCCACCCACGAGGCGAAGACTCTCGAACACCTCGACACCTCAGTTGAGGATGTCCAGCCGATCATGGGCGTCCGGTTCTGGGACCCGGCGGTCACCATCGACTCGGAGGATGTCCGCATCCGGTTCGTCCAGGGCCGTCCGGTCGGGATCAACGGCGTCGACTACACCGATCCGGTCGCCATCGTTCACGAGGCCAACACCATCGGCGGTCGCCATGGGCTCGGCATGTCCGACCAGATCGAGAACCGCATCATCGAGGCGAAGTCCCGCGGCATCTACGAGGCGCCGGCAATGGCGTTGCTGCACATCGCCTTTGAGCGTCTCCTCAACGCCGTCCACAACGAAGACACGATCGCCAACTATCACGCGGAGGGTCGCCGCCTCGGTCGGCTGCTCTATGAAGGCCGCTGGCTCGACCCGCAGTCCCTGATGTTGCGCGAGTCCCTGCAGCGATGGGTTGCGTCCGCCGTCACCGGCGAGGTCCACCTGCGGTTGCGCCGCGGCGACGACTACACCATCGTCGCCACCAGCGGCGAGAACTTCAGCTACCACCCCGACAAGCTCTCGATGGAGCGGGTAGAGGACGCCGCCTTCGGTCCCAGCGATCGGATCGGGCAACTGACGATGCGCAACCTCGACATCGCCGACTCTCGCGCCAAACTTGAGCTGTATGCCGCGCAGGGCCAGCTCGTCGGCGGCCACAAGGTGCTCATCGGCCAGCTCGAACCCGGCGGCGCCGCCGCCATTGCCGACAACCCCGCGGCCGCTGGCGCGGACTCCGAGGACGACGCCCTCGACCGCGCGGCCATGGAATCGGGCAACGACTAGAACAGCGAGCCCTCTGTCAGTCCCCACTTGTCTGTTCCCCACTTGTCTGTCCTCCACAAATAGGCTGACCGGATGACGGCCCCTCCGCCAACCCTGTCCGCGCAGAGCCTGGCCCGGCTGCGCCGCAGCGTCGGGGAGCTGACAACGGTCGTCGTCGCGGACATCGAGCTGCGCTACCCCTGGTATGCCGCAATGGGCGCCAAGGAGCGCGCCGAACTCGCGCTCGTTGCGCAGGCCGGCCTCGCCCAGTTCCTCGACTGGTTGCGTGGCGGGTCAGCGCCCGACGTCACTGCGGGGGTCTTTGGTGCGGCGCCCAGAGAGTTGACCCGGGCCATCACCCTGAGCCAGACCCTCGACCTGATCCGCTCGGTCGTTGACGTTGTCGAGAATTCCGTCGACCATCTCGTTGCCCCCCAGGAGGTGCCAGCCCTCCATGAGGGCGCCTTGCGTTACAGCCGGGAGGTCGCCTTCGCGGCCGCCCATGTCTATGCGAACGCGGCCGAGATGCGTGGGGCCTGGGACGCCCGCCTCGAAGGGCTCGTCATCGACGCGGTGCTGCGCGGGGAAGCCGACGACGCCATGCACTCACGCGCGGCCGCATTGGGATGGGGCTCGACGACGGCGGTGGCCGCCATCGCGGCGAGCGCCCCGAACCCGTTGGGCGGCAACCAGATTGACCCCGTGCGCATCCTCGATCGGCTTCATCGCACAGCGAGTCGACGCGAACTGCATATCCTCGCCGCGGTCCAGGCGGGACGGGTGATCTGCATCCTCGGGGACACCACGGACGCACTCGCGGACACCGCGAGACTGATGAGTGAATTCGGTGACGGGCCGGTCGTCGTCGGCCCGACGGTGCCGCATCTTTTCGCTGCAGGCCGCTCGGCGCGGGCCGCCATCGCCGGGTATGCCGCCGCCGGCGCCTGGCCAGCGGCGCCCCGTCCCGTCTCGGCAAGTGAACTGTTCGCCGAACGCGCCCTCATTGGTGACCTCCCGGCGCGCAACGCCCTCGTGTCTCGGATCGTTCGCCCATTGAAGGCCCACCACGGCGCCGCTCTACTAGAAACGGCCACCGCCTACTTCGAGGTGGGCGGTGGCCTTGAGGCGACAGCGCGACGACTGATCGTCCACCCCAACACCGTGCGCTACCGCCTCGGCAAGATCACCGAACTCACCGGATATGACCTCACCGACCCACATGAAGGCTTCGCCGTGCACCTCGCGATCCTCTATGGCCACCTTGCCGACGCCGGTCCCAGCACACCGACCACCGGCACACGAAGCGAGGCACTCGGCATACCGGACGCCTGAGTCTTTGGAGGAACCCTCCAAATTTGCGGTCGCCATTTCCGTTGGTTCGCCAGGGGCAATTGCGCGCCGCGAGCGCAAGGGTGGAACACATGCTCGCCCTCCTCGCCCCCGGACAGGGATCCCAGTCCGTCGGAATGCTGGGCCCCTGGCTCGAACTCGACGGGCTGACGGCGCGCGCCACGGCCCTCGGCGAGGCGGTCGGATTCGATCTGGTCGGCCACGGCACCCAATCCGACGAAACGACCATCAAAGACACTGCCGTCGCCCAGCCGCTCATCGTCGCCGCCGGGCTGCTCACCGCTCCGCTCGTGTTGGGCGCCACTGGCCTCGACGCGTTGACGGCGGTCGCCGGTCACTCGGTCGGCGAGGTCACCGCCGCGGCGATCGCCGGCGTCTTCACCGACACTGAGGCGCTTCGCTTCGTCGCCAGCCGCGCCGCCGGGATGGCCGCCGCGAGCGCGGCCAGCGCAACCGGAATGAGCGCCGTCCTCGGCGGGGACCCGACTCAGGTTCTTGCTCTCCTCGAGAGCCTCGGGCTGAGCGCGGCCAACATCAATGGCGCCGGGCAGATCGTCGCCGCCGGGAGGCTCGACCAGCTCGCGCAGCTCGCCGCCAATCCCCCCGCCAAGACACGAATCATTGCCCTTCGCGTCGCGGGGGCCTTCCACACCGCGCACATGGCATCGGCGATCCCGCCATTGGCCGATTTCGCCGCGACGTTATCCCCGGCCGACCCCGCCGTCGTCGTCGTCTCCAACGCGGATGGCGCCGCGCTGCGCGCAGGCACCCAGATCCTCGCCCGCCTCGTGCGCCAGGTGACCACCCCGGTCCGCTGGGATCTGTGCACGCAACGGTTGCAGGCCATGAAGGTCACCGGGGTTATCGAGCTCGCACCGGCGGGAACCCTGGTCGGACTCGCCAAACGGGGGCTTCCGGGAGTCGAGACCCTTGCGGTGAAGTCCCCCGCAGATCTCGACGCCGCACACCGGATGATTCGCGAGCACGCCACCCCTGACGGTTCGGGAGCGTGACCGCGATGTCATTGCCCAGGGGAAGCGGCCGGATCACCGGAGCGCAAGGGTCGGTCGGCGCCCGCATTCTCGGGGTCGGCGGATACCGTCCCGATCGCCTCGTCCACAACAACGAACTCGTCGGCGCCATCGAGTCTTCGGACGAGTGGATCCAGGACCGTTCCGGAATCGTCACCCGCCATTACGCCCGGCCCGAGGAAACCGTCGTCGACATGGCGTATGCCGCGAGCCTGGGGGCTTTGGAGATGGCTGGGGTTCCCGCCGACACCATTGACCTCGTCATCGTCGCGACCGTCACCCACATGTTGCAGACCCCGGCAGCGGCGCCGATGGTCGCCGCGCGGTTGGGCAGCACCGCTGCGGCATTCGACATTTCGGCCGCCTGCGCGGGCTATTGCCATGCCATCGGCATCGCCTCGGACCTCGTGCGCGGGGGCGGCGCTTCCACGGTGCTCGTCATCGGGGCCGAGAAACTCTCCGACCTCATCGACTTCACCGATCGAGGGAGCGCCTTCATCTTTGGCGACGGCGCTGGGGCCGCAGTCATCGGTCGCAGCGACACGCCCGGAATCGGCCCCACGATCTGGGGTTCGGACGGCGCTCAGGCCGACGTCATCAGGCAGTCGAGTTCCTGGATGGAGTTGCGCGACCGCGACCACACGTTCCCGACGTTGACCATGCAGGGCCAGTCCGTGTTCCGGTGGGCCGTATGGGGCATGGCCCCGGTGGCCAAGCAGGCGCTTGCGGCGGCCGGGGTCACCGTCGATGACCTCGACGCGTTCATCCCCCACCAGGCCAACATGCGCATCATCGACGCGATGGCCAAGGCACTCAAGCTGCCCGCTGACGTTGTCATTGCCCGCGACATCGCCGACACCGCGAACACGTCGGCCGCCTCGATCCCGCTGGCCACCGAACGCCTCCTGCGCGAAGGTGCGGTCCCGCGGGGCGGCCTCGCCCTGCAGATCGGATTCGGCGCCGGCCTTTCGTATGCCGCCCAGGTCATCGAATTGCCCTAGCCCGCTCGTCGCCACCAGGGCCAGCACCCAACGGCCCGACGGTCAACCCACCGGCCAGACCGCCACCCAACGCCCCACGCCACCACCCACAACCACCCGCACGAACTGAAGGAGAACACCCCATGGCTTCCACCGAGCACGAGATCCTCGAAGGTCTCGCCACCATCGTCAACGAAGAGACCGGCCTCGACATCGGCGAGGTGCAACTCGACAAGTCGTTCACCGAAGACCTTGATATCGACTCGCTGTCGATGATGACGATCGTCGTCAACGCCGAGGAGGCCTTCGGTGTGCGGATCCCCGACGACGAGGTCAAGACCCTCACCACCGTCGGCGACGCCGTCCGGTTCATCCTCGGCGCCCAGCCCGTCACGGCCTGAGCGACCGAATCGACCGCGGGGGCGCCCCAAAGCGCCCCCGCGGTCGATCTCACGAGAAGGAGCACCCATGAGCTCGTCTGCCACACGCATCGTCGTCACCGGGATCGGCGCCACGACGCCCCTGGGGGGCACAGCTCCGGCCACCTGGGCGGCCCTGCTCGCGGGGAAGTCTGGGGCTCGGACCCTCACCGAGGATTGGGTGGCGAAATTCGACCTGCCGGTCGACTTTGCCGCCCCCATTCACACCCCTCCGTCCGAGGTGCTTACCCGGGTTGAGCTGCGTCGCCTCGACCCCAACGCGCAGTATGCCGTCATCGCCAGCCGGGAGGCCTGGGCAGACGCAGGGGCTCCAGAAATCGACCCGGTGCGACTCGGCGTCGTCATCGGGACTGGGATCGGCGGCGTCTGGACCCTCCTCGATCAGTGGGACACCCTGCGAGAGAAAGGGCCCCGCCGGGTCTTTCCGCTCGCGGTGCCCATGCTCATGCCGAACTCGGCGTCCGGCAACGTCTCACTTGACCTCGGAGCGCGCGCGGGCGCGCATACGATCGTCTCGGCCTGTGCCTCGGGCGCGGAGTCGATGGGCTTCGCCGCCGACATGATCCGGTCCGGGCGCGCGGACATGGTCGTTGCCGGGGGCGCCGAGGGGGCGATACACCCGCTGTGCATCGCCGGATTTGCCGCAATGCAAGCCCTCTCCAAACGTTCGGACAATCCGGGCGCGGCCTCGCGTCCTTATGACACGGACCGGGATGGTTTCGTCATGGGCGAGGGCGCGGCGATCATCGTGTTGGAGTCGTTCGAGCATGCGGTGGCGCGGGGTGCCCGAATCTATGCCGAGTTCGCCGGACTCGGGATGAGCGCCGACGGCCACCACATCGCCGCCCCGGAGCCAGAAGGTGCGGGGGCCTCACGGGCCATGACCGAGGCCCTCGATCGGGCCGGGCTGAGCCCCGCGGACATCGTCCACATCAACGCCCACGCGACCTCAACTCCGGTGGGCGACGTCGCGGAGGCCAACGCGATCCGCCGGGCCTTCGGGTCCGCCGCGGACGGGATGGCGGTCAGCGCAACGAAGTCGATGACCGGTCACCTCCTCGGCGCCGCGGGCGCCCTTGAGGGCATCTTCACGATCCTGGCCGTCCATCACCGGCTCGCGCCCGCCGCCATCAATATCGACAACCTTGACCCCGCCGTCGACCTCGACGTCATCCGTGGGGCGCATCGGACGCTGCCCGAGGGGGATATCGCCGCACTCAACAACTCATTCGGCTTCGGCGGCCACAACGTCGCCTTCGTCATTACGAGCGTCTGACCCTGCCGCACGAGCGTCTGGCCCTGCCTCGATGCGGGTATGCCGCGAGCGCCAGGCTCGCCCGCGGCATACCGGCCCGACGGCTTTAAGGCCTAGCCGACCTTGTGAAGCCAACGGACCGGCAGTCCCTCACCGGCGTAGCGAAAGACCTCGAGTTCGTTGTCCCAGGCGGTGCCGAGGAGTTCATCGATCATGTCGGTGACTGCCTCACCACTGCCCTGGGCGTACTTGAGGACTTCTTTGAGGCGTTCCTCGTTGACCATGACGTCCCCGTTCGGGGCCATCCACGCGTGGTGCAGGCCGAGGGCCGGGGTTTGGCACCAGCGCGAGCCGTTGTTTCCCGGGCTCGGCTCCTCGGTGACTTCGAAACGCACGGTGGTGAAACCCTTGAGCGCCCCGGTGATCTTGGCGCCCGTGCCGGGCTGACCGGTCCACGAGATCTCGCCCCGCATCTGACCGAACGCCGACGGCTGCGCCGTCCAATCGATGGCGACCTTGTTGCCGAGGGCGGCCTCCAGTGCCCAGGTGACGTGCAGGCACAGCGCAGCAGGGGTTGCGTGAATAAACACGACCCCTGCTGTCAGCGCGCGCGGCGAACCGACGGACATCCGATACCTCCTGGTGTGCGGTGGACGTCTTCCCCAACGCCATCGCCACATGAAGTGACCGGGATCTCTTGGGCGACATTGTGCCCCATCTGTCCCCTGGACACCACCCGCGTCCTGCCTCGAGCTCGACGGGGCACCCGGCGACGGCGTGCGACCCGGGTAAACTTGCCCGCTCCGGGGCAGTAGCTCAGTCGGTCAGAGCAGCGGACTCATAATCCGTCGGTCCAGGGTTCAAGCCCCTGCTGCCCCACCATGATTTGCGCAGGTCAGACGGAGTTCGAGCGTCACAAATCCCATTCCCACACGGCCTGTCGCCTCAGTGACACACCCCGGTGGCACGAGTCGGGCGCCAATGCTAGGGAGTTCAATTTCGTACGTTGGGGCGACACGTGAAGAGATGTTTCAACAATAAATCATATGAACTACCTGCCACCCAAGTTCCTCGTCACCATAGAACTGAATGACCCCACGGCGTTTTCCTTCTGAGTCAACTATCTGGACGAGCGTGGTCCTTCCTGCGGAATCAGGTCGGACCTGTGTCATCACGGTGCTAGCTACCCTCTTGTCATTGTCGAGGTTCGTAATGAGGGACTTTGTCTGACTGATGGGGTCGGCCTGGGTGAAGGCCCCCTCGGAGTAGTCAGGCGAACCGGAGTTCGTGCCAAGAGCCTCTTGCCCTCCCACGCTGCAGTCAACTGGGATTGTGACGGTCCGGTTGTTTCGGACTTCTGCTGGGATGCTGGCCGCCAGAGGTGCAGATTGGATTAGTACGAGCCCTGCCGATGCGATTGCCGCAGCGGTTAGGCCACCGACGCCAATCGCGCGCCGCTTCCGGCGCCTTGCCCGGGCCAGTGTTTCTGAGGCTAGGGATGGAGAAGCGTGCAAGTCCGTGGTCGCTGACCTCATGAGTTCTGAAAACTCGCTGCTCGTCGTCGGTTGATCCATGTTCATGCCACTCCTTAATCTCTTGTCGAATCGAATTTGGCACGGGCACGGGCCAATCCGCGACTGCAGTGCGCCTTTACGGTTCCCGGGGAACAACCGAGCAAGG
>CAZACX010000012.1:0-4236 GCA_964483685.1 uncultured Intrasporangiaceae bacterium
GCATCGTATGTCGCGCCTGCCAGCGTCGCGCCCGTCAGCGTCGCGCCCGGCAGCGTCGCGCCCGCCAGCGTCGCGCCCGCCAGCGTCGCGCCCGCCAGCATCGCACCCGCCAGCATCGCACCCGTCCAGCATCGCGCCCGCGGCAACTTAGGGTTCAGCCATGAAGGTCGTCGTGGCGCCCGACGCATTCGCGGGCCTCCTCACCGCGCCGCAGGCCGCCGCCGCCATCAAGGCAGGCTGGGCGCAGGCGGCGCCGGGGGATCTCCTCACGACGGCGGCGTGCTCCGACGGCGGCCCGGGATTCCTCGAAGTCCTCATCGACGCGCTCGGCGGCACCCTCCTGGCGGTCCCGGTCGCCGACCCGCTGGGCCGCCTCATCCAGGCCGAGATTCTCATCGTCGAGCGCGACGGGCGCCGCACGGCATACGTCGAAGCGGCGCAGGCGGCCGGTCTGCACCTGTTGGCCCCCACCGAACGCGATCCGCGCGTCACCAGCTCGTATGGCGTGGGGCAACTTCTGATCGCGGCACGCGGGGCGGGGGTCGACGAGATCGTCATTGGAATTGGCGGCGTGGCCACAACCGACGCCGGGGCGGGCGCGCTCGCCGCCCTCGGACTCGGCGACCCGGCCGTACTCGGTGCGGGCGGTCTCAACCTTGCTCGGGTCCGACCACACGACGTATCCCGTGTGTCGGAGCTGGCCGCGCAGTGGGCCGCCGTGCCCCTGACCATTGCCACCGACGAAACAACGCCACTGCTTGGGCTTACGGGCACCAGCGCAACCCAGGCTCAGGGCAAGGGCGCCACACCCGACGGCGCCCAGGCCTTGGAAGGGGCTCTCGGGCATTTCGCCGACGTCGTGCGGCGGGCTGCCCCGGGACCGGTCGACTTGCTCAGCAACGCCGCCCGACGCGTCGATCGGGAACCGGGCGCTGGGGCCGGTGGCGGGCTGGGCTACGGGCTGATGGTGCTCGGGGGACGCCAACGCAGCGCCGCGGACCTCGTCGTCGCGAGTGTCGGTCTCCCGCTACTGGTCGCGGGCGCTGACCTTGTCGTCACCGGCACCGGATGCCTCGACTGGTCGAGCTTGCACGGCTCCGTCGTCAGCGCCGTCGCCGAGTTGGCTTTGGCAGCGGGAACACCGACGCTGGCGATCGCCGGGACGGTGCTCGTGGGGCGCCGGGAGGCAATGAGCGTCGGGCTATCGGGGTGCTACGCGCTGCTGGACCCATACGACGACGACAAGGATTTGATCCGCGATCCGGCGCGGGTGCTTCGGGAGCGTGCGGCCCGCGTCGCCGCCACATGGTCGCGGGGACGCTGAGCTGCCGCCGGGACGCTGAGCTGCCGCCGCGTCGCCGCCACGTGGTCGCGGGGACGCTGAGCTGTCGCCGGGACGCCTTTCCTTGCGCGCCGGGTATCGTTGGGCAGGGGAACCAGCCGCCCGGGAACAAGCGGCGCGGTGATCGTCGTTGATGCTCGGGTACCCCTTGTGACCCCTCCACCAGCCCAAAGGAACTGTTGACCATGACCATTCAGGACGAGACCACCGCAACCGAGGTTGTGACCCACGGTGTCGAGCTCACCGAGGTCGCCGGCGCCAAGGTGCGGTCGCTGCTGGAGCAAGAGGGCCGCGACGACCTGCGTCTGCGGGTCGGCGTTCAGCCCGGTGGCTGCTCCGGGCTCATCTACCAGCTCTACTTCGACGAGCGCAACCTCGACGGTGACCTCACCCGCGACTTCGACGGCGTCGAGGTCGTCGTTGACCGGATGAGCGCTCCCTATCTCGTGGGGGCGACCATCGACTTCTCGGACACGATTGAGAAGCAGGGCTTCACCATCGACAACCCCAACGCGGGCAGCTCCTGCGCCTGTGGGGACAGCTTCAGCTAGCACTCACCGCTTCAGCTCACACTCACCGCCGCCCCGCGCGGCCGTGTCGTCGCGGTAGCCGGTAGGTTGCCGCCGTGCGGATAGCGATCACGGGGTCCATTGCGACCGACCATTTGATGACCTTCGAGGGCCGGTTCGCCGACTCGCTTGTCGTCGAGCAACTCCACAAGATCTCGGTGAGCTTCCTCTCCGAGGAGTTGGAGATCCGGCGCGGGGGGGTGGCGGCGAACATCGCCTTCGGCATGGGCAAACTCGGGCTCCGGCCGGTCCTTGTCGGAGCGGTCGGCGAGGATTTCGTGGCCTACCGCAGTTGGTTGGAGCGTCACGGCGTCGACTGCGACTCCATCCACGTGTCCCAGACTCGGCATACCGCGCGGTTTGTCTGCACGACCGACCGCGACATGGCCCAAATCGCGACGTTCTACTCGGGGGCGATGAGCGAGGCGCGTCAGATCGAATTGGCCCCGATCGCCGCGCGCGTAGGCCGACTCGACCTCGTGCTGATTGGCGCAAACGATCCGGAAGCCATGCTTCGGCATACGAGCGAGTGCCGCACCCGCGGCATACCGTTCATTGCCGACCCGTCCCAGCAACTGGCGTTTAGCAACGGTCCCGAGATTCGCGAACTCATCGACGGTGCGGCCTACCTCATCACCAACGAATACGAGGCGCAGCTCACCGAGCAAAAGACGGGGTGGAGCGCCGATGAGATCGCGAGCCGCGTCACCCACCGCATCATTACCCACGGCAAGGACGGGGCGACCATCACGACGCCCGGCGAAGACCCGATTCACGTGCCCGTCGCCGAGGTCTCCGCGCTCGTCGACCCTACGGGCGTCGGAGACGCCTTCCGGGCGGGGTTCCTCTCCGGACTTGTCGTGGGACTGGACCACCGCCGGTGCGCCGAGATTGGGTCGGTCTTGGCTGCGCACGTCATCGAGACCGTCGGCACCCAGGAGTATGAGCTGAGCAAGGCGACCTTCGTTCAGCGCCTCGAAGCGGCCTACGGACCGGAATCTGCCCGGGCAATTGAGCCGGTACTTCGCGTTCGTCGACCCTGAGGTTTCCGGTGAGCAGGCGCGCGCCGGTGACGATTTCCGACCGGCCGGGCGCACGCCGGTGACGATTCCCGACCGGGCCGGCGCACGCCGGTGACGATTCCCGACCCGCCGCTCGAACCGCCCGCCGCGACGTGGGACCTGCGCGCCGGTATGGGTCCGGCCTCGGGGGACTTGATCGGGGTCGGCGCAGACCTCGAACCTGGCACCCTGCTCGCGGCCTACCGGCTCGGCCTCTTCCCGATGGGCGTCGGGACGGGCGGATCAGCGCCGATGGGCTGGTGGTGTCCCGTGCAACGCGGCGTCATCCGCCCGGGCCACTTCCACGTGTCCCGCTCGCTGCGCCGCTCGGCCGCCACCATCACCATCGCCGTCGACAGCGCCTTTGACGCGGTGGTGTTCCGTTGCGCGACCACGCACACCGACGGGAACTGGATCACCCCCGAGATCGCCAACGCGTATGCCGCGCTGCATCGCCTGGGCTGGGCGCATTCGATCGAAGCCTGGTCGGCGGGTCGACTCGTCGGGGGGGTCTATGGGGTGTCCATCGGGGGGCTCTTTGCCGGGGAGTCAATGTTCCATGAGGCGACCGATGCCTCCAAGGTGGCGCTCGCCGGGCTGGCAGCGATCCTCGCCGCCGACGGGGATTCCCGCCGCCTCATCGATGTGCAGTGGCAGACGTCGCATCTCGCGACTCTCGGTGCGGTCGAGATCCCGCGCTCGGACTATCTCGCCACCCTCTCGGGGACGCTCAACGCCCCGCCGATTCGTTGGAATGCGCTTGCCAATCGGCCCTGGCGGTGGACTCCCGATGGCCTGACCGGAGTGTCAATCTAGGTCCGGGACGGCGTTCGGAGGTGGGCGCCGAGTCACCCGGAACCGGGTCACCGGTGCGGCCGACAGGGCGCTGCCTTCCGGTGGGCGATGCTCGGCCTGGCCGTGCGGGACTCGGCCGCCAACGACGTCAGCACTAAGCAGGACATAGCCGCGCATCCGGCACCACGCGGCGACGTCGGGGGCCGCGGCGGGGTCGGACGCGAGCAACGCAAACACCGTTGATGGGGGCGCCAGCTGGGCCGCCCTCGCAAGTTCGATGATCGGCCGTGGACACCGCATCCCGATCGCGTCGACGACGACGTCGGAGTCGGGGTCGGGGTCGGGGTCGGGGGACATGGTGTCGGCGGCGCTGGTGTCGGGGGACATGGTTTCGGCGACGCTGGGGTCGCCGCCGAGATCGGGGGACATGAGATCGGGGGACATGAGATCGGGGGACATGGGGTCGCGC
>CAZACX010000012.1:4336-24449 GCA_964483685.1 uncultured Intrasporangiaceae bacterium
GAGATCGGGGGACATGAGATCGGGGGACATGAGATCGGGGGACATGGGGTCGCGCGGTGCCTCGCTCATAGCGCGTCGGTTCCCAATTGTCGGCGGACCCTCGCAAGCAGCCCCGGCAGCTCGGCAACGAGGCGGTCGACATCGGCGCCGCGGCTGGGCGCCACCGCGGCGATCGGGAGGGTCACGCGAACGTTGCCATGGGTGAGGACCCCCATCGCCGCGAGCACGTGGCTGGGCCGCAGGGTCGAGGACGTGCAGGCCGACCCCGACGCCACGGCGAGCCCAAGGCGATCAAGCTCGTGGACGAGGGTTTCGCCGTCGGCGAAGAGGGCGCTGAAGGCGACGATGTGGGGGAGTCGCTGGGTGCCGTCACCGGCCACATCCACGTCGACCAACTGGGACGCCGCGCTGCGCAGGCGCGCCGTGATGGCCCACGCCTGCTCAGCGTCCGCGGTGGCCACTGCGCGGTGTTGTTGCCAGGCCTCCGCCGCCGCGAGGGCCAGCGGGATCCACATTGGTGCGTCGGCGCGGCCGAATTCGGGTTCGCGATGTCGCCCACTGCGGCTGAACGGAACACGCTCCGGGGAGACGAGCAGGCCGACCGGTGGCCCGCCCACCGTCGCCGCGTCCGCGACAAGCAGGTCGTATGCCGCCGGCGCGGGGACCCGGCCAACGCTCGCCGAACCGTCCACGAGGAGCGGCACCCCGGATTCCCGACAGGCCTCCTGCGCCGCCTCCACAGGCTGGATCGTCCCCACCTCGCCGTTCGCGTGCTGAAGGGCGGCCACGGCGGTCCCCGGAGTATTCACGGCGGCCCGCCACGCGGACAGGTCGAGTCGCCCGACCCGATCAACGGGGACGGTCGCGAGGAGGGCCGGATCGCCGGCCTGGGCCGCGGCATACGTCCCGGTTTCGAGGATGACGGAGTGTTCGATCGCGCTGGCGACCAGCCGCGCTCCGTGCCTCCGCCGGGCGTGTGCGAGGCCATCGAGGGCTGCGGCGAGAGCGGCCGGGCCGCCGCCGTGGTGGAAGGTGACCTCACTTGGGCGCACGCCGAGATCGTCGGCGAAGACGGCCCTGGCCTGGTTGAGCAAGGCGCCTGCCTGACGGGCTTCCCGGTGAAGCCGGCGGGGATCCGCCCAACCCGCGTCGAGGGCAGCGATCAGGGTCTCGCGGGCCTGCGGATGGAGCGGCCCGGGGGCGGCGTCGAGCAGGCCCGAACGTGCGAGCGCGGCTCGCGGTGGTTGCTGCTCAGTGTTTTGCGCCACGGCACGACGTTAGTCTGGACACCCTCCCTTCATCTGGGCACTCGCCTGCGGTACCTTATGCGCGAGTGAGATGAGGGCCTCCCGCGTCGCTGCTCCCTGCAAGATTCTTTGTTGATTCTGACCGAACGAGGTGCGCGTTGCGTCTGCTCCACACCGAAGCCTCCCGTCGGCGGCGCCGTGTTGGCGGTGTCGGCCTCACGCTGACCGCGCTCGCGCTCACCCTTGGGGGATGTGGCTCGGTCGGAGCCCAAGGCCGCCTCGAGGATGGCTACCTGCCTCAAGGTGTGACCGAAGGCGCCGAGCGGGTGCGAACCCTGTGGATCGGCACCTGGATCGCGGCACTCGCGGTCGGGATTCTCGTGTGGGGCCTGATCGTCTGGTGCATGGTCGCTTATCGGCGCAAGAAGGACGACCCGCCGCTGCCGGTTCAGCTTCGCTATAACGTGCCGATTGAGATCCTCTACACGGTCGTCCCGATGCTCATGATCGGTGTGCTCTTCTATTACACCGATCGCGACCAGCGCGCACTGACGGACACCAAGCAGGAACCCGACGTCGTCGTTAACGTGGTGGGGAAGCAGTGGAGCTGGGACTTCAACTACATGACCAGCGACGTGCACGAGTCGGGCACGCACGCACAACTCACCGGTGAGCCGGGTGTCGAAGAGACCCTGCCCTCGTTGTACATCCCCGTCAACAAGCGCGTTGAGTTCCAACTGACCGCGAACGACGTCATCCACTCGTTCTGGGTGCCGGCCTTCCTCCAGAAGCTCGACATGATCCCCGGCCGGGTCAACTCGTTCCAGGTTGTGCCGACCCGCGAAGGCACCTACGCGGGCAAGTGCGCCGAGCTGTGTGGGGCCTACCACTCGCAAATGCTCTTCAACCTCAAGGTCGTCAGCCAGGCCGAGTACGACCAGCACATGGCCGACCTTAAGGCCGCCGGTTTGACGGGGACCCTCTCGCCCGAGTTGTTGCGCGAGCCCATCGTCGAGCAGGACAAAGGCAAACTTTGGACCGGGAGTAACTGAGCCATGAGCAGCATCACCTCTGACGCCAAGATGCTCCGCACGACCGAGCGAGTGGCCCATAAGCGGGTCGCCCCCGGGTCGACGTTTGTTAAGTGGATCACGACGACCGACCACAAGGTCATCGGCAACCTCTACTTCATCGCTTCCTTCATTTGGTTCATCATCGGCGGCCTCATGGCCCTGGTGATTCGCCTCGAGCTGTTCGAGCCGGGCATCCAGTTCGTCGACGATCCTGATCAGTACAACCAGCTGTTCACCATGCACGGCACCATCATGCTGTTGCTCTTTGCGACGCCGCTCTTCGCGGGCTTCGCCAACGCTTTGATGCCCATTCAGATCGGGGCGCCTGACGTCGCCTTCCCGCGTCTGAACATGTTCGCGTTCTGGCTTTACGTCTTTGGCGGGCTCATTGCGGCTTTCGGCTTCTTGACGCCGGGTGGCGCAGCCGCATTCGGGTGGTTTGCCTACGCACCGCTGTCGAACACCGTCTTCAGCCCAAGCATTGGTGGGGACCTTTGGGTCTTTGGCCTGGCCCTGGGTGGGTTCGGCACGATCCTCGGTGGCGTCAACTTCATCACGACGATCATCTGCATGCGCGCACCCGGGATGACGATGTTCCGGATGCCGGTGTTCACCTGGACCATCCTCGTCACGTCGCTGCTCGTCATCCTCATCTTCCCGCCGCTCGCCGCGGCACTGTTCGCCCTCGGCGCAGACCGGCGCTTCGGTGCCGAAATCTTCGATCCCGCCAACGGGGGGCCGATTCTCTGGCAACACATCTTCTGGTTCTTCGGGCACCCGGAGGTCTACGTCATCGCGTTGCCCTTCTTTGGGATCATCTCGGAGATTCTGCCGGTGTTCTCACGCAAGCCAATCTTCGGTTACAAGACTCTCGTCTTCGCGACCATCGCGATTGCGGCCCTGTCCGTGAGCGTGTGGGCCCACCACATGTACGTCACCGGCCAAGTCCTGCTCCCGTTCTTCGCCATCATGACCATGGCGATCGCGGTGCCAACCGGGGTGAAGTTCTTCAACTGGGTCGGCACGATGTGGGGCGGACACCTTGTCTTCGCGACGCCCATGATCTGGGCAATCGGGTTCCTGGTCACCTTCCTCTTCGGCGGCCTGACCGGAGTCATCTTGGCGAGTCCCGCCCTGGACTTCTCCCTGTCTGACTCGTACTTCGTCGTCGCCCACTTCCACTACGTCATCTTTGGCACGGTGGTCTTCGCGATGTTTGCTGGCTTCTACTTCTGGTGGCCCAAGTTCACCGGCCGCATGCTCGACGAGCGGCTCGGGAAGATCCACTTCTGGCTGCTCTTCGTCGGCTTCCACACGACCTTCCTGATCCAGCACTGGATCGGAGTCGATGGTATGCCGCGCCGCTACGCCGACTACCTGCCTGAGGATGGGTTCACCCTGGGCAATCAAATCTCGACGTATGGCTCGTTCATCCTCGCGATTTCGATGCTCCCGTTCTTGTACAACGTATGGGTCACCTGGAAGTACGCGCCGCTCGTTGACACCGACGACCCATGGGGTTATGGCGCCTCCCTGGAGTGGGCCACGTCCTGTCCGCCGCCTCGGCACAACTTCAACTCGCTGCCGCGCATTCGGTCGGAGCGTCCGGCATTCGATCTCCATCACCCCGAAGCCGCGCCAGCCTCGATCCGTTCCGCGAGCGCGACCCAGCAGATCCACCGAAAGGGCTGATCCGGGCTCATGAAGGTCTCTTACTGGCTATTCGCCATCGTTGGTGCCTTCGGGGCCTTGATGGGGACGATCTATGGCTCGGTCACCGACTGGAAAGAACCAGTTGGTCCGGTCGGGCTCTTCCTCGCGGCAGGTCTGGGCGCGATGGTCTCGTTCTATCTATGGATGACCTCGCGACGGCTCCCCCCGGCCTCCGACGATGACCCGTTTGGCGAGATTGCCGATCACGAGGGCAACTACGGCCAATTCGCGCCCTACAGCTGGTGGCCCCTGTGGCTGGCCCTCACCGCGGCCATTGCCGTCATGGGGTTGGCCGTGGGCTGGTGGCTGTTTGCCGTGGGTGCCTTTCTCACGATCTTCACCCTCGTCGGGTGGGTGTTCGAGTCCTACAAGGGCCCGCACGCCCTCTAGTGGTGCGTGGCAGCAACGGCGGGCGGCTCACGCAGCGGTCCGCTCTTGTTGCGTCCACCGTCAGCCGTGACCATGGTTGACGTCACCGAGCAGGAGTTCGAGCAACTGGTCGGCGAAGCCTTGGATCTGGTGCCGGCCCCGCTCCTTGCCCAGCTCGACAATGTTGCCTTCTTCATCGAGTCGGAGCCACCTCCCGAGGATCCCACCCTGCTCGGGGTCTATGAAGGTGTCGCCCTCACTGAGCGTGACGCCGGGTGGGCCGTGGGCAGCCTGCCGGACCGCATCGTCCTCTTTCGCGGCCCGCTGCAGCGGTTCTGTGCAACAGCAGAGGAACTCCGCGAAGAGGTGATCATTACCGTTGTCCACGAAATCGCGCACCACTTCGGCATCGACGACGAGCGCCTCCACGCACTCGGCTGGGGATGACCTGACCATCGCCATCCGGGTTCATCCCGGGGCTAAGCGTCCCGCTGTTGGAGGCTCGTACGCCCCCTCCGGCCAGGTGCCCGCGCTCCTCGTCGCCGTGCGGGAACGGGCCGTCGACGGCGCCGCAACAGCTGCGGTAGTCAACGCCGTGGCGGACGCACTTGGCGTGCCCAGGCGATCCGTGGTGGTGGTCCTTGGCCACACCTCCCGCACCAAGGTCCTGCGGGTGGCCGCGGCCTCGGCGCAGGTGCGATCGCGGTGGAAAGAGCTGCTGCAGGGGCGTTGACGCGAGGGGCGATCGCGGCATACGTTGGCCTGCCATCGAACCAGGAGGAATCTGCCCGATGACACGTCCCACCGACGCTGCGGCCGACAACGCCTCGGCGCTGATCACCGCCGATCCCCACGTCCCGATCATCCACATTTCCAGGGAATTCGTTGCGACACCCGAGCAACTCCTGCGGGCACACACGGTTCCGTCGATCTTCGCGGCCTGGATCGGGCCGGCGCACCGTTCCTTCACGATCGACTACTGGGATGCCCGGACGGGCGGCAGTTGGCGCTACACGAGCGGCGAGGGTGCGCAGTTTGCCGCGTTCCATGGTTGCTTCCATGAGATCAGCCCCACGCGGCTCGTGCAGACGTTCACGTGGGAGGGAATGCCCGAGAGTGTCTCCCTTGAGACGATGACCTTCGAGGATCTTGGCGATGGGCGCACCATGCTGCGGGCACAGTCCCTCGTCGACAGCTTCACGGCGCGCGACGCCTGGCTCGCCAGTGGCATGCCGGTCGGCGTCAACGAGGGCTACCTCAAACTTGAGGAGTTGATCGCGAATGGCACACTCTGAGTCGCTCGCCGCCCGGCACGCAGAAATCTCGGAACGGTTCACCACCCTGGTTCGGGGCGCAGGTCAATGGGATGTGCCCAGCCCCGTGCCGGAGTGGAACGCCGCAGACGTGGTGGACCATCTGACGACTTGGTTTCCGGAGTTCATCGCGCCGAGTGGGATCGCGCTACCGGAACCAACGACGGACCGGCTGACCTCCTGGGTGAACCAGGTGCAGGCGGTCCAAGCCATCCTGGACGACCCGACGGCAAGTGCTGGCGCCTTTATCCACCCGATGCTCCCCCCGGGTCAGAGCGTGGGGCAGGCGATCAACAGCTTCTATACGACGGATGTCTTCATGCACACCTGGGACCTCGCGCGGGCCACGGGCCAAGACGACCGGCTCGATGCGGACACCTGCGCCGAGATCCTGGCCGGCATGGAGTCGATGGCCGACATGATCCGCGGTTCGGGGCAGTTCGGCGTCCAACAGCCGGTAGCGCCTGACGCGGACGCCCAGGATCGCCTGATCGCCTTCATTGGCCGTGACCCGAGCTGGCGACCCCCGACGTCCTGAGCGCGTGCCCGGCCACTCGTCGCGTGCGCTGGCCACTCCACGGGCGGTGGCTGCCCCCACCGCCCGCGTCGGGCCCACTCCATGACGCTCCACGACAGAAGTGGCCCCACCCCCGCGGGGGGGGGGGGCCACTTCTGTCATGGAGCGTGTCCCGCCGTGGCGCGACCCCGCCAGATCAGTGCGTCGGCGGCACCTTGCTCGCGACCTGAGCGGCAACCTCTGGCTCGAGTGCCTCGTGACCGTGGCCGTCGTGGTGCGCGGCCTCGAGCTCGGCGGGCGTGACCGGGTCGACACTGCCGGCGAAGTAGAACTCCGACAGGCGTCGACGCAAACCGCCGCCCCGGCCGCCGGGCGCGGCGACCCCATGGTCGTCAACCCCGGTGGTGAGCTGCAAAGGCTCCTGCTTTTCGTGTTGAACGAGCGTCCACCGGGTGTACTCATCCAGCGGCTCGTGCGCCTCGAAGAACTGGCCTTCGGCGGTGCGAACGACCCGCCCGGTCTCGCGGCCATGGAGGACGAGGTTGCGATCGGCGCGTTGCAGGCTGAGACAGAAGCGCTTGGTCACCCAGAACGCGACGGGCGGCAACAGGAAGAGTGCAGTCCGGAAGAAGTACGTGATGTCGTTGATTGACATGTGCAACTTCACGGCCATGATGTCGTTGCCTGCGGCGAACAACAAGATCCCGTAGAAGGTGAGCGCCGCGACGCCGAGACCGGTCCGAACCGGGTGGTTGCGGGGCCGGTCGAGCAGGTGGTGCTCACGCTTGTCCCCGGTGATCCACGCCTCGAGGAACGGGTATGCCGCCATCGCGCCGTACATCACGGGCATCAGGAACAGCGCGCCGATAGCGATGTTGAGGCTCAAGGTGATGCCGAAGAAACTGAACTCAAGCCACCCTGGCAGCAGCCGCAAGGCGCCGTCCGCGAACCCCATATACCAGTCGGGCTGTGATCCCGCCGTGACCGGGGAGGGGTCGTAGGGGCCATAGACCCAGATCGCGTTGATCTGGACGATCGCGGAGATCATGGCGATGAAGCCGAAGACGATGAAGAAGAACCCACCGGCCTTGGCGGCATACACCGGCATGACCGGGTAGCCGACCACGTTGTTGTTGGTGCGCCCAGGCCCGGGGAACTGGGTGTGCTTTTGCAACGCAACCATGATGATGTGCGCCGTGAAGAGCCCGATCAGCAGGGCGGGCAGCACGAGGACGTGGACGCCATAGAGGCGCGGGATGATCGCCTCGCCGGGGAAGTCTCCGCCGAAGATCGCCGTCGACATGTAGGAACCGATGAACGGCGAGGTGAGCACGAACCCTTGCATCGCTCGGAGTCCGGTGCCGGAGAGAAGGTCATCGGGCAGGGAGTAGCCCGCGAAGCCTTCGACCAGGGCGAGGAGCGAGAGCACGCAGCCGATGACCCAGTTGAGTTCGCGGGGCTTGCGGAAGGCGCCCGTGAAGAAGACCCGCAGCATGTGCGCCGACACGGCGACGACGAACATCAAGGCGGCCCAGTGGTGCATCTGGCGGATGAGGAGCCCGCCCTTGATGTCGAACGAAATGTTGAGCGAGGAGGCATACGCCTCGGACATGGTCACGCCCTGGAGCGGAACGTAAGAGCCGTCATAGACCGTGTGGCCGGCGCTCGGAACGAACCAGAAGGTCAAGAACACACCGGTCAGCAGGCAGATGATCATCGAATACATCGCGATCTCGCCGAGCATGAATGACCAGTGGTCTGGGAAGACCTTCTTCATCAGATAGTTGACGCCCTTGGCCGGGCCAAGTCGGTCATCAACCCAACCGGCGGCGCCGCCGAGCTTCTTGGCGCCCGCTGTCGGGGGATTGGTCACGGGGTCGTCGCCCTTGCGGAGGCGATCGGCCGGACGGTTAACGGCGCTAGTGCTCATCCACGCTCCCAGAAGCTCGGACCGACAGCCTCTTGGAAGGGCTGGTCGGCAATGAGGTAGCCCTCGTCGTCCACGGTGATCTTCAGCTGCGGCAACGCGCGCTTGGCCGGCCCGAAGATGACCTCACAGTCGTTCGTCACGTCAAAGGTCGACTGGTGGCAGGGGCACAACAGGTGGTGCGTCGTCTGCTCATACAAGCCCACCGGGCAGCCGACGTGGGTACAGATCTTCGAGTACGCGACGATTCCCTGGTAGCCCCAGTCCAATTCCTTCGCGGACTTGATGTCCGCCGGGTCGAGGCGCATGACGATGACCGCGGCCTTGGCCTTCTCGTCGAGGGGATGCTTGGTGCCGCCCTGACCGGTCTCGGGGTCGGGAAGCAACCCATCGGGAAGGACGTGGTACACCGAGCCGATCGTCACATCGGCGGCCTTGATCGGCAGGTTCTCAGGATCGGTATGCAACCGAACCTTGGGGACGAACGTCCGGTTGCCGTCTTCGGCGGGCGGGCCATCCCAGAACGTCTGGGAGAAGTGCTTGGTGGGGTTCGATTGCATCCCCAAGGAGCCGACCACCTGAACGACAAGCGGCAGTGAGAAGAGCCCCATCGCCGCACCAAAGGTCGTCTTGATCAGCGGGCGCCGGAAAAGCTGTGATGCTTCGCCACCCCCGCGCATGGTGTCCGCGAACGCCTGCCGATCCTCATCGCTTGAGCGCATGGGGTGGCGCTCCTCGACCATCTCGACGTCGGGCATCAAGGTCTTGGCCCAGTGCACGGCGCCCAACCCGATCCCGAGGAGGCCAAGCCCTAACCCGACACCAAGCAGGAGGTTTGACGTGGAGACCGTCCCGAGCCCGGGGATCCAGGAGCGGCTACCGGTGTCAAAGGCGAAGTAGGCGACGAGGAAGACCAGCGTCCCGAGGATCGAGAGGGTGAACAGTCCGGCGACCTGACGTTCGGCCCGTTTTGCTCCCGCCTCGCTGAGGTCGGCTGCGCGGTGAATGTGGGGGGGCAGGCCCGGGTTCGTGAATCGCCCGGGGACGACCCCGTCCCCGACATGATGGCCATCGTCGAGCAACACCGTCGCTTGCTCGTGATCGCGGTTGTCAGTCACCGTCAGGCACCCTTCTGTCCGAGCCAGTACGCCGCACCGATGAGGATGCCAAGTCCAAAGACCCAGGCAACCAAACCTTCGGGAACCGGGCCAAGGGACCCCAGGGCCATTCCGCCGGGGTTGCCCTCTTCTTGCATGGTTTTGAGGTACGCGATCACGTCCGCCTTGGATTCCGGCGAGAGGTTGGCGTCATTGAACACCGGCATACTCTGCGGCCCGGTGACCATCGCTTCGTAGAGGTATTTCCCCTCGACAACCATCAGCGACGGTGCGTACTTCCCGCGGGTCAACGCGCCGCCAGCACCGGCGGAGTTGTGACACATCGAACAGTTCACCCGGAAGATTTCGCCGCCCATTCCGGCCTCGCCCATGCTGCCGTTGGTGTACTTCTCATCCGGAACGGCAGGTCCCGGGGCGAGCGAGGCGACGTAGGCACCGATCGCCGCGATCTGTTCCGCGCTGAAGTTCTGCTCCACCCCGCGAGGGGCCTGGACACCCGGGCCCGCCATCGGCATCCGCATGGTCCCCATCTGGAAGTCGACCGCGGCCGCGCCGACCCCAGCCAGGCTGGGACCGTTGGGGGTTCCGAGCGCTCCCGTTCCGTGGCAGGTGGCGCAGTTGGTCAAGAACAGTTGGTTCCCCGTGGTGATCTCGTCAGACGAGGAGACTGCGGCGGTGGCAGCTTTCGGGGCGAAAGCGGCATACGCGCAGCCGGTGACGATCAAACCCAGGAGGAGCAGCAGGGCGATCGCGGCCGGGTGCCTGCGACGAGCGGCCAGTGCATTCACGATGGCGGTCCTATTCGCTTGGCTCGGAGGGATTACTTCAAGAGGTAAATCGTGGCGAACAAGGCGATCCAGACGACGTCCACGAAGTGCCAGTAGTAGGACGTGACGACGGCGCCGATGGCCTGGTCATGGCTGTAGTGGCGGGTCGTGAACGTGCGGGCGATGATCAGCAGGAACGCGATCAGGCCGCCGGTCACGTGGAGGCCGTGGAAACCGGTCGTCATGTAGAAGACCGACCCGTAGCCGTCCGATGCGAGCGTGATGCCCTCGTGGACGAGCTTGGCGTACTCGAACACCTGACCCGCGACGAATACGGAGCCGAAGAGGTACGTAAGGACGTACCACTCGCGCATGCCCCACGTGCCGATCTGGGTGAGCTTGCCCGTCCTGGACGGTTGCCCGTGCTCGGCCTTATAGACGCCGAGCTGGCACCACACCGAGGAGATCACGAGGACCAGGGTGTTGGCCGTTGCGAACGGCACATTCAAGGTCGGGGTGTGTTCGGCCCACAAGTCGGGGCGCACCTCACGAATCGTGAAGTACATGGCGAACAAGCCGGCAAAGAACATCAGCTCGCTGGAGAGCCAGACGATCGTGCCGACGGACACCAGATTCGGACGGCTGACCGGGCCCATCTGGGCATGCCCGGTGCCAGGGATAGACGTGCCGGAATGAACGGCGGATGCTGTGGCCACGCGGTCATTATGTCGGTTGGCGCGTCGCTGATGCACCCACCCCCCACGTGATCTTGGATTCGTGTCGAGCAGGCGGCCAAGTAGGCTTGCCGGTATGGCGACGAGCAGCCCCAGTCAGATCCTTGCCTCTCCCGCGGAATCGGAGGGTGCGCGTGCGGTGTCGGTGCTTCTTTACAGCGATGACATCACGACGCGCGATGCCGTTCGCGCCGGAGTCGGGTCGCGCCCCAGCCGCACGCTCACCGTGTCGTCATGGCGCGAGTGCGCAACCGCGCCCGCCGTGATTGAGGCGATCGAGAATGGCACGTTCGACCTCGTGATCCTCGATGGGGAAGCGGTGCCGGTCGGCGGGATGGGCCTGTGCCGCCAGCTGAAGAACGAGATCTTCGACTGCCCGCCCATCATCTTGATCACTGGCCGCTCGGCGGATGTGTGGTTGGCCGCATGGTCACTGGCCGACGAAGCGGTCGCCGCGCCCTTTGACTCGCTCACCCTGGTCGGCGCCGTGCGTTCGGCGCTCGGCGACTAGGGCTGCGCTCGCCGATGACTGCACGCGTTCCGGCGTGGCCGGACGTCTTCAGCACCCTGTTGGCGCGGGAGGATCTGGACGCCGCGACGACGACCTGGGCCTTCGATCAGGTGATGTCTGGGAGCGCGACGCCGTCGCAGTTGGCCGGCTTCCTCATCGCCTTGCGCGCCAAGGGTGAGACCGTCACGGAGGTGCGCGCGCTCGCGGATGTGCTCCTCGCCCACGCCCACCGATTCACCGTGCCCGGGCGAAGTCTCGACATCGTCGGCACCGGGGGTGACCGACTTCATACGGTCAACATTTCGACAATGTCGGCAATCGTCATCGCGGCGACGGGCCTGACCGTCGTCAAGCACGGCAACCGCGCCGCCTCGTCGTCCTCCGGCTCGGCCGACGTGTTGGAGAGCCTCGGGGTGGACCTCAGCCTGACTCCCAAGCAAGTGCGCCGCGTCGTCGAGTCCGCCGGGATCACGTTTTGCTTTGCCCAGGCCTTCCATCCCGCGATGCGACACGCCGCAGCAACGCGCCGTGAGCTTGGGGTGGGCACGGTATTCAACATGCTCGGACCGATCACCAACCCGGCGCAGCCAACGTATGCCGCGGTCGGAGTCGCCGACGCGCGGGTCGCCCCGCTGCTCGCGGGGGTCTTCGCGGACCGTGGGAAGGACGCCCTCGTCTTCCGCGGTGAGGACGGGTTGGACGAGCTGACCTTGGCCGGGCGCTCCCGCCTGTGGTGGGTGGCGGCCGGTCAGATCTCCGAGCACACGGTTGAGCCCGGCGACGTCGGCTTGGCCGGTGCACCGGTTGCGGCCCTGCGCGGTGGGGACCCGGCCTTCAACGCCGACATTGTCCGACGGGTCCTGGACGGCGCACCTGGCCCGGCTCGGGATGCGGTGCTTTTCAATGCGGGCGCGGCCTTGGCCCTGGCCGATTTCGGTGAGCGCCCCGAGGCGAGTCCGGGTTCCCGATCGGACGTGCTTGAGGCGCTGCGCCATGGGGTTGCCAAGGCGGCTGCGGCGATCGACTCAGGCGCCGGGGCGGCGAAGTTGCAGGCGTGGGTGGACACCACCCGGGCCGTCGCCAGCTGACCAGCCTGGGGCGTCAGCTGACCAGCCAGCGGGGTTAGTCGACCAGCCCGGGCGTCAGCTGACCAGCCCGGGCGTCAGCTGACCAGCCCGGGCGTCAGCTGACCAGCCCGGGGCGTCAGTCGTCGATGCCGAGGCTGAAGGCCGCCTCGAGGTCGTGCCGTGAATACGCCCGGAAGGCAATGTGCGTGGCGGTGCCGAGAATGCCGTCGACCTTGCTGATCCGATCGGCGATGACGTCGGCGAGGTCCTCGTGCCCCCTAACGCGGACCATGGCGATCAGGTCGGCGTCACCGGTGACCGAGTAGACCTCGCTGACCCCGTCCAGCTCGGCGATGGCTTGGGCGACCTCGGGGATCCGGTCGACCTCGGCGTTGATCATGACGATGGCGGTGATCACCCGGTCACTGTACCGAGCCGCTGATGCATGGGTGCGGCGCCGCTGA
The DNA here is from genome assembly GCA_964483685.1 of uncultured Intrasporangiaceae bacterium. Lineage (GTDB taxonomy): Bacteria > Actinomycetota > Actinomycetes > Actinomycetales > Dermatophilaceae > Nostocoides_A. The sequence continues at coordinate 17,157 of CAZACX010000012.1, forward strand.
CGGGACACGCCCAGGTGCCATCGACCTCGACGAGCCGCACACCCTCCGACTCCAACCAGGTGAGGACCTTTTCGGTCTCTTCGGGGATCGCGGCGGGCGCGGGAAGCGGGCTGGGGGCGACGACCTCAGCCGCCGCTTTGAGCGCCGCGACATACGGCATCGGGTCCGCGCCCCGCGGCGAACGACTCGACCCGGCGAGCCGCCCGAACCGGACACAGATCAGCTCCCAGCCGCCGACCGGGCAGCGCTTGGCCGCGACGATCTCCGCGGCCGCGGCCAGGGGAGCGAGCCGTTGAGTTCGGGCCACGCCGCGGACCAGAGCGATCATCCGATCACGCACCGCACCCGCCTCCTCGAAACGCTCCCGAGAGGACAGCGCAGACATCCGCTCCTCGAGGGCGCTGACCACGGGCTCGAGGTCGCTCTCCAAGGCGGTGCGCACCTGCGCGACGAGTGCGGCATACTCCGCGAGGCTTTGAGCGCCGGTGCACGGGGCCCCGCAGCGGCCCATCTCCGCGAGGGCGCACGCGGGCGTGACCTTGGTGGGGGAGAGCCGGGTCAGGCAGCGGCGGAGCGGGATCACGTCGTGGAGTGCGGCGACGGCTTCCCGTGCGGCATCGCGGGAGCCATAGGGGCCGACGTAGGCACCCTTGTCGCCGCGGACCTCACGAACGACGGACAGGCGCGGGAAGGGCTCGACCGTGAGCTTGATCCACACGGCCTTCTCGGGATGGCGGGAGCGCCGGTTGTACGGCGGTTTATGGGCGGCGATGAGGCGAATCTCGCGGACTTGGGCCTCAAGGGTGGTTGCGCAGACGATCGGCGTGACGCTCTCGGCGAGGCGCACCATCTCGCCCATGCGGCGGCGTTGCTCGCCCGCGGTGAAGTAGGAGCGCACCCGGGTGCGGATGTCGACTGACGTCCCGACATAGAGCACGCGCCCCGCACCATCTTTGAACAGGTAGACGCCGGGTGCGTGCGGGAGATCCTCGGCGAGGTAACGCTTGCGTCGCTGAGCCTGCGGCACCTGGCGGGAGTAGCCGACGAGCTCCTCCAGCGAGGTCACGCCAAGGGTGCCGACGCGGGCGATGAGGCCGTGCAGGACGTCGACGGTGGCGCGGGCATCATGCAGGGCCCGGTGGTCGGGCGTCGTGGCGGCTCGAAAGAGGCGGGCAAGCGAGGACAGTTTGTGGTTGGGGGCCTCGTCCCGGGTGACGAGCTGGCGGGCCAGGTGCACGGTATCGAGCACGGTCGGATTCGGCCACCCGGCGCCGAGGCGCAACGTCGCGGCCTTGAGGAAGCCGATGTCGAAGCGGGCATTGTGGGCCACGAGGACCGTTCCGGCGGCGAACTCGAGGAACGCCGGCAGCGCGGCCCCAATCGGTGGTGCGTCGGCGACCATCGCGTTGGTGATCCCGGTCAGCATGGAGATCACCGCAGGGATCGGCACCCGCGGGTTGACGAGCGTCTGGAACTCGCCGAGGACCTCGCCGCCACGGACTTTGACCGCCCCGAACTCGGTGATCGCGTCCTGGGTGGGGCTCGTCCCGGTCGTCTCGAGGTCGACGACGACGAAGGTGACCTCGCGCAGGGGTGTCCCGAGATCCGGGAGGGTCTCGTGGAGAAGCGGGTGGGCAAGTGCGGTCACAGTCTGAACGCTAGGTCGGCCCACCGACAGCCCTCGGTATGCCGCGCTCGCCGCAGCTTGGTATGTCCGCAGCCCCTCGGTATGCCGCCGCCCCTCGGTGTGCCGCGCTCGCCGGAGCTTGGTATGTCCGCAGCTCCTCGGTATGCCGCGCTCGCCGCAGCTTGGTATGTCCGCAGCTCCTCGGTATGCCGCGCTCGCCGGAGGGCTGTCGGTGGCTATTCCTAGGGTGGCCTCAACCGGTCGGGTAGCGACCGGAATCGGCCGAGATAGGAGCTGAGGGACATGTTGATCGAGTGCCGGGATTGTCCGATGCACGGGCATCAGTGTGACGACTGCGTGGTGTTTGCCCTCCTTGCGATGCCCGAGCCGCAGCGGATGCCCGATCCGCAGCGCACGCACCGCGACTCGCGCGCGGGCAGCAGCCCGCCGCTCGCCGACGTTGACCTGGACCTCGATTGGGCCGAACGGGCGGCCGTCACCCGGTTGGTGCGCTCCGGCCTCGTCAGCCCGGCGACCGGGGCGTCCGCGAGGGCGCAACGCCAACCGCTGTCCGCGCGTTTCGCCACCGGGTAGGCACGGCGGGGGCCGGGTCGGTGGCCGGGGCCGGGGCCGGGTCGGTGGCCGGGGCCGTGAGAAAGGAGAGCGCGATGAGACCACCGGAAAGCCAGAACTGGTTGTAGAACGCCTGCTTGTTGACGAGATTCGACACCAAGAGGACCAGGGCCATCCACCGGAGAAGTTCCGGCAGTGGTGGCTGACGGCGCGCGACAACGCCGACGGCAACAGCAACGGCGCCAAGCACGACGAGGCCGGTGAGCCAAAACGGCAACGTCACGTCGTATCTGTTGAGCGCGACGAGATACCAGGTGTTGGCGAAGCGGATCGGGTGGAAATTGACCAGGAGGGTCAGGGTGTCGTGGAAGAAGTCACGTGGCGAGGCGAGGACCCACGGGCTGATCAACGCGCCGGTCAACGCTCCGGTCGCCAGGGTGCGTTGCCAGCCAAAGGGCCGCCAGAACATCACGAGCAGGGCAATGACCGCGAGATGCTGTTTGCTTGCGCACGCCAGCGCCAGCGGGATGATCGCCCACCAGGGTTGTCCGCGGTGCACGAGCAGGGCCCACCAGACGATCCCGGCCAGCAGGAGCGGTTCGGTCCAGGCCTGATCAATTTGGGTGATCGTTCCGGGAGCAAAGAGCAAGAGCGCCACGACCGCACTTGCGCGCCACATCGCCTCCGCCGGGCGAGCGCCAAACCGCCGGTCCGGGCCCCGGGCCAGCAGGTAACAGCCGAATGCGAGGACGAGCGTCCAGACGAGTTGGGCCCAGCGCACGTCCCCGGCGATCCAGCGGCCCGGCGCAAGCAGCACCGTCGTCCACGGAAGGTAGGTGAAGGCGTCCTGGATGCCGGGGGAGTTGATCCAGGTCATTGCGTAGAAGTTCTCGCCGCGGCCGAGGGCATCACTGGCCTGCTGGAGTGTCACCCAGACGTCGATCTTCGGCGCGGGATCGCCGACGATGGTCGTCGCGGCGATGGCGACGTAGCTCGCAACAACAATCACCATCGCCGCCACGCTTCGCCGCGCAGCTAACGCACCACCGACAGCAAGCGCTGCGAGCGCAAAGGTGGCCCGGTTGAGGAATTCGGTGCGCGGCTCGAGATAGCTGAACAGCGGAACTGTCATCGTCGCGATCGCGGACCCGACCAGGGCGATCCCGACGCCCAGGGGGGTGAGGTGCAGCGGGCGGCGCCGCAGCAGCCACCACGCCAACGCGAGCGCGCACGCCGTAAGGATGAGCACGATCTGGAGGCGGAAGCGCACAACGCTCCACTGGAGCGCGCCGAAGTAGCCGATCCAGCAGGTCGCGAAGACCACGTTGCCGACGAGCGACGCTCGGCGCGACGGTGCGGGTTCGGGGCTTCGGAACTCAGGAGTAGAGCTTGGCAACCTCGTCCTCGAAGTCGCGCATGACGATGTTGCGCTTGAGCTTGAGCGACGGCGTCAGATAGCCGTTCTCTTCGGTGAAGTCCCCGGCCAAGACGGCGAACTTGCGAATCGATTCCGCCTTCGACACCGCGAGATTGGCCTGGTCGACAGCGATCTGGAGCTCAGCGAGAACCGTCGCGTTCGTGCGGGCTTGCTCCGCGCTCAGGGTGCCCAACCCGTGATTGGCCGCCCACCCGGGAAGCATCTCCTCATCCAGGGTGAGCAGGGCGCCGATGAACGGTTTTTGGTCGCCGACGACCACACATTGCGAGACCAGCGGGTGCCCACGTAGGCGGTCTTCCAGGACGGCCGGGGCCACGTTCTTCCCGCCGGCCGTGACGAGGACCTCCTTCTTGCGTCCCGTGATCTTGAGGAACCCATCGGGGTCGAGTTCGCCGAGGTCCCCGGTGTGGAACCAGCCGTCGACAATCGCCGCAGCGGTTGCTTCGGGATTGTTGTGATAGCCGCGGAAGACGTTGATGCCGCGAATGAGGATTTCGCCGTCGTCGGCGATCCGGATACCAACGCCGGGAAGGGGCGGACCGACGGTGCCGATCTTGACCTTGCTGGGCACGTTGACGGTCGCCGGCGCGGAGGTTTCGGTCAGCCCATAGCCTTCGAGCACGGTGACGCCGATGCCCCGGAAGAAGTGTCCGAGACGGGTGCCCAGCGGCGCCCCGCCGGACACGACATACCGCACCCGCCCGCCGAGGAGATCTCGCAGCTTGCCGTAGACGAGCTTGTCGAACACCGCGTGCTTGGCCGTGAGGCTGAACGGGACCTTCCCGGAGTCGAGGGCTTCCGAATAGGCGATCGAGGTGGCCGCGGCCACGGTGAAGATCTTGCCCTTGCCCTCCGCCATGGCGGTGGCCTCGGCCTTGTTATAGATCTTCTCGAAGATTCGGGGAACCGCGAGAATGTACGTCGGCTTGAAGGCGCCGAAGTCAGTCAAGATGTTGGCGATGTCGCTGCTGTGCCCCATGCGGGTGCGTGAGGAGACCGCGAGGACCTCAATGAACCGCGCAAACACGTGGGCCAGTGGCAAGAACAGCAAGGTCGCTGCGTCCCGGGGCAGGAGGATCTCCGGCATCGTCGCGATGGACTCTTCCGCGAGGGTGAGGAAGTTGCCGTGCGTCAGCTCGCACCCCTTGGGGCGGCCGGTCGTCCCGGAGGTGTAGATGATCGTTGCGAGGGAGTCCCGGGTGGAGGCCTCGATCCGTTCCTGAAGCTGCGCGTCCGAGATCGCCGCTCCGTCACGACTGACCCCATCGAGGTGACCCGCGTCGATCTCCCACACGTGGCGCAGTGTGGGGGTGGCCTCCCGAACGCCGTTCACCATCTGGGCATGGGTCGGGGACTCGACGATGATGGCGCTGACATCGGCGTCGCGCAGGATCCACTCGATCTGTTCCGTCGACGAGGTTTCGTAGATCGGCACCGGAACCAGGCCCGCGGCCCAGGCCGCGAAGTCCGCGACCGTCCACTCGTACCGGGTTTTGCTCATGATCGCCACCCGGTCGCCGACGGCGAGATCGGCCTGGATAAGGCCCTTGGCCAGCGCCCGAACGTCGTCGTTAAACGCAGCCGCCGTGACGTCGCTCCACCCCCCGCCGTTCTTGCGGGTGAAGGCCGCCCGCTGCGGTTCGCTGGCCGCGTTTCGGCCTGGCAGGCTCGCCAGACTGTCCCGGGTATTGGGCTCAACGACGAGCGCGGTGGTGCGTTCGAGCACAGTGTCTCCTTCAAGGCGGGGGACGCGCGGCGCAGGGCCGCAGATTCGAACGTCACCTTATGCGGAGTGGGCGGTAATGTCTGCTCTCATGGCCGATACCACAGAATCGTCGATCGTCATCTTGGCCGAGCCGGGGGCGGTGCTCGATGTCATTGCGGACGTCGAGGCGTACCCCGATTGGGCAAAAGAGATCAAGTCCGTCGAAATCCTCACGGAGGAAGGCGACGGCTGGCCGGACCGGGTGACCTACACGATGGACGCCGGCGTGATCAAGGACACGTACACCCTCGACTACGACTGGGACGTTGATGAGGACGGCACCGGCAAGGTGTCCTGGCACTTGGTCCAGGCGACCGTACTCAAGACGATGGAGGGGACGTACACCCTCGAATCCACGGGCGAGGGCGCGACGGCAGTGGGCTACAAACTCGTCGTCGACCTCAAGATCCCGGTGCTCGGCATGCTCAAGCGCAAGGCGGAGCGCGTGATCATCGAGACGGCCCTCAAGGATTTGAAGAAGCGGGTCGAGTCCCTCTGACGAGGAGGACGCGCCGCCCCAACAAGCCGCCGGATACCCACGGGCAGGCGCTCCCGAGGGTGGTGCTCTTCACCGGCAAGGGTGGGGTCGGCAAGACCACGACGGCGGCAGCCACGGCGGTGGCGGGGGCGCGTTCGGGGATCGCGACGCTGGTGCTCTCGACCGATGCCGCCCACTCCCTCGGTGACGCACTTGACCGCGATCTGAGCGGGCCAGCGGCGAGTGGTCCGGTCGAGATCGAGCCCAACCTCAGCGCCCTGCAAGTCAGCGGCCGGACCTACTTCGAGGGCACCTGGACGGTAGTTCAGGCCTACCTCGTTGAGACCTTGGGCGCGCTCGGTGTTGACCCGGTCGTCGCCGAAGAGATGACCTCACTCCCCGGGGCCGAGGAGATTGCGGCGCTGCTCGAGTTGCGGGCCCAGGTGGAATCCGGGCGCTGGGAACTGATCGTCGTCGACTGCGCGCCTACCGCCGAAACCTTGCGGCTCCTGGCCCTGCCGGAGAACCTCGCCTGGCACCTTGGGCGGTTCATCCCTGGAGGGCCCGGTATGCGCCGTGCGGCCCGCCCCGCTGCCGCCGCCGCGTTGGGAATCCCGCTCCCCGGACCGGAAGTGCTCCAGGTCATCAAGGGGTGGCACGACGACATGTTGGCCGTTCATCGCCTCCTCAGCGGCGATCGCTCGTCGGTGCGCTTGGTGACGACTCCCGAGAGCGTCGTCATCGCCGAGTCGCGGCGGACGTGGACGTCGCTGAGTCTCTATGGGTATGCCGTCGATGCGGTTGTCGTCAACAAGATCCTGCCGTCCCCAGGTGGTGACGACGGCATCGGTGCCGCAGTGACGTGGCTCCAATCCTGGAATGCCGCCCAAGCTCGTGGCGTCGCCGAGGTCGTTCAGTCGTTTGCCGGGGTGCCTATCGTTCGCTCGCCTTATCTCGCTCGGGAGCCGATCGGTCCCGACGCGCTGGCCGAGTTGGCGGACGGGCTCGATACCTCGATGTTGGTGGGCCATGGGTTGCGGGATTCCGTGGCGACAAGTCCGATGCGCGTCGATCGCACCGCGGACGGCTTCACGCTTGCAGTCCACCTGCCGCTCACCAGTGCCCGGGATGTCGGTCTGCAACGGCGCGAGGACGAACTCATCCTCACCGTGGGGGACCATCGCCGGATCGTCACGTTGCCCTCGGTGTTGACGCGGTGCGTCGTGTCCGGGGCGAGTGTGCGCGGCGGCAGCCTTGCCGTTTCTTTTGTTCCGGACCCGATGTTGTGGCCGCGATGACGACCGACCCCCGCCCCGTGGGCAGCATCTCCGAAGAGACCGCTCGGCTCCTTGATGCCCTTGGTTGGGTACTTGACGGGGCTCGCCCTGCCCGCACCAACACCGAACCGTCCG
>CAZACX010000012.1:24549-27857 GCA_964483685.1 uncultured Intrasporangiaceae bacterium
GCCTCGCTGCGATCTGTCAACCCCGACGCAGTGGACCGCCTTGCGGACGCGGCGACCGTGCTCGCGCAGGCACTCTCGGACCTCGCCGTGCAGGTCCGAGAAGACGCGCCCCCCGGTGGCCGCAGTACCCCGGGGAAGGCCCCCGGTGGTCGCAGGACTCCGGGGAAGGCCGCCGGTGCCGCGGCATACACAATCCCGGTGATCGACGAAGAGGAGTAGGGCGCAATGGTGGAGACGATCGGTCTGGACGTCGGCGGCACGAAGATCGCTGGCGGCGTCGTTGATCACCTCGGCGTGGTCAAGGCGAGCGCCCGGCGCAAGACACCGGCTGGCGATCCGGACGCGCTCGCGGCGACGATCTTCGATGTGGCCCGCGAACTCCAGGAGGCCGCCACGCAGCCCCTGGCCGGCATTGGGGTGGCCTGCGCGGGAATGGTCGATCCGAGCGGCTCCACGGTCGTCTTCGCCCCGAACCTCGCCTGGCGCAACGAACCGTTACGGGAGCGCATCGAGGCTGCCCTCGAGTTGCCAGTCGTCATCGAAAATGACGCCAATGCGGCGGCCTGGGGTGAGTACAGGTTCGGCGCAGGAGCCGGAGTCCGGGACATGCTCCTCGTTACCGTCGGCACCGGGATTGGCGGCGGTTGCGTCAGTAATGGCCGCCTGCTGCGGGGGGCATTCGGCGCTGCGGGTGAGATCGGGCATCTCGCGATGGTGCCGGGCGGGCATCGGTGTGGCTGCGGGAACCGGGGCTGTTGGGAGACGTATGCAAGTGGCTCGGCCCTGGTGCGCGAGGCCCGCGAACTTGTCGCGGCCGGTTCATCGCGGGCCGCGGCATTGCGTCAGTTGTGCGGCGGGAAGCTGGAGAAACTCACCGGCAAGCACGTCACGGCGGCGGCTATCGCCGGTGACGAGGCCGCCCGTGAACTCCTCAGCGACCTCGGCACGGCCGTGGGTGTGGGCGCGGCGTCGGTTGCCGCGGTGCTCGACCCCGGCTTGGTTGTCATCGGCGGCGGGGTGGCGGAGGTGGGCGATCTCTTCCTGGAACCCGTCCGGATAGCGTTCGGGCGCCACCTCTTTGGTCGAGGGCACCGAAACGCACCAGCCGTCGTGGCCGCAACCCTTGGCAACAGCGCGGGGATGATTGGTGCAGCGGCGATTGCTCAGGAGAAGTTCGCCGGATGACCGATTCGAGGGCCGGTTACGCCCTGGGAATCGACATCGGCGGGACAAAGATCGCCGGTGGCGTCGTCGCCGCTGATGGGACCGTGCTCGCCCGGGCGCGCGCCCTCACCCCGGACAGATCGACGAGCCCGGGTGTCGTTGAGGACATCATCGTCGGGGTCGCCTCGGATCTGCTTGCGCAGGTGCGCCGTTCCGAGGTCGTTGCGGTGGGGATCGGTGCTGCGGGTTTCGTCTGCGCCGACCGGGCGACCGTGGTCTTTTCGCCGCATCTCTCCTGGCGACACGAACCGTTGCGGGAGGCGCTCGCTCGTCGCATCGAGGTGCCGATCGTCATCGACAACGACGCGAACGCTGCGGGCTGGGCGGAGAGCCGGTTCGGGGCGGCTCGCGACGAGTCCCACGCGGTGGCGCTCACGGTGGGGACGGGGATCGGCGGGGCGATCCTCCTCGAGGGGGCCGTCGTGCGGGGAAGATTCGGGATCGCCGGCGAGTTCGGTCATATGCGCCTCGTCCCCGGCGGGCACCGGTGCGAGTGCGGCAACCGCGGGTGTTGGGAGCAGTACGCCTCCGGTAACGCCCTCGTCCGGGGGGCCAAAGGCTTGATGTATGCCGAGAGCCTGGACGCGCGCGACCTGCTCGATCGCGTCGGGGGCGATCCGGAACGCCTCACCGGGCCCCTCGTGACCGAGGCGGCCCAACAGGGGGATCGTGCGGCCCTCGGCCTGTTGGCCGACGTCGGGGACTGGCTCGGCATCGGGATGGCCACCTTGGCGGCGGCGTTGGACCCGGGGATGTTCGTCATTGGCGGCGGGGTGAGTGCGGCGGGAGAGCTTCTGCTCGGTCCGGCGCGCACCAGCTTCCGTCGTCATCTCGTGGGACGCGGCCACCGGCCCGAAGCCGCCATCGTCCTCGCATCCTTAGGTAATGACGCCGGCCTGATCGGTGCCGCCGACCTGGCCCGCAACGCTGTGGAGGGACGCGGATGACCGCGCTGAGGGTGGCGAGCTACAACGTGCGCTATTTCCGGGACGACAAGGCAGCAGCGGCTCGGGTGGTCCGCGCGATCGGCCCGGATGTGTTGTGCCTGCAGGAAGTTCCCCGCTGGATCCGCGCCCGAACCAAGATCGGCGCCTTCGCCCGTGACTGCGGGCTGTCGTGGTCGGGCGGTCACTGGGGCAGCGGTGGCACCACGATCCTCACGTCGCCTCGGGTGCGTCTCGTGGGCATTGGTCATCATCGTTTGCCGGTGCTGCCGCGCACTGAGGGTCGAGGGTTCACCCTGGCAACGGTGGCAGTCCCCGGCGCCGCGCCGCTCGCCGTTGCCGGGGTCCACCTGAGCCTTAACCGACTGGAACGGACTCGCCACGTCGCCCTGGTCCTGGACGCGGCCCCCGCGCACCTGCCGCTCATCCTCGCGGGGGATGTCAATGAGGAGTCGGACGGGGCGGCCTGGGGTTGGCTGGCCGAACACCTGCGCTGGGTGACCCCGCCGACGCCGACATTTCCGGCGCGAGCCCCGCGGCGGACCATCGACGCGGTCTTTGCTTCCCCGAGTCTGCGGGTGGCACCGCGGACCGAGGTCGTGCTGAATCGGGACGACCTGTTTGCGGCAACCGATCACCTTCCGGTGTGGGCCGACTTCGAGCTGGCCTGAGAACGGGTCAGACGACGGCACCGTTGCCGTTGTCGTCATCGCCGCCGGGCGGTTGACGCAACACGAGCAGGACGAACCCGCCGGCCGTCAGGGCCAACGCGAGCCAGGTCCACCAGTTCGCGACATCCGGGCGGACGAGCACCAGCCACAACAGCAAGATGGGGCCACCGACGAGGCCGACCAGGATCCCCCAAAAGTGCAGATCCTCTTGCGGTGGCAGCGGCTGTGGCGGTGCCGGGACGAAGCGGGCGTCCTCCTCCGCCTCCAGGAGCTCATCGAGCGGGGGACCTTCGGCGCCGCGCCAGACAGGCACGTTCGCGAAGAACGGCACGAGCGAGGGCGGTGTCGTGGCTGCGGGACCAGGCTCGAGCGGGGCCGAGGGTGGTGTTGTGTTTGCGGGACCGGGCTTGAACGGCGTCGGCGTCGGTGTCGGCGTTGTGTTTGCGGGACCAGGCTTGAACGGCGTCGG
>CAZACX010000012.1:27957-50269 GCA_964483685.1 uncultured Intrasporangiaceae bacterium
GCGTCGGCGTCGGTGTCGGCGTTGTGTTTGCGGGACCAGGCTTGAACGGCGTCGGTGCCGGTGGCGGCGTCGGCGTTGGAGGCGGCGTCGTGGCTGCGGGACCAGGCTCGTGCGGGACGGGTTCCGCCGGTTCCGCGGGAGCAGCCTCGGACTCGAATCCCGCGACGATCGCGGCGAAGCGCGATTCGACGTCCTCGTCCCGCATCGGCGGGTCGGAATCGGGCACGGACTGCTCCAAGGGCGCTTCGACGGGCCGGGCCAGAAGATTCTCTGCCGCAGGGGACGTCAAATCTTCGCACGGGTACGCCGATGGGCGGAAGATCACGGTGCCCTCGCCGAGGGCCTTTGCGCAGGTGCCGTAGAGTGTGTCACCGATCACGTGAAAGGGGTCGCGGGTGCTCTATTGGTTCCTCAAGATCGTCGTACTTGGGCCGATTATGCGGCTGCTCTTCCGCCCTCAAGTCGAAGGAGCCGAACATATCCCGACCGATGGGGCGGCGATCCTCGCGAGTAACCACCTCTCGTTTTCGGACTCGATCTTCCTGCCCTTGATGGTTGAGCGACGCATCACCTTCCTTGCGAAAGCTGACTACTTCACCGGTGAGGGCATCAAGGGGCGGTTGACGGCGGCGTTCTTCAAGGCGATGGGCCAGGTGCCCGTCGACCGCTCCGGTGGCAAGGCGAGCGACGCGGCCCTCAATTCCGGCTTGCGGATCTTGCGGCGAGGGGACCTTCTCGGCATCTACCCCGAGGGCACCCGCTCGCCCGACGGTCGTCTCTATCGCGGACGAACCGGCGTGGCCCGGATGGCGTTGGAAGGCAAGGTGAAGGTGCTGCCGGTCGCGATGATCGACACCGACAAGGCGCAGCCGACCGGGCAACTGATTCCCAACATCCTGCGCGTGGGCATCCGGATCGGCCCACCGCTGGACTTCTCCCGGTACGAGGGCATGGAAGACGACAGGTTCGTCCTGCGCTCGATCACCGACGAAATCATGTACGAACTGATGCTCCTGTCTGGGCAGGAGTACGTCGACATGTACGCGACCTCCATGAAGAGTCGCCTGCTCACCGTGGCCCGCTCCAAGGCCAAGGAAATCCAAGAGGCGGCGAAGCCCGGCCGGGCCGTCGCCGAGCTCGAAGACGCCCTCGGCCTCGACGTCGACGAGATCGACGACCAGCCGCGTCGCCGGGCCAGCTAGCGGCTCCGAACGACCGCGCCGCCGGGCCAGCTAGCGGCTCCGAGCGCCTGGCGCGGCTGGCAACTTCGGCCGAGGCTGACCGGCATACGGGCTGATCGGTCGTATGCCGGGGTGCGACCTAAACTGCTCCGGTGAATGCCGCGCCCATTTCCCCCGTGAGCCAACTGCTCGACGGGCCGCACCTGCCAGCGGCTCAGCAGCCGCGGTGGCCCGACGATGGGGCTCTCAAAGAGGCGGTAGCGACGCTGGCGAGCTTCCCGCCGCTCGTCTTCGCGGGGGAGTGCGACGTCTTGCGCTCGCGGATGGCCGATGCCTCGCAGGGGAAGGCGTTCGTGCTCCAGGGGGGTGACTGCGCGGAGACGTTCGCGTCGGCGACCGCCGACAACATCCGCGATCGGGTCAAGACGATCCTCCAAATGGCGGCCGTCCTCACCTATGGCGCCTCGGTTCCGGTCGTCAAGATCGGGCGGATGGCGGGGCAGTACGCGAAGCCGCGCAGCAGCGACACCGAGACTCGCGACGGCGTGACCTTGCCGGCCTTCCGTGGCGACATGGTCAACGACTTCGAGTTCACGGCGGCGGCACGTCAACCCGATCCGCAGCGCCTGGTGCGCGGCTACCACGCGAGCGCGGCGACGCTCAACCTCGTGCGCGCGTTCACGATGGGCGGTTTCGCCGACCTGCGCCACGTCCACGACTGGAACCGCGGCTTCGTCGCCAATGCGGCGAATCACCGGTACGAGAAGCTCGCCCGTGACATTGACAAGGCGATGAAGTTCATGGCCGCCTGCGGCGCCGACTTCGAGGCGATGCGGACGACGGAGTTCTTCGCGGCCCACGAGGCGTTGCTGCTCGACTACGAACGCCCGATGACCCGCATCGACTCCCGGACGGGTCGCCTCTACGACACCTCGGGCCACTTCATCTGGATCGGTGAACGCACCCGGGACCTCGACGGGGCCCACATCGACTTCATCACCCGGGTCCACAACCCCATCGGGATCAAGCTTTCGCCGAAGGCGAACATCGACGACATTTTGCGGCTCGTCGACAAGGTCGACCCGGACCGCGCGCCGGGCCGGTTGACCTTCATCACCCGGATGGGCGCCCAGACGGTGTTGGACGCACTGCCGCCGGTCGTCGAGGCGGTCGCCAAAGAGGGGGCGTCGGTGACCTGGATCTGCGACCCCATGCACGGCAACACGTTCGAGTCAGCGTCCGGGTTCAAGACGCGCGACTTCGATGATGTCGTGCGAGAGGTCGAGGGCTTCTTCGAGGTTCACCGGGCGCTCGGCACGGTGCCCGGCGGGATTCATGTCGAGCTCACCGGCAACGACGTGACCGAGTGCCTCGGCGGTTCGGAGAAGATTCTCGATGCGGACCTCACCAAGCGGTATGAAAGCGTGTGCGACCCCCGCTTGAATCACCAGCAAAGTCTTGAGCTGGCGTTCCTCGTCGCGCAGATGCTCGCCAGCGACTAGCCACAACTTTCACCGCGAGGCGCCGCAGCGTGCTCGCGGTTGGCCATGGGGTGGCTCGCGGTTGGCCATGCGTTGGCTCGCGCGGGTGGCTCGCGAGCCTCCTGCGGTGCCACCTCAGGGGGCGTCGTGGTGGAGCGCTTCCGCGGGCCAGGGGTCCGGCGGCAACGTCTCTCGGCGCCCCCGGAGTTCGACGAGGTACATCGCCGCGACCACGAGGGCGCCGCCGATGAGCATGCGCCCGGTGAGGGATTCGCCCCCGAAGGCGACGGCAAATCCGGCGGCAAACACCGGCTCCATGGTCATGACGATCGCGGCACGCGTGGCGCTGAGGTGGGCCTGCGCCCAGGTTTGGGCCCACAACGCGAAGGCACCGGCGACGAGGGCCATGTACAGCAGCGACGCCCATTGGCCGCGGTCGGCGGGGAGCGTGATGCCGCCGGGAATGGCCCCGAGGAAGCAGATGCCGGCGATCGAGAGGGCCTGGATGCACGCCATGCCGGTTGCCTGTTCCGGCGTCGACCAGCGGCCCAACCCAAGGATGTGCACGGCATACAGGAAGGCCGCAGCGAGCGTGAGCGATTCACCCACCCCCATCGACATGCCGCGCAGGGACAAGACTCCGAGACCGACGCTCGAGAGGATCACGGCGATCCAGGTGGCGCCCGCGATGCGTTCTCGAAGTGCGGCGGCGGCGATGAGGGGGGTGAGGATGACGTAGGCGCCGGTGATGAATCCGGACACGGACGCGGAGGTGTGCTCAAGGCCGGTGGTCTGCAAGATTTGGGCACTGCCATAGACGAGTCCGATCACGCCGGCGAGGCGTCGGGCGCGTGCGGGAAGCGCCCACATCTGCCGGTGGAACACCGCCGTCATCGCCAACGCGGCCACGGCGAAACGGACGGCAAGAAAGTCCGCGCTGGGAATCGTTGTCACAAGATCCCGGATGAGGAAGAACGTCGAGCCCCAGGCCGCGGTGACGGCCAGCAGCAAGAACGTGGCGAGCGTGGTCGCTCGGGTGGGCGCGAGGGCCGCGGTTGGGGGCACTAAACGACGGTGATGACGACGAGTGTGCCCTTGGGTGCCATCGTCCCCGAGGCCGGGGTTTGCCCGGTCACCATGTCGAGCGGCCCACCGAGGAAGTAGTCCACCTTCACCTCGAACCCGGCTTCAGTGAGGATCTTGCGCGCCTCCTTTTCGCTCTTGCGGAAGACGCTCGGCACCTCGAAAAGTTCCGGTCCTTTGGAGAGCGAGATCGTGATGGTGGCACCCCTGAGCACCTGGCCCGATGCGGGATCGGCAACGGCCACCTGGCCCTTGGCGATGGTGTCACTAAACACCTGCTCACCCTCGGCGAGGACCAGGCCCAACCCGGCAACGAGTTCCTCGGCCTCCGCCAGCGTCTTGCCGGTCAAGTTGGGGACGTCGATCGGCGGTGGCCCCTTGCTCAGGACGAGGGCGACCGGCGCGCCACGCTTGAGCGGGGTGCCGGAGATCGGGTCGCTCGAAAGCACCACCCCGGCTTTGACGGTGTCGCTGTACTTCTCACGCACCCGGCCGACCTCGAGGTTGACATTTGCGAGCGAGGTCGTTGCCATCGCCCTCGTGAGGCCGACGAGGGTGGGGACGCCGTAGCGTTCGGGCCCCTTGGACACGGTGAGCGTGACGACATCGCCGCGATGCAACTCGGCGCCCGCGCCCGGAGTGCTCGAGACGACGACACCGTCGGCGACCGATTCGTCGAAGGCCTCGGTGACGGCATCGCCAAGGTGGGCCTGCGCGAGGGACTCCCTTGCCGCGTCGACGGTCAACGCCGTGAGTCGGGGAACGGTCGCGGGTGCCCCTGGCCCGGCGAGGAAGAACCACCCGGCCGTCGCGGCCGCGGTGAGCGTCAGCAGCAGGAGGGCGATCCAGCCGCCCCGGCGGCGGCGGGGTTTGGCGCTGGCACCGATGCCGACCGGGTGCGCGCCGGGCGCGGCGGTGCCACCCGGGTGGGCGAGCGACCCATGGGGATTGCTCGGGTGGGTGCCGGGTGGGGTCGCGTCCGGCGCGTGGGCGCCGCCGGGTGTGGTGCGGTGCGAGGTGGCTCCCGGCGACCACGTGGCGGGCGAGTGCGGCGGTGGCACGGCATACCGGGCGGTGTCGCCGAGGCGCGGGGGTCCGGTGACGCTCGGCGGAACCTGAATGACCTCGGTCGGGCTGCTGGCCAGGGCGCGGCGACGCGCACCCGGTGCGGGATTGGGCGCGAGGGTGGCCAGGACATGGCGAACCTCGGCGAGGAACTCGCCGGCGTCCGCAGGTCGGCGTGCTGGCGCCTTCGTCGTCGCGTGGGCGACGAGCCGGTCCACGTCCGGGGGGATGCCGGGCACGAGGGTCGATGGTGCCGGGACGTCTTGGTGGAGATGCTGGTAGAGGACGTTGGGGATGGAGTCGCCGACGACGGCCTTGCGCCCGGTGAGCAACTCAAAGAGGATCAGCCCCGCGGCGTAGACATCGGAGCGGGTGGTCGCCTCGGAGAGCTCGACCTGCTCGGGCGCGATGTAGGACAACGTGCCCAAGACGTCGTTGCCGACGGAGGTGGCCGTTGCGCTCGTCACGGCACGGGCCAGGCCGAAATCGGCCACCTTGATGACGCCGTCGGTGCGGACGATGACGTTCTCCGGTTTGACGTCGCGATGGACAAACCCGGCTTCGTGGGCGACGGCGAGGGCCTGGAGCATCGGGTCGAGCAGATCGAGGGCCGTGCGCGGAGCTAACGGGGCATCCGCCTCGATGACCTCTCGGAACGTGCGCCCGGGGACGTACTCCATGACGAGGAAGACCCGGCCGTGGTCCTCGCCCTGATCGTAGACACCGACGACGTTCGGGTGCGCGAGCCGTGCGGCTGCCTTGGCTTCCCGATGAAACCGGCTGACAAATTCGGTGTCGTTGGCGAGGTGCGGTTTCATCACCTTGAGGGCGACGTCGCGCTCCAATCGGGTGTCGACGGCGCGATAAACGCTCGCCATACCGCCCACTGCGATCTGTTCGAGCACGGTGTAGCGGCCGTCGACGACCTCGCCGATCAGCTCATCTGGTCCCACCGCGTTCACCGCCAAAGTCTACGTTTCCTTTTCTTTGTTGCTCGTGCCGACCGGACCCAGCGCCCGCATCCGCGGAACGCGCCCGAGCCTGAGCCCGCGGGGCGCGCCGGATCTGGAGAGCACGCCCGGCCTGGATAGCACGCCTGCATTTGGAGGGCACGCCCGCGTTTGGCGACGTCACCCACGGACGAGGTTGGCGTGCGGCGGGGCGGTCCCTGCGGGTGCCTGCCGTGCGCCAGTGTGATCAACGTGGCTAATGAGACCACTGGTGCAGTTGAGAGTAGCGGAACGGGGAGTGGCGGAACGTGTGGCAGGCTGTGGTGCCGTGGCCGAGCTTGATGATCTGGTAGCTGAGTGGTTGACCGTTCCCGACATCGCCGGGCGGCTGGGTATGCCGCTCGCCGAGGTCCGGCGCCTCATTGAGGATCGCGAACTCCTTGCGGTTCGGCGGGGGCCCGGAAACGTCGTTTCGGTGCCGGCCGCCTTCGTTGAGGACGACGGACCGATTCCCGCGTTGCGCGGGACGTTCACCCTGCTCACCGATGCACGTTTCGACGACGCCGAGATCATCGCCTGGCTGTTCACCGCGGACCCGAGTCTGCCCGGCGGTGGTGGGACTCCGCTCGAGGCGATGAACGCGGGATTCAAGACCGAGGTGCGTCGTCGGGCGATGGAACTCGCCTAACTGACCCGGGCGATGCTCAGGTCGATCAGCGCGTCGAGGGCGGCGACCGCGTCCGCGTCGAGACTCGAGCCCGCGCGCGCGGCGAGACGGGCCTCCTGGGCAAGGGTGGCGATCTGGGACTCGACCTGAGCGACGGCGCCGGAGCCGGTGATGAGCTCACGGATCTCGGCGACGCCTTCCGGGCGCAAATCCGTTCCCAGCAGCGTCTCTACCCGGGAGCGACCGGCCGAATCCAGGCCGGCAAGGGCGTGCGCGATGAGGACGGTTCGCTTGCCCTCCCGCAGGTCATCGCCCGCCGGCTTTCCGGTTTGGGTGGGGTCGCCAAAGACCCCCAACAGGTCGTCGCGCAGCTGAAAGGCGTGGCCGAGCCGCAAGCCGAACCGGGAGAGGGCCGCGAGCCCGGAATCGTCCACGCCACCGGCCAGGGCGCCGATGAGGAGGGGGTGTTCGATGGTGTATTTCGCGGATTTGAAGTGGATAACGCGGGTGGCTCGGTCGAGACGTTCCGAAGCGGGGAGCCCCGCCCAGGGGCGCATCGACTCGACGACGTCGAGGAATTGTCCGGCCATGAGTTGGGTGCGCATCGTGTCGAACTGGCGGCGCGCCCGAACGAGCGCCGCAGCGGGCAGCCCGCTGCCGGCATACAGCTCCTCGCACCAGGTGAGGCAGAGGTTCCCGGCGAGGATGGCACCGGCAAGTCCGAAGCGTTCAGCGGCCCCGGACCAACCCCGTGCGGTATGCCGCGCCGCGAGCGCTCGGTGGGCGGCCGGGGAACCGCGGCGGGTGTCGCTGTCGTCCATGACGTCGTCGTGCAGGAGGGCGGCCGCCTGGAAGAGTTCCATGGATGTGGCGAGTCGGATCAGGGCGGGGGAGTCATCGCCGCCACCGGCTCGGAAACCCCAGTAGAGAAATCCGGGGCGCAGCCGTTTGCCACCCGCGAGGAGGGCGGCGATGACGTCGAGGAGATCGTCAACGTCGGTTCCGAGTTCGGCGAGGATGCCCGCTTGATCGGCGAGGAGCCCATCGATGCAGGCCTGCACCCGGGGGCGCAGGTCGGTCAGCGGATCGAGACCTTCCTGCGCCTTCACTGACCTCATCCCTTCCACGTGGCGGACATCTCGGCCCCTCGATTCGGTCCCAGCCTAGGGGGTGCGGTTAGCCTTCCGGACATGGCTCACGGTCGGAACGAGGCGCTGCCGGGAGCATCCATTCCCGGTGATTTGCGTCGTCCGCGCCCCTCGATCAGCGTCGAGTTCTTCCCGCCAAAGGACGACGCGAGCGAAATCGCCCTCTGGAATGCGATCCGCCGACTTGAGCGGGTTCGCCCGGATTTCGTGTCGGTGACCTATGGCGCCGGCGGGTCCACCCAGGACCGCACCGTGCGGGTGACGGAGCGGATCGCCCACGAGACGACCCTCGTGCCGCTCGCGCACTTGACCTGTGTCGGTGCCTCGGTCGCCCAGTTGCGCCAGGTCGTCGGGCAGTATGCCGCGGCCGGGATCCGCAACATCCTGGCGCTGCGGGGCGACCCGCCACGCGACGCCGCGGGAGTTTGGGTGGCGCACCCCGACGGGCTTGAGCACGCGACGGACCTCGTCGCACTCGTCACCTCGCTCGGTGACTTCACCGTGGGAGTGGCGGCCTTCCCCGATGTTCACCCCGAGTCGCCGAGCTTCGAACATGACGTCGAGGTGCTCATCCGCAAGGCGGACGCCGGTGCCCAGTTCGCCGTGACGCAGATGGTGTTCGACGCGGACACCTATCTGCGCCTGCGCGATGCCGTCGCCGCGCGGCGCGATTTGCCGATCACGCCGGGCCTGATGCCGGTGACCAACATCAAGCAGATCGCCCGGATGGCGCAGCTGATGGGCACCGAGTTGCCGTCGGCCGTCGTCGATCGGCTCGTGGCCGTTGACGGCGACCCGCGGGCCGTTCAAGAGGTGGGTGTGACGATTGCGACGGAACTCGCGGCCCGAATGCTCGCCGAAGGCGCCCCGGGGATTCACTTCATCACGATGAACCACTCGCTCGCGACCCTTGAGGTCCTCGCCAACCTGGGCCTGCCCGCCAGCAGCTGAGCATCCTCGGCCCGCACGCGTGGTCAGGGGAGCGGCGGCGGCTTCATCGGGTGCGGGTCGAGGTCGTCGAGGCCGGAAATGACGATCTCGAGCAGCGAGGCCAACTCGGTGCGCTGGCCCCGACTGAGGCTCGCGAGGGTGTCAGATTCGACGACGTTGGCCTCACGAATGGCCGTGGCAAAGAGGTCCCAGCCCGCGTCGGTGAGCGTGACGAGCACGCGCGTGCGGTTGGTCGCGTCGGGCTCGCGCACGACGAGGCCACGGTGGCACATTCGGTCGAGGCGGTTCGTCATCGAGGACGCGGCGACATTGGCGGCGTCGGCGAGCTGACTCGGGGTTGCCGGACCGCCGTCGCGGCGGGCGAGGTGGGCGAGCACGGACCAATCGCCATGGGTGATCCCGAGGTCGGCGAGCTGACGGTCGTACCACTGGTCGAGCTTCTTGGTGAGGCTGAAGATCGCGGTGATCACCCGCTGCACCGAGGCGTCACCCCCGGCGGCGACGTACGCGGCGACCGTGGCCTGGTATTCCTCACGGGCCTTGGGCTGGACAGGGGTGCTCAACGCCGGGCCTTACGCATGCATCCAGCGTGCCCCATCCAGAGCCAGTGAGGTGCCACCGACAGGCAACGATCAGGCGACGGATGTTAGTATTTCGATCTCGAACTATTCGACTACGAAGAAATGTTGCTGTCCCCGTGCGTACCCGTCTGCTTGTCCTTGCCAGTGCCGTTGCCATGCTCGGCTGGGGTGCTGTCTTGCCCTACCAATATGCGTATGCCGCGAACGCGCGCGGCTGGGGTGCGTTCGTCGCGGCCGCGGCGTCGACGTTGTTCTCGATCGGGGCCCTGGTCGCGGCCCCGATCGGAGGGCGGCTCGCCGATCGCCACAACCCGGTCACCGTGGCCGTTGTCGCGAAACTGCTCGGCGCCGCCGCCCTCGCGTCGATGATCTGGGCCGATTCGGCGGCGGCTTTCCTCATCGGCATGGCCATCTTCGGAGTCGGGATCACCGCCGCCGCCACGGCCCAGTCGGTGCTCGTGTTGCGCTGGGTCGGCGGCGCCGACCGTCGCCAGGTGTTCGCCTGGCAATTCACCGGTGCCGCCCTCGGCATGGCGATTGGTGCCTTTGGCGCCGGGTTCGTCGTCGATCTCGACCGCCCCGACGGGATGACCTGGGCCTTTAGCACCGCAGCCGTCGGCTTCGTCGTGTCCGCGGGGCTGCTGATGGCCGCCGGCTACGGCGCTCCCCGCGCCGCGGCATACGACCTCGGTGAGGACCCGCAACCGAGCGTGACCGGTCTGAGTGCCTTGCGCCAGATTTGGGCCGTTCCCGCACTGCGCTGGAACGCCGTCGTCACGGCGGCGCTCGCGCTCGGCTTCTATGCCCAATTTGAGACCGGCCTGCCCGCCTATGGGCTGACTGTCCTCGACGTGTCCGAGCGGACGATCGGGCTCGCCGCCGCGGTCAACTCGGTGGTCATCATCGCCCTGCAAATGGTCATCGTGAAGGCGACCGCGCACCGCAGCTCGCCGATGCTCCTCATGGTCGTGGGCGGCATCTGGACACTCGCCTGGCTGCTGCTGGCGACGGCCGTCCTCTCGCCGCACCTCGCGGCCGCGATCTTCGTCACGACGTTCGGGGTGTTCGCGGTGGGCGAGACGATGTATGCGCCGATCCTGAACCCGCTGACCGCGAGCCTCGCGCCCGAAGGGATGGTCGGCACGACCCTGGGGATCTTCACCGCCCTGCAAACGGGGGTTTCCGCGGCCGGGCCGCTCATCGCCGGGGTGCTGCTCGGAGCCGGGCTGACGTCGGGGTTCCTCGGCCTGCACATCGCCATCAGCCTCGGCGCCGTCTTCGCCGCCTGGCGGTTGCGGCAGGTCATGCGGGACTCGGTCGTGCCCAATTCGGTGCCGTTGAGACCGGACCCGGTCCGGGCCGCGTAATCTCCTCTCGTGGCGGCGGCGTTCTCATGGGGCAGAGATCTCGCCATCGACCTCGGGACGGCGAACACCCTCATCTACGAGAAGGGGCGCGGAGTCGTCCTTGACGAGCCGTCGGTGGTGGCCGTCCGCGCGGGCACCGCCGAACTGCTCGCCGCCGGGTCCCGGGCCAAGGAAATGCTCGGGCGGACCCCGGAACACGTCCGGGCAATTCGGCCGTTGCGCGACGGGGTGATCTCGGACGCCGAGGTCACCGAACGGATGCTGCGCTGGTTCGTCGATCAGGTCAGGCCCTCCCGGATCGTGCGCCCCCGCATGGTCGTCTGCGTGCCGAGCGAAATCACCGGCGTCGAGCGGCGAGCCCTAGAGGACAGCGCGATCCGCGCGGGCGCCCGCCGGGTGTACGTCATCGAAGAACCGATGGCGGCGGCCCTCGGAGCCGGGCTGCCCGTTCATGAAAGTGCCGCGTCGATGGTCGTCGATATTGGCGGGGGGAGCACCGACGTCGCCGTCGTGAGTCTCGGCGGGATCGTCGTCTCGCGCACCCTGCGGATCGCCGGAGACGAGATCGACGAGGCGATCATGGCGCACGTGAAGTCGCAGTACTCGCTGCTCATGGGTGAACGCACCGCCGAGCAGATCAAGGTGTCCGCGGGGTCGGTTTTCCCGTTGCATGAGGAAGTCACCCACCGGGTCAACGGCCGAGACTTGGCGACCGGTTTGCCCAAGACGATCACCATTGGCTCGCCTGACATTCGCCGGGCCATCGAGGCCCCGGTTCTCCAGATCGTTGACCTCGTCCGCTCGGTGCTCGACATTTGCCCGCCCGAGCTGGCCGGAGACGTGCTCGTCAACGGGATCACGCTGACCGGTGGCGGGGCGATGCTGCGCGGCCTCGACGAGCGGATGCGCCACGAGTTGGGCGTGCCCGTTCGGGTCGCTCCGGACCCGCTGCGAGCGGTCGTGCTCGGGGCCGGACGCTGCGTCGAGGAGTTCAGCGCCCTCGAAGGGGTTCTGGTCGATGTCCGGCGTTATTGACCCCGTAACCCGCGCACGCGCCGGGGTCGGGGCCCGCTCGGCGTCGGCCGTTCGTCGAAGCCGAGCGCTCGCCGTGCTGCTCACGGTGACGGTCGTCGTCGTTGGCTGGCAGGCCTTGGGTATGCCGGGCAGCCTCCCCGCGCGCGCCCTGGCAGCTCGCGTCCTTGGCCCGGTTGAGCGACTGGTCGGAAACCGCAACGACGAGGTCGCCCGCCTCGAGGCCGAGAAGGCGGCGCTCGCGGCGCAGGTGGCTGGTCTGCGCAGCCAGCTGGGGGCCACGAAGTCCATCAAGGGGCTGGTCACGTTTGCTGCCACGGTGGACGCGAGCCCCATCGTCGGGCGCGTCATCGGGCGCGACAACCTGCATGGGCCCGATCCGGGGATTGTGACGATCAACGTCGGCTCCGCGCACGGCGTGGCGCTCAACCGCAGCGTTGTCACCGCCGCGGGGTTGGTCGGCAGAGTCGTGCGCGTCAACACAAACACGGCCGACGTGGCTTTGCTGACGAACCCGGCTGTCGGTGTCAGCGTGCGCGTCGGCCGGGCGAGTCGGTTGGGGTCCGTCGCCGGGGCCACGGCGGATCAGGCCGGCCGACACGCGGGCGAGTTGAGTCTCGAACTGTTCGTTCCCGGGGCCCTCGCGGTGGGGGACCTCGTGACGAGCCTGGGCAGCGCCGAGAACGTGCCATTTCTCCCGGGCCTGACCGTCGGGACGGTCACCGCCGTCGATGAGGTCGCCGGTGGGTTCACCGCGACCGGGGCCGTTGCCCCGGTTGTCGACCCGAGCACCTTGGATGTTGTTGCCGTCCTCACGCCACGCTGACCTCGGCGCGCGCGGCGGGACATACTGACCGCGTGCAGACACTCTTCATTGACGGGCAGTGGGTTTCGGCGCGCCTGGGCGGCACCCGGGAGATTCACAATCCGGCCTCGGGGGAGCGCGTCGCGATTGTCGACGAAGGGAGCGCCGACGATGCGATCGCGGCTGTCGCGGCGGCCCGCCACGCGTTCGACGAAGGAACCTGGCCGCGGTCACCCGAACGCGAGCGTGGCGTGTTGCTCGCCCGGGTCGCCGACCTGCTCGTGCGGGACAAGGCCCTCATCGCCCGGGCCGAGAGCCTCGACACCGGCAAACGCCTCGTTGAGAGCGAATACGACATCGATGACATTGCCAACTGCTTCCGCTATTTCGCTGATCTCGCCGGCAAGGAGGCGGGACGCATCGTCGACACCGGGCGCCCCGACACCCTCTCGCGCATCGTCCACGAACCGGTGGGCGTCTGCGTCCTGATCACCCCCTGGAACTATCCGTTGCTGCAAGCCGCCTGGAAGGTCGCGCCGTGTTTGCTCGCCGGCAACACCTTCGTCCTCAAACCGAGCGAGCTGACCCCCTCGACGTCAATCCACCTCCTGCGGGTGCTCACCGAGGCCGGGATGCCGCCCGGTGTCGGCAACCTCATCCTCGGTGCGGGCGGCGCGGTGGGGCCGACCCTGACGCAGCACCCGGACGTTGATCTCGTGTCCTTCACCGGTGGCCTCGCGACCGGATCGGCCGTGATGGCCAGCGCCGCACCGACGGTGAAGCGGGTCGCGCTGGAGCTCGGTGGCAAGAACCCGAATATCGTCTTCGCCGACGCCGACTTCGAGGCCGCGCTCGACAACGCCCTCACCGCGGTCTTCCTGCACAGTGGGCAGGTGTGCTCGGCAGGCGCCCGGCTCATCGTGGAGGAGTCCCTGCACGACCGTTTCGTCGACGAACTTGTCACGAGGGCCACCGCGATCCGCCTCGGTGGCCCGTTCGACGCCGACGCCGAGACCGGCCCATTGGTGAGCGCCGCGCATCGCGCCAAGGTCGAGGCGTATGTCGCGGACGCGCTCACCGAGGGTGCCCAGTTGCGCTGTGGCGGGACCAGGCCGACGGACAAGCGCTACGCAGACGGCTACTTCTATCTGCCGACCATCCTCGACCGCTGCACCGGCGCGATGCGGTGCGTCCAGGAGGAGAGCTTCGGCCCGGTCCTCACGGTGGAGACCTTCACCACCGAGGAGGAGGCGATCGCGATCGGCAACGACACGGCATACGGACTGGCGGGCGCGGTCTGGACCCAAGACGCGGGCAAGGCGCAGCGGGTTGCCGCCCGGTTGCGGCACGGGACGATCTGGATCAACGACTACCACCCGTATGTGCCGCAGGCGGAGTGGGGTGGTTTCGGCCGCTCCGGCAACGGGCGCGAACTGGGCTTGGCCGGGCTCGAGGAGTATCGGGAGACCAAACACATCTGGCAAAACACCCGCCCTGCCCCGAGCGGCTGGTTCGGCGCAGCGCTGGGCTGACTGCGGGTCGAGCTCGCGCCCGACGCTCGCCCGCAAGAGATTGCGCGGGCCGGGTCCGACCGGGGCCTCGAAACCTTCGGTAGGTTGCGCACACGCCGGGATCGGCCCGGGCGAGGCGAGGGAGCGACATGGTGGGATCCGACCCGACGGCCGCGGTGACGGTGCGAGACCTCTGGAAGGTGTTCGGGCCCAACGCCAATCGAGTCCCCACCGACCCTGCGCTGCGGTCGTTGAGCCGCCGGGAGTTGATCGATCAGGAGGGCTGCACCGCTGCGGTGCGCGAGGTCTCCTTTGACGTCGCGCCCGGGGAGGTGTTCGTCATCATGGGCCTGTCTGGGTCCGGCAAATCGACCCTCATCCGGTGCATGACCCGACTCATTGAGCCGACGGCGGGGACCCTCCTCGTGGGGGATCGCGATTTGCGGGCGGCGGACATGAAGGAGTTGCGTGAGTTCCGCCGCACGAAGTTCTCGATGGTCTTCCAGCACTTCGGTCTGCTGCCGCACCGACGCGTCCTGGATAACGTCGCCTATGGCTTGGAGATTCGTGGGATTGCCAAGGCCAACCGGGTGGCCCGCGCCATGGAAGTCATCGAGTTGGTTGGCCTCTCCGGTTATGAGAAGTCTTTCCCGCATCAGCTCTCCGGCGGGATGCAGCAACGAGTTGGGCTCGCTCGGGCGCTCGCCGGTGACCCGGAGATGCTGCTCTTCGACGAACCGTTCTCCGCGCTCGACCCGCTGATCCGGCGGGATATGCAAGCCGAAGTGATTCGGTTGCACCACGAGGTTGGCAAGACGATGATCTTTGTCACGCACGACCTCTCCGAGGCCCTCAAACTCGGGGATCGCATCCTCATCATGCGTGACGGTGCGATGGTTCAACTCGGCACCGGCGCCGAACTCGTCGGGGCCCCCGCGGATGACTACGTTCGCGACTTCGTTGCGGATGTCCCGCGGGCCGACGTCCTGACGTTGCGGTGGCTCGCGCGACCCGCGGGCCGCGATGCCGACCTCTCCGGCCCGGCCCTGCCCTCGAACACCGTGATCCGCGACGCCATCCGGGCCGTGCTCGCCTCCCATCGGCCGGTGCGGGTCCTCGACGGTGACACCCTGATCGGCCTCGTGACGGAGGACGAGATCCTCCAGGTCATCGCGGGCACCGCAGACCCACGCGGCGTCGCTGCGCTCGAAGTGGGAACCTGATGACACCCAGCCCGTCGGCGGCCCCGGAGAGCCGACTGGCGCCGCTTCGGCGCCTGGGGGCCAAGGTCCCGCTGACGGCGATCGCCGTGGTGTGGGGACTGGGCTATGCGCTCCTGCGGGGGCGCGACACCCTCACCCTCGCCCAGGCCGACATGACGCCGCTGCACCGGTCGCTGACAACCCTTTACGACGAGGTCGGGGCCGGGCGCAACGAGAATCCGCTCTTTCTCTACTTCTTCAACTACATCCGGGCCTTCATCGACGCGTTCGTCACCCTCATCCAGGGCGTCATCGCCCAGCCCGCCTTTGGCCACCCGGGACCCGTGCTCGGGTGGCTTGGGGTCGTTGCGCTCATGACCTGGCTGGCGGGGGTCGCGGCCGGATGGCGGTATGCGCTTCTCGCCGCAGCCGGGTTCCTCTTCCTCGGGTTCCAGGGCCTTTGGACCGAGAGCATGGACACCCTCTCCTTGACGACCGCCGCGGTGCTGCTCGCGCTCGCGATCGGCATACCCATTGGCATCTGGATGGGGCTTTCCGATCGGCTCTCACGCCTGGTCACGCCGGTGCTCGACTTCATGCAGACGATGCCCACGTTCGTGTATCTCGCGCCGTTGACCCTCTTCTTCCTTATCGGGCCCGCGTCCGCGACGATCGCGACGCTGATCTATGCGGTGCCGCCGGTCATGCGGATCACCGCGCACGGCATCCGCGGGGTGTCGACAACGACGGTCGAGGCGAGCGAATCCCTCGGCGCGACGCCCTGGCAAACGCTCACCAAGGTGATGCTCCCGATGGCGCTGCGAACGATCGTGCTCGGCGCCAACCAGACGATCATGGCGGCCCTGTCCATGGTGACGATCGCCGCCCTCATCGACGCGCCCGGCCTCGGCAAGACGGTCTATAAGGCGCTGACCTTGCTCGACGTGGGCACGGCGTTCAACGCGGGGCTCGCGATCGTCGTGCTCGCGATCGTGCTCGACCGGGTGACGACCGCGGCCGCGGCACGCGTCGATGACCGGCTGGTCACCCCCAGGCGCCGCCTCGTGCGCCGCGGCGTTCGCTGGGGCGGGCTTGGCGTCGTTCTTGTCGCGGGTTACCTCTCCCACACGTATGCCGCGTACGCGGACTTTCCGGACAACCCGGATCTCGGGGCCCCGATCCGCCGGTACTCCGAGTCGTCGTCGATGTGGGTTCAGGACCACTTCTCCTGGTTGACCTTCGACGTCAAGGACCGGATCACCGCCGCGCTGATCAACCCGGTGCAGTCCTTCCTCGCCGACTCGCCGTGGTGGCTCGTCGTCTTCGGCCTCGCCTCGTTGGCCGCGGTCGTCGGTGGCCGGGTCGCGGCGGCGTCCACGGTGCTGTGTCTCGGGCTCATCATCGGCCTCGGCCTGTGGAGCGACGCGATGGTGACGTTGGCGTCGACGCTGATCGCGACGGTGTTCGTGCTCGCCTTCGGGCTCGTCGTCGGGGTGTGGATGGGACGCAACGCCCGCGCCGATCAAGTGATCCGGCCGTTCCTCGACGCCGCCCAGGTCATGCCCGCCTTTGTCTATCTCGTCCCCTTCCTCGCCCTCTTTCAGGCGGGCCGATTCACGGCGATCGTCGCCGCGTGGGTCTACGCCGTCCCGGTGGCGACCAAGGTGGTCGCGGACGGCATCCGGGAGGTGTCCGCGACAACGCTCGAGGCGGCGACCGCGGCCGGGTCGAGCACGTTCCAGCTCATCAGGAAGGTGCAGATCCCGATGGCGGCGAAGGCGATTGCCTTGGCGACCAACCAGGGCCTGATCTACGTCCTTGCCATGGTCGTCGTGGGCGGCCTTGTCGGTGCCGGCGCCTTAGGGAACCAGGTCGTCACCGGATTCAGCCAGGAGCAGCGCTGGGGCAAGGGCTTTGCCGCGGGGTT
The DNA here is from genome assembly GCA_964483685.1 of uncultured Intrasporangiaceae bacterium. GTDB lineage: Bacteria > Actinomycetota > Actinomycetes > Actinomycetales > Dermatophilaceae > Nostocoides_A. The sequence goes on from CAZACX010000012.1 coordinate 44,909, forward strand.
GGCGATCGTCTTGCTCGGCGTGATGCTCGACCGCGTCACCCAACGGGTGGCCCAGCGCGTCGATCCCGGCGCGCCGCGTCGGTGACGTTTTGGCCCACATCGCGGCGCGACCATCGCCAAACGCGCGCTTTCATGCTTAGTTATGGCAACTTATTTTCAACCTGAAAGGTCGATGCGATGATGCGCAACCGCCCGGGCGCCCGATTGGCCCACCTTGTGACGATTGGTGTCACCCTCGCGTCGTTGGCCGCGTGCGGCGGAGCCAAAGTGGGGGAGTCGTCCTCGACGTCCAGCGGCGCGGCCCCGAGCAGTGGCGCGGCCTGCGGGGACTTCAACCTCGCCATCAACCCGTGGGTTGGCTACGAGGCCAACGCGGCGGTTATCGCGTATGTCGCCGAGCACAACCTCGGGTGCAAGGTGACGAAGAAGGACCTCAAGGAAGAGGTCGCCTGGCAAGGATTCGGGACCGGCGAGGTCGACGCGGTCGTCGAGAATTGGGGCCACCCGGACCTCAAGGCGAAGTACATCGATGAGCAGAAGACCGCAATGATGGCGGGCGAGACCGGCAACAAGGGCATCATCGGCTGGTACGTTCCGCCGTGGCTCGCGCAGGAGCACCCGGACATTCTCGAGTACAAGAACCTCAACAAGTACGTTGCGGACTTCAAGACGAGCGAGTCCGGCGATTTGGGTCAACTCCTCGACGGCGACCCTTCATTCGTCACCAACGACGAGGCCCTCGTCAAGAATCTCGACCTCAACTTCAAGGTTGTGTATGCCGGGTCGGAGGCTGCGCTGATTCAAGCCTTCCGGGCCGCGGAGAAGAACAAGACATTCGTCCTCGGCTACTTCTATGAGCCGCAGTGGTTCCTCTCGGAGGTGGCCCTCAAGAAGGTCAACCTGCCGCCCTACACCGAGGGCTGCGACGCGGATGCCGAGAAGGTCGCCTGCGACTACCCCGAGTACATCCTCGACAAGGTCGTCTCGACGAAGTTCGCCGCGTCCGGGAGCCCGGCCTACACGCTCGTGAAGAACTTCAACTGGACCAACGACGACCAGAACTCGGTCGCGAAATCGATCACCGAAGACAAGATGTCACCAGCCGATGCGGCGAAGAAGTGGGTTGAGGCCAACCCCGCCAAGGTTGCGGCCTGGATCGGGTCCTAACCGGCTACGGCCCACCCCTTCGGGTGCCGAGCGCCCAGTGGGGGCCGTTCTCCGAATTCGGAGAACGGCCCCGCTGGTCTCGGCGCACCGGGCCGCGCCAGGTCTTGGTTAGGCGCGGACGGCCTGCGCGAGGTCGCGGAAGTCGCTGACCAGGGCGGACATGTCCTCGTGGGTGTGGGCGAGGGAGACGAGCCACTGCTCGTCGAGTCCGGGCGGGGTGAGGATGCGTCGGTTGACGCCCCACAGCCAGGACAACTCCGCCATCCGGAAGTCCGTGGCCTTGTAGTCGCGGTAGTTGCGCACGGGGCTCGTTGACCAGGTGACGCAGCCCTTGATGCCCATACCCACGGTGTGGGCGGGCAGCGCGAACTCGGCGATGATCCCATCGATCGCGTCGAGGGTGTGGACGTTGATGCCCTCCGCGGCCTCGATGGCTTCGTGGGTGCAGACCTCGTCAACGGCCTGGGCTGCGGCCATGACGAGCGGGTTGCCGTTGTAGGTGCCGAAGTGGGCCATCCGGCCGTCGACGACGACCTCCATGACCTCCCGGCGGCCACCGAACGCGGCGAGGGGCAGCCCACCACCGATGCTCTTGGCGAGGGTCACGAGGTCGGGCTTGACCCCGAGGCGTTGCGAGGCACCGGCATACCCGGCGGTCAGGCCGGTCTTGACCTCGTCAAAGATGAGGACGACGCCGTGCTCGTCGCAGGCCGCGCGAACGGCGCTGAGGTAGCCCTCATCGGGAACGACGATCGCAAGGTTCTCGATGACCGGTTCGATGACAAGGGCGGCAATGTCCCGCCCGTGGGCCGCGAGGACGCCTCGCAACTGGCCGAGGTCGTTGTAGGGCACGACATAGACGGTGCCGGCCTCGACGTCGAAGGGCACATCGGGGATCGGCGCATCGGCCGGGCCGATGTCGGCAAGCGCGGGCTTCACTGACACCTGCAGGGGGTCGTAACCGCCGTGGTAGCCGCCCTCGATCTTGACGATCGCCTTCCGGTTGGTGAAGGCGCGCGCCGCCCGGATGGCATACATCAGCGACTCGGTCCCCGACTGGGTGAACCGCAACAGGTCGAGTTGGAACCGCTCCTGGAAGCGTTCGGCGATGACGGTTGCCGTCGGTGACGGGGTGACGAAGAGGGTCCCGACCGAGTCGAGGGCCTCGCGGATGCGTTCGACGACGACCGGGTTGAGGTGGCCGACCATCATGGCCCCGAAGCCCATCGACATGTCGAGGAGGCGCCGGCCATCGACGTCGGTGACGTGGGCGCCGCGGGCGGAGACGATCGAGATCGGGTAGGGGTCCCAGTGCTGGAATGAGGACGTCACACCGAGGGGCAGCACCTTGCTCGCCCGCGCGTTGTGCTCCGCCGAGGCGGTGGTTTGCTGGGCGAAGCGCTCCCACTCGGCGGCGAGCAGTGCTTCGACCCGGGTCTGGTCGATCGGCGTCGATGTCGCCGGAAGGGACCGGCGGGTGGCGGGATCGTGCGCCGGCCACGAAGTTGTGGGGGTTTGGTCGGTCATGCCGTCGTCTCCTTAGCGTCGGCGGTTATCCGCCGGATGGGTGCATCATGTCGTATCCGTCGTGTTTCGACCAGTGGGCGCACCGAATAGTCACTCGCGGTCGTTTGAGACAACGGATTCCGTGGGTTGAGCGCTGTGCCGGTAATAGGCCAGGCGGCTCGGCGGCAGCGGGGCGACGCCGAGGATCAAGTCGGCCGCCTTCTCGGCGATCATCATCACCGGCGCATAAATGTTGCCGTTCGTGATGATGGGCATGACCGAGGCATCGACGACGCGCACCCCCTCGACCCCGTGGACTCGCATGGTCAACGGATCGACAACCGCCATCGGGTCCGTGGCCGGTCCGAGTTTGCACGTGCAGGACGGATGCAGCGCGGTCTCGGCGTCCTCGCGCACCCAGTCGAGGATGTCGCTATCGGTTTCGACGGCCGGGCCGGGGGAGATCTCGCCGGTGTTGTAGGGCGCCATTGCCGCGGTGTTGACCAGGGATCGGGCGACCCGGATGGCCTCGACCCACTCGCGTTTGTCCTGAGCAGTCGAGAGGTAGTTGAAGATCAGAGCGGGCTTCTCGAAGGGGTCGTTTGAGCGGAGTTTCACCGAGCCGATTGCGTCCGAGTACATCGGCCCCACGTGCAGTTGCCAGCCATGCCCACCTTCGGGCTGCGAGCCGTCATACCGCACGGCAATCGGCAGGAAATGGAACATCAGATTGGGGTAGGTGACCTCGTCATTGGAGCGCGCAAATCCGCCCGCCTCGAAGTGGTTGGTGGCGCCGGGCCCCGTTTTGGTCAAGAGCCAGCGCGCGGCGATGTAGGGCCCGTAGAGCAGCTTGCGCGCCATCATCGGCTGGAGCGAAACCGGCTGCGGGCACCGGTACTGCACATAAACCTCCAGGTGATCTTGAAGGTTCTCGCCGACGCCGGGCAGGTCGTGGACGACGTCGATGTGCAGGCGGCGCAACTCCTCGGCGTTGCCGACTCCGCTGAGCTGGAGGAGTTGCGGACTGTTGATCGCCCCGCCGCAGAGGATGACCTCCGCGGTCTTGACGGTATGCCGCCGCCGCCGGGAGCCATGGGCGAACTCCACCCCGACGGCGCGGGTGCCCTCGAAGAGGATCTTGGTGACATGGGCGCGGGTGATGAGCTTGAGGTTGGGGCGGCGCAGGACCGGGTGCAAGTAGGCCCGCGCCGCAGAAAGGCGCCGTCCGCGATAGACGTTGCGGTCGAACGCGGCGAACCCTTCTTGCCGGTACCCGTTGACGTCGTCGGTCAACGGGTAGCCCGCTTCTTGCACCGAGCGGAGGAAGGCGCGAAACAGCGGGTTGGTCGCGGGTCCGCGTTCGAGTTTGAGGGGGCCGTCATGCCCGCGGTACGGGTCGCGAGGGTCGCTGTCCAGACACGATTCGAGGCGCCGGAAATAGGGGAGGCAGTGGGCCCAATCCCAGGTCGCCATCCCCGGCAGGGCGCCCCATTTGTCGTAGTCCATCGGGTTTCCCCGCTGAAAGATCATCCCGTTGATGCTGCTGCTGCCCCCTACGACCTTCCCGCGAGCGTGATAGACGGTCCGCCCCCCGAGCTCGGGTTCCGACTCGGATTTGTAGCGCCAGTCATACAGCGGGTTCTTGATCGGGAACGGCAGGGCCGCCGGCATGTGGATGAGCGGGTCGAACCACCAGTCCACCCGACCGGCCTCGAGGACGAGGACCCGACGGGTTGGGTCGACCGAGAGCCGATTGGCCAAGGCGCTCCCGGCCGATCCGGCGCCGACGATGACCAGGTCGGCCTGCTCGGGAATGCGGGGCATGAGCGCCAATCTAGTGGCGCTGGCAGGAGGGGTTGACGGCGGACTTTCGTACCCTTAGGCCATGACGCGACGCAGGCTGTGGTGGGGGGTGCTCGCGATCCTCGCTGCCGTCGCGGCCGCCGCGGCCCCGGCGCGTCAACTCACCTACGCGCCCGACGTGCTCGCCCTCATCGTTGTCGCCGCCGGGCTGAGCGGCGGGTCCACCCGCGGCGCCCTCGTGGGCCTGCTTGCTGGGTGGATCACCGACCTGATGCCGCCGGGTGGGGTTTTGCTCGGCGCAGGTGCCCTGTCGTATGCCGCCGTCGGTGCCCTGGCCGGTCGCGGCCACCGCGAGGGCCGCCAACCGCGGTGGTTCTTCGGGGGAGTGGCGCTGGGGTGTGTCGCCCTTTTCGCGGTGCTGGAGGCGTTCTTTGGTTGGGTCGCGCCCCGCGGGGGCGCCCCGTGGCCCGGAGTCGACTTCGCCCAGGTGGGGATAACGGCCGGGGTCACCGTGTTGCTCATCGTCGTGATTGCGCCCGCGCTCGCCGCCATCGATGTGCGGCTAAGGCCCCGCGGATGACGCCCGTGCGGATGACGCCCGTGCGGATGACGGCCGTGCCGATGTCGCCCGAGCCGATGACGCCCGTGCCGATGACGCCCGTGCCGATGACGGCCGCCCGGGTGACGCCCGTGCCGACGCCGGTGCCGATGACGTCCGTGCCGATGACGTCCGTGCCGATGACGTCCCTGCCGATGCCGAGGCGAGCCCAATGATGAGGTTCCCGCGCCGCAGATACCGCGCACGGCGCCGCCCGAGGCGCGACCCCCGGAGCGTGAACGCGAACCTGCACGTGCGCCTGCTCGCGCTCATCGGCGTCGTGGCCC
>CAZACX010000012.1:50369-55459 GCA_964483685.1 uncultured Intrasporangiaceae bacterium
AGCGTGAACGCGAACCTGCACGTGCGCCTGCTCGCGCTCATCGGCGTCGTGGCCCTGATGTTCGCGACCTTGGTTGGCCGACTCGGGCACATGCAAATTCTGTCGAGTGAGGCCACCCAGGCGAGCCAGGAGCCGACGGCGCGCGCGGACGCGCGCACCGTTATCGCCCCGGCGGTGCGCGGCCGCATCCTCGATCGCGACGGCGTGGTCCTTGTCGGCAACACGGCGTCGGTTGATGTCACCGTGGACCGGGGTGACCTGGTCGAGGCCGACGACGGCGGGCGGGAGCTGTTGACTCGGGTCGCGAGGGTCATCGACCGTCCCGCCGGCGCCCTCTGGGAGCGGACCTTCCTCTGCGGCACCGCCGGGGCCACCGCCCCGCCCGCGTGCTGGGGCGGATCGGCATACGGACCGATTGTCCTTGCGTCGGGGGTGGAGGCGCGCAAGGCGTTGGCCCTGCGGGAGCGGCCGGACGACTTTCCCGGGATCGTCGTGCGGGCGACCCCGATCCGGGATTATCCCGCCGCGGCGGAACTCAAGGCCGCGCACGTGCTCGGCTACCTCACGAGGGCGGGCGCGGCGGATCTGTCGGCCGATGTCACCGATCAGGATCTCGTCGGCCGCGCGGGCCTGGAGGCGCAATATGACGCGTCGCTGCGGGGCACCCCGGGGCGACGCGTCGTCAAGATCGACCCCCGCGGGATTGTGACGGGGGTGATCAGCGCGACCGACCCGGTCCCTGGGGCCGACCTCGTCACGCACCTGGACGCGGGCGTCCAGTCGGCCGCGGAGGAGGCTCTCGCCGGCGCCGTGCGCCGAGCCCGCGGCAACGGGTGGAAGGCAGACTCCGCCGGCGCGGTGGTGCTCGATGTGCGCAACGGCGGCGTCGTCGCGATGGCGAGTTACCCCGCATACGACCCGCAAGTGTGGACGGGGGGGATCAGCGAGCGCGACTATGCCGCCCTTACCAACGCGCGGGCGGGCGCCCCCCTCCTGGACCGCACCATCGGGGCCCTGTTCCCACCGGCGTCGACGTTCAAGGTGATTTCGGTGGCGGCGGCGGTGGCGGGGGGAAACCCGCTGGGCGGGATCTACCAGTGCGGGTCGAACTATCGGATCGGGAATCGACTCTTCCGCAACTTCGAGTCGACCGCCTTTGGCCCAATCAACCTCCACACCGCGATCGTCATCTCCTGCGACACCGTCTTCTATGAGTTCGCCTATCGGTCCTGGTTGCGCCAGGGCGGGCTCGATGCGGCCTCCGATGCGGGCGATCCCTTTGTCGACCAGTCCCGACAGTTCGGTCTCGGCGCGGCGACCGGGGTGGACTTGCCAGGGGAGGCGGCCGGTCGAATCCCCGATCGCGCCTGGAAGCGTGCCGTCTGGGCCGACCAGCGCGAAGAATTGTGCTCCCGGGCGGTCAAGGGCTACCCCGAGGAGAAGGATCGGGCTCGGGCGCTCTATCTCAAGGCCCTCGCCAAGGAGAACTGCGCCGCGGGCTTTCAGTTCCGGGCGGGCGACGAGGCCAACTTGTCAATCGGCCAGGGGGATGTCGGCGTCACCCCGCTGCAGATGGCGAGCGCGTATGCGGCCATCGCGAACGGGGGGACGCTCTGGGTGCCGCACGTCGCGGATCGGCTCGTCGGCGCCGACGGCAAGGAGGAGCCCATTGCGCCCGTGGCGGCGGGCAAGCTCGACATGGATCCAGCCGTCATGTCGTTCCTCCCCCGGGCGCTCGCGGGCGTCGTCACCGATGGAACCGCCAAGAACGTGTTCCGCGACTTCCCGTTGGGCCAGTGGCCGGTGGCGGGCAAAACGGGCACCGGCGAGGTCTTCGGCCACGAGGACACCTCCTGGTTCGTCTCCTACGCTCCGGTCAACAAACCGCGGTATGCCGTCGCCGTCGTCGTTAGCCAGGGCGGGACCGGTGCGGAGACGGCCGCCCCTATTGCGCGCGCCATCCATGACGTGCTGCGCCGGTTGGACGATCCGATCCGCGCGGCGTCGCCGCTAGGCTGAGGTCCATGGCTGACTTCGACGTTGTGGTCCTTGGTGCCGGTCCGGGTGGGTATGTCGCGGCCATCCGCGCGTCCCAGTTGGGTTTGCGGGCCGCTGTCGTGGAGAAGAAGTATTGGGGTGGCGTCTGTCTCAACGTCGGCTGCATCCCGTCCAAGGCCCTCATCAAGAACGCCGAAGTGGCGCATCTGCTCACCCACGACAAGGCCAAGTTCGGCATCGAGGGTGACGTGACGATGCCGTATGGGCCGACCCACGCGCGCTCTCGGGCGGTGTCGGCGGGGATCGTCAAGGGTGTCCACTACTTGATGAAGAAGAACAAGATCGAGGAGATTGACGGCTGGGGCACGTTGACGAGCCCGACGTCGATGACGGTCGCGCTCAACGACGGGGCAAGCCGCGAACTCACCTTCGACAAGCTCATCATCGCCACGGGGGCCGTAACCCGGATGCTGCCGGGGGTCTCGGTGTCGGCGAATGTCGTCACCTATGAGGAGCAGATCCTCTCCGACCAGCTTCCCGGGTCGATGATCATCGCGGGGTCGGGCGCCATCGGCGTCGAGTTTGCCTACGTGATGAAGAACTTCGGGGTCGACGTGACGATTGTCGAGTTCCTCGACCGGATGGTGCCGACCGAGGACGCCGACGTCTCCAAGGAACTCGCCCGCCACTACAAGAAGCTTGGGGTCAAGGTCCTCCTCGGGACCAAGGTTGAGTCGGTCGAGGACACCGGGTCCGGGGTTCGCGTCACGGTGTCCCCGGCGAGCGGGGGGGCGACGCAGGTGCTCGAGGCGGACAAGTTGCTCTCGGCGATCGGATTTGCCCCGCGCACTGACGGCTATGGCCTGGAGTCGACCGGGGTTGCGCTGACCGATCGGGGTGCCATCGCCATCGACGACTTCATGCGCACGAATGTGCCGAATGTTTACGCGATCGGCGACTGCACCGCCAAGCTGATGCTCGCGCATGTCGCCGAGGCCCAGGGGATTGTCGCCGCCGAGACGATGGCCGGCGCCGAAACGATGCCGATCAACTACGACATGGTGCCGCGGGCGACGTACTGCCACCCACAGATCGGTTCCTTTGGCTACACCGAGGCGCAGGCGAAGGACAAGGGGTACGACGTCAAAACGGCGCAATTCCCGTTCTCTGCCAACGGAAAAGCGATGGGCCTGGGCGACGCGGTCGGGTTCGTCAAGGTGGTTGCCGACGCGACCCACAACGAGATCCTGGGCGCGCACCTCATCGGTCCGGACGTCACCGAGTTGCTCCCGATCCTCACCCTCGCCCAAAAGTGGGACCTCACCGCCGATGAGGTCGCCCGCAACGTGTTCGCGCACCCGACGCTCTCCGAGGCCGTCAAGGAATCCGTCGAAGGCCTCGTCGGTCACATGATCAACCTGTAGGCCGTCTCCGCCCCGCTCCTAAAGTGTCGGTATGACGCACAGTGCCGGTAAGCAGCCCAGTCCCGGTATTCAGCCCAGTGCCGGTAGGCAGCCCAGTGTCGGCATGACTCCCGAGGAGTTTCGCGCGGCCGCGCACACCCTCGTCGACTGGGTCGCCGATCACCGGGCTCGGGTGCCGCAGCTGCCGGTTGAGTCACGCGTTGCCCCGGGGGAGGTGCGCGCCGGTATGCCGCAACGCGCCCCGGCACAGCCACAACCCCTCGACGTGCTGTTGGCCGCCTTGGAGACGGTGGTTGTCCCGGGCATTACCCAAACCCAGTCGCCGGCCTTCTTTGGGTGGTTCCCGAGCAACGCCTCCCTGGCCTCGGTGCTTGGCGACGTCGCCTCCTCGGGACTTGGTGCGCTGGGCATCACCTGGCAGTCGGCCCCCGCGCTGACCGAGGTCGAGCAGGTCGTCACCGAGTGGCTGCGCGAGCTATCGGGGTTGGATCCGCAGTGGAAGGGCGCGATTCAGGACACCGCCTCGACGGGAACGTTGGTCGCGATGCTCGCCGCTCGGGAGCGGGCCAGTGGGATGAGCATCGAGGGCGGCGGGCTCCAGTCGGTTCCCCAACCTCTGGTCGTCTATAGCTCCGAGCACTGCCATTCCTCGGTCCCGAAGGCGGTCCTTCTCGCCGGGTTCGGGCGCGACAATCTGCGCCACGTCCCGGTCGACCCGGTCAGCTACGCCCTCTTGCCGGACGCCTTGCGCGCTGCGATGGCCGCCGATGTTGCGGCGGGCCGCAAACCGGCGGCGGTTATCGCGGCGATCGGCACTACGGGAACCACGGCCATGGACCCGGTGCGCGAGATCGTTGCCGTCGCCGCGGAATTCGGGGCGTGGGTTCACGTCGATGCGGCGATGGCCGGGTCGGCAATGCTCCTGCCCGAATGCCGCCACCTCTTCGACGGGATCGACGGGGCCGATTCCTTGGTGTGGAACCCGCACAAGTGGTTGGGCACGATCCTCGACTGCTCCCTGCTGTATGTGCGCGATGTCGACCATTTGGTCGCGTGCATGTCGACGACCCCGTCCTATCTGCGGTCGGCGGCCGACGACCAGGTCGTCCAGTACAAGGATTGGGGCATCCCGCTTGGCCGCCGCTTCCGGGCGCTCAAATTGTGGTTCCACCTCCACCTCGATGGCGTCGACGCGATCCAGGCGAGGCTGCGCCGGGACCTCGCCAACGCACAATGGCTCGCCGATCAGGTGGCCCGCGAACCGGATTGGCGGGTGCTCGCCCCGGTTCAGTTACAGACGGTGTGTCTGCGTCACGAACCGGAGGGGCTGACCGGGGAGGCGCTGGACGTGCATACGAGGGCGTGGGCTGAGGCGATCAACGCGAGCGGGGCGGCCTTCGTCAGCCCGGCAGTGTTGGACGGCCGCTGGATGGTGCGCGTCTCGATCGGGGCCGAGGCGACGGAACGGGCGGATGTCGCGGCGCTGTGGACGTTGGCGAAGGCGGAGGCAAACCGGACGTTGGCCGAGGCGGAGGCAAACCGATCGCGCTGAGGTGGGTGCCGCGACGACGCGGAGGCGGGTGCCGCGACGACCCCGAGGCGGGTGCGGCTGCCACGGACCTGAGCTGGGTGCGGCCGCCACGCCCTGAGCTGGGTGCGGCCGCCACG
>CAZACX010000012.1:55559-57516 GCA_964483685.1 uncultured Intrasporangiaceae bacterium
CCTGAGCTGGGTGCGGCCGCCACGCCCTGAGCTGGGTGCGGCCGCCACGACGCTGAGGTTGGTGGCTGTTCGGGGCACCCCGGCCGCCCTGGTAATCTGTGCGTGCCGTTAGATCGGCCGCGGATCAAGAGAGCCTCGGTGAACCAGCCCGGGAGCGCCGCGCAACGAATCTCAAAGGAGAACCAGTTCACTCATGCCGTTGACCATTGACGTCAAGAAGTCGATCATCGCCGAGTACGGCCAGTCCGAGGGCGACACCGGCTCTCCCGAGGTGCAGGTTGCGCTGCTCACCCAGCGCATCAAGGACCTCACCGAGCACTCGCGCGCCCACAAGCACGACCACCACAGCCGCCGGGGGCTCTTGCTCCTCGTCGGCCAGCGTCGTCGCCTGCTGCGCTATCTCGAAACCACCGACATCGAGCGCTACCGTTCGCTGATCAAGCGACTCGGTCTGCGTCGTTGAGTAGTCGAGCGGGAGCGGTCCTCATCCATGAGGGCCGCTCTTTCTCGTATGCGGATCGGTCGCGCACCAGCGCCACCACCGATTCGTCGGGTCTTGCCATGGGCGAGTCACCCGTCGCGTCGCGCGATTAGCGCGCGGTGCGGGCGCGGCATACGTCCGCGTTAATCACCATCGAATGAAACCTTGCGCACAACGACGATGCGCACGGCGACTATCAGCAAAAGAAAGTGAGGGCCCAATGGAGGGTCCAGAAATCCAGTTCGCCGAAGCCGTTATTGACAACGGTTCGTTCGGCACCCGCACGGTCCGATTTGAGACCGGCCGGTTGGCCAAGCAAGCCGGCGGCTCCGTGACCGCCTACCTCGACGGTCAGACCATGTTGTTGGCGACCACGACGGCCGGGAGCAGCCCCAAAGACCAGTTCGACTTCTTCCCGCTCACCGTTGACGTCGAGGAGCGGATGTACGCGCTCGGCAAGATTCCGGGCAGCTTCTTCCGTCGCGAAGGCCGCCCGAGCACCGAGGCGATCCTCACCTGCCGGCTCATTGACCGGCCGTTGCGCCCCACGTTCGTCAAGGGTCTGCGCAACGAGGTCCAGATCGTCATCACCGTGTTGGCGCTGCTGCCCGACCACCAGTACGACGTGCTCGCGATCAACGCGGCCAGCGCGGCGACCCAGATTTCGGGGCTGCCGTTCTCCGGGCCGATCGGTAGCGTCCGCGTTGCCCTCATCGAGGGCCAGTGGGTTGCCTTCCCGAACTTCTCCGACGCGGCGCGTTCGACCTTCGACATGGTCGTTGCCGGGCGGGTCGTCGGTGACGACGTCGCGATCATGATGGTCGAGGCCGAGGCCACCGACGCCACCTGGAACCTCGTCAAGAACGAGGGCAAGCAGGCCCCGACCGAAGAGATCGTCGCCGAGGGTCTTGAGGCGTCCAAGAAGTTCATCCGCCAGCTTTGCGACGCCCAGTCGTCGATCGCGGCGCAGGCCGCCAAGCCGGTCCAGGAGTTCCCGCTGTTCCTCGACTACCAGGACGACGTGTATGCCGCCGTCGAGGCTGCCGCGACCAAGGACGGCAAGCTTGCCGGGATCTTGAGCATCGCCGCGAAGCAGGACCGCGAAGAGGCGATCAACGGGCTTAAGGCCGAGTTGCACGCCGAGCTCGCCGGCTCTGCGGACGCGCCGGGCTCGTTTGCTGGCCGCGCCAAGGAGATCTCCGCGGCCTACCGCGCGGTCCAGAAGAAGCTGGTTCGCGAGCGCATCTTGCGCGATGAGGTCCGCATCGACGGCCGTGGTCTCGCGGACATCCGCGCCCTCGCCGCCGAGGTGGAGGTGCTGCCGCGCGTTCACGGTTCGGCGCTGTTCGAGCGTGGCGAAACCCAGATCATGGGCGTCACCACCCTCAACATGCTCCGGATGGAGCAGCAACTCGACACGTTGTCGCCGGTGACGCGCAAGCGCTACATGCACAACTACAACTTCCCGCCCTACTC
>CAZACX010000013.1:0-7387 GCA_964483685.1 uncultured Intrasporangiaceae bacterium
GGTCAGCCCGAGTGGTCTCCGTGTCCGCGCAGGTACCGCTCGAACTCGCGAGCGATTGCGTCGCCACTGGCTTCCGGCAACTCAGTCGTATCTTGGGCCTGCTCGAGGGCCCGGACGTATTCGGCGACCTCGTCGTCGTTCTCGGCGAGTTCGGTGATGTGCGCCTCCCAGCCTTCGATCATCTCCGGGAGGTCACCCGGATCAATGCTGACTTTGAGCAAGGTCTCGACCTTGCGGAGCAGGGCGAGCGTCGCCTTGGGGGATGGGGTGTGGCTTGCATAGTGGGGCACGGCTGCCCAGCAGGAGATCGAAATCAGGCCCGCCTGATTTGCCGCGTCGGCCAGCACTCCAACGATCCCCGTTGGTCCCTCATACGTGCTGTGTTCGAGGTCGTGGCGGTGAATCGTGCGCTCATCATCCGCGGAAGCGCTCACCGGAATTGGCCGGGTGTGGGCGACGTCCGCCATGAGGGCGCCAAGGGTCACCATCATCCCGACCCCCGCCTCGTGGGCGAATTGCATGAGTTCGACGGTGAATCGGCGCCACCGGAAGCTGGGCTCGATTCCGCTGACAAACAGGACATCCCGCCCGAGTTCTGGGGGGCGAGCAAGCAAGATCCGGGTGGTGCGCCACTGGATCCGGCGCAGACCGTCCTCGATGAGGACGCGGGGGCGGTTGACCTGAAAGTCGTAGTAGTCCTCGGGGTCGAGGGCAGCGACCGCCTCGGCCCCCCAGAGCATCGCCAAGCGGTCCAGCGCGTCCGAGGCGGCCTCGCCGGCGTCATTCCAGCCTTCGAACGCCACGATCATGATCGGGTCGTTGAGCTCGGGGAGATCCTCCAAGTCGATCACGATCTCACCTGCCAATTTCGTATGCCGTCAGGCCGGCGTCTCGGCCGCCGCTACGGCCACCCTACGGTCCTGGCGCTGTCGGGGCAGCGCTTGCTCGTAAACTCGCAAATCTCCCTTCCCTCGGCTCGAAAGGCGGTTCCGTTGAGCGCGTCCCCGCTGCCCGACGCGGTGTTCTGGGACATGGACGGCACGCTCGTCGACACGGAGCCCTATTGGATCGACGCGGAATACGCCCTCGTTGAGGAGTACGGCGGCACCTGGTCGCAGGAGCTGGCTCACGAACTCGTCGGCAAGGATCTGCTGGTCTCGGCGCAGCTCCTCCTCGCCAATTCCCCGGTGACGTTGAGCCCGGCGGCGGTGGTCGAGTCCCTGCTGGGTTCCGTCGTCGAAAGGGTCGCCAGTCACGTCCCTTGGCGTCCCGGCGCGCGCGAGCTGCTTGCGGAGCTGGGCGCCCTCGGGGTGCCCTGCGCGTTGGTCACGATGTCTTGGACGTCGCTCGCGAGGGTCGTGCTCGAGGCCTTGCCTCCCGGCACGTTCGCCCATGTTGTCACCGGTGACCTCGTCAAGCATGGCAAGCCGCACCCGGAGCCCTACCTCGCCGCCGCCGCCGCCCTTGGTGTGGACCCGAGCCGCTGCCTGGCGATCGAAGACTCCGCCACGGGGGTGCAATCCGCGGTGACCGCCGGGGTCCCGACGCTGTGTATCCCGCACACAGTCCCGGTCCCCCCGATGCCGGGGGTCGTCCAACTGGACACCCTCCAGGGGCTGCGCGCGGACGCTCTCACCTCACTCTTCAGTCGTCGCCAGGCGTGACCTCCCCGGTGACCTCGGGTGCAACCGCACGCGAGGCGGCTGCACCCGGGAGCGGCGGGGGAGTGCCGCCCCACGCCGGGCACAGCGACTTGAAGTCGCACCAATCGCACAGACGTGACGTGCGGGGGCGCCAATCGCCGGTCTCGGCGGCGAGGGCGATCGCATTCCACACCGCCTTCACGTTGCGTTCCAAGGCAAGCAAGTCGTGCTCGTCAGGCACGTAACGGACGACCTCGCCGTTCCCTAGGTAGACCAATTGCAAAACCTTGGGGACCTCGCCCCGCAGCCGCCACAGCACGAGCGCATAGAACTTCATCTGAAAGAGCGCCTTGCCCTCGAACGCCTCCCGCGGAGAACGGCCGGTCTTGTAGTCGACGACGCGCATGGCCCCATTGGGGGCGACGTCGAGCCGATCAACAATGCCGCGCAGGGTCAGCCCGTCAACGTCGACTTCGATCATCAGCTCACGGTCTGCGGGTGCCAACCGGGTCGGGTCCTCCAAGGTGAACCAGCGACGGACCAACGCGTCCGCATCCGCCACCCACGCGCCCGGACTCATCGACTCGTCCTCGGTGATGAGCGCGGCCAACGCCGGCTCAGCCTCGACAAGGGACTCCCACGCGCCGGGAATGAGGGCCACTGCCGCGTCCGGAGTGCGTTCCATCGCCGGCAGATCAAAGAGCTGCTCGAGCACGGCATGCACCAAGGTGCCGCGGGCCGCCGCCGGGCTCGGCTTCGACGGTAAGCGGTCGACCACCCGAAAGCGATAGAGCAGCGGACACTGCTTGAAGTCCGCGGCCCGACTGGGTGACAACGCTGGGGTCATAGGTTTCACAGTAGGACGCACGACCGACAGCCCTCGGTCAGACCCGACCCGCCTAGTCTGCGTCGGGTAGGTAGCCGAGGTTTGGGCCCAGCCACCGTTCCGCTTCGACCATCGACCAACCCTTGCGGGCGGCATACGACTCGACTTGGTCTCGACCGAGGCGGCCGACGACGAAGTACTGGGCGAGGGGATGGGCGAAGTACCAGCCGCTCACCGAGGCGCCTGGCCACATCGCCATCGATTCGGTGAGGGTGATACCAGTCCGGGCCTCGACGTCGAGGAGGTCCCAGATGGCGGCCTTCTCGGTGTGATCCGGGCAGGCGGGGTAGCCCGGGGCAGGGCGGATCCCTCGGTAAGACTCCGCGAGGAGGCCCTCGGCGGCGAGCTGTTCCTGCGGTGCGTAGCCCCAAAGCTGGGTGCGCACCCGCTCGTGGAGCCGCTCGGCGAAGGCTTCCGCGAGTCGGTCGGCCAACGACTCGAGGAGGATTGCGTTGTAGTCATCGTGGTCGGCCTTGAACGCCGCGACCCGCTCTTGGGCACCCAAACCGGTGGACACGGCGAAGGCGCCGACGTGATCGGCCAGCCCGGACCCGACCGGCGCGACGAAGTCCACGAGCGACCGATTTGGCACACCGGGGCGGTGGCGACCCTGCTGGCGCAGCTGATGCAGCGTCGTGCGCACCGAGGAACGGGTGGCGTCCTCAAATACCAGGATGTCGTCGCCTTCCCGGGCTGCGGGAAGGATGCCGAGGATGCCGTTGGCCCGCAACCACTTTTCGGCAATCAGGGTGTCGAGCATCTCCTGCGCGTCCTGAAAGAGGCGGCGAGCAGCCTCTGCCGAAGCGGGGTTGTGCAGCAGATCGGGGTAGCGCCCGCGCATCTCCCAGGCGGCAAAGAAGGGGGTCCAATCGATGTAAGGCCGCAGCTCGGCAAGGTCATAGTCACCGAAGAAGTGGGTGCCAGGTTCACGGGGAGCCGCGATGGTCTCGGCATCGAACGTGAGGGCGGGGGCGGCCGCCTGCGCCGCGGCATACGACAGCAGGGGCCGCTCGGTCGTCTTGGCCGCATAACGCTCGCGCAGGGTGGCGTACTCCGCCTCCACCCCGGCAACGAGTCCGGGGCGCTGCTCCGCCGAAAGCAGAGCCGCGACCACGGGGACGGAGCGCGAAGCGTCCTTCACCCAGACAACGGGGCCGTGATAGCGCTCATCGACCTTGACCGCGGTGTGCGCCTTGGACGTCGTCGCCCCGCCGATCAGCAACGGAATCTCGAAGCCTTGGCGCTCCATCTCGGATGCCACGTTGACCATTTCGTCCAGCGACGGGGTGATCAACCCGGAAAGACCAATCGCGTCGGCGCCGACTTCCCGTGCGGTGTCCAGTATGCGCTGCGCGGGAACCATGACGCCAAGATCGATAACGTCATAGTTGTTGCATTGCAGCACGACGCCCACAATGTTCTTGCCGATGTCATGAACGTCGCCCTTGACCGTAGCAATGACAATCTTTCCCTTCGTGGTCGCCGCGTCACCGGGACGTTTTGCCGCCTCGATGAAGGGGATTAGGTGCGCGACTGCCTTCTTCATCACGCGGGCCGACTTCACGACCTGCGGGAGGAACATCTTGCCCGCCCCAAAGAGGTCGCCAACGACGTTCATGCCGTCCATCAGCGGCCCCTCGATGACCTCGAGGGGTTGACCACCTCGTGCCGCGACCTCGCTGCGCATCTCCTCGGTGTCGGCCTCGACGAACTCATCAATGCCCTTGACCAGGGCGTGAGTGATCCGCTCGGCAACAGGGAGCGACCGCCAGGGGGGTCCCTCCTCGGCCTGGGCGTCCTCGGCAACGTTGAAGCGCTCCGCGACCTCAAGCAGTCGGTCGCCGGCATCTGGTCGCCGGTTGAGGATCACATCCTCGATACGAGTGCGCAATTCCTCGTCTATTTGGTCGAACACGACGAGGGCGCCCGCGTTGACAATCCCCATATCAAGTCCGGCCGCAATAGCGTGATAGAGGAATACGGCGTGGATCGCCTCGCGCACTGGGCCGTTTCCGCGGAATGAGAACGACACGTTTGACACGCCGCCCGAGACCAGCACTCCCGGCAAATTGGCCTTAATCCACCGTGCCGCCTCAATGAAGTCGAGACCGTATGCCGCGTGCTCTTCAATGCCGGTTGCCACCGCAAAGACGTTGGGGTCGATGATGATGTCTTCGGGGGGGAATCCCACCTCGTCGACGAGGATGTCGTAGGCCCGTCTGCTGATGATCTGGCGCCGCGCCAGCGAGTCCGCCTGGCCCTCCTCATCGAACGCCATGACGACGACGGCCGCGCCGTACTTGCGGCAAAGCCGGGCCGCCTGCATGAAGGGTTCAACGCCCTCCTTCATGGAGATGGAGTTGACGATCGGCTTGCCCTGGACGCACTTGAGCCCGGCCTCGATGACCTCCCATTTCGAGGAGTCGATCATGACCGGCACGACCGAGATGTCGGGTTCACTCGCGATGAGTTTGAGGAAGCGGTCCATGGCCGCGACCCCGTCGATCATGCCCTCATCCATGTTGACATCGATGATCTGAGCCCCGGCCTCGACTTGCTGTCGGGCCACCGCGAGTGCGGCCGAGTAGTCGTCCGCCGCGATGAGCTTGCGGAAGCGTGCCGAGCCGGTGATGTTGGTCCGCTCGCCGATGTTGACGAAGAGCGACTGTTCGTCGATGGTGACGGGTTCGAGACCGGCGAGCCGCATGGCCCGAGGGGGGCTGGCGGGCACGCGCGGACTGACCCCGGCAACCGACGACGCGATGGCCCCGATGTGGTCCGGGGTGGTCCCGCAGCAACCTCCCACGAGGTTGACCAAGCCGCTGTCAGCGAACTCGCGCAACGCACCCGCGGTGGCCGATGCCGTTTCGTCGTATTCGCCAAAGGCGTTGGGCAGGCCCGCATTGGGGTAGCACGAAACGAAGCAGTCTGCTACCCGCGCCAGCTCGGCAAGGTAGGGCCGCATTTGCGCCGCGCCGAGGGCGCAGTTGAGGCCGATGGCGAGCGGTTGGGCATGGCGCACCGAGTTCCAAAACGCCTCAGTGACCTGACCCGACAGGGTGCGACCGGAGGCGTCGGTGATCGTCCCGGAGATGATGACCGGCCAGCGCCGACCGACCTGCTCAAACATGGTCTCGAGGGCGAAGATCGCGGCCTTGGCGTTGAGCGTGTCAAAGATCGTTTCGATGGCGAGCAGGTCGGCGCCACCATCGACGAGCGCCAGTGCCTGCTCAAGGTAGGCGTCGACGAGCTCGTCGTAGGTCACGTTCCGCGCCGCCGGGTCGTTGACGTCGGGCGAGATCGAGGCCGTGCGACTGGTCGGCCCAAGGGAGCCCATAACGAAGCGCGGAGTCGTGGGGTCGGCGCGGAGGGCAGCATCGACCGCTTCCCGGGCCAGCGTCGCGGCGGCGACATTGAGTTCACGGGACAGGTGCGACATCCCGTAGTCGGCGAGGGAAATCGCCTGGGCGTTGAACGTGTTCGTGCTGATCACGTGCGCGCCAGCGGCGAGGTACTGCGCATGAATGTCACGGATCACGGCAGGCTGGGTGAGGCTCAGCAGGTCATTGTTCCCGATCAGGTCGCGGTCCCAGTCGGCGAAGGGTGCACCCCGAAAGTCGGCTTCGCCGAGGTGGTGCCGCTGGATCATTGTGCCCATGGCGCCGTCCAACACGAGGATGTGTTGTTGGAGCAGGGTGGTTAGCTGTGCCGTGACGTCCGGGCGATGACTCATCCGGGAATTATCCGTTGCCGTCCCGGCGAAAGGACCACGGCCATGCCGACACCCCCTCCGGAGGCGTCCTTCAAGGGGATGCGCCTCGCGACCATCCGGGGCGTCCCGGTGTACGTCGGAAGCAGCTGGGCCATCCTCGCCCTCATCATCGTCGCGCTGACGGGGCCCGACATCGCTCGCTCCCGCCCCGACCTGGGTGTCTTGGCCTATGGCGTCGCCATGCTGTATGCCGTGATGCTGCTCGTCGCGGTCCTCGTCCACGAAGCGGCCCACGCCGTCACGGCGCGCGGATTCGACTATCCGGTGCATCGCGTCGTTGCCGATCTTTGGGGCGGCCATACCGCCCTTGATGTGACCAAAGCCTCTCCTGGGCGCAGCGCCCTCGTTGCGCTCGCCGGTCCCGCGGCCAACGGACTGCTCGCGTTGGTTGGTTTCGGCTTGACGGGGGTATTGCCAGATGGGGTTCCGGGTGGCCTCGCCGCAGGCTTCGGGTGGCTCAACGGGGCACTCGCGCTCTTCAACCTCCTCCCGGGCCTGCCCTTGGACGGCGGACAACTCGTCGAGGCCGGCGTGTGGGGCGCCACCGGAAGCCGCGCCCGGGCCCGCGTTGCGGCCGGCTCCTGCGGACTCGTCGTGACGGTGACTGTGGTGGCGGTCGCCGTCGGTGTCCCGCTCCTGCGCGGCGAAACCCCGTCGCTGTTCACGCTCGGCTGGAGCCTCATGATCGCCTGGTTCCTGTGGCAAGGGGCCAGGGCGGCGATTGCCGTCGGCAAAGGCAACGCCCAGATCGAGAAGTTACGTGTCCTTGACGTCCTGACTCCCGTGGCTGCTGTTCCGATGTCGGCGCGACTCGCCGACTTCCCCAGCGGTTTGGCTCCCGTGCTGGTCGACGACGCCGGGGTCCCGATCGCCCTCGTGGATGCCGAGGCACTCGCGAGAATCCCCCCACAGGCCTACCCCCACACGCTGGCGTCCGCGGTTAGTCGTCGACAACCGCCGCACTGGGTTCTCGAAGTCGACCCGTCCGCCGCGCTCGCCGAGATCCTGCCGACCCTTGCCGCCGTGGGAACGGGGGTCGTGGCGGTGTGCCAAAAGGGCCAGGTTCTTGGCGTTGTCACCATCGCC
>CAZACX010000013.1:7487-9450 GCA_964483685.1 uncultured Intrasporangiaceae bacterium
CTGCCGTTCACGAACGGCAACGTCTTCACTGGCCTCAACATCGAGTTTTGCACGCGTAGCGCCTTGCGACTAAATAACGCCGACGCAAACGTATTTGTGGGCGGTGTGATACAAAACAATGACGGCTCGAACGATCAACCGATCGTCAAGATCCATACGGCCAGCCAAGCAAACGTCTTCACGGGAATCTACTTCGAGAACCGCAACACAGGGAGTGGGCCCTATTCCATTGTGAGCGTCGGCGAAGGTGGAGCGATCGGAGCAGAGTGCTTCGGAATTGAATTCATTGAGTGTCATTGGGGTTCAATGATTGACTCCGGCGAGACGTCGTTTCCGGCTAGAATCGCAGTCGGAGCAGGAAGCCTTGTTCTTGTTCGCAGTCATGATATGACGTTGCGAGCATTCGTTGATCCCCAAGCGTCCGTGAAAGTTCCGCTCGTGACGATCAAGGCTCTCGGGCGTGGAAGCATCTTCGAAGGTGCATTTCTTGATAATACATTTGAGGGATTGTCGGGACGTTCAAATACGGTTATCAACACGTACGTCGGGTCGAATTATCAGCGTTTGAATCGAGCAGTCGTGCGTACCTATCGTGATGCAGGCGGTGCCGCTGGGACCCTCGGCTCGCTCGTGAATATTGGAGATGATCTATTCGTCATCGGTAATAGAGCTACGGCTACGATTAGGCTGCCACTCGCAAGCACCCTCCCAGACGGCTGGTCGGTTCAGATCATTGCTTCGTCGGGCGGTGGGGATAGTCAAAACGCGGGCGTGCACGAAACTGATCAAGCAGCAGGGCTAAAGATCAGATCCAAGGGTACTTCTCCCGGTCTCTTCGCGAATGACTTCACGGTGCCGATTGGGAAATATGAATCAAAGACGTTCATATGGATGGCCTCTTTCGGTCACTGGGTCGCCTACTAGGGTCGCCGCTCACTTGTGAGCGGCAGCCCCGATCACCATCGCCGCGGTGAACGGAGCTGCCGCTCCCAAGTGAAGGCGAGGTCGCCAGATCACAGGTGAGCGCGAGGGAGCCAGTAGCCGCGAGACCGCACGGCGTTGATGACGCCGGGGAGGGCCTCGGCGGTATGCGGGGCGCCCATGTGCATAAGCACGACGCCGCGCGCAGACACCGGCGGAGTGTAGACATCGCCGCGCAGGACCCGTGACACGATCGTCGACGCCGAGCTGCCGGTCCAGTCGCGGGTATCCACCGTCCACGTGCAGTTCTGGTACGAGGCGGCCGAGAGGATGTTGACGACCCGCGTGTCATACGCAGCCGACCCATACGGGGTGCGGAAGAACTTCCGGTAGGTGGTCGTCGGCTTGATTGCCTTCTCGGCCTGGGTGACTTCGCCCCGGATGGCCGTGTCCGAAAGGCCCGCGAAATTCGGGTGCGAATAGCTGTGGCTGCCGACCTCGTGGCCGTCCTTCTTCATGAGGGCAATGAGATCGGGGCGGGCCAGGGCGAACGTCCCGATCGGGAAGAAGATCGCTTTGACGTTCTCGCGCTTGAGCGTCGCAAGGAGAGACGAGATTTGGGCCGTCGTGCCGGAATCGTCGAAGGTGAGCCACACCGTGTCGGCGTCCGCGCCTTGGCCGCAATGGGCGATCCCGTCGCGGGTATTCACCGGGGCCGCCGCGGGTGGGAGATCGCCTCCCCCCGGGATCGCCACGCGTGCAGGGGCGGCATGCGCCCTCGTGGGGACGGGTTCCGAAGGAGCTGACCCTGCTGCGGCAAGCCCGGTCGGAGCACCGAGCGCACCCGCGACCGCCAACGCTGCCATGGCCCACAACCGCCTCATGACGTCCTCACCCCTGGCCTCCTGGCGCCAACTCGGGGCCGTTCCGTCCCCGCCCCTCGAATCGCCATGCTTCCACATCGCGCGGCCAAAGTTGCCAGGAAGCCCGGGGAGTCAGGTGTTGGATGGGGGCCATGGCTGACCTGGTTGTCGTTGCCCTG
>CAZACX010000013.1:9550-40536 GCA_964483685.1 uncultured Intrasporangiaceae bacterium
CCGGGGAGTCAGGTGTTGGATGGGGGCCATGGCTGACCTGGTTGTCGTTGCCCTGGCGACGTACCCGCGTGCGCGGGAAGCGGCTGTTGCCCACGAGGTTGTCGACGTCGGACTCGACGGGTTAGCGGGGGATCGCCCCAAGAAGGCGGCCGTCTCCCTCGTGGGCGTTGACTCGCCGATGACACGAACCAATATTGTGCTTTCCGGCACCTCGGCCGAGGTTGAGGCGCTGGACGGCCAGGTCCTGCGGATCGGGGAGGTCGTGCTCGCCGTCGAGCGCACCGGCAACAGCTGCCGAGGCCTGTATGCCGCGGTTGGTCACCCGGGCGTCGTGCGCCTCGGTGACCTGGTGACCTTGGAGCCACCGGGGGTCTGACGCGAGCGGGCCTGGGCGACTGGGTGCGTTACGCCCCCTGGCGGTGTTGCGCAGAGGCGTTCCGCGCCGGCTCGTTCCGCGCCGGTTCGTCCCGCGGTGGGCGCGTCAGGGCGGGCGCGGATGCTTCGAAACCCGGGGAAAGGCCCGACCAGGCGAGGTTGGTGAGAAGTTCGGCGAGCTCGACGCGCGAGCGCCGGGGTTCGCTGCGCAACCAGGCATCGGCCGCCGCCTGCACCATCCCGACCACCCCGGAGGCCCAGACGGGGGCCGGGCCCGGGTCGCCGCCAAGGGCCGCCAGCTTTTGCGCAAGGAGTTCACCAATGGGGACGGCCACGGCGTCGGCGAGCACCATCGCCGAGTCGGCGGCGGGTGCGACCGAGCGTTCGCCGCTCGGTGAGGTGACGACGAACCGGTAGACCTCGGGATCCTTCTCGACGAGCGTCAGGTACGCCGTGATCGCCACGTGCACCATGGCGCGGGGGGCAGGCTGTCCGGTCACGGAGGTCGAGGGGAGCTTCGCCACGGCCGTCGTCACATCGTGCAGGATCTGGGTCAGGACCCGCGCCGTGATGGCCGCGTGCAGGCCACTGCGGTCGGCAAAGTGCCGGTAGAAGGCCGTCTTGGAGGTGCCAGCGACTGCGGCAATCTCGTCCATGCCGACGCCGGCGCCGCGGAGGCGAATGGCCTGCAGCGACGCATCCACGAGGGTGCGGCGACGCTTCTGGCGGTGCTCTGCCCAGCGCGTACTCCGACCGTCGCGCTCCATCACGACCCTTTCTGTCACCATCCTGACGCTCGCACCCTACCAAGATACCTGCTACGGTCGGTATCGGATATTTCCGGCTAAGCCCTGACCAGGAGTACTGCGTGACAACCGCACCCATTCGCCGCGCCGCCATTCTCGGTGGTAACCGCATCCCCTTCGCTCGGCAGTTCGGTCCGTACGCCGAAGCCTCCAACCAGGACATGTTCACCGCCGCCCTCGAGGGGCTGGTGGCCCGCTTTGGCCTCACAAGTGAGCGCCTCGGCGAGGTCGTTGGGGGTGCGGTCATCAAGCACAGCCGCGACTTCAACCTCACCCGAGAGGCTGTGCTCAGCTCGGCCCTCTCGCCCTCGACCCCCGCGTATGACGTGCAGCAAGCCTGTGGGACCGGCCTGGAGGCGACCATCCTCGTTGCCAACAAGATCGCCCTCGGCCAGATCGAATCGGGCGTCGCCGGCGGCGTAGACACGGCCTCGGACGCCCCGATCAATGTCACGGAGCCGATGAGGCGCACGCTGCTCGAGGCCAACCGGGGCCGGGGAGCCTGGGATCTCGCGAAGACGGTTTCCGGGTTGCGGCCAGGACACTTCGGGATCGAAACGCCGAGCAACGGGGAGCCGCGCACCGGCCTCACGATGGGTGATCACATGGCGATCACCGCGAAGGCGTGGGGCATTACCCGGGAGGCCCAAGACGAACTCACCGTCCGCTCGCACGCGAACTTGGCGGCGGCATACGAGCGCGGGTTCTTTGACGACCTGATGACGAGCTATCTCGGGCAGACCCGCGACCAGAACTTGCGACCCGACTCCAACATGGCCAAGCTCGCGACGCTCAAGCCGGTGTTCGGCAAGGGGCACGAGGCGACGATGACGGCCGGGAACTCGACGCCGCTCACCGATGGCGCCTCGACCGTGTTGCTGAGCAGCGACGCGTGGGCCAGTGACCACAAGCTGACCCCGCTGGCCTACTTCGTGGACGGTGAGACCGCGGCCGTCGACTACGTGACCGGCAACGAAGGGCTCCTCATGGCGCCCGCCTACGCCCTGCCGAGGCTGCTCGCCCGCGCCGGGATGACGTTGCAGGACTTCGACTTCCTCGAGATCCACGAGGCCTTTGCCGCAACCGTCCTCGCCACCTTGAAGGCGTGGGAAGACGAGAGCTTCTGCAAGGAAAAGCTCGGGCTCAAGAAGCCCATTGGGGCCATTGACCGCAGTCGCCTCAACGTCAATGGGTCCTCGCTCGCCGTTGGTCACCCGTTCGCGGCCACCGGTGGCCGCATCGTCGCCTCGCTGGCCAAGATGCTCCACGAGAAGGGGCCCGGCTCGCGGGGTCTCGTCTCGGTGTGCGCCGCCGGCGGCCAGGGCGTCATGGCAATTATCGAAGGAGCCTGAGCGTGGACACCTATGGGAGCTTCGTGAGCTCGGGCCTGGGCCAGAAGGTCGCTTCGATCCTGGGCCTTCCCCAGCCAGCGACCCTGCGCCGCCACAAGATCGGTGGGCACCTGACGACCGGTGCGGTGCTCGTCGGTGGACACGGCAGCGCGCCCGTCGCCGCCGCGGTCACCGAGATCCTGGGCACCTGGGGGATCGCCGTGGCGACTGCGCCCTCGACGTCCGTGTCGGCCGCCGTCGTTGACTTGTCCGACGTCCAGGGGCCACAGGACCTTGAAACCCTCCGGGCGCTTCTTGCTCCGGCCCTCAAGACCATGCACAGCAGTGGCCGGGTCATCGTCATCGGACGTCCCCCCGCCGCCGCGACCACCCCGGCGCAGCAAGCCGCAAGCCGAGCGCTCGAAGGCATCGTCCGCTCGGTCGCGAAGGAAATGCGATCCGGCGGAACCGCCAACCTCGTGCACGTCGAAGCGGGCGGCGAAGCCAACATCGAGGCGACGTTGCGCTTCCTCCTCTCGGGTCGATCAGCCTACGTCTCCGGACAGGTCATCGAGGTCGGTGCCGCGAGCGGTTCCGCGCCAGTTGCCCGCCCCGCGGACTGGGACCGTCCGCTCGCCGGCAAGGTTGTTGTGGTCACCGGCGCCGCCCGAGGGATCGGCGCCAAGATCGCCACCGTCATGGCCCGCGACGGTGCAACCGTCGTGTGCGTTGACATGGCTACCGCCGGTGAAGCCCTGAGCGCAGTGGCGAACGCTGTCGGCGGGACGGCCCTGCAACTCGATGTGACGGCCCCCGATGCTGGGGAAAAGATCGCGGCACACGCCAACACCCGGCACGGCGGCCTTGATGTCGTCGTGCACAACGCGGGCATCACCCGGGACAAGTTGCTCGCCAACACGGACGCGGCCCGGTGGGCCTCGGTTGTCGACGTCAACCTGTTGTCCGTGTTGCGGATGAACGAGACCTTGTTGGGTCCCGACGGAATCCGCGACGGCGGTCACATGGTGTGCGTTTCGTCCATCGCCGGAGTCGCGGGCAACCGCGGACAAGCGAACTACGCCGCTTCCAAGGCTGGAGTCATCGGACTCGTGCATGCCCTCGGCGCCTCGCCGGAGCTGCGCGGCCGGGGGATCACCGTCAACGCCGTCGCGCCCGGTTTCATTGAGACCGAGATGACGGCCAAGATTCCCTTCGCCACGCGCGAAGTTGGCCGCCGCCTGAACTCGCTCGCGCAAGGGGGCTTGCCCGAGGACGTCGCCGAGACGATCGGTTGGCTCTCCTGGGACGCCAACTCGACGGTGACCGGCAACGTCATTCGGGTGTGCGGTCAGTCATTGCTCGGGGCCTAGCCATGAAGATCACCACCGTGGATCACCTGCCCAGTCTCGGCCCGATCTTCGCGAAGGCGGTGCTCCCGGGTGGAGCGCCGGCCGCGGCACTGCCCGAGCGCGGATTGCGGATCGAGAGCTTCGCGGTCGAGCGGGCGAAACTCCTTGCTTACCAGCGCGTTTGCGGCTTCAACGTCGATGACCGGCTGCCGCACACCTATCCCCATGTCCTCGGCTTCCCGCTCCAGGCGACATTGATGTCCGCTCGGGACTTCCCCCTCCCCCTCGCCGGGTTGGTCCACGTCGAGAACGCGATCACCGTTCATCGGCCGCTGACCAGTGCTGACCTGCTTGACCTGACGGTCACCGCGGAGAATCTCCGGGCTCACCCCAAGGGCCAGGTGGTCGATCTCGTGACCCACGTGCACGCCGACGGGGAACTGGTCTGGGAAGGCCGCAGCACCTATCTCGCCCGCGGTGCGCGAGCCGGGTCCGCGCCCCATTCGCCAGCCGCGACCGGCGGTGTTGAGGACGCGGCGACGGTGCGTGGGGACGGTGGCCCCGCGGTCCCGAACCTGCCAATCGCCGCGATCTGGACCCTGCCCAGCGGCCTCGGTCGCACCTACGCGGGAGTCAGCGGCGACGTCAATCCCATCCACCTGTCTCTCCTCACGGCCAAGGCGATGGGCTTCCCGAGGGCGATCGCCCATGGGATGTGGACCTACGCGCGCACGCTGGGTGCCCTCGGATCACCCATGGCGTATGCCGGCTCCAGCCACGTGTGGTTCCGCAAGCCGGTGTTGTTGCCGAGCAGGGTCGCTCTCGTTGCTCAGGTCGAGAACGGCCGCGGCGTCGCAGCCTTGGTCGCACCGAAGGACCCGACCCGCGTTCATTTGCTGGTCGAAGTTCGGTGAGCTCCCGGCTTCCACGGCGGTGACCCGACGCCCACGCCAGACCGACGCCAGGCCTACGGCGACGCGGACGCCAGGCCGACCCCGACGCCGTCCCCGCCGTGGACGGATCCCCAACCCGGCCTAGGATCGAGTCATGCGCGAGGCATCGACGATCGAGCCCGAGTCGGAGGGCGACTTCGCCCGCGTGCCGGACGCCTTCGAGCGCTTGTGGACGCCGCATCGCATCGCCTACGTCACTGGGGAGCGCCCGAGCGACGAGGCCGGGAAGGGCTGCCCCTTCTGTGCGGCACCAGAGCGCGACGATGCCGAGGGCCTGATCGTTCATCGGGGTGAGCACTGCTTTGTCGTGCTCAACCTCTTTCCCTACAACCCCGGTCACGTCCTCATCTGCCCCTATCGGCACATCTCGCGCTATGTCGAGCTGACGGACCCAGAGACGGTCGAGTTCACCGCATTGACGAAGTCGGCGATCGGCGCCTTGGACGCGTCCTCGGCGCCCCACGGCTACAACATCGGAATGAACCAGGGGAGTGTGGCCGGTGCGGGAGTCCGCGCGCACCTCCATCAACACGTCGTCCCACGGTGGGGCGGCGACAGCAACTTCCTGCCGATTATTGGGCAGACGAAGGCGCTGCCGGTGCTTCTTGAAGATGTCCGCCTTGCCCTCGTCGCCGCGTGGCCCACCACGCCGGGATCCGCTCCAGAGGCATGAATGCAAGCAGGCAGACCACGAGCGGCAGGAAGTGGATGCGGAGCAGGTAGTACGTGCTCGCGTGGAAGCCAAGGAAGAACACCAGGCCTGCGGCGAGGGCACGCCCGCGCAGCCACAACATGACCGGTGCGAGGAACTCGGCGCACAGCATCAGCCACTGCAGGGCATGGACGAGGGTGGGGTGCGCCCCAATCCACGGCCCGAGGCCGTTGGGCCGCCGGGTCAGGGCCCAGGTCAAGGTGGCCCCGTTGGCCCATCCCCAGGTTCCGAACAGCATCTTTGCCCAGGCGGAGAGGAAGTAGACCGACACCGCGGCGATGGTGACGAGCCGCACCGCCCACCCCGCGGCTTCCGATCGCACCTCGACATCGCGGAACCGGGCGCGTCCCACGCTGGGCAGAACGAACAGCGCAACAATCAGGGCGAAGTGGTCGTGGTCGACCTTCGCGTAGGCGAACGCATTGCTCACCCAGTCGAGCATGGCGAGCGCGCAGACCCACCCGGCCAACCGCGGCAATCTCCCCGTCGCGGCGATCGCGGCGCTGACAATGAGCACCGCCAGGACCACCCGCACATACCCGGGGCTTGGGGCAGGCAACCCAAGAACATCCCGGACGATGAGTCCGCGATACAACGCTGCGGGCACATCGCCGTGACTGAGGCCATCACTGAGCTGGACGGTGGCGTCCCAGATGACGAAGGGGTAGAGGATCGCGCGCAGCCAGGCGATCCGTGCCAGCGCAACGGGGGGAAAGAGCCACGCGCGCGCCCGCGATGGAGCCGCCTCGCCTGGCGTCGCCATCAGTCTTCCTCCGTCAACCCGGCCGCGGGGTCCTCGGGATTGATGACCACCCAATGTGCGAGATCGGTCACCGTGGTCGTCCGGTTGGCATCCAGTTTGGTCACCCGATTGCGGAGGAAGACTTCAACGTAGGCGGGTTCGTCGGGGGCCCGGCGGGCGCGCAGCACGGCGATCGCCTGCAGCCGGGACGGCTCGCGGATGAGGCGTGGAAGCTGCCCCTCGATTTCGGAACGTTCGATCCCGAGTGCAGTTTTCGACAACGTGACGCCCACGAGGTCCCCGTCAACGGTGCGCGCCTCCATGAAAGGCGAGTTGATCACCCCGTCGTTTTTGACGAGAAACGCGTACTGGGACATTGGCGCGAAGGGCCACCAGTCGTCGTTGCCGATTGCGGTGCCAAGCGTCACCGTGATGACGACCGCCGCAGTGACGAGTGTCCGCAGCCACAAGCCGACCGGTCGCACTCGCCGAAGGTCCCCAGCGCCGCCCACGATGCCATCCTGGCAGACGGGAAGGCGGTCCGGCTGGAGGCAATTTCGGCGAGTCTGTACGGCTCGATACCCTGGCGTCATCATGCTTAATCGATTCGCTCGTGCCTTCTTTGGCAAGTTGTTCACTCCCCTCGCGCGCCTGTTCCTCAAGATGGGGATCAGCCCCGACGTCGTCACGATCGTCGGCACCCTCGGGGTCTGTTTCGGCGCCCTCGCCTTCTACCCGCGCCACGAGTTCTTGGTGGGCACGCTCGTCATCACGGCGTTCGTCTTTTCGGACACCCTGGATGGAGTGATGGCCCGGCTGATGGGCCGCACCGGGAACTGGGGTGCCTATCTCGATTCGACACTTGATCGCGTCGGGGATGCGGCGATCTTCGGCGGCCTCGTCCTTTGGTATGCCGGCGGGGGCAACAACGTGGTCATGGCCGGGCTTGCCCTGGCCTGCCTCATCCTGGGCAGTGTGGTCAGCTATGCGAAGGCCCGCGCGGAGTCCTTGGGGATGACCGCCAATGTCGGCATCGCCGAGCGCGCGGACCGGCTAGTCGCCGTTCTCGTCACCACCGGCCTCGTCGGTTTGGGCCTTCCGGAGGTCGTGTTGACGGTGGTGCTCGCGGTGCTCGCCGTGGCCAGCCTCGTGACGGTGATCCAGCGCATGTGGGCCGTGCGGGTTCAAGCATTCGCGGCGGCCCGGTGAGCCCATTCGGCGACACGGTGGTCGTCCTCGGCTACCGCGTCGGGTGGGCGGCCGTGCGCGCCCTGCCGGAGCGGGCGGCATACGCGCTGTTCGACCGCATTGCCGACGCGACGCTCGCGCGCGGGGGGCGGGGGGTGTCACGGCTGCGGGCCAACTATGCCCGGGTGCGCCCGGACCTTGACCCGGCGCAACTCGACGCCCTCGTCCGCGCCGGGATGCGCGCCTATCTGCGGTACTACTGCGAGGCCTTTCGTCTCCCAGGCATGTCTCACGCTGAGGTAGACCGTAAGGTGCGGGTGGAGGGCGATGGGCCGGTGCGAGCCGAGTTCGCCGCCGGCCGACCCGTGCTCGCCTTCCTTGGCCACCTCGGCAACTGGGACCTCGCCGGGGCTTGGGGAACCCGGGCGCTCGCACCAGTGGTCACGGTGGCCGAGCGTCTCGAGCCCGAGGAGGTGTATGCCGAGTTCCTCGCCTTCCGCGAGGGGCTGGGGATGACGATCTTGCCGCTCACCGGTGGCGGGGACGTCTTCGCGCAATTGCGGGAGCGCCTTGACGGCCCCGTGCTCGTCCCGCTGCTCGCCGACCGAGACCTCACCGGCAATGGCGTGCCCGTCGACTTCTGCGGGCACGAGGCGTCGATGGCTGTCGGTCCGGCCGCGCTCGCCGTGGCCACCGGGGCTGCCCTCTTCCCGGTCTCGATCCGCCATGAACGGCGCGACCGGACGTGGGGAATCGTCATCACCTTCCACGACCGAATCCACGAACAACACGAGGGCAGCGCCCGCGACAAGGCCCACGCGATGACTCAGGCGTGCGCGGACGTGCTGGGAGATGCCGTGCGCGCGCATACGAGCGATTGGCACATGTTGCAACGGGTCTTCACCGCAGACTTGGCAGCCCGCTGATGCGCGTCGGGATCGTCTGTCCCTATTCGTTCGACGTCCCCGGTGGCGTGCAGTACCACGTGCGTGACCTGGCCGAATACCTCCTCGCGGCCAACCACGAGGTGTCGGTGCTGGCCCCGGCCGAGGAGGGCACGACCCTGCCGCCCTATGTCGTGTCCTCGGGCCGCGCGGTGCCGGTGCGCTACAACGGGTCGGTCGCGCGCCTCAATTTCGGGGTCGTGACGGCGTCGCGGGTCAGCCGTTGGCTCGCCGACGGCACCTTCGACGTGCTCCATATTCACGAACCGGTGACCCCGAGTGTCGCGGTGCTCGCCTTGTGGGCCGCAAAAGGGCCGATCGTCGCAACATTTCACACCTCGAATCTGCGCTCCCGGGCGATGCAAGCGGCCTATCCACTGCTGCGGCCCTCACTCGAAAAGATCGATGGCCGCATCGCCGTCTCCGAGGACGCGCGGCGCACCGTCACGAGCCACCTCGGCGGCGACGCGGTCGTCATCCCCAACGGGGTGAGCGTCGCGACCTTCGGCGCGGCCACGCCGACCCCGGCCTGGCAGGGGAGCGCGATGGCGCCAACGATCGGGTTCCTTGGGCGCCTCGACGAGCCTCGCAAGGGGCTGCCGGTGTTGGCCGCGGCCATGGACCGGGTCCTCGAGCGACTGCCGGGCGTCCGACTGCTCATCGCGGGACCGGGGTCCGTTGCGGAGGCGCGTGCGCGGATGTCCCCACGGGTGGACGCCGCGAGCACCTTCCTCGGTGTGGTCACCGACGTCGAAAAGGCCTCCTTCCTCAGCTCGCTCGACCTCTACATCGCGCCCCAAACGGGCGGGGAGAGTTTCGGCATCGTCTTGGTCGAAGCGATGGCCGCCGGCGCTCCGGTCCTCGCGAGCGACCTCCCCGCGTTCACCCGAGTCCTCAGCCTGGGGTCCGTCACCGCCGGGCGACACTTCCCGGTCGAGAACGCGGCCGCGTTGGCCGATGAGATCGTCGCGCTCCTCGCCGACGCCCGCACTCGGGCGCAGTTGCGGGCCCTCGGGTTGCGCCGTGCGGCAGACTTCGACTGGTCGGTCGTCGCCGCGGACGTGCTGGCCGTTTATGAGACGGTGACGCACGCCACCGTGCCGCACGGCACCACGACACACGGCACCACGACGCACGGCACCATGACACACGGCGCCACAACACACGGCACCACGACACACGGCGCCGAGACGCAGCCGGGGGAGGGCGGGACATGGAGACGCTGACGCCATACTCGGCCGCCGGGAAGACGGGCTGACATGGAGTGGCTGACCTGGGCGCTCGTCGTCTTGACCGTGCTTCTTGCGGTCGCGTGGTACCTCTCCTATAGCGCCTCCAGGCTGGACCGGCTGCACGCCCGGTTCGAGGGGGCGCTCTCTGCCCTTGACGCCCATCTGGTGCGGCGGGCAGAAGCCACCTTGGAACTCGCCAACAGTGGCGTCCTTGACCCGGCCTCGGCTCTGCTGCTTGCCGCGGCGGCGTCGGAGTCGCTGGAACGGACGACGGCTCGGGCCGGTGAGGACCTTCTCGAAGGGCAACATTTTGGGGGGCGCGAAGTGGTGGAGTCTGACCTCACCGAGGCCCTCATGCTCGCGGCGTCCCCGGACTTGCTGGACCACCTGCACGAGCACGGCGGTCCGGCCGTCGACGCCTGGGCTCGGGTGGAAGCCTCCGGGCGGCGTGTTCAGCTCGCCCGACGGTTCCACAATGACGCCGTCAAGGACGTCCAACGGGTCCGGGCCAAGCCCGTCGTCCGGCTCTTCCGGTTGGCCGGGCACGCAGATCTGCCGCAGACCGTCGAGTTCGACGACGACCTGCCCACACCCGTGCGGACCTGAGGGGCCGGTCGGCACTGTCCGGACGCGGACTTAGACTTGTCCGACCCGACTCCGGGCATCACCCGCGCACACCCCGAGGACCTATTCGTATGCCGAGCGAGCAGACTTCCAGCCCCACGCCGCAGGTCGGTACCGCCCGCGTCAAGCGGGGGATGGCCGAGATGCTCAAGGGTGGCGTCATCATGGACGTCGTTACCCCGGATCAGGCCAAGATCGCCGAGGACGCCGGCGCCGTCGCCGTCATGGCGCTGGAGCGGGTCCCGGCCGACATCCGGGCTCAGGGCGGCGTGTCGCGGATGAGCGACCCCGACATGATCGACGGGATCATCGCGGCGGTGTCGATCCCGGTGATGGCCAAGGCCCGGATCGGTCACTTCGTCGAGGCCCAGGTGCTGCAAAGCCTCGGCGTTGACTACATCGACGAGTCCGAGGTGTTGACCCCCGCGGACTACGCCAACCACATTGACAAGTGGCAGTTCACCATTCCGTTCGTGTGCGGGGCGACGAATTTGGGGGAGGCGCTGCGCCGGATCACCGAAGGCGCGGCAATGATTCGCTCCAAGGGTGAAGCGGGCACCGGGGATGTCTCCAACGCGACCACCCACATGCGTCAGATCCGCCGGGAGATCCGTCGCCTGCAGAACTTGCCCGAGGACGAACTCTTCGTCGCAGCGAAGGAGCTGCAGGCACCATACGAGCTGGTCAAGGAGGTCGCGCAGGCCGGGAAGCTGCCCGTCGTCCTCTTCACCGCCGGTGGCATCGCGACCCCGGCCGACGCGGCGATGATGATGCAGTTGGGCGCCGAGGGGGTGTTCGTCGGGAGTGGAATTTTCAAGTCCGGCAACCCGGCGGAGCGCGCGGCGGCGATCGTTAAGGCAACGACCTTCTTTGACGACCCGGATGTCATCGACAGTGTGTCCCGCGGTCTCGGCGAGGCGATGGTCGGGATCAACGTCGAGGAAATCCCGCAGCCCCACCGGCTCGCCGAGCGCGGCTGGTGACGCCAGCGCCTTCTCGCGGCCACGCGCCCGTCATTGGGGTGCTGGCCGTTCAAGGCGACGTGCGCGAGCACCTCGCGGCGCTGCGCGCGGTGGGGGCCACGGCATCCGGCGTCCGGCGCCCGAGTGAGCTCGACCGGGTTGACGGGCTCGTAATTCCAGGCGGCGAGTCGACGACCATGGACAAACTCGTGCGCGCGTTTGACCTCTTCGAACCCCTGCGTGAGCGCCTGCGCGCGGGGATGCCCGCCTTTGGTTCGTGCGCGGGAATGATCATGCTCGCCGACCGGATCGAAGGTGGGCGCAGCGACCAGCAGACCCTCGGCGGGCTCGACATTACGGTGCGGCGCAACGCCTTTGGTCGCCAAGTCGACTCCTTCGAGGAGGATCTGGCTGTCGTTGGGCTCGATGAACCGGTGCGGGCGGTGTTCATCAGGGCGCCTTGGGTCGCCGAAGTTGGGCCCGGCGTGGAGGTGCTCGCCGAGGTGGTCCGGGGGAGCGAACGGCACCCTGTTGCCGTCCGGCAGGGCGCCCTGCTTGCGACGAGCTTTCACCCCGAAGTGACCGGGGACCACCGCCTCCACCGCCTCTTTGTCGAACTCGCCAGCGGGTAAGATCGGCGGTCAGCACTCGGCGCCTGTGCGCGCTCCCCTCAGCGCCTGGCGCCTCCCCTCGCGCCTGGCGCGCTCCCCCTGATCGATAAGGACTTCGGATGTCGGGCCACTCCAAATGGGCGACCACCAAGCACAAGAAGGCGGTAGTCGACGCCAAGCGCGGCAAGCTGTTTGCCAAGCTGATCAAGAACATCGAGGTTGCGGCGAAGACCGGCGGGGGCGACCCGGACGGCAACCCCACGCTCTGGGACGCGATCTATAAGGCAAAGAAGTCGTCCGTCCCCAACGACAACATCGACCGGGCCGTCAAGCGTGGCAGTGGCGCCGAGGCCGGGGGAGCGGACTGGCAAACGATTACGTATGAGGGGTACGCGCCCGGCGGTGTCGCCATCCTCAT
The DNA here is from genome assembly GCA_964483685.1 of uncultured Intrasporangiaceae bacterium. GTDB lineage: Bacteria > Actinomycetota > Actinomycetes > Actinomycetales > Dermatophilaceae > Nostocoides_A. The sequence continues at coordinate 21,798 of CAZACX010000013.1, forward strand.
TGAGTGCCTCACCGACAATCGCAACCGCGCGGCGGCGGAGGTGCGCACCGCACTTTCCCGCCACGGCGGCAACCTCGCCGACCCGGGTTCGGTCGCCTACCTCTTCACCCGCAAGGGCGTCGTCATCGTCCCCAAGGGCAGCCGCAGCGAGGACGAAATCCTTGAGGTTGTCTTGGAGGCCGGCGCCGAGGAAGTTAACGACAGCGGCGACTCCTTCGAGATCATCTCGGAGGCCACCGATGTCGTCACCGTGCGCAAGGCGCTTCAGGACGCGGCAATCGACTACGACTCCGCCGAGGCGTCCTGGGTGCCGAGCATGCAGGTCCCGCTCGATCTCGACGGCGCCAAGCGGATGATCCGGGTCATCGAGGCCCTGGAAGACTCCGACGACGTCCAGGACGTCTTCGCCAACGGTGACATCTCCGATGAGGTCCTCGCCCAACTCGACGCGGAGTAGCGCCCGCCTCGGCGTCGAGCCGGCGCGTGTTGATTGCACCGTCAGTCGGTGGGGGGCGGTAACGTGACCCTGACCGAACAGATGTTCGGCAGCTGGCTTGGCGTCCGCCCGTGATCGGCGTCGTGAAAGGAGCCCCGTGCGTGTCCTCGGCATAGATCCTGGGCTCACCCGCTGCGGCCTCGGCGTCGTCGACGGCGAGGCCGGGCGCGTGCAGATGGTGGCGGTGGGTGTGGTCCGGACCCCCTCTGATGGGGACCCGGGGGAGCGGCTGGTCTTCCTCGAGGCCCAGCTCGCGCAGTGGCTTGATCGGTACCGTCCGGACGTGGTCGCGGTGGAGCGAGTGTTCGCCGATGTCAACGTGTCCTCGGTGATGACGACCGCCCACGCGACGGCCATTGCGCTGCTGGGAGCGAGCAAACGCGGCATACCGCTCGTGTTTCACACCCCGACCGAGGTGAAGGCGGCCGTGACCGGCACCGGGCGGGCCGACAAGGCGCAGGTGACGACGATGGTGACCCGGATTCTCAAACTGGAGCAGGCCCCGCGGCCCGCCGACGCCGCGGACGCCCTCGCGCTCGCTATCTGTCACGTGTGGCGGCACGGGGCGCACGTGCGCCGGGAGGCGGCGCTCGCCCTGGCCCGCGGGGGCAGCCCGATGGGAGTCAGCTCATGATCGCCAGTGTCAATGGGGTCGTCGACCACGTCGGGCTTGATCGGGTTGTCGTGCTCGTCGGGGGAGTCGGCGTGCTCGTGCACACGACCCCAGCTACCGCCGCCGGGTGCAGACGCGGCGCCGACTGTGCGCTCAGCACCACCCTCGTGGTCCGGGAGGACAGCTTGACCCTGTTTGGGTTCGCGAGCGCGGGGGAGCGGGACATGTTCGAGACGGTGCAAACCGTCACGGGGGTGGGGCCCCGGCTCGCGCTGGCGATGCTGTCGGTGCACGCCCCCGATGATTTGCGCCGCGCGATCGCCGGAAATGACCTCGTCGCATTGATGAAGATCCCCGGGGTTGGACGCAAAGGGGCCGAGCGGATCGTCCTCGAGCTGCGCGACAAGATTGGCGCGCTCCCAGAGGCGGGAGCCCTGAGCGCGACGACGACGACTGCCACCGGTCGGGACCAAGTCACCGAGGCACTCGTCGGGCTGGGCTGGTCCGCAAAAGGCGCCGCCGACGCGGTGGCGGCGGTGGCAGCCAGGCCCGACGCGCCGACCGAGGTGGCCGCACTGCTGCGGGCGGCCTTGCGGGAGTTGGGCCGATGAGGTGGCCATTGCCGGTGCGAGCGTCGCCGGGCGGCGATTTCGCGGGCAACCGATTTCCGGGCCGGCGATGTTCGGGACGGCGACTTCGCGGTGCGCGTGAGTCGGTGCGGGCGTGACCGGGGCGAGCCGCGGTCGCGGGTTCTCCGTCGAGGTCAACGAGGCCGACACCTCCGCTGACCCGATGGAGACTGCACGGGTGCTCGACACCGCCGGATCCGACGACGAGCGCGTCGTCGAAGCAGCGCTACGCCCGCGCCGCCTGGCCGAACTCACCGGTCAAACGCGCGTGCGTGACCAACTGGACCTCGTGCTGCAGGCGGCCCGTCAGCGCGGGACCGCTCCCGACCACATTCTGCTGTCGGGACCCCCTGGGCTGGGGAAGACGACCTTGGCCATGATCGTCGCCACCGAGCTTGAGCGGCCCATTCGGGTGACGAGCGGGCCCGCGATTCAGCACGCGGGCGACTTGGCCGCGGTCCTCTCCTCCTTAGCCGAGCACGAGGTCCTCTTCCTCGACGAGATCCACCGGATGTCACGGGCCGCGGAGGAAATGCTCTATCTCGCCATGGAGGACTTCCGCGTCGACATCATCGTCGGCAAGGGCGCCGGTGCCACCGCGATCCCCCTGGAGTTGCCGCCGTTCACCGTGGTCGGAGCCACCACCCGAGCGGGGCTCCTTCCGGCGCCGCTGCGGGACCGATTCGGCTTCACCGGCCACCTCGACTTCTACTCTGCGGCCGAGTTGGCGGCGATCATCCTGCGCTCGGCGGGGCTCTTGAAAGTGCCGATCGACCAGCCGTCGATCACCGAGATCGCTGGACGCTCCCGGGGGACACCGCGCATCGCCAACCGCCTGCTGCGACGGGTTCGGGACTGGGCTCAGGTCCATGGCGAACGCCATGTCGACCTCAGCGCCACGCGCGCCGCGCTCGAGCTCTTCGATGTCGACGCCCAGGGGCTCGATCGGCTCGACCGGGCGGTGCTTGAGAGCCTGTGCCGCAAATTCAGTGGTGGGCCGGTCGGCCTCGCGACGCTCGCCGTCGCCGTGGGCGAAGAGATGGATACGGTCGAAACCGTGGTCGAGCCCTACCTCGTCCGTCAAGGGTTCCTCGTGCGCACGCCCAGGGGCCGGGCGGCGACCGCACTTGCGTGGCGTCACCTCGGCCTCGCACCGCCACCGAACGCGGCGGGAGCCGACCAACCCTGGCTGCCCCTCGACGACGATCCGATCGGTCGCTTCACGGGTTAGCGCCAGGCGGGCACCCGGAGCGCGATGCTCGAGGGAACCTTGTCGGCGGGGCTCGGCGTTCACCCAGCGGAGCCTCGCTTAGACTCTCCGGTGGTCCAGTTGGGCCCGCCAGACTTGACTGCCCCCACAAAGGACTCACACGCGAATGTCATCGGTCCTCACGCTTGCGCCCATGCAGACCGGCCCCGTCGCCGGCAGTTACGTCATCCTGGCGCTGCCGCTCTTGCTCCTGCTTTGGCTGATGATGTCGCAGCGTCGCCGCGCTCGCGCCGTGCAGGATTTCCAGAGCGCGCTCGTCGTCGGGGACGCAATCGTCACGACCTCTGGCCTGTATGGACGGGTGGTCGCCCTCGACGGAGATGTCGCCACGGTGGAACTTGGGCCGGGTGTCGTCGTGCGCCTTGACCGGCGCGCAATTGGCGCGAAGGAGCCCGTTCCCGCCGGTGGCAATGCGCCCGGCGGCCACGCGCCCTCGAACGTCGACCCCGGTCTGAACGATGACCCTGGTCCGGCGGACCGCGCTGGGGCGGGGAGCAACTAACCATGGCAACGACTCGCAAACCGAACGGTCCGTTACGCACTCTTATCGCCTTCGCCGTCCTCGTCTTCGCCTTGACCGGGCTCCTGGCCGGGGCGCACTGGAACGGCACGGCCTCGTTGGCGCCGAAGCTGGGGCTCGACCTCGAGGGTGGCACTCAAATGGTGCTGACCCCGCGGCTCGTCGGCGACCAGAAGGTCACCACCGAACAGGTCAACCAAGCCCGCGACATCATCGCGCAACGCGTCGACAGCCAGGGCGTTTCCGGCGCCGAGGTCACCACCCAGGGTGAGAACAACATCGTCGTGTCGATGCCGGACGTTCCGGACCGCAAGACGGAAGAGACGCTGCGGCGCTCGTCGCAGATGCAGTTCCGTCCGGTGCTCGCCGCGGCCGCAGCTGGGGCCGCGGCGGTCCCGAACCCCACGGCCAGCCCGGGAACGGGGAGTGCGACGTCGGGGAGTTCCAGCACGTCCGCGGGCACCACGTCCTCCAGCACGTCGGGTGGCGCGTCCTCCAGCACCTCCTCCAGCACGTCGGGGAGCACCTCGTCCAGCACGTCGGGCAGCACCTCCACCAGCGCGACCGGGGCCCCGGCGACCAACTCGGACCGGTCCTCCGGCGCCGCCACGTCCGCGAGCCGAGCCGAAGCGCGCTCCGCCCGTCCCGGTGCCGAGTCCACGTCCGGTTCGACGTCAACGACCGCACCTTCGTCGTCAACGACCGCACCGGAAGTCGATTACCCACCTTCCGCGACCACCTCAACCGCCACCACTCCCGCGGCGCCGACGAGCTCCGCGACGGCCACCAAGCCCACCGGTCCCACCGACTTGGCCTGGATCACCGCGGACATGGCGGCCGAATTCGATGCGCTGGACTGCACGAAACCCGGGGCCCTTGATGACGTCGTGGACGACCCGGCGAAGCCCCTGCTTAGTTGCCTCACCGACGGCACCGAGAAGTACATCCTCGGCCCGGTTGTGGTTCACGGCACCGACATCAGTGGCGCCTCGGCTGGTTACCAAACGGGGCCCACGGGTGCACCGACGAACATCGTAGAAATCCAACTCGAGTTCGACAGTGCAGCCGCGAAGACGTACGGCGACATCAGTTCCGTCATGGTGACCTTGCCGAACCCCCAGAACCGACTCGCGTCCACCCTCGACTCGACGGTCATCGTTGCGCCCCAGTTCAACGAGGCCATCCCCGGCGGCCGGGCCAGCATCACCGGTGGCTTTTCGTTCGAGGAGGCTCAGGACCTCGCGAGCCAGCTGAAATTCGGCGCGTTGCCCTTCTCCTTCGATCTGCAGACACGCAACCAGATCAGCCCGACACTCGGCGAGGAACAACTGCGGCTTGGCTTGCTCGCCGGCGTGATTGGCCTCTTCCTCGTGGTCGTCTATTCGCTCGTCCAGTACCGAGCCTTGGGCCTGGTCACCGTCGGGTCGCTCCTCATCGTCGGCTTCCTCACCTATCTCGTCATCACGTTGCTGGGGTGGGCCCAGAACTACCGGCTCGACATGGCCGGCGTCACCGGGCTCATCGTCGCGATCGGTGTCACCGTTGACTCCTTCATCGTCTATTTCGAGCGAATCCGAGACGAGGTGCGGGACGGTCGAACGCTTCGGACCGCGGTCGACACCGGTTGGAAGCGCGCTCGGCGCACAATCCTCGCGGCGGACGGCGTCAACTTCCTCGCCGCTCTCGTGCTCTACCTGCTCGCCTCCTCGAGCGTCCGAGGGTTCGCCTTCACGCTCGGGTTAACGACGTTGCTCGACGTTCTCATCGTCTTCCTCTTCACCCATCCCGTCGTGTCGTTGCTCGCCTCGCGACCGTTCTTTGCCGATGGGCATAAGTGGTCCGGCCTTGACCCGGAGCGGCTCGGCGCGAAACCCGCGCGGTACCTCGGACGGGGCCGGTTTGCCAGCCCCGGACCGCAGGCCACGGAAGGAGGCGCGGCATGATGACATTCGCGCAGTTCGGAAACGCGCTCTACACCGGCAAACGCTCGATCGACTTCATCGGGCGCCGACGCACCTGGTATCTCGTCTCGGCGATCGCCCTCGCGGTGGCGCTGCTTGGTCTTGCGGGGCGCGGCCTTAACCTCGGCATCGAATTCACCGGCGGGTCGGAGTTTCGGGTCTCCAACCTTGCCGCCACCGGCAACTACGAGAAGACGGTCCAGGATGCTGTCGCCACCGTTGAGGCCGGCCAGCAGGTGGGCGTCACACGGTTGGGCGCCGACACCGTCCGGGTCCAAACCGAGCGTCTCGACGACGCCCAGAGCGCCAACGTGCGCACCGCCCTCGCTAAGGCGTTCGCGGTTCCCGAGGAGCAGGTGAGCGCCGCCTTCATCGGCCCGTCGTGGGGTGAGTCGGTCAGCAAGCAAGCGCTGCGAGCGCTCGCGGTCTTCCTTGTCCTCGTTGCCCTTGTTATGGCGATCTATTTCCGCACGTGGACGATGGCGGTCGCCGCCTTGGTGGCCCTTGTTCACGACATGGTGTTCACGGTGGGCCTGTACGCGCTCAGTGGTGTCGAGGTCTCACCGGCGACGATGATCGGCTTCCTCACCGTCCTCGGCTACTCGCTCTATGACACGGTCGTCGTCTTTGACAAGGTCCGGGAAAACACGACCGAGGCCTTCGCGAACCGCAGGATGTCGTATGCCGCGGCTGCCAACCTTGCGGTCAACCAGACGCTGGTGCGGTCGATCAATACGAGCATCGTCGCGCTGCTGCCCATCGGATCGATCCTTGTCGTGGCGTTCACCAAGCTGGGCCCCGGGACCCTGCTCGACCTCGCCTTGGCCCTGTTTATCGGCATGGCGGTCGGTGCCTACTCCTCGATCTTTATCGCCACCCCGCTCCTCGTCGGCTTGCGCTCGCGCGAAGAAGATGTCATCAAATTGGCCAAACAGGCCGCTCGGCATGCTGAGCGCGTGGCCACGTCTGAGCAGAAGCGAACCGCGCTGGTTCCCGCGTCGACGCGCCCCGCCGACGCGTCCGCCACCGTCGCAGACGCGGAGACAATCCCGCACGATCCCAACGTCCCCGGTCAGGTCGGCACCTTGACCGGGCGTGCCGTCCATAAGTACGCCCAACAGGGGCCTCGCAACCAGCCCCGCCGAGCACCGAAGTCGAAGCGATGACCAACGACGCAGCCACCCTCGCCGCGGCCCTGATCCGCGACGTCCCCGACTTTCCCACTCCGGGGATCCTGTTCAAGGACATTGGCCCGCTCATCGGCGACGCGACCGCACTGCGGGCCGTGATCGACCATTTTGCCGCACGGCATACCGACCGCATTGATGCCGTTGCCGGGATCGAAGCCCGCGGATTCATCTTTGGCGGCGCACTCGCCACCGCGCTCGGGGTCGGCTTCATCCCGATCCGCAAGCGGGGCAAGCTTCCCGGTGGAACGGTCGAGCGGTCCTATGACCTCGAGTACGGCAGCGCCGCGCTTGCCGTTCAGGTCGAAGCTGTCGTCCCCGGGCAACGGGTCCTTATCCTCGACGACGTCCTCGCGACCGGCGGGACTGCGGCCGCCGCGTGTGCGCTCATCGAGCAGGTCCACGGCCACGTCGTGGGCGTCGACGTTGTGTTGGAGCTCGTCGGCCTCGGTGGCCGCGACCGGCTCACTGGACGCGACGTTCACGCGCTCACCAGCGCCTGATCCGCGCGCTGAACCAATGGGTGCGGCGGCGTTGAGGGCAACGACTACCCTCGGTCCATGAGCGAGGATGTCCGAGGGTCACGGGTTGCGCCGGCGGGTGGAGTCACCGCGCGCGGACTGGCCCGAGCCCGCCTTGCGTGGATCAGCCGCCCACGGACGCCGGGAAATCCGAGTCTCGACCAACTCGTCGCCGACGTCCGCAAGACCTACCCCCGCGTCGACTCCTCGGTCATTGAGCGCGCCTACGCGGTCGCCGAGCGCGCCCACGAGGGGCAGATGCGCAAGTCGGGTGACCCCTATATCACCCATCCGCTCGCCGTGGCCGCGATCCTCGCCGAGTTGGGTATGCCGCCCGCGACGATCGCGGCCGCGCTCCTGCACGACGTTGTCGAGGACACCGACTACCCGCTCGCAGACATCGAAGAAGAGTTCGGCAAGGAGATCGCCCGCCTCGTCGATGGGGTGACCAAGCTCGACAAGGTCACCTATGGTGAGGCAGCCCAAGCCGAGACGGTGCGCAAGATGATCGTCGCAATGTCCGGCGACATCCGGGTCCTGGTCATCAAGCTGGCAGACCGCCTGCACAATGCCCGGACGTGGCAATACGTCTCCCGGGAAGGGGCCCAAAGGAAGGCGGCTCAGACACTCGACATCTATGCCCCCCTGGCCCACCGGCTGGGGATGAACACGATCAAGTGGGAGTTGGAGGACCTCGCCTTCAAGACTCTCCTCCCCAAGATCTTTGCCGAGATCGAGCGGCAGGTAGCCGATGGCCGCGACGATCGGTTGACGTACCTCGCGAACGTCCAGACTCAAATCCAGGAAGACCTCGCGGAAGCCCGGATCAATGCCACGGTGACGGGCCGGCCCAAGCACTACTACAGCGTCTATCAGAAGATGCTCGCGGGCCAGCGGACGATGAGCGACATTCACGATCTCGTCGCGCTGCGGGTGCTCGTCGAATCAACGCGGGATTGTTACGCGGCCCTCGGGGCGCTGCACGCTCGATGGACCCCCATCGCGGGACGGTTCAAGGACTACATCGCGATGCCGAAGTTCAACATGTACCAGTCGCTGCACACCACGGTCATCGGGCCCGGCGGGAAGCCCGTCGAGATCCAGATCCGCACCGAAGCCATGCACCGACGCGCGGACTACGGGGTCGCGGCGCACTGGAAGTACAAGGAAGACCGCAACAACCCGAGGCTGAGTCAGGGCGTCAAAGAGGGGGAAACGGGCCCCATCGTCGATATGGCGTGGATGCGTCAACTCCTTGATTGGCAGCAGGAGACAAAGGACCCCAGCGAGTTCCTTGACGGCCTGCGGTACGAAGTCAACGCCCGCGAGGTTTATGTCTTCACCCCCAAGGGGGAGGTGGTCGCCTTGCCGTCCGGGTCCTGCCCGGTGGACTTTGCCTACACCGTGCATACCGAGGTTGGCCACCGCTGTGTTGGGGCGCGAGTCAACGGTCGCCTAGTTCCGCTTGAGTCGCCGCTGGAGAACGGCGACGTCGTCGACATTCTCACGTCCAAAGCCGCCGGGGCCGGACCCTCGCGGGACTGGCAGGCCTTCGTCCAATCCCCGCGGGCGCGGAGCAAAATCAAGCATTGGTTCTCCAAGGAACGCCGCGAGGAAATGATCGAGGCGGGCAAGGAGGCGATCGCGAAGGCGCTGCGCAAGCAACACCTGCCCCTCCAACGGATGATGACCGCTCAAAGCCTCACCGCGCTCGCCAACGAGTTGCGGTTCCCCGACATCGAGGGCCTGTATGCCGCGGTCGGCGAGGGGCACATGTCCGCCCAAAACGTGGTCGCGCGTCTCGTCGCCTCGTTTGGTGGTGAGGCCGGAGCCTCGGAAGACCTCGCCGAGAGTGTGAGCCCCAACCGGGTCTTCCGCGCGCGAAGCAGCGATCCGGGCGTCGTCGTCAAGGGGATGCCCGACGTCTGGATCAAACTCGCCCGTTGCTGCACCCCGGTTCCGGGTGACGAGATCATGGGCTACGTCACCAAGGGCAGTGGGGTTTCGGTGCACCGGCTCGATTGCACGAACGTCCACGCGATGCAGACCACCGAACCGCTGCGGGTCCTTGACGTGGTGTGGGCGCCGGGACCGGGGTCGCTGTTCCTCGTCAACCTTCGCGTCGAGGCCCTGGACAGGCACCGGCTTCTGGCCGACATCACCCGCGTCTTGTCCGACAACGGTGTCAACATTCTCAACGTCAGCCTGGAGATGCAAAAGAACCGGGTGGCCGTGTTCGCCTTCCGATTCGAGATGGGCGACCCCACCCACCTCGACTACCTGATGAAGGCGGTCCACAACGTTCGGGGCGTCATCGAGGTCGACCGTGGTGCGTCCCGGCGCACCCCCGGCCTCGCGAACCGGGACTGACGGGCTCGCGTCAGGCGCTTCCCCGGGGCTGACGGGCTCGCGTTAGGCGCTTCCCCGGGGCTGACGGGCTCGCGATAGGCGGTTGCCCGGGATACGCCGGGCTTGCGCTAGACGGTTCCTCCGGGACGCTCGACGCCTGGTCGCAGGTCGGCGGCGGGTGGCGTCCAGGTTGCCGGATCGGCGGCCACTTGAACCCCGGAGCGGATGTCCTTGACCTGTTCGCCGTCCGCCGTGGAGAACCAGACGTGCGGAATCCCGCGGCGATCGGCATACCGAATCTGTTTGCCGAACTTGTCCGCGTTGGGGGCGACCTCGCACGGGATGCCCCGCGCACGCAGGGCGGTGGCGATGGCGGTGGCGTCGGCCCGGGTGGCCTCGTCGGCGAGGGCGATGAGGACGACGGCCGGAGTCGAGCGGGTGCCGCGGAGCAGGCCGCTGCCGAGCAGTAGCCCGAGGATGCGCGTGACGCCAATCGAGATTCCCACCCCGGGATAGGTGGTGCGCCCATCCGAGGCGAGGGCGTCATACCGACCGCCGGAGCAGATCGATCCCCAACTCTCGCGGCCGACGAGGTGCGTCTCATAGACGGTGCCGGTGTAGTAGTCGAGGCCGCGGGCGATGCGCAAATTCGCGACGACACGCCCTGGTGCGTGGGCGAGCGCTGTCGTCATCACCGCGGTGAGTTCGCTCAGGCCTTCCTCGAGGAGTGGGTGGGTGACGCCAAGCGCACGGACCTCGTCGACGAACCCAAGGTCCGCGGTGCGGATCGAGGCGAGCCCGAGGGCCGCCGAGATCTGATCGGGCGTGGCTCCCGCGGCGGTAAGCAGCGAAGTGACGCCCTCGGCGCCGATCTTGTCGAGCTTGTCAAGAATGCGCAGGGTGCCCATGACGTCGGTCAGTCCGATGCCGTGATAGAAGCCATTGGCGATCTTGCGGTTGTTGACCGAGATGACGAAATCGCCGATCGGGAACCCCGCAAAGACATCGGCAATGACAAGCGGCAACTCCGCCTCGAAGTGCGGCGCAAGTTGTCCGATGTCGACAATATCAATGTCGGCCTGAGTGAACTCGCGATAACGGCCCTCTTGTGGACGCTCACCCCGCCAGGCCTTTTGAATCTGATACCGCCGGAACGGGAATTCAAGGTGCCCAGCATTCTCGAGAACGTACCTCGCGAAGGGCACGGTGAGGTCAAAGTGCAGACCCCAACGGCTCTCCTCGGCCTTCCCGCCAAGCCGAGAGATCGCATAGATCTCCTTATCAGCATCCGCACCCTGTGCGCGCAGTCGCTCGATCGGCTCGATGGAGCGGGTCTCGATTGACGTGAAGCCATGCAGCTCGAACGTCGTGCGGATGACGTCGAGGAATCGTTGCTCGACGAGACGATCGGCGGGGAGGAACTCGGGGAAGCCCGATATGGGTGCGACCTTGCTCACGCGCCCAATCCTTGCAGGTGCGGGTTGAGTTGGCGTTCGCGTCCCATGGTCGTCGCCGGGCCGTGCCCGGGCAGCACCAGAGTCGAATCGGGCAGCGGGAGAACGACATCGCGCAGCGAACGGGTCATGGCCGCCGAACTCCCCCCGGCGAGGTCGGTTCGCCCGATCGACCCGGCAAAGAGCACGTCCCCGCTGATCATCGTCGCGTCCAGCCCAAAGTCGGGGTTGATGCCGTCGGGGACGCCGTCAAGCCCGAACATCACCGAGCCCTCGGTGTGCCCGGGGGCGTGCCGAACGACGAACCGAAGCCCGGCTACCTCGATCGGATCGCCGTCTTCGACGAGCCGAATGTCGTCGGGCTCCGTCCACTGGGCTGCCGCGCCGAACTGCTGCTCGAACGCGTTGACGATCGCCGGGTCGAGCAGCCGGATGGGGTCGGCGAGGCGATAGCGATCCTCTGTGTGGACAAAGGCGGGCAGGTATGCCGCGCCGCCGCCGCGGCATACCGGGGTCACCGAATAGACGTGGTCAAGGTGGCCATGGGTGAGCAACACCGCGGCCGGGCGCAACCGGTGCTCGGCGAGGACCGCCGCCACCGTGTCAACGACACCGATTCCCGGGTCGACGATCACACACTCCTGCCCCGCACCCGGGGCGAGGATGTAGCAGTTGGTCGCAAACGCTGCAGCGGGGAAGGAGATCATCAGCACGGGCCAGACCCTACCCAGCGATTCTCCTAGACTGGCGGCCGTGACGACGAAGGAACAAGCGAGGGCCCGCGCCAGGCGCCGGTTCGCGCGTCAAGAAGCCAAGTCTGCCGTCCAGGAGGCCGAAACCGTGCGCAACCGCCAGGTGGTCGCTGTCCTCGCTGTCGTCATTGGGCTCGTTGCCGCGTTCGTCGTCATCGCCAACCTCGTCGGCGAGGACAGCCCGAGCGTGGCATCGACGGCGCCCTCGACTTCCTCGACAACAACAGCGACGACGCCAGCCGCGCCGGCGCCCGGCTGCACACCCGCGCCGAAGGTGCCGGGAACCACCGCCCAACTCGACGCACCGGATGCGGCCCAGATCAAAGCAGTCGAGGGCAAATCCGTCGAGGCGACCCTGACGACGAACTGCGGTGACCTCGTGCTCACTCTCGATGGGGCTAACGCACCGACGACCGTGGCGTCGTTTGCCCAGCTGGCCCGCAATGGGTACTGGACGGACGCACCCTGCTCACGACTGGTGATGTCCGGCATCTTCATCCTCCAGTGCGGCGATCCCACCGGGACCCAGCAGGGCGACCCCGGGTACGGCTTCGGTCTCGAGAACGCACCGGCGGATGGGAAGTTCCCCCGCGGCTCGGTGGCGATGGCCCGCAGAAACGGGGATCCGAACAGCAACGGGGGCCAGTTCTTCCTCGTCGTGCAGGACACCGTGTTGCCCACAACTGACGGGGGATACTCCCTGTTCGGCACGGTGACCTCCGGTATGGATATTGTCGACCGCATTGCCGCGGGCGGTAACGGCACCGATGGGGTCACCCCCAAGTTGCCGATTAGCTTCTTGTCGGTAACGACCCAGACGAAGGACTGAACTCACGTGACCCAACCGCCCCTGCCGAGCCCGGCGATGTTTGCCGCACGGCCGAAACCGGCGCCTGCCCCCGCAGCAGCGCCCCTGCCGCCGTCGGAGTCGGCCAAATTCGGCCGCGTCGCCGAGGATGGCACCGTCTTTGTCACCGACGGCGACGGCGAACGTGCCGTCGGGTCCTCCCCGGATGCCACGCCCGACGAGGCGTTGCAGTACTTCGCCCGCAAGTATGACGAGTTGTACGGCACCACGGTTCTGCTCCACCAACGCGTGCAGTCGTCGGATGTGCCGAGCAAGGACCTCACCGAGGGACTGAAGTCGTTGCGCGAGCGCACGGCCGAACTCAACGTTGTCGGTGACCTGCCCGCGCTGGCGGCCCTCGTTGCCGCCATCGAGGAGGGGGTCGCCGGGAAGCGGGCCGCGGAGAGCGCGGCCCGTGCCGAGGCGAAGGCCGCCGCCAAGGCGGTCCGGGAGGAACTTGTGTCCAAGGCCGAGGTGATTGCCGCCCAGCCGGTGGAAAAGGTTCAATGGAAGACCTCGACGGCGGACATGCGGACCCTGCTTGAGGAGTGGAAGGGGCACCAGCGCAGCGCTGTTCGGCTCGACAAGGACGACGAGACCGCGTTGTGGCAGCGGTTCAGCAAGGCCCGCAACGCCTTCGACAAGGCCCGCCGCACCCACTTCGCCGAGCTCGAAGGCACGCGGTCCGAAGCGAAGGACGCGAAGGTCCATCTCGTCGCGAGGGCCGAGGAACTCGCGACGAGCACGGATTGGGCGGCCACCGCAGGCGCCTTCAAGCAGCTCATGGATCAGTGGCGCCAGGCCGGTCGCGCGAGCCGCACGGACGACGACGCCCTGTGGGAGCGGTTCAAGACCGCGCAGGACGCGTTCTTCAATGCGAAGGACGCGATCGCCCATGCCGAGGAAGCGGTGTTCCGGGCCAACCTTGAGGTCAAACTCGGGTTACTCGTCGAAGCCGAGGCGTTGCTGCCGGTCACCAACCTTGAGGCAGCCAAGTCAGCGCTGCGCACACTCCAAGACAAGTGGGAGAAGGCCGGGAAGGTCCCGCGGGCCGACATCGAACGGACTGAGAAGGGGTTGCGCCGCGTCGAAACGGCCATCCGCGAGTTCGAGGAAAAGAAGTGGGCGCGCACCAACCCGGAGGTCGCCTCGCGGGCCAGGTCGTTGGCGACCCAACTCGAGGCGTCCGTCGCGAGTTTGCGCGCCGACGTGGCGGCAGCCGAGGCCGCGGGTAACGCGAAGAAGGTCGCCGACCTCACCGCGAAACTCAGCGCGCAGGAAGGTTGGCTCGAACAAGCCCGCGGTGGACTGGAAGAGTTCTCCGGCTAACCGGCAGGAGGCGGCCGGCGATCAGCGGCTGGCGATCAGCGGCTGGCGATCAGCGGTGGCCGATCAACGGCCGATCAGCGCCCGACCGGCGGGCGGCGATCGGCCGCTGGCGAATTGTGGCCGGTCGCCTGCGGTGGCCGCAGTCCGTAATCGCGAAGCTCAAGGAGGGCGAGCGCACCGATCGTCTGGGTGTCGCCGTTTCGCCAAGCCCCGACCGGGTCCGAACTGATCGCGGCGAGCTTGTGCATCGGCTGGCTTGCCATGGCGCGCAGCGCAAAGAGGTCGAGGTCGGCCGCATTGTCGATGAACTTCTGCGCCGCACTGGCCCGTCGGGTGAACTCCCCACGCTTCCAGAGCCACACGGCCCCGACGAGGAGGATCGGGATAGCTGCGGTCACCACCCCCAACACCAAGGCGAGCTTTGTGACCCCATCGACGAGGTCTGTTCCGGCACCCTCAATCGTGCTGCCGACACCGGCCACGTTGTTGAACGGGGTAGCGAGCCGATCGTTGAGCAGCGGGAGGTTATCGACCGATGCTCCGGCGTCCTGCATCTTGTCGGTGAAGCCGCGCCCGGCCAGCTCCAGGGTGCGCCCCGGGTGCGCAAGCAGCATCGTCACCGAGTGCACACCGACGCCGATCCACACCCAGGCAGCCACCCAGGCGACCATCAGGACGTCCGCCGTAATCTGGGCGAGACGACGGCCCGGCAGGTCGGCATACAGTTTCATGGGTTGGTCGCCTCTCCACAGGGACACCAGGCCAAAAGGCCGGGCGGGACTAGGCTAAGCAACGCAGCACAGCCGCTGCCCATTGTGGCGCTATCCACGTCGCCGCAAGGTGACTGCGTCACACAAGGAGCGTCATCCAGTGAAGGTCGGCATTCCCACTGAGGTCAAGAACCACGAGTACCGGGTGGGCATCACCCCGGTCGGGGTCCACGAACTTGTCGAACATGGGCATGAGGTGATGATCCAGGCGGGGGCCGGGCTCGGGAGTTCGATCACCGATGCCGAATTTGTCGCCCAGGGGGCTCGGATCCTGAAGTCCGCCGACGACGTCTGGGGCGCCGCGGACATGGTGATGAAAGTCAAGGAGCCGGTCGCTTCGGAGTATCACAACTTGCGTCCGGGTCTGACCCTTTTCACCTACCTCCACCTCGCCGCGGACGCGCCGTTGACGCAGGAACTGATGGCCAAGCAGGTCACCTCGATCGCCTACGAGACCGTGCAGCTGCCCTCCGGCCTGCTGCCGCTGCTCTATCCAATGTCGGAGGTCGCCGGCTGCCTCGCGCCGCAGGTGGGGGCCCACTCGATGATGAAGGCTCAGGGCGGGCGCGGCGTCCTCATGGGCGGCGTCGGCGGCGTCCACAACGCAAAGGTCGTCATCCTCGGTGCCGGCGTTGCCGGTCAGAACGCCGCGAACATCGCCCTCGGGATGGGCGCCGACGTCACACTTCTCGACACCGACCTCGACAAGCTGCGGATGAGCTTTTGGCGCTACGACAACCGCGTCCACCAGATCGCCTCCTCGAAACTGTCGATCCGCGAGCACGTCGTGTCGGCCGACCTCGTCATCGGCACCGTGCTCATTCCCGGCGCGAAGGCCCCCAAGCTCGTCACCGACGACATGGTCGCCGAAATGAAGCCAGGCTCCGTCCTCGTCGACGTCGCCATCGACCAAGGCGGGTGCTTTGAGGGCAGCCGCCCGACGACCCACGCGGACCCAACATTCCCGGTCCACGAGTCGGTCTACTACTGCGTCGCGAACATGCCCGGCGCCGTGCCCAACACCTCCACCTGGGCACTGACCAACGCGACCCTCTCGTATGCCGTCAAGCTCGCCGACCGGGGGTGGCGAGGGGCACTCAACTCCGACCCGGCGCTCGCGCTGGGCCTCAACACCCACGCGGGCGCCGTGACCTACCGCGGGGTGGCCGACGCCTTCGACCTGCCCTGCCAGGACGTGGCCTCGATCCTCGCGTGAGCACCCCCGCGCCCGCCCGCCCGACCCCTTTCGGGCGGGCGGTCGCGACGTGGCTGACCCACCTCAACGTCGAACGCGGCCTCTCGCGCCATACCCTCGCGGCGTATGAGCGCGACAGCCGCCGTTACCTGGAGTTTCTCGACGCCCGGGCCATCACCGACCCGGCGGGGGTGCGCGAGGGCGACGTCACGGACTTCCTCGTCGCGCTGCGGACCGGCGACGGCGGCCACCCCCCGCTGGCCGAATCGTCGGCGGCCCGGACGATCGTCGCCGTTCGGGCCCTCCACCGGTTCCTGGCCTTTGATGGGCAGGTGAACGCGGACCCCGCCCGGGCCGTGGCCCCACCGCAGCAACGCGATCGTCTCCCCAAGGCGATCAGCGTCGAGGAGGTGACGCGGCTGCTCGACGTCGCCGGGGTGGGGGAGGGCGCGGCCGCGCTCCGGGACACGGCCCTCCTCGAAGTGCTGTATGGCCTCGGGGCCCGGATCTCCGAGGCGGTCGGCCTCGACCTTGACGACCTCGAACTCGCGGAGGGGGTTGTGCGGCTGCGAGGGAAGGGCGACAAACAGCGCCTCGTGCCACTCGGTGCGTATGCCGCGGCCGCCATCAACGCGTATGTCGTGCGCGCGCGCCCCGAGTTCGCAGCGCGCGGGCGGGGGACCCCGGCGATCTTCCTCAACCAGCGCGGCGGACGCCTGACCCGCCAGGGGGCTTGGGGCATCCTCGCCGCCACCGCGCAGCGGGCCGCCCTCCCCGGGGTGAGCCCGCACACGCTGCGCCACTCCTTCGCCACCCACCTCCTCGAGGGCGGCGCCGACATCCGGGTCGTGCAGGAGCTCCTCGGCCACGCCTCGGTGACGACGACGCAGATCTATACCCGGGTGACGGTCCAGCAGCTACGCGAGGTGTACGCGCAAACTCACCCGCGCGCACGCTGATAGGGTCTCAGGCGATCAGCGGGACGCTGACCGAGACTTTGTGGAGGCACCGACCAGTGGAACGAACCGACGTGCAGTCGCCCGGCACCGAGGGCGCCGCGACGGGCCAACTGGGCCCGACCGGGCGATTCCTGCCAGTGTTCCCGGACCCGGTGCCGCTCGCCACCCACGGCCCGGCCCGGATCATCGCCATGTGCAACCAGAAGGGCGGGGTCGGGAAGACGACGACGACGATCAATCTCGGCGCGGCCCTCGCCGAGTGCGGGCGCCGGGTGTTGCTCATCGACTTCGACCCGCAAGGCGCCCTCTCGGTGGGCCTCGGCATCAACAGCAACGTCCTTGACCTGACGATCTACAACCTCCTCGTCGAGCGCGGACACTCGATCCGCGAGGTCATCCGGCACACGCGCACCCCCGGATTGGATCTTGTCCCCGCGAACATCGACCTCTCCGCGGCGGAGGTTCAACTCGTCGGCGAGGTCGCCCGCGAGCAGGTTCTCGCCCGGATTCTGCGACCGGTCCTCGACGATTACGACGTCGTGCTCATCGACTGCCAGCCGTCCCTCGGGCTCCTCACGGTCAACGCGCTGACGGCCGCACACGGGGTGCTTATCCCGCTCGAAACTGAATACTTTGCGATGCGCGGCGTCGCCCTGCTCGTCGAAACGATCGAAAAGATCACTGACCGGCTTAACCCTCGCCTTGAGGTCGACGGCATCCTTGCGACGATGTATGACGGCCGCACCTTGCACGCGCGCGAGGTCGTCGAGAGTGTCGTCTCCCACTTTGGTGACAAGGTCTTCCACACCGTCATCAGCCGAACCGTGAAATTCCCAGATGCGACTCTCGCTGCCGAGCCCATCACCGCCTACGCCTCGGCGCACCCGGGCGCGCACGCCTACCGCCAGCTGGCGCGTGAGCTGATCGCCCGTGGCGGCGCCCCCTAACGATGACGAGCGACACCCTGCTGGGTGAGCCGAGCGTCCCCGGGGGTGTCTTGACTCGACGCACCCCCACGACGGCATTCCGGGTCCATCTCGACGTGTTCGAGGGACCCTTCGACCTCCTCCTTGGGCTCATCTCCAAGCACAAACTCGACATCACCGAGATCGCGCTCGCCCAAGTGACCGACGAATTCATCGCGCACATCAAGGCGCGTCGGGCCGAGGGGGAGTGGGACCTCTCCCAGGCCAGCGAGTTCCTCCTCGTCGCCGCGACCCTGCTCGACCTCAAGGCGGCCCGACTATTGCCGCAACTCAATCCCGAGGACGAGGAGGATCTCGCCCTCATCGAGGCGCGGGACCTGCTCTTTGCCCGGCTGCTCCAATACCGCGCGTTTAAGGAGATCGCCCAGGCCTTTGCCGATCGGATGGCGATCAGCGGCCGGATGATGCCGCGTTCGGTCGCCGTTGATCCCCAGTTCGCCCGGCTCCTGCCGGAACTCATCTTCGCCGTGACCCCCGAGCAGCTGGCGATGATCGCCGCCCGAACCTTGACGCCCAAGGTGGTCCCGGTGGTTGGCCTCGAGCACCTTCACGCCCCCGCGGTGAGCGTCAAGGAACAGGCGGCGATCCTCGGGGACCGGTTGCGGCGGATGGGCACGACGAGCTTCCGCGTGTTGATCGCCGACGCCGACTCGACGCTCGTCATCGTCGCCCGCTTTCTCGCGTTGCTCGAGCTCTACCGTGAGTCTGCTGTGACCTTTGAGCAGGCGGAGGCGTTGTCGGAGTTGACGGTTCGCTGGATCGGACAGGCCGAGCACGACATTGAAGTCAGTGACGAATTCGAGGACACCCCGGATTCGACCGAGGGTGCTCCGGCGCCCACAGAGGAGGACATGTGAGCACCATTAGCCGAGAGTTGGCCGACCCCGCAGCGGAGGTCGCA
>CAZACX010000013.1:40636-42712 GCA_964483685.1 uncultured Intrasporangiaceae bacterium
GGTGGTGGCCCCCGTGCTGGCGACGCCCGAAGCGGTAGCCGCGGCGGCGCGACATACGCAGGGTCCACGAAGAAGAGCCAACCGACTCGGATCCCGACGGAGAAGCTCCGCCCGCAGATCGACGTCCATGACCCGGACGGGGTCCGGCTGCAAAAGCTGCTCGCCGCTGCCGGAATCGGGTCGCGCCGGGCCTGTGAACAGATGATCGCCGAAGGCCGGGTCGAGGTCGACGGGCAGGTCGTCACGGAGCTCGGTATCCGCGTCGATCCCACCCAGCGGCGCATCCAGGTCGACGGTGTCCGGGTGCAAACCGACCCCGACAAGGTCTACCTCGCGTTCAACAAACCGCTCGGCGTTGTGACGACGATGCACGATGACCAGGGACGTCCCTGTGTCGGCGACTACGTCGCGGCCCGACGCGAGCGGCTCTTTCACGTCGGCCGCCTCGACACCGACACCGAGGGCCTGCTGCTCCTCACCAACGACGGCGAGCTCGCGCACCGGCTCCAGCACCCGAAATATGGGGTCCCCAAGACGTATGTCGCGCAGGTGCCCGGCCCGGTCGCGCGCGACCTCGGTCGGCAACTCCGGGACGGAATTGAGCTGGAAGACGGCCCGGTGGCGGTCGACTCCTTCCGGCTACTCGATTCCGCGCCCGGCCGTGCCGTCGTGGAGGTCGTTCTCCATGAGGGCCGCAAGCACATCGTGCGCCGGATGCTCGAGGCGGTCGGGCATCCGGTGATCACGCTGGCGCGGGTGCGAGTCGGGCCGGTTCCGCTGGGGGAGACGCGACCCGGCAAGTTCCGGCCGCTGACTGCCGTTGAGGTCAGCAAGCTGTATGACGCAGCGGAGCTGTAGGTGACCCTTCCGCCTTCGCCGGGACCCCTTCCCCAATCGCTAGGGCCCGAGCTGCGGGGGCTCCCTTCGCAAGGGCCCCTTCCACCGGGGAAGCTGCCGGCGCGGGTGCACGTGATCGGGACCGGGCTGATCGGCACAAGTGCGGCAATTGCGCTCTCGCAGTTCGGCGTTGACGTCACGCTGGCCGATGCGTCACCCACGTCGGCGGCCCTCGCCGCCGACCTCGGTGGGGGTGTCGTCCGGGACCCCGACCCCACCGAGGAACTCGAGGTCGTCATCGTCGCTACCCCCCCGGATGTCACCGCTCGGGTCGTCGCACAGGCACTGAGCCGGTGGCCGAGCGCCTACGTCACCGACGTCGCTTCCGTTAAGGGGGCCATTCGGGGCGGCCTCGTCGCGTTGGGCGTCACCAACGGATCCGATGGCGCATTGGCCCGCTACGTCGGCGGGCACCCGATGGCGGGGCGGGAACGGTCGGGGGCCATCGCCGCCCGGTCCGACCTGTTCAGTGGCCGCTCCTGGGTGCTGGCGGTGACCGAGGAGACCAGCCGCGAGGGCCTTGCGCTGGTGCGCGGAATCGCTGAGGCCCTCGGGTCTGTCGTGGCCGCCCTATCTCCTGCGGAGCACGACGCGGCGGTGGCGGCTGTCTCGCATGTGCCCCAGGTGACGGCGAGTTTGGTGGCCTCACGGCTCGAGGAGTTGCCCGATGGGGCCGTCGCCCTCGCCGGGCAGGGCTTGCGCGACGTCACCCGCATCGCCGCGAGCGATCCGCAGCTGTGGACCCAGATCCTTGCGGGGAATGCCGGTGCCGTGGCAGCTGCGTTGCGCGTGCTCGCGGCCGACCTCGGGGAGGTTGTCAAGGCCCTCGATCGCCTCGCCGAGCCCGGCGCCGATCACCTCGGGGCCCGCGCGGTGCTGGCGCGGGCGATCCTGCATGGCAATGCGGGCCACGACCGGATCCCTGGGAAGCACGGGGCCGCGCCGACGACGTACCGGACCGTGACCGTGATGATTCCCGACGCGCCGGGTCAACTGGGGCGCCTGTTTCGGGATGTGGGTGAAGCCGGAGTCAACCTCGAGGATTTCCACATTGAGCACGGGCTCGGGCATCAGTTCGGATTGTTAGAGCTGGCGGTCCTCCCCGCCGCCGTCGGGGAGCTCGAGTCGGCGCTGCGAGTCCGAGGGTGGCGTCTGCTCGACTGAGCGCCGACGTTGTCG
>CAZACX010000013.1:42812-50090 GCA_964483685.1 uncultured Intrasporangiaceae bacterium
CTGTCTCGTCGTTCCCCGGGGCCAACTCACGGGCGCTAAGGTGACGACTCGTGACCGAACCGCTCATCATCGCCCTCGACGGGCCCTCGGGCTCCGGCAAGTCCAGTGTCTCCCGGGCCGTCGCCCGCGCGCTCGGCATTGGCTACCTCGACACCGGAGCGATGTACCGGGCGCTCACCTTGTGGTGTGAGCGCCAAGGCATCGACCTGGGCGATCGTGACGCCGTGGCGGAGGCGGCGCAGACCCTGCCACTTGCCCTCGGCGCGGACCCAGATGCGCCGAGTGTCGAGCTCGACGGGGAGGACGTGGCGGGGCCGATCCGCACAAGCGCCATTTCGGCACTGGTCTCCCAGGTCGCCACGAACACCGCGGTGCGGGCGATCCTCCAAGCTCAGCAGCGGGAACTCATGGACCTCATCGCCGCGGACACCGGCGGCGTCGTCGCGGAGGGGCGGGACATCACGACGGTCGTCGCCCCGGATGCGCTAGTGCGCATCCTGTTGACGGCGAGCGAAGACGCTCGCCTCGCCCGCCGGTCCACGGAACTGCACGGCCGCGCCGACGCGGCAACGATGGCCTCAACCCGCGACATCGTCGTGCGGCGGGATCGCGATGATTCGACGGTGTCGCAGTTCACCACTGCCGCGGAGGACGTCATTACGGTGGACACGTCCGACCTCAACTTTGAACAGAGCGTGGCCGCGGTTCTCGATGTTGTCCGTGCCGTGTCGGGCCCGCGCTGAAACGCCCAACTTGGCGGGTGGCTCGGGCACGCGCCCTCCCGGCCCGCGCGTTGACGTGACCTCGAGATCAGACGCCGTGCCACCGCACGCGAATGCGGAACGATGACGTATTGCCCGCACTCGACTTCGCCGACAACCTGAGCGTCAACCAGTAGGGCGCGTTCGTCGGAATGATGGCGGTGGCGGTCGTCGTCCAGGACGTGAGTGCGCTCGCCAAGGTTGGAATAGACACGGTCACGTTCACAGGCGCGGTCGCGTCGATGATGTCGATGCCCAGGAGCACCCCCCCGTACGTCGCATCACGGGCAATCGCCCGCTCCGAAAAGGTGGCACCGGGAGCGATCTCGGGAGAGATATACTCTCGGACTCCCGAGGCAATGACAGTGCCCGCGGCCGGGAAATCGACGACATTTCGTCCGGGAAACCAGGCGAAGCTGTTGCCAGGGTAGACTAGTTTGTAGGGCACGACACCGTTGTAGAAATTGTTTGTTATTGAACAATTTTCTGGAGCGGGGTTCGATCCAGCCGATGCTGTTACGTATTCGACTTGAATCGCGGGTCCCGCCAAGGGGCCGTCTGAGGCGAACGTGTTGTTGCATATTGTGGAGCCGACGATTCTGCCCAGGCGGATTCCCATACGGGTTGCATACTTGGAAAGAATGACCGTCGAGCCTCCCGCAGAGATCATGTTGGTCATTATTGAGCACGTGCGGACGACAGATTTCTCGCCAATGTCTATGGGGTAGGCCACACGTTCGAAGTAGTTGTTCGTGATTCTTATCGAGTGGCACGACCCTAGATAGGCGTTGTTGAGGGCGGGGCCGCCGCCGATAAGGATGCCGCGGGCCCCCTGCTCAGTGAAGATGTTGTGGTCAATGTTGACATCACTTGTTTGTCCGATGACGACGGCGACAGGCATGTCCTCACGGGTGGGGTGGCGTTCGGGTGAGTAGGAAGTTCCGAGCCTGTTGTTGCGGATGTTGAGTCCGTTCGAAGCGACGCATTTACTAGGGTCCACGTCGTAAGTTCCGATGCACACAAGTCCCATAGCCCATGAGCCCACGATCGTGCTGTTCTCTATCGAGGCCCGGTCGCAGCGTTGGAGGCGAACAGTGGTGCAGTCCTTCGGTGCTTTCGTGACTAGTCCCGAGTTCGCCGTGACAAAGGAGCAGTCGTCAATTATGAGATTGTGGGCCTCTCTCATTTCAAGTACGCCCACGCCGGCGCCATTATAGGCAGAAATGCCAACAAGGCGTACGTTGCGGGGCCCGGTAGTCGATCCTGCCGGTATGCCGAGAAGGACCGGACTTTTTCCGTCGCCATTGAGGAGGTAGTCGGAGGGGACACTTCCTGTTTCTGCGCGCGAAAACGAGACCAAGCTCACTAGTGACTTGAGAAGGATCGAGCCTTGAACCAGAATCGGCGTGCTCTGCGCCGGGATGAAGACTGTCTCGCCCTGCGCGCCGCCACCGTTTGTTGCTTCAATGGCCGCCGCGTTGATAGCGGCTTGAATTGTGGCTTGGGTGACGGCGCCCGCATAGTCCGCGCGGAACCACCCGGTCATCGGGTCTCTGGATGGAGCGCTTGCCAGGTTGGGGGCGGCGACGGGAGGGGCGACGTGAGGGGCGGCGACGAGGGGAGCGCTCCCGGCCACCGTGACGAGGGAGCGACGGGATACGACGGTTGAACTCAAGCGGACCTCCAAATGTCCTCGATGACGGACAGTGAGCCGCGCGCGAAGCTGGGGGAAGCTACGGGTCGCTGCGCGTGATGTGACAGTACCCGCGTGGTGGACGTTGGGACGACGAGTTGAATCGAATGGCGGAAACCCGGCTCCGAGAGCTCTGCGGAGCCTTCCCGCCCGCCTCCTCCGATCGTTCGTGGGGAGGGACTGCGTCTTTCACGGGGAAGGCCTGCGCCGATCGTTCCCGCGGGCAGATGTGGTGGGGGACAATAGGCCCCTTCCGCTGCATCCACGAGACGAGGCCCTCCCCGTGAACGACGAACCCGACCTGACGACCGCGCTGCGGGTCGGACTGGACGAATTCGAGCTCAGTGACGAAGACCAGATCCTCGTCGATGGTGAGGCCCTCCTCGAGGACGGCAGCGTCACGGACGCCCCAGTGCCAGTTGTGGCCATCGTCGGGCGCCCCAATGTCGGGAAGTCGACACTGGTCAACCGAATCCTGCGCCGCCGCGAAGCGGTCGTCGAGGACGTCCCCGGCGTCACCCGTGACCGAGTTGCCTATGACGCGGAGTGGTCCGGACGTCGCTTCACCGTCGTGGACACCGGCGGCTGGTCGATCGAGGCCACCGGGATCCATCTGCGCGTGGCCGAGCAGGCCGAGGTTGCCGTCGAGCTCGCGGACATCGTCGTCTTCGTCGTCGATGCCAAGGTCGGCGCAACAGATGACGACGAAGCGGTCGTCAAACTCCTGCGCCGCGCGGGCAAACCGGTCGTTCTGGTCGCCAACAAGACCGACGACGAACGCACCGAGGCCGACGCCCTGACCCTGTGGAACCTCGGGCTCGGCGAACCGCACGCGGTCTCAGCTCTGCACGGCCGTGGATCGGGTGACCTCCTGGACGCGATCCTGGACGTGTTGCCGACGGAATCGGCTGTCGGCGAGGCGTATCCGCGTGGGGGACCGCGTCGAGTTGCCCTCGTGGGACGGCCGAATGTCGGCAAGTCCTCGCTGCTCAACAAGCTCGCGGGGGCCGAGCGGGTCGTCGTCGACGCCGTCGCCGGAACGACCCGGGACCCGGTCGATGAACTCATCGAAATCGGTGGCAAACCGTGGCGCTTCGTCGATACCGCTGGCATCCGTCGGCGGGTCCACCAAGCGCGCGGCGCCGACTTCTATGCCTCCTTGCGCACCCAAAGCGCCCTGGAGAAGGCGGAGGTCGCGGTCGTCCTCATTGACGCACAGGAGTCGATCAGCGAGCAGGACGTCCGTGTTGTCCAGCAGGTCATCGACGCGGGGCGCGCCCTCGTCGTCGCCTACAACAAGTGGGACCTCATCGATGAGGAACGGCGCTATTACCTGGAGCGTGAGATCGAGCGGGAACTCGTCCAAGTCCCGTGGGCGCCACGCGTCAACATCTCCGCCCGGACCGGGCGGCATACGGACAAGTTGGTCCCCGGGCTCGAGGCTGCGCTCGCGTCGTGGGATCACCGGATCCCGACGGCGAAGCTCAACGCCTTCTTTGGCCAAGTCGTCGCCGCCAACCCGCACCCGGTGCGCGGCGGGAAGCAGCCCCGCATCCTCTTTGCCACCCAAGCCGGGACCCGGCCGCCGCGGTTCGTCGTCTTCGCGTCCGGCTTCCTGGAGGCCGGCTATCGGCGGTTCCTCGAACGGCGGCTGCGCGAAGAATTCGGCTTCGAGGGGACCCCGATCGAGGTCTCTGTCCGGGTCCGAGAGAAGCGCAAGCGCTGACAGCGTTCACCGTGACGATGAGCGGGTGCCCATTTTCCGAAACGACCGCGCCCACGGGGGTGGCGGTGCTCACGCAGGGCTGAGGGCCCTGGTGACCGCCTCGACGAGCGGGTCGTCAGCCGATTCCACCCGAAGCCGGGCAATCATCGGCGGCGCCCAAAACCGCTCAATGTGCGCTGCCACCTGCGCGATCGCCTCCGCGCGCGGGAGGTGGGCAAACTGCGCAGCGATGTCCCGCACGAGGCGCACCTCACTGCTCACCGGGGCCGTCAACGCCGCGCCCGCCCACGAGCAACACCGACCGCGTATGCCGGGTTCGCCCGGTCCGCAGCCTCGCGCGCCTTGGCCGTGGGGCTGGCCGCGAGGCCGACCTGAACCGCGGTGACCTTGTATTCCGGGCAGTTGGTCGCCCAGTCCGAGTTTTCCGTGGTCACGATATTGGCGCCGGACTCGGGGTGATGGAACGTCGTGTAGACGACCCCGAGCGGCATCCGCTGCGAGATGTGGGCCCGCAAGGCGGTGGCGCCCGCCCGTGAGGTGATGTCGACGAGGTCGCCGTCACTGATGCCGCGGTCTTGGGCGTCGTGGGGGTGAATCTCGAGGATGTCGCGCGGATGCCACGTCGTGTTGGCGGTGCGCCGCGTTTGGGCGCCCACGTTGTACTGACTGAGGATGCGCCCGGTCGTGAGAATCAGCGGGAACCGGCGGGTCGAACGCTCTGTGGTCGGCACGTAGGTCGTCGTGAGGAGTCGGCCGCGGCCGCGGGTGAAGGCGTCGATGTGCATGATCGGCGTTCCCAGTGGGGCCGCGTCGTTGCATGGCCATTGCAGGGACCCGACCTCGTCGAGTTTGGCGAATGAGACCCCGGCAAAGGTCGGCGTCGTCGCGGCGATCTCCGCCATGATGGCCGCTTCGTCGGGCCAGGTCATCGAGAACCCGAGGCGTTGCGCGATCTCGCTGACGACTTGCCACTCGTGTTTCCCGGTGCGTGGCGCCATCGTCGGGCGCACCCGGTTAATCCGCCGTTCAGCATTGGTGAAGGTGCCGTCCTTCTCCAGGAATGAGGTGCCGGGCAAGAAGATGTGGGCGAATCGGGCCGTCTCGTTGAGGAACAGGTCTTGGACCACGACGCAATCCATCGCCCGCAACGCCGCGTGGACGTGGGTGATGTTGGGGTCGGACTGGGCAATGTCCTCGCCCTGGATGAAGATCCCGCGGAAGCATCCGTCGAGGGCGGCGTCAAACATGTTGGGGATGCGCAGCCCGGGATACGGGTCGAGCGGGCGTCCCCACAGGGCCTCGTAGGTCCCCCGCGCCTCGGCGAGCCCGACGTGGCGATATCCGGGCAGCTCATGGGGGAAGGAACCCATGTCGCAGGATCCCTGGACGTTGTTCTGGCCACGCAGCGGGTTGACCCCGACCCCGGATCGGCCGATGTTGCCGGTGAGCATCGCCAAGTTGGCCATCCCGATGACCATTGTCGAGCCTTGGGAGTGCTCGGTGACGCCGAGACCGTAGTAGATCGCCGCGTTGCCGCCGGTGGCGTAGAGGCGGGCCGCGTCCCGGACGAGATTCGCCGGCACCCCGGTTGCGGCCGCGGTGGCTTCGGGCGAGTTCTCCGGTCGGAGGATGAAGGTGAGGTACTCATCCATACCCTCGCAGCGTTGCGCGACGAAGTCCGTGTCGACGAGTCCTTCTTGCACAACCGTGAAGGCGAAGGCGTTGATGAGGGCAACGTTCGTGCCTGGCTGGACCGGCAGGTGGTAGTCGGCCTCGACGTGCGGGCCGCGCACGAGGTCGATGCGGCGCGGGTCGGCGACGATGAGTTTCGCGCCGGCCCGAAGGCGCCTTTTCATCCGCGAGGCAAACACTGGGTGGGCGTCGGTCGGGTTGGCGCCGATGACGAGCATGACGTCACAGTCGTCGACGGAGGCGAATGTTTGGGTGCCGGCGGAGGTTCCGAAGGTTTGGCTGAGCCCGTATCCGGTGGGGGAGTGGCAGACCCGGGCGCAGGTGTCGACGTTGTTGTTGCCGAAGGCGCCGCGGATCATCTTCTGGACGGCGTAGATCTCTTCGTTCGTGGTGCGGGAGGAGGTGATCCCGCCGATTGCCCCCCGCCCGTGGGCCGTTTGCAGGTCGGCGAAACGGGCGGCGACCTCGTCGAGGGCCGCGTCCCAGGTCACGACTGTCCAGGGGTCGTCGATGGAGTCGCGCCGCATCGGGTGCAGCTGCCGATCGGGGTGGTCGGCGTAGCCGAACGCGAACCGGCCCTTGACGCAGGAGTGGCCCGCGTTGGCGCCGCCCGCTTTTGCGGGGATCATCCGCACGAGCTGGTCACCGCGCAGCTCCGCCCGGAACGAGCAGCCGACCCCGCAGTACGCGCAGGTGGTGTCGACGTGGCGGGTCGGCATACCGAGGTCGATTACCGCCTTCTCCACAAGCGCGGATGTTGGGCAGGCTTGCACACAGGCGCCACAGGAGACGCAGTCGGAGCTGAGGAAGTCTGCGGCCCCACCCGGGGCAATTTGGGAGCCGAAGCCGCGGCCGACGACGGTGAGCGCGAACGTCCCCTGGATGTCATTGCACGCGCGGACACAGCGGCTGCAGACGATGCATTGGGCGGGGTCGAACGCGAAGTAGGGATTCGTCTCGTCGGGGGTCGCGTCGAGATGGGTGGCCCCAGCTGGGTAACGGACGTGGGTGAGCCCGACCTGCTCGGCGACGTCGTGAAGCTGACAGCCGTGCGCCCCGCAGGCGGCCCGGTCGAGCGGGTGGTCGGTGAGATAGAGCTCCATGACACCCTGGCGGACCGAGTCCACGAGGGGGGTGCGGGTTTGGACGCGCATGCCGTCGGTGCAGGGCGTCGTGCAGGAGGCCGGGGTGCCTTTGACCCCGTCGATGGCGACGACGCACACTCGGCAGGATCCGAACGCGTCGAGGGAGTCGGTCGCGCACAGCCGCGGCACGTCGATCCCGGCTTCGGTGGCGGCACGGAGCACGGAGGTGCCGGTGGGGACGGTGCAGGGGTGCCCGTCGATGACCACGCTCACGGCCGTATGCACGTCCCGCGCGGGAGTGCCAAAGTCACGTTCGGGGGC
>CAZACX010000013.1:50190-54529 GCA_964483685.1 uncultured Intrasporangiaceae bacterium
CGTCGAAGTCCTCGGGGAAGTGGCGGATCGCGCTTTGGACGGGCATCGGGGTGAGCCCGCCCATGGCGCACAGCGAGCCGTGGGTCATGGTTGAGCAGAGCGAGTCGAGCAACGTCAGGTGGCGCTCGCGGTCGACACCCGCGCGGATGGCGTCGAGGACTTCGACTCCCCGCACCGACCCGATCCTGCAGGGGGTGCACTTGCCGCAGGACTCCGTGGCGCAAAACTCCATCGCGAAGCGGGCTTGGGCGCTGAGGTCGACCGTGTCGTCAAAGACGACGATTCCGCCGTGGCCGAGCATGGCGCCGGCGGCGGCGAATGTCTCGTAGTCGAGGCTCAGGTCGAACTGGGTGGTCGGCAGGTACGCGCCGAGTGGCCCGCCCACTTGGACGGCACGCACGGGCCGGCCGCTGCGGGTGCCGCCGCCGAATCCCTTGACCAGATCGCCGAGGGTCTGCCCAAACGGGGTCTCGACGAGGCCGCCGCGGGCCACGTTGCCGCCGAGTTGGAACACTTGGGTGCCGCGCGAGCGATCGACCCCGAGGGCGGCATACGACTGGGGTCCGCGGGCGAGGATCACGGGGACGGTGCACAGCGTGAGGACGTTGTTGACGACGGTGGGCCGACCAAAGAGGCCGACGAGGGCCGGGATGGGCGGTTTTGCCCGGACCTGCCCGCGCCGGCCTTCGATGCTCTCGAGCATCGCGGTTTCCTCGCCGCAGATGTAGGCGCCAGCTCCGACGCGCACGCTGATGTCAAACGTGAGGTTGCTTCCTTGTATGCCGCTGCCGAGGTACCCGTGGGCGCGGGCGGAGTCGAGGGCTGCGGACAACACGGCGACGGCATCCGGGTACTCGGATCGGACGTAGATGAAGCCTTCGCGTGCGCCGACCGCGTGCGCGGCGATCGTCATGCCTTCGATGAGTGAAAAGGGGTCGCCTTCCATGAGCATTCGGTCGGCGAACGTCCCGGAGTCGCCTTCGTCCGCGTTCGCGCAGATGAACTTGACGTCTGCGGGGGCGGTGCGCACGGTGTCCCATTTGCGGCCGGTCGGGAATCCGGCGCCGCCACGGCCGCGCAGGCCCGACTCGGTGATGTCCGCGCAGACCCGCTCGGGTGCCTGGGTGAGGGCAACACCGAGGCCGTCGTAGCCGTCGTGGGCGAGGTAGTCCTCGAGGGAGAGCGGGTCGATCACGCCGAGGCGGGCGCAGGTGTATCGCGTTTGGCGGCGCAGCCAGTCGAGTTCGTCGACGGGTCCGAGGGCGAGAGGGTGGGAGCGATGCTCGGCGGGAGCGGCCAGCGCGTCGAGGAGGCCGGGGATGTCGGCCGCGGTGACCGGCCCGAACGCGTGCCGACCTGCAGGAGTCTCGACCTCAACGAGAGGTTCAAGCCAGAGGAGACCCCGGGAGCCGGTCCGGATCAAGGTTGCCGCGGGGAGGTGTTGGACCAGTGCGGCGGCAACGTCGTCGGCGCCCACGGACCTGGCCGCGGAGTCCCTCGGGACGAACACCCGAATCATGACCGGGTTCCATCCGCGGAGGCGAGGAGTTTGTTGAGCTGATCGGGGGTCATCCGCCCGTGGAGGCGGCCGTCGAGGCGCACGCTCGGGCCGAGCGCGCAGTTCCCGAAGCAGAAGATCTCCTCGACCTCGAGCGCTTCGCCTGGGGCCGTGGCGGGTGCGCTTTCGGCTTGTGCCGCCGCGCGCCGTGCGGCGGCGAGGAGGGCGTCTGCGCCGACGGCCTGACAGGCCTCGCCGCGGCATACCTGCAGGGAACGCTCGGGCGCTGGGGTGGTGCGGAAGTCTTTATAGAAGGTCGCGACGCCGTGGACCTCAGCCTCCGAGAGGTTGAGGATGTCGGCGACGAGCGCGGCATCACCCGGGGCGAGGTAGCGGAATTCGTCGACGATCGCGTGCAGGATCGGCAGCAGGGGACCCCGCTGGGCGGCACCTGAGCGGGCGATCGCCTGGATGCGTTCCGTTCGCGCGTCGGTCGACATCGGCGCCTTCCTCTTGGTGCCATCGAAAGGGCACGGTGACTCATCGGACCTCGCCCGCGTGCGGTTGTCAAGTAGGCCGCGACGGTGCGCTAAAGTTGTGCTCGCCCTCCTGCGGGAGGGCATTGCCACGGGCTGTGGCGCAGCTTGGTAGCGCACTTGACTGGGGGTCAAGGGGTCGCAGGTTCAAATCCTGTCAGCCCGACGCTGTGATGTCTCGCGACATCTGCAAGGTCCGAACCCACGGGAGTGGGTTCGGACCTTCGTCATTTCAGGGGTTGGTAGTCCTTGGTGGTGTTGATGGTGAGTTCGCGCAGGAGTTGCCCGGTGATGGCGTTGATGACTCTGACGTTGAGGTCTTGGATGACTCTTACCGGCGGCCGCTCATGAAGCAAACTCGAACCACTCGTGGTCTTACCGTACCGTGATACGGTACGAATATGAGCATTTCAGCGTCAAGTCGCACACGTCGCGCGGGCGGCGCCAAGCGCGCGCTCGTCCTCGATCAGGTGATCTCGGTGCTTGCGGACCGTGGCTACGCGGGCACGCGGTACATCGATGTGTCAGAGGCCTCAGGGGTGGCGGTCAGCACCTTGCAGGGCTACTTCGGTTCGCGTGAGGACATGCTGATCGAGGCATTCGGGCGGGCGACGTCCATCGCGGTGGATGCGATGAACGAGTTCGCGGCGCAGTTCACCGATCCGTGGCACCAGCTCGTCGCGATGGTTGATCGTGGCCTGTCCACGCCGGACACCACATGGCGAATGTTGATGGAGTTTTGGACTGCCGCCGCGCACGATGCGGAGTTGCAGACCCAGGCCGTCGCTCTCGCCGGGCAGTACCGGGCGCCATTCGTGGACGCCGTCGGGCGAGGTATTGAGAGCGGCGCCTTCACACCGCACTTCGATGCTGCGGCGATCGTCGAGGTCGCCGTGGCAAACATCGTCGGCCTGCTCTACCCGGTCGTTCTCGGTCATCTGGCGCCACAGAACACGGACTACCGCGACATCGTGCTCGCCCAGCTCGCATTCGCGCTGAAGGCCAACACAGGTGACGCTGGCGGCATCGGGCCGGTAGCCGCCACAGAAGGGAGGTAGCTGTCGATGTCTCACACCATCATCAATCCCGAGGGTCTGCACAACCCGGTCCCGTTCGGCTATAGCCACACCGCAGCCGTCCCAGCCGGCGCGGAGCTGGTCTTCGTCTCGGGCCAGTATGGATCGGGCCCGAATGGCATGGTCGTCTCACCCGAGTTCGCCGGGCAGGTCCAGCAGGCCTTTAGCAACCTGAGCCTCGCTCTCGCCGCACACGGACTCGCCCTAAATGACGTCGTCCAGCTCAGGACCTATGTGGTGAACCCCGACTTTGAAAGGCTCGGCGTCATCGGCCAGGCCGTGGTCAGCGGGTGCGGTGATACCCCTCCCACGCAGACCGTCATCGGGGTCGCAGGCTTGGCCATGCCCGACATCCTGTTCGAAGTCGAGGCCGTCGCCGCAAGGTCGTGACCTGGACGCGGTTGACCGGCAGATGACGTGAGTTCGCAGAGAGGCGGCAAGATGGTTTCGTCCGAACACTCCGCGGGACCACGGCCGTCTCGCGGTAAGGAGGTGCCGGAGCTGACCCCCGCGGCACCCCTTCATCCTCACCTGACCGAACTCCATAACTTGCTCCTCGTCGACAGGGCGCGCTCGTCGGATCAAGTTGCGGCTCTGACTCAGGACTTCAGCGCGATGCTCGAGGCGACGCGACTGGCCGTGACCGACGATGAGCACGATCCGGAGGGGTCAACGATCACCTTCGAACGCTCAAGGACGAGCGCGCTCCTCGCCGCTGCGAACAGCCACTTGACCGAGGTGGATCTTGCCCTGGGCAAGGTTGCCAAGGGCAGCTACGGGCTTTGTGAGCGCTGTGATCAACCCATTGCCTACGAGCGACTGCAGGCCCGGCCAGCAGCCCGCACCTGTGTCGCTTGTGCGTCGTAGACAGCTGGATCTCGGAGTTGCGGCTGATGGATGAGTTGGACGCCAGACTGCACGGGGGATCGGGCAGTATCCGTTTCGCGCGGTTCCGGCTACGCGAACCAGGCCGCGCGGTGGTCGATGTGCGCGGGCTCACGGCGGGACCTATTCGGGGCGGAGGCGTTCCACCGGTTGGCCGGTGAGTTCCGCGATCAGGTCGAAGTCCTTATCCACGTGGAGCACCGTGTGGTGGTTCAGTTCAGCAGCCGCGGCAATCAGCAGATCAGGGATGGACGGCGCGCGATGCTGTCCCCGCTCGGCCATCAGGCGTTGAACCTCGACCGCTCGATCCTCGGCTGCGGGGGTGAGGTACTCGACCGGCATTG
>CAZACX010000014.1:0-35213 GCA_964483685.1 uncultured Intrasporangiaceae bacterium
ATCCGCCGGCGACCCTGGTGGCCGGGTCCAACGTGTGGGCCCGGGCCAACGTGGCGGCCTACCTTCGGCTCATTCGCGCCGGGTTCCGCAGCCAATCTGCGTACCGCCTCGCGATGGTTGCCGGGCTCTTCACGAACGTTGTCTTTGGCTTCGTTAAGGCCGCCATCCTCTTCGCCACCGTCAACGCAGCGGGCGGAGACCTCCACGGCTACGACCTCGGCCTGATGAGTGCTTACGTCTGGCTCTCGCAAGGCCTCCTCAGCGCCGTCGCCGCCATGGGTCAGGCCGAGATCGGTGAACGCATCAAATCCGGCGACATCGCCGTCGACTTCACCCGCCCCCTCGACCTCCAAACCTGGCACCTCTGCCAGGACCTCGGTCGCGGCCTCTACACCCTGCTGCCGCGGGGAGTGCCCAGCGTGCTGGTGGGAGCGGCGACCTTCGGCCTCACCATGCCGACGACGGCGCTGCCGTACGTCCTCGGTGTCGTCTCGCTCCTCGCCGCGATGGCCCTCTCGTTCTATTGCCGGTATGCCGTGAGCATCCTCGGCTTCTGGGTTGTCGAGACCCGCGGCCTTACCCTGCTCTATTCAGTGGTCTCGACGTTCCTCATGGGCCTTGCCGTACCGGTCCGCCTCTTCCCCGAGTGGCTCGCGCTGATTGCCAACGCGACCCCGTTCCCGTCAATCCTTATGGCCCCCATCGACGTGTTCTCCGGTCGGGTCCTGGGGTGGGAGGCCGCCCGAGTCATCGCCATCCAACTGATGTGGGCCCTCCTCATCGCCGTGATTGGGCGCGTCTTGACACGCGCGGGTCGCATCAAGATGGAGGTTCAGGGTGGGTGACGTCAGCTTCGGCCACCGCACGTGGACGCCGGAACCGCGGCCCGGAGCGCTCACCGCATACCGCGCGGTTCTCGCCTCGCGGATCCGCGCGCAACGCTCCTATCGCACCTCCTTTGCGGTCGACATGGTCGGCGCAATGACCGTCAGCATCGTCGAGCTGATCGAACTAGCCGTGATCTTTGGCAGTGTGGGCACTCTCGGCGGCCTCGATGTCCGGGCGGTCTTGTTGGTCTTCGGTATCGCGGAGACCAGCTTTGCGCTCGCGGATCTCGTTGTCGGACACCTTGATCGGCTTCCGCGCTATTTGCGTGAGGGGACGTGGGACGTGTTCTGCATACGTCCGCAGCCGTTGCTGCTGCAACTGATCACCAGCGACATCTCGCTCAAACGTCTCGCCCGCGTCGGGGTGGGGGTGGCTTGCATCGTCGGCGCCCTGATCGTCAACGACATCGATTGGACGGCCGGCCGGGCGGGGATGCTCGCGCTCGCCCTCACATTCGCCCCCCTGCTCTATGCCGCACTCTTCGTCAGCGCGGCCGGGGTGCAGTTTGTGCTCGTCAACGGCGCCGAGTTCACCAACGCCTTTACCTACGGCGGCCGGTATGCCGGTACTCAGCCGGCCTCAGTGTGGCCACGGTCGCTCGCGGCCGTCTTCGGCTTTCTCGTCCCGGTGGCGTTCACCGCGTACCTACCCGCGCTGGTCATCCTCGGGTTGCCCGGTGGTGGGTTCTTGCCCGCCTGGCTCGCCTGGTTCCTCCCACTTGCCGCGGCCTGGTGTTGGCTCGTGGCAATGACGTTGTGGCACTTCGGAGTTCGGCACTATCAGGGGGGCGGCGGATGAACGCCATCATTGCGACTCAGGGTTTGACTCGAGAGTTCCAGGTGCGCCGGCGCGGCGCGCTCCGGGCCAGATCAACGGTGACGGCGGTCGACGACTTGACGGTCGAGATCGGCGCCGGGGCCGCGGTGGGCTACATCGGGGCGAACGGTGCCGGTAAGTCGACGACCATCAAAATGCTCACCGGGATCCTCGTCCCCACCCGGGGCACCGTGCAGACCTGCGGGCGGGAGCCGATGCGTGAGCGTCGCCAGCTGGCCGCCGAGGTCGGCGTCGTTTTCGGGCAGCGTTCCCAACTGTGGTGGGATCTCCCGCTGCGGGAGTCGTTCGAGCTGCTCGCGGCGATCCACCGGTTGCCGTTCGCCGAAGCACGGTCTCGGACAGCGCAACTCGTCGACAATTTGGATATGGGCGCGACCCTCGATACCCCGGTACGCCAGCTGTCCCTCGGCCAACGCATGCGCGGGGAGATCGCCGCCGCCCTGCTGCATTCCCCCACCCTGCTCATCCTCGACGAGCCGACGATCGGGCTCGATGTGTTGAGTAAGCAGCGGCTTCGCGAGTTCCTCATCGCCGAGCGTGCAGCCCGGGGCACGACCCTGTTGCTGACTACCCATGACATGGGCGATGTGGCACGGCTCTGTGACCGGATCCTGCTCATCGACCAAGGTCGGCTCGCGTTTGATGGCACGTTGGCCGCGTTGACCGACCGGGTCGGTGCGCAGCGGGTGCTCGTCGTCGACCTCCCCGAGCCAGCCGCCGACCTCGTCGACATTCCCGGGACCACGCATCTTGGGTCCGAGGCGGGCGGCCTGCGCCAGCGCCTCGGATTCAACGCGGCAAGCGCCACGGCAGCCGAGGTACTCGCGGCGGTGAGTGCCCGCACCTCGATCCGAGATCTGTCCGTCGAGGAGCCGGACATCGAGGACGTCGTTCGCCGGGTCTACGAGGCAGGTACCGACTTGTAGCCGCCCCACCCCTGAGCAGCAAGCCCGCGCATCTGGGGGCAGCAGCCCTCACACCGGGGGCAGCCGCCCGCGCAGCTGGGGGCAGCCGCCCCCCGGTCCTGGGTAGCCCGCCCGCACCACCTGGCCAGACGCCCGCAACACCCGGGGCAGCAGCCCTCACACTCGGGCGCGCAGATCAAGCACGCCGCCGGCGATCCCGACGGCAAGCCCGAGCACGACCAGAGTGACGACGTCGAGCCACCGCCGCCGGGCCACGAGTCCGCCGGCGAGGTCATCCGGCAGGAGTGCCCGCAGCCCAGCGCCAAGGAAGCACGCACACGCGAGCGTCACGCTCGCCCGAAGCATGTGATCGGTGACCGCCCAGCCGATCCCGGCCACAACACCGGCCGCAACGAGCCACCAGGTCGCGAGGTTCGCGATTGCCGGCGGCCGAGGTTCTAAGGGCGGCCCCTGGTGGGGAGCGGAGCCGGGATCGGTGGACATCAAGGTCACGCGTTAACGTCGGGCTGCGGCGAGGTTGGCTTCGGCCGCGGCCACAACATTCGACAAGAGCATCGCGCGGGTCATCGGACCGACGCCGCCTGGGTTGGGGCTGAGGAATCCAGCGACCTCGGCAACGTCGGGGTGAACGTCGCCGGCGACTACCGAACGCCCGTCTTCGGCGACAATCCGGCTGACTCCGACATCGAGGACCGCGGCGCCCGGTTTCACCATGTCCGCGGTGATGATCCCCGCGACCCCGGCCGCCGCGACGACGATGTCGGCCTTACGAACCTCCGCGGCGACATCACGAGTCCCGGTGTGGCACAACACAACGGTGGCGTTCTCGGTGCGCCGGGTGAGCATCAGCCCAAGTGGGCGGCCAACGGTGATCCCGCGACCGACGATGGCGACGCGGGCGCCCGCGAGCGGGACGTCATACCGGCGCAGGAGCTCGATGCAACCCATGGGCGTGCACGGCAGCGGGGCCGGGCGGCCGAGCACGAGCCAGCCGAGATTGGTCGGGTGGAGGCCGTCGACGTCCTTGGCCGGCGACACCCGCGCGAGGATCGTGTTTTCGTCCAGTCCGGTTGGTTGTTGCACGAGGAAACCGGTGCAGTCGGGGTCGGCGTTGAGTTCGTCGACGACGGCGAGAACTTCGTCAAGGGAGGCGCTCGCGGGCAAATCACGACGGATACTCGCGACCCCGATCTCCTCACAATCGCGGTGCTTGGCACCGACGTACCACTGGCTGCCGGGGTCGTCACCGACGAGGACCGTGCCGAGGCCAGGGACGACGCCCTGCGCGGCGAGGGAGGCGACCCGCTGCGCAAGTTCGCTCTTGATCGTCGCGAGAATGGCCTTGCCGTCGAGGACCGTTGCCGTCATGAACCGATCCTGACACAACCGTTTCGCTGGCCTGCGCGCATTCCGCGACACACGTCCGGCCAAGGTCGTCTGGCGGCCCCGATCGCGTGCTGCCCGCTCCGGCCGTCCGGCGTGACGGCGCCCGCGAACCTCGTGGCTCCCGCAGACCTCATCGGCCCGCAACCCGTTATGGCACCCGCAGAACGGCGCCCGCGAAAGGCATGGCTCCCGCAGACCTCAACGGCCCGCAACCCGTTATGGCACCCGGGACGCGAGAGCGGCGAGCGCCGCCGGGAAGCACTCGGCCGGTGGGGTGACGAGGCCCGCGCCCACTTGGCCAGTCCCGGCTACCGCGCCCGCCATCCCGGTGTTGATCTGCGGGAGGATGCCCGTGCGCACGACTCTCGTCACATCGATCCCGGTCGGGGTGCCCCGGAAGTCGAGGATCGGCACCTGGAACATTGGGTGCTCGCCATGGGTGATCTCCGCCATCGTCTGAGTCGTGCGCAGGGCGAACGGGACATCCCCGCCGACGAATTTGACGATCGCCGGGGCTGCCGCCATGGCGAAGCCACCGATGCCGGCGGTTTCGGTGATCGCCGAGTCCCCGATGTCCGGATTGGCGTCCGCCGGACCGAAGTTCCCGAGAAAGAGCCCCTGCGGGGTGTCGGCTGGGCCGGTGAACCAGGCGTCCCCCGTGCCGGAGACCCGGATCCCGAAGTCCGTCCCATTGCGGGCCATGGTGGTGACAATCGTGGACCCGGCAACCCCCTCCGCGGCCAGGGTGGCCAGCTTGCACGCGGGCATGCCGAGGTTGAGGAAGAAGTGCTCATTCGCCCCGCTGAATCGGACCGCCTCGGCGACATCATCGGAGCGGGCGTCTGCCCGAATCAGATGGGGCAGCAACTCGCGCAGCAGGAGCAGGCTGCCAGCGCGGTTGCGGTTGTGCCCCTCGTCGCCCATGTGCAGCATCTGGGCGAGGATCGCCTTGATGTCGATACCGCCACTCGCGCGCACCGCCCCCTGGAGTAGCGGCCCAAGGATCGCGTTCATCCAGCGGAGCCGATCGATGACTTCCGGGCCATAGGCGCCATAGCGGAGCACCTTCCCGAGCCCCTCGTTGAGTGAACACCACGACGTATGCCCGTGTGCCTCGTCTCGCAACTCGTAAACCCACATCGAGGGAGAGACGACCCCGGCCATTGGGCCGACGCCGTTGCGGTGATGGCACGGTTCCAGGGTGAGCCCCGACCCCGCGGCGAGCCGGGCCGCAGCTTCCTCGGGGTCATCCGCGAGACCCTCCAGGAGCATCGCGCCGATGAGGGCGCCCCGCATCGGGCCGGAGGCGCCGTCCCAGGTGAGCGGCGGACCCGCATGCAGGAAACTGCCCGGTTCGAGACCGAGGGCCGCACTGGCTGGGCGCACGTCGAGCAGGACGGCACCGGCCGACGTCATCCGGGCGAACGCGAGGTCGTTAGCGGGGCCTCGTCGCGGGTCGGCGAGCACCCGAAGCAGGTCGTCGGACGTCCCCGACATCGGCGGTTGCCAGGCCACCTCGGTCACCGCGATCGCCTGGGCCGCCAGCGCCTCGGCGAACAGGGAAACCCCGGCGCTCGCGACCACCGGTTCCCGCTCGAGCAAGCCGCCCAACCCGGCGGCGCGGTGGGCGCCGGCGGCGGGCGGACCAGCGGCTCGGACAGCGTCGCCGTTGGCGCCCTCGGCGGTGGCTCCCGCCGCCTGAAGTGGCGCGTCGTTGTGCTCGGCGTCGCGGGCCCCGAACGTCGGGTCCGGCCCGTCGATGGGTTCGGAGACGGCCGCGCCGACGAGGGCCAGCGCGTGCCGGGTCGCTTGCGCGTTGGAGAGAAACACCGAGGCGCCCGCCTCGTGGAGAGCCTGCGCCGTCGCGGCCAAACCCTGTGGATCACCCTCGGCGCCGATGAGCGCAACGACGACAGGCAAGGTCCGGCCCGCCCGCAATGCCAGAGCGCGCGCCTCCCGAATGGCCGCGGCCAACTCCGCCGCGGGCGCAGGATGGGCGCCGTAGCCGAGCACGAGATCGAGCAGCAGCACCCCGCATCCGGGGTCATTGCCCTCTCCCGCAATCCGATCCAGCCGCAGGGACGGGTCGATCATCGGGTGGGCCCGACCTTGGGTCAACGCGTCGTCGCCGAAGTCGATGACAACATGCCCAGGGGCACGCAGGTCGGGCGGCAGCGCGAGGTCAGCGTGCGGGTCGAGGTCGGGCGGCAGCGCGAGGTCAGCGGGCGGGGCGAGGTCAGCATGCGGAGCGAGGTCAGCGTGCGGGGCAAGGTCAGCGTGCAGGGCGAGGTTGGATCGCACCGGGGCACCGAGGGCGTCGGCCATGAGAAGCATGGCCTCATCGGCGAGCGTTCCGCCGCAAAAGAACCCACGAATGGAGCCGCCCGGGACGATCGACTCATCGCGACGCCACGAGCGCCACCCACCCTGCGGTGTCCCGGCCATTCCCATCGCCCCAAGGACGGCCTCCACCGACATCGTGAGGTCCGGTTGACCCGGCCCGAGGAGCGCCCAATGGACCGGGGTGGCCAGGGTCGCGGCATACGCCTGGAGGGAGGTGACCACGTCGGCGGCCGGCGGTTTGGAGACGACGATGATCCGGGTGGTCTCCGGGTCGGCGTCGAGGGCGGCGAGCGCCTGCCGGGTCGATCGGCCGCCGACCGCCGCGCTGAGGTCACGACCGCCGACGCCCAGCGCGTGGCTTACCCCCACCCCGGCATGATCGAGCAGGCACATCACCTGCTGGGCGCCGGTGCCCGAGGCGGCAACGAGCCCGACGGTGCCGGGCCGCACGACATTGGCGAAGCCAAAGGCGACACCCCCGATCGCCGCCGTCCCGCAATCTGGGCCCATCACGAGGACATCGGCCGCCGCCGCGGCCTCCTTCAGGAGCACCTCCTGC
This sequence comes from uncultured Intrasporangiaceae bacterium, assembly GCA_964483685.1. Taxonomy (GTDB): domain Bacteria; phylum Actinomycetota; class Actinomycetes; order Actinomycetales; family Dermatophilaceae; genus Nostocoides_A. Next base: position 6,940 of record CAZACX010000014.1, read on the forward strand.
GCGAGCGAAACGTTGTCGGAGAACAGCATCACCGAGGCGCCCGCCTCGACGCCGTCCAACGCCTCGACGCTCGCGTAAGCGCCCGGCACCGAGACGACCGCAAGGTTGCCCCCACCCCGCCGGATCGCCGAGCCCAGCGTTCGCGGGGGCACGGACCCACCGAGCCCGACGTCCGCGCCACCAGGGCCCCGGGAACCGCGCTCGGCGAGTGCGGCCGTCGCCGCGTCGAACCCCGCGCTCAACGCGGCCTCGTCGGCGGCGAGCACAGCGACGACGAGATCGTTGGCGGCGAGGCCGTCCGGGACGACGAAACCTAGACCGCGCAGCACCTCGAGATTGAGTTCGGTCGCCATCGCGACCTGGGCGTTAGTCACCCCCGACGTTGCCGAGAGCCGTCGGGAGATTTCCATGAGGGTCACTGAGTCGGCATACCTGCCCGTTCGTACTTCGACACGCTGCACGGAATTCGTCACAACAAATACTCCTCAACAGGGTTGGGCGAGAACGGAGTAGGCGCCAAAGATCCCCGCCAACAAGGCCAACCCGGAGGTATGGCCGATCGCCGCGACCGCGCCCACCGCGTGAGTCGCCGACCGAACATCGCCCCGGGCGAGTGCGACGACGAGCGCGACGACCGGGGCGAGCCCATACCCGGCGGCGGCATCGGCGAGCAGTGCCGCCGACAGGGCCGTCGTCGCGCCAGGGTGGGCGATCGCCGCCTGAACGAGGCGCGCCAACGCGGCCTGCGCGGGATGTCCCAGCGCGCGGGCCATGAGCAAGGCACCGCAGAGGGCGTCATCACCGGCGGGGGTCAGGCCGGGACCGGCCCCGACCAGGGCCGCCACCCGCGACGACGACACCTCGCCCGGCGAGACCAGGTCTGGCCAGAGCGGGGCCGTCGGCAGTGCGGCCGGCGAATCGTGGTCGCCGATGACGGCCGGTTCGTCGACGCGCGCCGGTCGCCACACCCGGCGGACCTCGATCCGCACCTGCGGCAGCTGGATGCTCCCGGCGCCGACCAGCACGGCCTCTCCTGGGCCCACCCCCCACGCGAAACGCGTCGAGGACAGGGCGAGCCGCACCGCACCGGGGAGCGCGAGCCCGTCCGCCGTGACGACGCTGAGGACCGTTCGGCCGTCGTCCCCGAGCAGGTAGAGCGCCCTCGGTGCGGCGAACAGCACCCGCGTCGATTGGAGACGGTCCATGACGAGGGCGGATCGCGGCGACGCGGCCGCAGGGAGCACGGTGAGCTGAGACGTCGCGCCCATCACCGGTCACCTCCCCGTCCCTGTTGCGCGGTAGACCCGCCGAACGTACCGACCCGACTAAGGTGCCCGCATGGTGAATGTTGACAACGATCCGGCTCGGCAACGTCGGCAGTTGCCAAGTGAGGGCCCGGCTGCCACGGGGCCCGGCTTCGGGATCCCGCTCGCGAGGATCCTGGAACTGGACGCCTTCAACGGCGCCGACGTCCACGTGAACGACGCCGCGGGTGGCGACGCTCTCGTCCGCATGATTACGGTGCGCACCGACGGCGTCCTCGACCTCGACCCCGTCGCCACCGTCGCGGCCAGCCGACGGCGCGGGAGCCCGACGGTGCATGAGTTGGCAGCAGCCGCACTCACCGTGATGGTCGAGCACCAGCGCCGAGTGTTGCTGCGCGAGGACGAGATTCACCGGGCGATCGTGCGGCTCGTTCCGATCGGGGCCTCCCTCGACGATGTCTGCGCCAATGTCGTCACCTTCCTCGGCGGAGTCGCCCTGGTCACGAGCACAGACGGGAGGGTACTTGCCCAGGGCGGCACTCCCGAGGATATTTCCGCAGCCCGCGCCCTGCCCTGTTTCGACCGCTCCGGGCGTTTCATCGTCGAGGAGGAACCGGTCGGGGTGCGGCGCGATCACGGGGCCCTCGACCGGGCGATGGTGCGGATCGTCTCGGGCAACGCCGACCATGGCCGACTCCTCGCGTTCACCCCGGGAAACCCGCTCACCCCGGACGACGTCCACCTGCTCGAACGCACCGCGAACGTCGCCGCGTTGACGATCACACGCGAGGAGGCCGTCTCGGCAATGGCGAGCAAATACCGCGCTGAGTTTCTGCGGGACGCCCTCGTCGGTCGGGCCGGCTCCCACGAGGAAGCTCTCGGGCACGCCTCCTCACTCGGCTGGACGTTGCGTACCCCGATGGTCGTCGTCGTGGCCGAGACCGACGAGGACGACACCGACACGACCCGGCCGCCGGAGGAGGTGCGAGCGCTGCAGGAGCGATTCGCCCGGGCGTGGATCCGCGCCGTCACCGTGCGGGATCCGCAGACGCCGGTGGTGGGGCTGCGCGCCGAAGTCGTGACGATCCTCGGGGTTGCTGACGACGCGGGCACCGAGACGATCATGCGGTCGATCGGCGACCTCGTGCGGGTTGTTCGAGGCGACGGGGGCGGCGGGCGGCGCACCTTCGCCACCGGTGTTTCCCGTCCCGCCCTGTCGGTGAGCGACCTGCCCCGGGCGTATGACGAAGCACGCAAGGCCGTGAGCGTCGGCCGCCAAATGCACGGCAATTCGGCGGTGACCCATTTTGACGGTCTCGGCATCTTCCGGCTGCTCGCCCAGGTCGCCGATAGCGCCGACCTGCGCCGGTTTGTCGGCGAGGCCCTCGGGGAGTTGGCCACCGACGACCACACCGAGAACGCGGATTTGCGGCACACCCTCGAGGTGCTCATCGACACCAACCTCAACGTCGCCGAAAGCGCTCGACGCCTGTTCTTTCACTACAACACGCTGCGCTACCGCATCGCCAAACTTGAGCGGATGGTCGGGCCCTTCACCACCGACGCGGAGCTGCGGTTGACCCTGGCACTGGCGCTCAAGGTGATCCAGATGCGGGGAATCCCGGGAGCGTGACCCCATCGTTGCCAACGACACGCCGAACCGGTCGTCAGCAATTGCCTAAGGTCTCGGGTACGCGGCCCACTACCGTCGGCATAGCCCACGTGGGTGAGCGACCCGCGTCACAACGACGCACCGATAGGGAAGGTTGGCTCGGATATGGCCATTTGGACACTCAAGGGCGACGGCAAGACCCTCGCACTCGGCGACGTCGTCGCCCCCCATGAACGCCTCTCCTGGGGCAAAACCATCGGGCTGGGAGCGCAGCACGTCGTCGCCATGTTCGGTGCGACGTTCGTCTTTCCGCTCATCATGGGCCTCAACCCGCAGCTCGCCATCATGATGAGCGGCATCGCGACGATCCTCTTCTTGCTCATCGTCAAGGGCAAGGTGCCCAGCTACCTGGGCACCTCGGCAAGCTTCGTCGGCGCCGTCGCCGCCATCCGGGCCCAAGAAGGCGCGACCACGGCGCGAGTCACCGGCGCCATCATGATCGCCGGTCTGCTGCTCGCCGCCGTCGGTGTGCTCATCCACTTCGCGGGCCCGAACGTCCTCCACAGGGTGCTCCCGCCCGCCGTCACCGGTGCCGTGGTCATGCTCATCGGCTTCAACCTCGCACCCGTCGTCGCCGGCGTGTACTGGCCGCAGGACCAATGGGTGGCCCTGTCGACGATGATCTTCACCATCGTCTGCGCCGTCGCGTTCCGCGGGTTCATCTCCCGGATCGCCGTCTTCCTTGCCCTCATCTTTGGCACGACCCTCTCGTGGGTGCTCGACAAGACGAGCGGCCAAATCAACTCCGTCCTCGGCGGCGCGAGCGAGGCAACTGACCACTTCCGCACCAATTTTTCCGGCGTCGGCACGGCTGACTGGTTCGGGTTGCCGGCCAAGACGATGATGGGGGCCGACGGCAAGGAGGTCGTCGGTTGGCACCTCCCGTCGTTCTCGATGGCGGCAATCCTGCTCGTCATCCCCGCCGTCATCGCCCTCGTCGCCGAGAACACTGGGCACGTCAAGGCTGTCGCCGAGATGACCGGCGCCGACCTCGATCCCTACATGGGTCGGGCCATCATCGGTGACGGCATCGGAACCGCTCTCGCCGCCGGGGTCGGCGGCTCCCCCACGACGACGTATGCCGAGAACATCGGGGTCATGGCCGCCACCCGGGTCTACTCGACGGCGGCCTATTACGTCGCCGCATTGGTTGCCATCGTCTTTGGGTTCTCCCCCAAGTTCGGGCAACTCGTCTTTGCCATTCCCGGTGGCGTGCTCGGCGGCATCACCGTCGTCCTCTACGGGATGATCGGCCTGCTTGGCGCCAAGATCTGGAAAGAGAACGGGGTCGACTTCGGCAACCCGATCAACCTCGTCCCCCTCGCCGCAGGCATCGTGATGGGCATCGGCAACGTCACCTTGACGTTCTCGGATTCGTTCAGCCTCACCGGGATCGCGCTCGGCACGATCGTCGCCGTCCTCGGCTGGCACCTCGCTAAGGCGTTGGCACCGGCAGAACTTCGCACCGGCGCAGAACACCCGGGCGCAGCCATCGCGGTCGGCGACTTCGTCTACGGCGACAGTGACGGCGTCGACGATCTCTACCAAGGCGATCGCCCGGCCCGATGAAGCCACCGCCCTTCCGCTACCACGCGCCACGCACCGAGCAGGAGTGCCTGGAGGTGCTGGGCGCGGTGGGCCACGAAGGCAAAATCCTCGCGGGCGGCCAAAGCCTGATCCCCATCCTCAACTTCAGGTTGGCAACCCCGCGGCACCTCATCGACATCAACCAGGTCACCGGTTGGGATCGGGTCGAGGTCACCGATACGCACGTGCGCATCGGCGCCCTCGTGCGGCATACCCAGCTTGAACACCACGCGCAGGCGTATGCCGCGCTGCCGCTGTTGCGTCAGGCGCTGGTCAATGTCGCGCACCCGGCTATCCGCAACCGCGGCACCACCGTCGGGTCCATCGCCCACGCGGACCCCGCCGGGGAGATGCCAGCCGTCGCGGCCTTGACGGACGCCGTCATCGAGGCGCGCGGGCCCGCGGGGGCCCGCGAAATCCCGGCCGCCGAGTTCTTCGTCGGTCCCTTGGAGACGACGTTGGCCTCCGATGAGGTCGTCACGCACGTGCGGTTTCACCGGTTCGCCGACTGCGCCCGCACCGCGTTCCTTGAGTCATCGAGGCGTTCGGGGGACTTCGCGACCGCCGGGGTGGCCGTGGCAGTGACGATGGCCGACGGGGTGATCGCCTCGGCGAAAGCGGCATTCGTGTCGGTGACGGATGTCCCGCTGGTGCTCGACCTGACCCCCGAGGTCCGCGGCGAAGGGCCGCAGTCGCGGTGGGCCGGCGCGATTGAGGCCGTCCGCGAGTTCGTCACCCCCGACGCCGATATCCATGCGAGCGCCGACTATCGGCGGATGCTCGTCGGCGAACTCACCCGCCGCGCCCTGACGGAGGCGACCGCATGAGCCACGCGCACCCCGCGAGCGAGGACACCGAGGCGCTGCACATTGTCACGGTGCGCGTCAATGGAGTCGCCCGGACGGCGTCGGTCCCCGCGCGACGACTGCTCAGCGACTTCCTGCGCGCGGACCTCGGCCTCACCGGCACCCATGTCGGCTGCGAGCACGGCGTCTGCGGGGCCTGCACGGTGCTCGTCGACGGGGCGCCGATGCGTTCGTGCCTGATGTTCGCGATTTCCGCGATGCCGCACGAGATTACGACGGTTGAGGGGCTGGGCGACGTCGCCGGTTCCGTGCTCGCCTCCGGCGGCGAACGGCTCAGCCCGGTCCAGGCGGCGTTCGCCGAGTGCCACGCCCTGCAATGCGGCTTCTGCACCCCCGGCTTCCTCACGACGGTGACCGCCTACCTCGCCGACAACCCCGACCCGACGCCGGAGGCGGCCCGGGCGGCCATTTCGGGCAACCTCTGCCGCTGCACGGGCTACCAGAACATCGTCAAGGCCGTATGCCGCGCGGCGGAGTTGCGTCGCGCGCTGCCCGCCGCGACGCCGGAGCCGAACGCCGGGAACGCGGGGAACGCCTCGCCGGAGCCGAACGCCGGGAACGCGGGGGACGCCTCGCCCGAGCCGAACGCCGGGAACGCCACGCCGGAGCCGAACGCGGGGAACGCCTCATGACGACGAAACTGTTTGGGGCGCCCGTCGCCCGGCGGGAGGACCCGCGCCTCTTAGTCGGCGCGGGGCGCTTCCTCGACGACCTGGGCACAGGCGCCTACGCGGCCGCCTTCGTGCGCAGCCCGCATGCCCACGCCCGCATCCTCGACATTGACCTGAGCGGGGCACTTGAGGTCGACGGCCTGATCTCGATCTTCACGTATGAGGATCTGCCGGAGCGGGTGCGCGATCGACTCCCCCTCCTCATCCCGCACCCCAGCCTCACGCGGCCGCGCACTGGCTACCCGCTGGCCAACGGGATCGTCAAACACGTCGGGGAGCCCGTCGTCTTGGTGGTCGCCCGCGACCGCTACCTTGCCGAGGACGCCTGCGCCCGGATCCGGGTCGACTATGAACCGCTCACCCCGGTCGTCGGTATCGACCGATCCCGCGCGGCCGCTGACCTCGTCCACGACGATGTGCCCGGCAATGTCGCGGCCCACCTGATCCAGGAAGTCGGCGACGTCGCGAGCGCGATGGCGAGCGCACCGCATACGTTGACGCTTGACCTCGACATCGAACGCAGCGCATCGATGCCCATCGAGGGCAAGGGTGTCTATGCGATCTGGGACGGCGACGAGGGTCGGCTGCGGATGTGGTCCTCGACCCAGACGAGCACCGGGGTGCGGGCGTGTGTCGCGGCCAAACTCGACCTCCCGTTGGCCGCGGTCGACTGTGTGGCCCCCGACGTGGGCGGCGGCTTCGGCGCGAAGATTGTCCACCCCTGGCCCGAGGAAGTTCTCATCCCCTGGGCCGCCCGGCTGCTCGACCACGACCTCAAGTGGGCCGAAGACCGCCGCGAGCACTTCATCTCATCCACCCACGAACGCGGTCAACTGCAGCGGGTGAGCGTGGGTTTCGACGACGAGGGACGGATCCTCGCTCTCGATGTCACCTTCTGGCACGACAACGGCGCCTACACGCCCTACGGGATCATCGTCCCGATCATCACCTCGACGCAGCTGCTCGGCCCCTACAAACCGGGCAGCTACCGGTGCGAGTTCTTCAGCCTCTACACCAACACCGTCATCGTCACCCCCTATCGCGGGGCCGGACGCCCGCAGGGGGTCTTTGCGATGGAGCGGACGATGGACGCGATCGCCGCTCGGCTGGGGATCGACCGGACCGAGGTCCGGGCCCGCAACTTCATCCTGCCGACGGAGATGCCCTACGACCAGGGCCTGACGTTCCAGGATGGGCGCCCGTTGCGCTACGACTCGGGCGACTTCCCGGCGTCGCTCGCGAAGCTCAAGGCCCTCGTTGGGTGGGACGAATTCGCCGAGTACCGCGACGCCGCCGCAGCCCAGGGGCGACGGGTAGGGCTCGGCATCGGCTGCTATGTCGAAGGCACCGGGGTCGGCCCCTATGAAGGTGGGCACGTCGTCGTCGAAACGTCCGGTCGGGTCAACGTCGCCACCGGGCTCACCACCCAAGGTCAGGGCCACGAGACCGTGTTTGCCCAGATCGTCGCCGACACGCTGGGGGTCCCGATCGACACCGTCTTCGTCACCACCGGCGACACCCGCCGGATGGGGTATGCCGTGGGCACGTTCGCTTCCCGGGCGGCGGTGCTCAGCGGTAACGCCATTGCGTTGGCGGCCGCCAAGGTGCGCGCCAAGGCGTTGCGGATTGCCGCGGACGCTCTTGAGGTGGCCCAAGACGACCTCGAGCTTGTCGACGGGGTGATCCGGGTCAAGGGCGCACCAGCGACCTCGATCGACATTGGCACGGTCGCGGTGCTGGCCAACCCGCTGCGTTACGCCTTCGACGAGGCGACCAAGGCGGCCACCCAGTTCGTCGGGACGTCCGACCCCACGAAACCGCCGGTGGCCGAGGGCGACGAACCGGGCCTTGAGGGCAAGGACTTCTACTCGCCCACCCAGGCGACCTTCGCCAACGGCATGCACGCGGCGATCGTCGAAACCGACCCGGTGACTGCGGAGATCACGATCTTGCGCTACTGCGTCATCCACGACTGCGGGACGATGATCAACCCGATGATCGTCGAGGGCCAAATCCATGGCGGGGTCGGCCAGGGCGTCGGCGGCGCGCTCTTCGAGCGGATGGCCTACGACGAGTCCGGGCAGTTACTCAACGCCTCGTTCATGGACTTCCTCATGCCGTATGCGTCCGAGGTCCCCCACATCGAAACAGACCACCTCGAGACACCTTCACCGCTGAACCCCCTCGGCCTCAAGGGCGCCGGCGAGGCGGGATGTATCCCGGTATCGGCGGTCATCGCCTCGGCTATCGAGGACGCCGAGGGCTTCCCCATCACCTCGATGCCGATTTCCCCCAACCAACTCTGGGAGCTGCGGCGGCAGCACGCGCACGTCCCGGCGCAGACGACCGAAGGAGCAGCGCGATGAAATTCTCCGGCGAGGCACGCCTCAAGGCGACCCCCGAGCAGGTCTGGGCGGCGCTACATGACCCTGGCACGCTGGCTCGGGCACTGCCAGGATGCGAGTCGCTGACGACGACCGGACTCGATGCCTACGCGGTGACGGTCACCGCGGGCGTCGCGGCAATCAAGGGCACCTATGACGGCCGGGTGGCGATGACCAACCAGCAGCCGCCAACCGCCCTGACCATGACGGCCCAGGGCGTCGGGGGTCCCGGCACGGTGGAGGCGAGCGTGGAGGTCCGGCTCGCGCCCGATGCGGCCGGCGGGAGCGTCGTCACGTACGACGCGGACGCGGTCGTCGGTGGGGCGATCGGCGGGGTCGGTCAGCGGATGCTCACGGGTATCGTGCGCAAGATGGCTGACCAGTTCTTCACCGCGCTCGATGACGACATCAATGGCCTCCGCCCCGAGACACCCGCAGTCGGCGCCGGCCCCGGGCTGGCTGCAGGCACCGGGCTCACCGCAAGCCCCGAGCTCACCACAGGCACCGAGCGGGATTCCGCCGTCGGCCGCCCGGGGGCTTCCGCGCCTCCCGCCGTGGGCCAGGTGTATGCCGGTCGGGCGGGTCACTCGGCCACCGCGAGCGCAAGCGCGCACCTTGGCATGGATAGCGGGGCGGCCTTCGCGTTGGGTTCCGTCGTGGGCGGCGCCCTCGCGCTGATCGGCGTCGCCGTGGGGGCACGCCTGGCCCGGCGCCCGTAGCGATCGGCCCGGCTCATGCGCCCCTTTGTCGTCGCCGCGGTGCAGCTTGCCCCGGCCCCCGGGCCGCTCACCCCCGCCGTGGTCGCCGCCAATCAGGCCCGGTGCGTCGACTTCACCCTCCGCGCCGTCGCGGCGACCGGTGCGGAATTGGTTGTGCTCCCGGAGTCGGCGACCACGGGGTTCACCCCAGACTGCTCCGCCGAGGAGTTGTGGGATCTCGTCTCGCCGGTGCCCGGTCCCGTCACCGCGCCGCTGCAGGCGGCGGCGCGCGAATGCGGCATACATCTGTGCGTGGGGACCTATGAGCGCGGCGCGACCCGCGGGGTCGTCTACAACGCGGCCGTGCTCATCGGTCCCTCCGGGGACGTCCTCGGCGTCTACCGCAAAACGCACCCGTTTTGCTCGGAGATCGTCAGCGGTGGCGGCTGGGTCACCCCGGGCGACACCGTCACGGTGTGCGAGACCGAATTGGGCCGGATCGGGATGATCGTCTGTTTCGACGGCGACTATCCCGAGTTGTCGCGGATCCAGGCCGTGCAAGGCGCCGAGGTCATCCTGCGGCCGTCCGCACTGCTGCGGTCCGCGGACCTGTGGGAGCTGACGTCCCGGGCTCGCGCCTACGACAACCATGTCTTCGTCGTCGGGGCAAACGCGACCGGGACCGACGCGGCCGGCGTCCACTATTTCGGCAACAGCCATATCGTCACGCCCGTGGGGCACATCGTTGCCAAGGCGGCCTCACACGAGGGGTGGGTGTCGGCGCTCCTCGACCCCGCCACCGCCCTCGCCGCGCTGACGCCCGGGTCCAATATCGGTCAGGCGTTCGACCATTTGCGGGATCGCAACCTCACCCTTATCCGCAACTATCGCGCCGAACTCGAGTCCCCCGCGCAATCACCATTCCCGCACGCCTGACAGTCGCCCACGCCTGCCGGTTGACCGTCGCCCACGCCTGCCGGTTGACCGTCGCCCACGCGTGCCGGTTGACGGTCGCCCACGCGTGCGGGTTGACGTCAACGGGGGTGGCCCTTGGCAGGTTCTGCCAAGACGCGCGCCCGGGCCGACCGGTTGAATCGGGTACACCCTGCCCGCGACGCCTAGGAGCGAGATGTCCGCGACGCCTCACCGCCGGATCCGGATCGGGATCGACACCGGCGGAACCTTCACCGACGCGGTGGCCATCGACGAGGGCACCGGTGCGGTCGCGACGACAAAGACGCCCTCGACCCCCGCCAACCCGGCGGATGGGTTCATCGACGCCCTCCGCAAAGTCCTTGAGCTCATGGGCGCCACCCCCGACGATGTCACCGCCGTCTCGCACGGGACGACGGTGGCAACGAACAAGCTCCTCGAAGGCAAAGTGGAGGCGCTCGGCTTCATCACCACCGAGGGCTACGAGTTCCTCCTCGAAATTGCCCGCCAGTCCGTGCCGGACGGATACGGCAACTCCTACTTCTGGGTGAAGCCGCCGCGCATCGTCCCGGCCGACTTCGTCAAGACCGTCGGCGGGCGCATGGACTTCGAGGGCAACGAGCTTCGCCCGTTCGATGAGGCGCGCGCGGTCGAGATGGCGCGCTGGTTCAAGGCCCACGGCATCACGACCATCGGGGTGTGCTTCCTCCATTCCTACGCGAACGACTCCCACGAAATCGCGATGCGCGAAGTCCTGCGCCGCGAACACCCGGAGGCGATCGTCTCGATTTCCGCGGAGGTGCTCCGCGAGTACCGCGAGTACGAGCGCGCCATGACCACCCTTGTCGATGCCGCCGTCAAACCGAGTGTCTCCCGCTACATCGCCAACATCCACGACCGGCTCGATGCGTTCACCCGGGGACGCCCGACGCCATTCGTGGTCATGAAGTCCAACGGCGGGGTCCTTTCCGCGCACGAAGTGGTCAACCAACCCATCACAACGGTCCTCTCCGGCCCCGCCGCCGGGGCTCTCGGGGCGGCCCTCATCGCCCACCGCGCCGGGTTCGCCAAGGTCCTCACCTGCGACGGCGGCGGCACCTCCACCGACGTGTCCCTCGTCCTGCACGGCGAACCCACCCTGACCACGGAGGGCACCGTCGGCGCCTACCCGAGCAAGATCCCGATGATCGACATCGTCACCGTCGGCGCGGGCGGTGGCTCGATCGCCTGGATCAACACCGAGGGGTCGCTCAAGGTCGGCCCGCGCTCGGCCGGCGCCGACCCCGGACCGCTGTGCTACGCCAAGGGCGGGACCGAACCGACGATCACCGACGCCCACCTCACCCTCGGCCGGATTCCCGCCCACCTGCTCGGCGGTGAGATCCCGCTCGACGTCGACGCGGCCCGCCGCGGCATCGAGGACATCGCCCACCGCCTCGGTCTCGAGGTCAACCATTGCGCCACCGGCATCTTGGAGATCTCCGCCTGGAACCAGGCCAACGCCTTGCGGCACGTCTCGGTGCGTCGCGGACTCGACATCCGCGAGTTCATGCTCACAACGTTCGGCGGCTCCGGGTCGCTCCTCGGCTGCCGCCTCGTCGACATCCTCGACCTTGCCGGGCTCGTCGTGCCGCTCACCCCGGGCAACGTCTCGGCCTTCGGGCTGCTCACCGTTGATGTGAAGAACGACTACGTCCAGACCTCGGTCGCGCTGCACGACCGTCTCGACCTCGGGCATGTCCGCGACACGTATGCCGCGCTCACCGCCCGCGCCACCCACGCCCTCACCGCCGAGGGCTTCAGTCCGCACGAGCATCGGTATGTCCGCACCGCAGACCTGCGCTATTTCGGTCAGGCGTTCGAGGTGCGCGTTCCCGCCCCCGACGGTGAGATCGACGAGGCTTTTGCTGCGGCGGTGGCGGACGCCTTCCACACCGAGCACCGGGCCCTCTATGGCTACGACTTCCGCACCGATCCACGCCAACAGGTCGAGTGGGTGAACCTGCGGGTCAGCGGCATTGGTCCGATCACCCGCCCGCAACTCCCCACCATGGCCACCGGCGCGGACGACGTTGCCGCCCGCGCCCACACCGGTACCCGCCCGGTGTGTTTCGACGCGGCGGACGGCCCCGTCGAAACACCGATCGTCTGGCGCGCCCGGCTGCTCGCCGGCGATCACCTGGTCGGCCCGCTCATCATCGAGGAGTTCGGTTCGACCGTGCCGGTCCACCCCGGCTTCGTCGTCGACGTCGACGAGATCGGCAACCTCATCCTGACCCGACCCGCCGCACAAGGGAGCACGACATGAGCGCCCAGGTCCCCAACCCGGCGGGTCTCCCGACGGCATACGCCCATGGAGGGCGGCTGCAACCGCGCGGCGCGCGCGTCGACCCGATCGTCGTCGAGATCATCGAGGGCGCCCTGGCGAGCGTCGAGTTGGACGTTGAGACCGCGATCGGACGCACGTCGCGGTCGCCGATGATCCGGGACGCGCACGACTTCCGGGCAGGCATCCACGACCGCCAGCTGCGCAAACTCACCGGCCGCTCCTACAGTGCGCTCGTCCACCCCGTCGTCCGCGACTTCCCCTTGGCCGAGATGGCGCCGGGCGACGTGTTCTTCCACAACGATGTGTACGAGTCCGAGGGCGGCATCGGCCATCTGCCCGACCTCTGCGTCACCGTGCCGGTCTTCCACGAGGGCGAGGTCGTCGCCTTCGTGCAGGCCTTCGGCCACCACGACGACATCGGCGGCGCCTGTCCCGGGTCGATGCCGAGCGGCGCCACGTCCGTCTTTGAGGAAGGGCTTAGCGTCCCGCCAATCAAACTGTGGGACCGGGGCGTTGCCAATCAGGCGGCGCTGCGCATCATGACCCGCAACTCGCGGATGCCCGACAGCCTCGCCGCCGATCTCGACGCCGAATGCTCGGCCTGCCTCATGGGCGCCCGGCGCCTCGCCGAGATCTTCCGCCGCTACGGCCGGGAGCAGGTCGAGACGGCGTTTGACACGATCCTCGACAAGACGACCGAGACCTACCGGCGTGAGATTCTCGCGAAGATCCCCGACGGCAGCTACGTCTGGGAGGACTACGCCGAGCACGACGGCGTCGACGCGCCGCGCCTGCACACCCAACGGATCACCTTGACGAAGGTCTCCGACGCGCCGCCCGACACGAATGCGAACTTCCCCGGTGGGCCGAGACTCCTCATCGACTTCACCGGTACCGCCCCCCAGGCCAAGGGCCCGATCAACCACTGCGGCGACTACGTCGGCGGGAACTTCCTCAAGAAATGGCTGGCCCCGATCCTGCGCAACCTCGCCGATACCCCCGAGCGGATGGCCGAGCTCGACGTCAACGAGGGTGTCGTCCCGTTGATCGAGATGCGTTTCCCCGAGAAGGGCACGTTGATCACCCCGATCTACCCGGCGCCGACGAACGCCCGCACCTTCGTCATCCTGCGCCTCCTCGGGGTGTTCGCCGGAGCCATCGCCAAGGCGGTCGACGGTCAGATGCCCGCCGATCAGGAGACGATCCGCTACACCGGTGTTTACGGCAAGGACCGCGACGGCGCCGACTACCTGATGCGTGAGGTGCTCGGCGGCGGATCAGGGGGTCGGCCCTACGCCGACGGCGAGGACACGATCCATGTCGTCCCGGACTCGCGGAATCTCCCGACCGAGTTCACCGAGTGCCGCTTCCCGTTTCTCGTCGAACGTCTCGGCCTCGCCGTGGACTCCGGTGGCGCGGGACGGTACCGCGGCGGGCTCGGCTACGAGAAGCACCTTCGGATGCTCAAGGACGCCCACTTCATGTCCATCGCCGACCGTTCGATCCTCGCCTGCTGGGGCCTCAAGGGCGGCAAGGCGGGTCAACCCTTCGAGGTGACCATCGACCCCGGCGGCCCCGAGGAGCGCGTCGTCGATGCCCTCGCCGATGCGGAACCGGTCAAAGCAGGGCAGATCATCCGCATCCGCACCACCGGCGGCGGCGGGTGGGGTGACCCCCTCGATCGCCCCTACGCCGAGGTTGAGCGCGACCTGCGCTGGGGCAAGGTGAGCGTCGCGGGCGCGCGGGCGGCATACGGGGTGGTTGCCGACGCCACCGTTGCACAGCCGCGCGTCGACACCGAGGCGAGCGATCTGCTGCGGGCCGAGCGCCGGGCCGAACGGTCCGAACGGGAACCGTTCTTTGACCGCGGGCCGGGCTACCGGACCCTGTCGGGCGGGGCCGACGCCGCCCCCTGCGACTGGTTGGAGGAGGAGGCGGCGTCGAGCAGTCAGCGCGCTGCGGAACCCTCGACGTAGTCCTTGTCCTGGTCGGTGTCGATCCAGGCCATGAGCTTGCGCAGCTTCTTGCCGGTGTCCTCGATCGGGTGCACCGCGCCCTTCGCGCGCAAGGCCTTGAACTCCGGCGCGCCGGCGTCCTGGTCGGCGATGAACCGGTCCGCGAAGGCGCCCGACGTGATGTCGGCGAGGACGGCCTGCATGTTTGCCTTCACCGAGGGGTCGATAACCCGCGGCCCGGAGACGTAGTCGCCGTACTCGGCCGTGTCGGAAACCGACCAGCGCTGCTTGGCGATGCCGCCTTCGACCATGAGGTCGACGATGAGCTTGACCTCATGAAGGCACTCGAAGTAGGCGACCTCGGGCTGGTAACCCGCCTCGGTCAGCGTCTCGAAGCCATACATGATGAGCTGGGACAGGCCACCACAAAGCACCGCCTGCTCACCGAACAGGTCGGTCTCGCACTCCTCGGTGAACGTCGTCTTGATGCCGCCCGCACGCAGACCGCCGAGCGCCTTCGCGTACGAGGTCGCGAGCGCGAGCGCGGCGCCACTCGGGTCCTGCTCGACCGCGACGAGCACCGGCACGCCGCGCCCATCGATGAATTCGCGCCGCACAATGTGGCCGGGGCCCTTGGGCGCGACCATGATGACGTCACTGTCGGCCGGGGGCACGATGTACCCGAACCGGATGTTGAAGCCGTGGCCGAAGAGCAGCGCGGCGCCTGGGGCCAGGTTGGGGGCGATCTCGTTGGCGTACACCGTCCGCTGGACCTGGTCCGGCGTCAAGATGACAATGAGGTCGGCTTCCTTGACCGCGTCGGCGACGGTGAGGACCCGCAAGCCCTCGTCGGTGGCCTTAGCGATCGACTTGCTGCCCTCGGCGAGGCCGACGCGCACGTCGACACCGCTGTCACGCAGGTTGAGCGCGTGCGCGTGCCCCTGGCTCCCGTAGCCGATGACGGCCACCTTGCGAGCCTGGATCAGCGCCAGATCGGCGTCGTCGTCATAGAACATTTCGGCCATCGGGCCTCTCCTAACGTTGGTGAACAGCGCCAGCGTATGCCGCGGGCGCGGCATACCTGCTCGGTGTCTCAGGTCGAGCGCAGGCTGCGGTCGGTGATGGAACGGGAGCCGCGCCCGAGAGCGACGATTCCGGACTGGACGAGTTCCCGTATCCCGAAGGGTTCGAGGAGTTCAAGGAACGACTGGATTTTGTCGGCGTTGCCGGTTGCCTCGATGGACAGGACGTCCGGGGTGACGTCGACGACCTTCGCGCGGAACAGCTGGACGATCTCGAGGATTTGGCTGCGGCAGGTCGAGTCCGCGCGAACCTTGACGAGGACGACCTGACGATGGACCGAGGCCTGCGGGTCGAGTTCGACGACCTTGAGCACCTCGATGAGCTTGTTGAGTTGCTTGGTGACCTGCTCAAGCGGGAGCGCGTCGACATCGACGACGACGGTCATCCGGGAGACGTCGGGGTTCTCGGTCGGGCCGACGGCGAGGGCGTCGATGTTGAAACCTCGCCGGGAAAAGAGCGCCGAGATCCGGGTCAGGACGCCGGGCTTGTTCTCGACGAGCACCGAGAGGGTGTGCTTTGTGGTCATCGGGCGGATTCCTTTCGTGACGGCCTTAGCGGCCGTCACCGTCCTGGTCTTCGGGCTGCTCGGAGGCTTCGTCTTCTTCTCGATCCCATTGCGGCGCCGTGTCCTTGGCGATCTGGATGAGGTCGTTGCTCACGCCGGCCGGGACCATCGGCCACACCATCGCATCCCGCTCGACGACGAAGTCGATGATCACCGGCACGTCGTTGATCGCCATGGCCTGGAGGATCGTCGCGTCGACATCCTCGGGGCGCTCACAGCGCAACCCGATGCACCCGTAGGCGTCGGCCATCTTGACGAAGTCGGGGATCCGGGAGCCGACCGAGGTGTGCAAGTCGGTGTTCGAGTAGCGCTCGTTATAGAAGAGCGACTGCCATTGCCGCACCATCCCGAGGCTGGAGTTGTTGATGATGGCAACCTTGATCGGGATGTGGTTGATGACGCAGGTTGCGAGCTCCTGATTGGTCATCTGGAAGCACCCGTCACCGTCGATGGCCCACACAATCCGGTCGGGGTCGGCGACCTTCGCCCCCATCGCGGCGGGCACCGAGTACCCCATGGTGCCGAGTCCGCCGGAGTTGGCGAACGCCATCGGACGCTCGTACTTGATGAACTGTGCCGCCCACATCTGGTGCTGGCCAACCCCGGGAATGTAGATCGCCTCCGGTCCGGCGATCACGCCCAACCGCTCGATGACGTACTGCGGCATCAACGCCGACTCATTAGGCGCGGTGTAACCGACCGGGAACGTCGCCTTCCACTCGGCCGTCGTTGCCCGCCACCCGGCATACGCGTGCGGATCGACCGGGCGGTCGGGGTCGGAGAGGGCCTCAGTGAGTTCGGCGATGATCGCCCGGCAGTCCCCGACAATGGGGACGTCGGCGACCCGGTTCTTCGAAATCTCCGCCGGGTCGATGTCCGCGTGAATCACCAAGGCGTCGGGGGCGAACAACTTGAGGTCCCCGGT
This sequence comes from uncultured Intrasporangiaceae bacterium, assembly GCA_964483685.1. GTDB lineage: Bacteria > Actinomycetota > Actinomycetes > Actinomycetales > Dermatophilaceae > Nostocoides_A. The sequence goes on from CAZACX010000014.1 coordinate 23,873, forward strand.
GACCCGGTCGTCGAATCGGGCGCCGAGGGTGATGAGCAGGTCCGACTTCTGCAAGGCGGTGACCGCGGCGACCGACCCGTGCATCCCGGGCATCCCCAGGTGCAGCGGGTGCGAATCGGGGAACGCGCCCCGCGCCATCAGGGTCGTGACGACGGGGATCTGGGTCAACTCGACGAATTCGGCGAGTTCGGGGGCGGCGCCCGCCCGAATCACGCCGCCACCGACATAGAGGACGGGGCGGGTCGCCTTGGCGATGAGCCGGGCGGCTTCCTTGATCTGCTTGTGGTGCGGCTTCGTCACGGGGTGGTAACCGGGGAGGGCCATCTTGGGCGGCCAGGCGAAGGTCGTTTTGGCCTGCAACGCGTCCTTGGAAATGTCGACGAGGACGGGACCGGGGCGACCGGTCCCGGCGACGTGGAACGCCTCGGCGATTGTCCGCGGGATCTCGTCGGGGTTCGTCACGAGGTAGTTGTGCTTGGTGATCGGCATCGTGATGCCGCGGATGTCTGCCTCCTGGAAGGCGTCCGTCCCGATGGCCCGCGAGGACACTTGGCCGGTGATGGCGACGATCGGCACCGAGTCCATGTAGGCGTCGGCAATCGCCGTGACGAGGTTGGTCGCCCCGGGGCCGGAGGTCGCCATGCAGACGCCGACGCGCCCGGTGACTGCGGCATACCCCGTGGCCGCGTGTCCGGCGCCCTGCTCGTGCCGCACGAGGATGTGCCGCACCTTCGTCGAGTCCAGGAGCGGGTCGTACGCCGGCAGGATCGCCCCGCCGGGCAGCCCGAAGACGGTGTCCGCCCCGACCGCCTCAAGGGAGAGGATCAAGGACTGCGCCCCGGTAACTTCGCGGGTCACCCTCGTGGTGGCTTTGTTGGCCACCTGCGCGGGGTTAGGAGCGGCAGGCCGCGCCGGTCCGGGGTCGTTCGTCGTCTGCGTCATCTACTTCGCCTTCGGTGACTTCGCTGCGTTCGTGGGTGGGTCGTGGCGTCCTGGTCGATCCCAACAAAAAACCCCTCGGTCCACGGTGGGACGTCGGGGTGCGCGCTGTGTGCTGAACGGAAGTCAGCCCGCGCGCTTGTCAAGTACGAGGAAGGATGCCACGGGGCAACTCTCGACCCTGCACCTAGGTCGCGTCAACTGGGCTCGCAGTGAGTCTCACCACCCAAGACATGACCCTGCTCCCGCGTCGGAGTAACCGCTTCTCGACAAAAATGTCGCAACGAGATGGTCACGGAACGCGGCGGACGGCCCCATCGGACGCGGAGGTGGCCATCGAGGCGTAGGCCCGCAGGGCCGCGGAGATGGGCCGGTCCCGATCGAGCGGGGTGTAAGGCACGGGACGCGTCTCCTGCGTGGTCCGCCGCCGCGCCAATTCCGCGTCGTCGACGGCCAACGTGATCGACCGCGCGGGAATGTCGATCTCGATCCGATCGCCGTCCTCCACGAGGGCGATGAGGCCACCCGAGGCCGCCTCCGGGGACACGTGCCCGATCGACAACCCCGAGGTCCCACCGGAGAAGCGACCATCGGTGATCAACGCACACGCCTGACCCAAGCCGCGCCCCTTAAGGAAGGACGTCGGATAGAGCATCTCCTGCATCCCGGGACCGCCCTTGGGCCCCTCATAACGGATGACGACGACATCTCCGGCGAGCACCTTCTTGCCGAGGATCCCGGCGACCGCGTCGTCCTGGGACTCGAAGACGCGCGCGGTCCCGGCGAACCGCCATACGGCCTCAGGCACTCCCGCGGTCTTGACGACGCACCCGTCGGGCGCGATGTTGCCGAAGAGGACGGCGAGCCCACCGTCGACGGTGTACGCGTGCTCCCGGTCCCGGATGCACCCCTGCACCGCGTCGGTGTCGAGGCTCCCCCACCGGTTGGTCGTCGAGAACGGCTCCGTCGTGCGCACCCCGCCCGGTGCCGCCTGGAACAGCTCGTATGCCGCGTCGCTCGCGGCCCCGCCCCGAATGTCCCACTCGGCCAGCCAGGTGTCCAGGGAGGGCGCGTGGACTGCGTGAACGTCACGATCGAGGAGGCCGGCGCGGTCGAGCTCGCCGAGGATTGCCGGGATCCCACCGGCCCGGTGAACGTCCTCCATGTGGAAGAGCGGGCTGTTGGGCGCGACCTTGGCGAGGCACGGGACGCGCCGGGAGATCACGTCAATGTCGGCCATCGTGAAGGCCATCTCGGCCTCACGGGCGGCGGCGATCAGGTGCAGGACGGTGTTGGTGGAGCCGCCCATTGCGACGTCAAGGGCGACTGCATTCTCGAATGCCGCCCGGCTCGCGATCGCTCGGGGCAGCAGGGATTCGTCGTCGCCCTCGTAATGGCGACGGCACAGGTCGACGATGAGGCGTCCCGCCTCCTCGAACAGCCCCTTGCGGGCCGCATGGGTGGCCAACGTCGAACCGTTTCCGGGCAGGGCGAGCCCCATGACCTCGGTCAGGCAGTTCATCGAGTTGGCGGTGAACATGCCCGAACACGAGCCGCAGGTGGGGCAGGCCGAACGCTCGATCGCGTCGAGTTGGTCGTCGCTCACCGCATCGTTAGATGAGGCGATCATCGCGTCGATCAAGTCAATTTTGCTGTGCACGACCCCATCGATCGCCGTCGTCTTGCCAGCCTCCATCGGGCCGCCGGAGACAAAAACGGTCGGGATGTTGAGACGCAATGCGGCCATGAGCATCCCGGGGGTGATCTTGTCGCAGTTGGAGATGCAGACCAGCGCATCGGCACAGTGCGCGTTGACCATGTATTCGACGGCATCGGCGATGAGCTCACGGCTCGGCAGCGAGTAGAGCATTCCCGCGTGCCCCATCGCGATGCCATCGTCGACAGCGATCGTGTTGAACTCACGGCCCACGCCCCCGGCGTCGGCGATGGACCCCGCGACGAGTTGGCCGAGGTCCTTGAGGTGGACGTGGCCTGGAACGAACTGGGTGAAACTGTTGGCGATGGCGATGATCGGTTTGCCGAAATCGTCATCCGTCATCCCGGTTGCGCGCCACAGGGCACGGGCGCCCGCCATGGTCCGGCCGTGGGTGGAGGTGCGGGAGCGAAGTGGCGGCATGTGGCGAGTTTCCCACGTCAGCCGCGGGGAACGTGGAACTGCTCAAGGGTGGCATCGCCCGGATGGAGGTCCGACCAGGTGCCGCTGTAACTGAGAACGGCGATTGCCGATGTCGGCATCCCGTCGCCCAACTCGTCGTGGGCGCTCTCTGACCCCGCGCCGGCGGCGAGCAGACTCGCAAGGCCGGGGATGCCGGGCGCATGACCGATGACGACCAGGACGGCGACATCGGTGCCGACCTCACGGATTGCACCGAGAATCGCCTCCGGATGGGCGTCGTAGATCTCGTCGCGATGCTCGAGGTCCGCCTCGGCGAGACCGGCGCTCGCCATCGCCTGCGCCGTTTCTCGGGTGCGCGCCGAGGAGGAGAGCAGCACCAGGTCGGCGCCGATCCCTTGCGCGTGCAACCACATTCCCGCCGCCGCAGCGTCGCGGTGCCCGCGGTCGGTGAGGCGCCTCGAATGGTCGTTGCCGCCCGGTCGCCAGGTCTCGGCTTTGGCGTGACGGACGAGCACGAGCACCTTGTCCTCAGCGGCGAGGGTCATAACACCACGATGCCCCCAGAGCGCTCGCTTGGCAACGTGACGGTCACATCGTGGGGAACCCAGCTCACCTCAGGGAATTCACGGGGAGGTCTTGGTACTTTCACGCATGACGGTATGCACGTTCACGCACACCGACCGCGTCACTTCGACGCCAACTCAGAACGAGGTAACCCGCACATGCCTAATGCCGTAGACGAGATCCTGTCGAGCCTCGACATCGACCAACTGGCGCAGTACGTCGGCGCCGAACCTGCCCAGGTCGAGCAGGCCGTCGCCACCGCGCTGCCGGCCCTCTTCGGCGGCCTCAACGCCAACGCTGCGGACACGTCGGGTCTGTCTTCAATCCTCTCCGCCGTGAGCCAGCACGACGCCTCCCTGCTTGACGGCGGGGTCGATCTCGGCCAGGTCGACACCCAGGACGGGGCGGCGATTGCGCAGCACATCTTTGGCGACAACACGGACGCCGTCTACAACCAACTCGGGCAGTCCTCGGCGGCCGGCGGCCTGAGCAGCGGCCTGTTCCGCAAGCTCATCCCGCTGCTCGCCCCGATCGTCATGTCCTACCTCGTCAAGCAGATGACCCAGCGCACCGGCGGCTCGACCGGGTCTTCCGGGTCTTCCGGGGGCGGCCTCGGCGACATCCTCGGCCAGGTCCTCGGCGGCGGCTCCGGGGGTTCGAGCGGCCAGTCCCAGCAGTCCTCGGGTGGTGGCCTCGGCGACATCCTCGGCCAGGTCCTCGGTGGCGGTTCGTCGCAGGGGTCCGCGCAGAACGAGCAGGTTGTGCCCCAACAGGCTCAGGCCCCGCAGTCCTCGGGCCAGCCCAACCTCGACTCGATCCTTCAGGATGTCCTCGGTGGCGCCGCGTCCTCGCGCAGCCAAACCACCCAGGCGTCCACCGGTGGCAGCATCCTCACCGACATCCTTGGGGGGCTGCTCGGCGGCGGTCGCCGCTGACCGGAGCTCCGCGGCATACCGCGTGCCGCGTGTTGCCCGTTTGACGGCGAAAGGCCCCGGACCCCAGGTGGGGTTCGGGGCCTTTCGCGGCATGGTCAGCCACGGACGCGTGGCCGGCCGCCGAGGCGAGGTCAGCCGGATGCGCCCACCGTCGCCGAAGCCGACGCGGCTGGCGACGTCGCGGGTTCCGGGGAGCGGATGAGGTAGTCGAAGGCGCTCAGGGCTGCGGTCGCCCCCGAGCCGCTGGCCACGGTGATCTGCTTGTAGGGCACACTCGCGCAGTCACCTGCGGCAAAGATGCCCGGCGCGCTCGTCGCCCCGCGGACGTCGATGACGATCTCGCCGATCCGGTTGACCTCAAGGGTGTCCTTGACCCACTCGGAGTTGGGCAGCAGCCCGATCTGGACGAACACGCCGTCGAGGTCGGTGGTCACCGCTTCGCCCCCCTCACGTGGCTCGTGGCGGAGCCCGATCACCTTGGTGCCGTCGCCGATCACCTCGGTCGAGCGTCGACCAAGTTCGACGGCAGTGTTCGGCAGGCTGCGCAACTTGTCCTGGAGGACCTCGTCGGCACGCAATTCGTCAAGGAACTCGATGACGGTGACATGGCCAACGATTCCCGCGAGGTCGATGGCCGCCTCGACACCGGAGTTGCCGCCGCCGATGACGGCGACGCGCTTGCCGGCAAAGAGGGGACCGTCGCAGTGCGGGCAGAAGGTGACGCCCTTGTTGCGGTACTCGTCTTCACCGGGCACGCCCATCGTGCGCCACCGCGCTCCGCTGGCGATGATGACGGCCCGCGCGGTGAGGCGGGCGCCGCTGCTCAGCTCGACGGTATGCCAGCCGCCGGGTGACGTCGCGGGGACCAATCGGGCCACCTTGTGCCCGGTCATCACCTCGACCCCATATTGGCGGGCGTGGGCCTCAAGCTCCGCGGACATCCGCGGTCCGTCGGTGTGCGCCACCGAGGGATAGTTCTCGATCGTCATCGTGTCCATGAGTTGGCCGCCGAATCGCTCCGCGACGATCCCGGTGCGAATACCCTTGCGCGCCGTGTAGATCGACGCCGAGGCTCCCGCCGGACCGCCGCCGATGATGAGCACCTCAAAGGGCTCCATCGACGCGAGTTTGGCGGCTGCCTTCACGTCGGCGCCCTCGTCGACCTTGCCGAGAATTTCGGTCAGCGACATCCGCCCCTGACCAAAGAGCTCACCGTTGAGATAGACCGTCGGGACGGCCTGGATGCCGTGCGCGGCGACTTCGTCTTGGAACAGGCCACCCTCGATGGCCGTATGCGAGACGTGCTCCGGGTTGAGGACGCTCATGATGTTGAGCGCCTGGACGACATCGGGGCAGTTCTGGCAGGAGAGCGACATATACGTCTCGAACCGCAGCGGCTTGGTGAGCCCCTTGATTTGCTCGACGACGTCCTCCTCCACCTTCGGCGGGTGCCCTCCGACATGCAGCAAGGCGAGGACAAGCGAGGTGAACTCATGGCCCAGCGGTATGCCGGCGAAGGTCACCGCCACGGTGGTGCCGGTCCGCACGATCCGGAACGACGGTCGACGCGGGTCGTCCCCCGTCCGGGCGTGCGTGACCAGCTCCGAGAGCCCGGCAATCTCGTCGAGCAGCTCGGCTAGCTCGCGCGACTTCGCCGAGTCGTCGAGCGAGCTGACCAGCTCGATCGGGACCTTGAGGTTGTGGAGGTAGGTCGAGAGCTGTTCTCGGAGAGCCGGGTCCAACATCAGATCTTGCCCACGAGGTCGATCGACGGCGTCAGGGTCGCGGCGCCCTCTTCCCACTTGGCCGGGCAGACCTCACCCGGGTGATTGCGCACGTACTGCGCGGCCTTGACCTTGCGCAACAATTCCGCGGCGTTGCGGCCGACGCCCTCACAGGTCACTTCCATGACCTGGATGATGCCGTCGGGGTCGATGAGGAAGGTGGCCCGGTCGGCCAGGCCCTGGCCCTCGCGCATGTTCTCGAAGTTGTTGGTGACGACCCCGGCCGGGTCGCCAAGCATGAAGTAGTTGATCTTGCCGATGGTCTCGGAGTCCTGGTGCCACGCCGCGTGCACGTGGTGGGTGTCGGTCGAGACCGAGAAGACCTCGACGCCGAGGTCCTGCAACTCGGCGTAGTGGTCGGCGAGGTCGCCCAATTCGGTGGGGCAGACGAAGGTGAAGTCGGCCGGGTAGAAGAAGAAGATCGCCCACTTGCCCAAGACGGTGTCCTGGGTGACGTCGACGTACTTGCCGCCCTTGTACGCCGTCGTCGAGAAGTCCTTGATCTTGGTGTTGATAAGAGACATGCGGTCAACCACTCCTTGGGTGAGGTTCGGCTCCGATCGGCGGCCTGGTCACCGCCGCCGCGTCACCCGGTGAGGCGACGCTATTTGGAGTAACTCCAAAATAGCGCATCTCGCCTCGTCCTTGCACCAGGGGTCCTCGACGGGCCCACCCCGCGGGGACCGGCACAGGGTTGGCCGGGCGCTCAGGTTGCCTGAGCGCCTGGGTCTGGCCGAGCTCGCTTAGGTTTAGCCGAGCGCTCGGGTTGCCCGAGGGCTCAGGATTGGCCGAGGGCGCTCAGGAGGAGCGAGCGGACCTTTGCGGCATCCGCCTGGCCCTTCATCTCCTTCATGACGAGCCCGATCAACGCACCAACGGCCTGCAGCTTGCCCTCCCGGACCTTCTCAGCGACGCCGGGATTTGCGGCGATCACCGCGTCGACGGCCGCCTGGAGCTCACCGGTGTCGGCGACGAGCGCGAGGCCCCGGGCATCGGCGACGGCGATCGGGGAACCGGCCCCGTCGAGCACGCCCTCCCAGACCTGCCGGGCCATCGCGTCGTTGAGGCGCCCGGCCGTGACCATGCTCTCCAGCTGCGCGACGTCCGCGGGGGTCACCGCGAGCGACGCGGCATACGCGGGGATATCTGAGCCGGCGGAGTTGGCGCGCCGGGCGATCTCCCCGGACCACCACTTGCGGGCCGCGGCGGGGGCGGCCCCGGCAGCGACCGTTTCCTCGATGAGGTCGACGATCCCGGCATTGATGACGTCGCGCATCTCCAGGTCGGCGAATCCCCAGGCCGACCGCAGTCGGTTGCGGCGCAGCACGGGCTGCTCGGGGAGGGCGGCGCGCAACTCCTCCACGTGCGCGCGCGTGGGGGCGATCGGAGCGAGGTCCGGCTCGGGAAAGTAGCGGTAATCCTCGGCATCGGACTTCTCCCGGCCCGAGGTGGTGATGCCGGTGTCCTCGTGCCAGTGCCGGGTCTCTTGGATGATGCGGCCACCGCCGGCGAGGACCGCCGCGTGCCGGGTGATCTCGTATCGGACGGCCCGCTCGACGGAACGCAACGAGTTGACGTTCTTTGTCTCCGAGCGTGTCCCAAAGACCTCGGCGTCGTGCGCCATCAGCGAGAGATTGACGTCGCACCGCAGCGATCCCTGCTCCATGCGCACGTCGGAAACCCCGAGGGCCTTGAGGAGGCCCCGCAACGTCGCGACATAGGCCCGGGCGATCTCGGGGGCCCGCTCCCCCGCCCCGACCATCGGCTTCGTGACGATCTCGATAAGCGGAATCCCGGCCCGGTTGTAATCGACGAGCGAATGCGTCGCACCGTGGATGCGCCCCGTGGCCCCACCGACGTGCAGGGACTTGCCGGTGTCTTCCTCCATGTGGGCGCGCTCAATCTCGACGCGATAGGTCACCCCATCATCGAGTTCGACATCGAGGTACCCGTTGAAGGCAATCGGCTCGTCATACTGCGAGGTCTGGAAGTTCTTGGGCATATCCGGATAGAAGTAGTTCTTCCGGGCAAACCGGCACCACGTGGCAATCTCGCAGTTGAGCGCGAGCCCAATCCGCATCGCCGACTCGACGCCGACCTCGTTGACGACCGGCAGCGCCCCCGGCAGCCCGAGGCACACCGGGCACACCTGGGTGTTGGGTTCGGCCCCAAAGGTCGTCGCACACCCGCAGAACATCTTGGTGTTCGTGTTGAGCTCGACGTGGACTTCAAGCCCCATCACGGGCGCGTATGCCGCGAGCGCCTCCTCGTAGGTGCTGGTCGCCGCCGCGGTGGTCGGGGATGCCATAGCTCAGGCCTTCGTCGATGCGTCGGTGGGCAAGGGGGGAATTGCGTCGAGGAGCGGGCGGCCCCAGGCCGCGAGGAGGCGGGCCTCCAACGCTGCGCCCACGGCATACATTCGCTCGTCCTTGCGGGCCGGGGCGAGGATCTGGAAGCCCGCGGGCAGCCCGTCCTCGTCGGCCAGGCCGCTTGGCAGCGAGAGCCCGGGGACCCCGGCGAGGTTGGCGGGGATGGTGGCGATGTCCTGCATGTACATCGACACCGGGTCGGCCATCTTGTCGCCGAATTTGAAGGCCGTTGTCGGTGACGTGGGTGAGACGAGGACGTCGGCGTGGGTGAAGGCGGCGTCGAAGTCGCGGGCTATGAGGCTGCGCACCTTCTGGGCCGACCCGTAATAGGCGTCGTAGTAGCCGGAGGACAGCGCGTAGGTGCCGAGGATGATGCGGCGTTTGACCTCGGCGCCGAACCCGGCATCCCGGGTGGCGGCCATGACCTCCTCGGCGCTCGGGTCGTCCACGCCCTGCGGGAAGACCCGCAGGCCATAGCGCATTGCATCGAACTTGGCGAGGTTGCTCGAGACCTCACTCGGCATGACGAGGTAGTAGGCAGCCAGGGCATACGTGAAGCTCGGACACGACACCTCGACGACCTGGGCGCCGGCGTCGATGAGGTGTTGGACCGCCTCGTCGAAGCGGGCCGAGACCCCGGGCTGGAAGCCCTCGCCGGTGAGTTCCTTGACAATGCCGATCCGCATTCCGGTGACGTCGGCCCGCCGTGCGGCCTCGACGACGGGCGGGACCGGTTCGTTCAGGGATGTCGAGTCCAAAACGTCGTGGCCGCCGATCACGCTGTGCAGCAACGCGCTATCGAGCACGGTGCGTGCACATGGGCCGGCCTGGTCCAGCGAGGACGCCATCGCGATGAGGCCATAACGGGAGACGCCACCATAGGTGGGTTTCGCGCCGACGGTGCCGGTGACGGATGCCGGCTGGCGGATCGAGCCGCCCGTGTCCGTCCCGATGGCGAGCGGCGCCTGGAAGGAGGCGAGGGCCGCAGCCGAGCCGCCGCCGGATCCGCCCGGGATGCGGGTCAGGTCCCACGGGTTGTGGGTGGGCCCGTAGGCGCTGTGCTCGGTCGAGGAGCCCATCGCGAACTCGTCCATGTTCGTCTTGCCAAGGATCGGCAGGCCAGCCGCGCGCAACCGGGTGACGAGGGTGGCGTCATACGGGGGCACCCAGCCGCTCAGGATCTTGCTGCCGGCCGTTGTCGGCAGGCCCTGGGTGACGACAACGTCCTTCACCGCGATGGGAACCCCGGCAAGGAGGTGCAGGGCCTCACCGGCGGCGCGGCGACGATCGATGTCGTCGGCGGCGGCAAGGGCGCCCTCCTCGTCGACGTGGAGGTAGGCGTGCACGGCGCCATCGACTGCTCGGGTGCGGTCGAGGCAAGCCTGGGTCACCTCGCGCGCGGAGACGTCGCCGCGGGCAAGGAGGTCGGCGAGATCGGCCGCAGCGGACGTGGTGAGGTCAGTGGTCACGATGGCGGTCATTCCTCGTCAAGGATGCGGGGGACAGAAAAGCGCTGCTGATCGACCTCGGGGGCCCCGCTAAGGGCCTGCGCCGGGGTCAGGGATGGCCGCACGACGTCGGCGCGCGAGATATTGACGAGCGGAACCGGGTGGCTCATCGCCGGGACGTCGCCAACCGGCGCCTGCTGGACCGTCGCGACCGAGTCAAGGATGATCGCCAGTTCGCCGACCATGGTGTCGAGTTCGGCGTCCGACAACTCGATCCGGGCCAGGCCGGCGAGGTGCGCGACGTCGTCGCGAGTCAATTCGGGCATGCGGACGAGTCTAAAGGTGGGCCCGCCTTCTCCCGACTGCGCGTTCGTTCTCCCGACCGCGCGTGCGCTGCTCCCGACTGCGTTCGTTCTCCCGACCGCGCGTTCACAGGGACCGCACAGCCGACCCAAGGGCGTCGGACAAGGGGGCCTGACGGAATGGGTCCAGACAGCAACCCACCCTCAGGAGCGAACCCCCATGTCCCTCACACTCATTGGCGCCGACCTCGTCGCGGTCACGATCCTCATCTTTGGTCTCTTCCTCCCCCGCCACGGGCGACGCGACCTGATCATGGCCTACCTCGTCGTCAACATCGGCGTCATGGCGGTCGCTTCAGCGTTGATCACCTCGACGGTGAGCGCCGGCCTGGGCCTCGGGCTCTTCGGGGTGCTCTCGATCATCCGGCTCCGTTCGCAGGAACTGGCCCAACACGAGGTCGCCTACTACTTCGCCGCGTTGGCCCTGGGCCTGCTTGGTGGCCTTGGGAGCACGTCCCTCGGGATCGTCCTCGGCCTCATGGCCATGATCGTGCTTGCGGTCGCGGTTGGCGATGCCCTCGGTGGGAGCGCGCGCACCTGTCGGCAGACGCTCGTCCTCGATCGGGCGTATGGCGACCGGGCGGCCTTGCGCGCCCACGTCGAGAGGGTGCTCGGCGGCTCCGTCCACGAGATCACCGTCGTCAAGACCGATCTCGTCAACGACACCACCGTCGTCGACGTCCGGCATACCCCCGCGGCCGAGGTCGCGGCCTCGAGCGAGTCGGTGACCCGATGACCGCCGCCTCGACCATCACCGCCGCACCCACGATCACCACCGCACCCACGATCACCACCGCACCCAC